>NZ_JAIVFS010000077.1 GCF_020829645.1 Nostoc mirabile CHAB5784 | reverse complement strand
TGATTTCTCTGAGGAGATATTTAGTTCAAAAGTACTATAAATTAAGAGGTTAAGTTTTGGATGGGTGCGCTTATATTTGATGTATAGCTGTTGCCATAAAGGTTTGGAGTTTCGCACCGCGAACTAGTCTAAACTCCAGTAAAAAGAAAGGAGATTGTGGTAGATAGTTCATTGAAATCTTCATTACCTACTTTCTTAGAACAGGTAAAAAGTAGTAATTTTTCTTAGAGGAAAAGAGCGATCGCACCCCCAAACCGCGATCGCCTTCATTCTTAGAGGATAGTAGGGCGATGCCTACGGCGGTAAACTACGCACCCATCACCAATACACCAACACCACCAACGGGACAGGGGAGTGATGGGAGCGATCCGCCTTCATTGAAGTAGACCTAGATCCTGGAGGATTTTAAGTAGAGAAATAACAACAGAGACAACAGAACCTACGTCTTTCATCGTCTCAATCAATTTTCGCCAATCCCAAGGAGCTTTTTCCTTGTCAGGGTCTTCTTTAGGATTCTCAGGCTCGGTTGAGCTACAGACTAATCCGTTTAAAAAATTCATAGTTTTTAGTTCTAGTTGGACTAGCGGAACTTGTAGCGAGAAGTCCAGTAGAAGGAAAAAGCCTGAAGCTAGCGATAGACTTCTAGAACTCCGTCCTAAATACTTTAATTTTCGCTCCTAAGCAGCAAAGCTGCCCTTATGGAGGGGGCAGCTTGCAAATGCCTATGATAATTTTGCCCCGCACGCATATTCTAGCGCTAAAACGGGACGAAATTCTAAAAGTCTATCGCTACAAGTAATAGTAACATATTTCTTATAAAATTAATTTGCAATTAAACGCCAATTTTGTAACATTCGCCACTTTTTTGGCGCTGGTAGGAGTCCCTCTTGATCAGTGAAAACTTTAGCATCAAAGCATCACAGTCTTTTGTAACAATCTATTAACAAAAGCACTTCCTACGAAAGCATAGGCATTTGGGCGATTTCGATACCTGGCACCGTCGCTAGCGCCGTCACCCTAAGAGTTATTGCCCTGTGCGGTTTAGCATTCGATTAAAGCACATGGCAGTGTACCAGTTGAGCCAGTGCATAATTTTGGGGAGGTCTTCCGGTTGTTCTGGTTCAAGTAGATAGTGAACGTGATTACTCATAATGCACAGAGCATAGAGCTTGAATTTAAACTTATTCAATGCTTTTCTAATGGCATATAGAAAAACCTCCCGACATTCACGACGATTCAAGTGAAACTCACGGTTATTGCAACGGGTGGTGATGTGGTAACAATATCCTGCTTTTAGGTCACGAGGTTGGCGGGGCATCTGTCAGTTATGATCGAGGGATTCAAGCAAGGATACCAAGAGTGTGAGCATTATTAACCCCCAATTTCATCAGATGCGATCGCTCACCTAATTACCATCTTCAAGTGAGACATCTGCGGATGCTGCCAGCCGTCGCTAATTGCCTTCGCATATAAACAAAGGCGATCGCAGCCACAGACTGGATCGCCTTTGCTTTTGAGTCTAGAAAAAGTGATTCTTCCAGAACAGAACCAGAACCACAGGCTGGATCAAAGAGTGAGGGAAGAGATCAGTTTCTTAGAGGAAAAGGCGACCCAGTGCGATCGCCTTGTCCATTGAAAAGCGCCACACGTTTCGTTTTTGATTCCCCTTTAGTTTCTGTCTTATTGCAGGAAAGAGGAAAGGCGACCAGAGCGATCGCCTTCATTTCGGAAACGTGTTTCCTATTTAGCTGCTGTTTCAGGTGGTTTGCTGCAAGCCTCCTTTTTAAGTTGAAAGTCCAAAAGAGACGAAGGAGAAGACTTGAAGTTTACTGATGCTCCGCAGTTAGATGACTCAACTACAGAAAGAACGCGTTGAGCTACTACTGCTCCAACAAGTCCGCTAACAACGATGCCAGCTATTAAAACAGGAGGTGAAGTTACTTTGAGCGTTGTTTTTCCCAAAGTATTTTTCACTCTTGTAGCGAGGTTAACCTTGGGCAGGTCAGCCTTTGGCTTATTATTAGAGTTAGTTTGCTTAGAATTGGCTTTGTTAGCCATTTTTTCCTTCCTTTTGTTAATGTATTTGGATTTGAGAGCTGGTCTGGCTGCAACCAAACCAGCTTTTAACTGACCAACAGTCTGTTTGTAACTGGTAAATAGTGGGCAAGTATAAGTTTTTGGTTTTTCGCCAAATTAATAACCTCCTTGCAGATAATGTCACCAGGTATACAAACCTACTTTGTCCAACTGGATTTGTTATTCCCACTCACAGAAAAGTTAGTGGAGTTTTGGGTGAGAGCATCAAAGCCGCCCATGAATAGAGTTCCTACATAACTTTTGTCAGGGTTAAAGCCAACTGGCTTTACCTAGCTGTGCTGGTATTGCAGCAAAAAGTAGGCGAGAAGAGTGTTGTACTGCGATCGCTTACGTAGTAAGTATTGCCAAACTCAAAGTGAGTAGGCAGTCAAAAGCACCACATAACAAAATAGTTGGATTGATGAAATAACATTTTTAACGAAGATATTCTTAAGGGTATTAGCAATTTCTATTCCTTTGTCAATAAACAAAGCTTAATGAGATTAGTTTTAGGTTTATTGACAAGATAGTAGTCTTATTGACATGATGCGTTCGCCCTGGATGTGAGATTGATTGTAAGTCGTTTAGCAGCCCATTTTTTATTCATGTAGTAGACAGACAAGCTATATTTTTAAACTACTTCTCTAATATCAATCTTTTAAGCTGCTACTACAAGGGTATAACTAATGACATTTAATTTAAGTAATCATGAAGCAATATATTATGTTTTTCTAAGCAATAGACCTCTTGCAAAAGTCGGTCAGGCAAATTCGGTTTGGGGGAGATGAAGCTCGTAATTGTAGAGAGCAGCAATCAGATTAAACCTCAAACTAAATCTTTTTCGACGATTTCTATAAGTAAGGGACAAAATTTTAAATATCTTCAGTTTCCGATGTACATGCTCACCTAAAACTCTGATTTTAGCTATGGAATTCGACAAGGAAAACAAAAAATTGCCATTGATTTTAACTTAATTCCATATTATGGTGAACCATCAGCATCAGAAGCACCATATATTTATAGAAGTAAAGCTAAAAGCGGTACTTGTTCTTTTTATGCTTATGCTACTTTGTATGTAATTAAGAAGCATAAACGAGTAACCTTAGCCATCAAAGCTGTTCGACAACAAGACACTAAAGTAGCAATTTTAACTTATCTTTTAGCACTGATTGAGCCAATTAAGTTAAAAATTGAGCGATTGTATTTAGATAGGGAGTTCTTTTGTGTGCCTGTGATTCGTTGGTTACAAGCTCTGGATATCTCATTTGAAATGCCGACTATTATTCGAGGTAAAAATGGAGGAACTAGACAGTTGATTAGAGGTCGCCGCAGTTATAAAACCTCTTACACTTTAAACAGCGATAAATATGGGTCGGTTACTTTTCAAGTGTGGATAGTTTGTACATATAAAAACGGTAAAAGACTTTTCGCTTGGACGCGAGTTTTTTATTTATGCCGTCCATAAAGCACAGCTATCTTTACATCCTTATACATGACGACTATCGCCTTCGTTTTGGGATTTAAAGCAGCTACCGAATGAAAAACCAGTGCCGGGTTAAAACTACTGTTAAAAATCCCATCATTCGGTTTTTATTTGTGGCTTTGGCTTTTCTAATTATCAATGTTTGGATTTATTTGGTATGGCATTATCTTAGCCGATTAAAAAGAAGTTCTAGGCAAGTTTTTTCTCATCTATTTACCCTCAAACAGATGCTTGAATTTTTACGTCAAGCAATAGACCGCTACTATGGGGTAGCTTGTGAAGTTTATCTGACTTAGCCTGGTTTGGGTTGATTTTAAGCGATTAATTCATAATCTTAGCTTATGAATTAATCCTCGCAATCACCCTTTGTATATTTCCCAAAAAACGGTATCATACACTACTATTTTTTAGCGATCGCAAAAGTTTTCGGTCTACTGAAATTATCATTCAAATCACATTACGTCAAGTTTCGCTTTTTCTCCAGACAAGCATACTTTGATGTCCCCAATTAATGAATTTCTTAGTATTAGTAGATAGCGATTTACCTAGATATAAGCTAAACTTATAGTTTGGGTAGCTTATTGATTTATTTTATTTATAGTCATAGCAACTTTTAGGATTATCTATATCATTTTGAAATCTTTTTTAGTTTTTATTAGTAAATAAGATGCGTTCGCCCTGCGCTGATAGTCCAGCAACTTAAGCCATAAAAAGTAGGCGATCGCAGTCATTACAACTGGATCGCCTCATAAATACTTCTTAAATAGAACTTTACTCTTCTACGTTCTGAAGCGCTTCATCCAGCAAAAGCCTCACAATCTCGGCTTTTTTCCTCCCTGTCTTCGCAGCTAACACAGACAGCTTACGGTGCATTGATTTGGGCAAGTCTACCGTGAGCCGAATAATCCCGTTTGGTAAATGAGTATTGTTGAAAGCAGGAGCAAAATGCTCAATTAATGCAGCCTCAATCTCTGATAACAGCGATTCATCATCAACTTGCAACCAAGCTAGCCGGATGTCTTCACTTTGCGATTTAAGCTGCACCGCTCGGTGATGGCTTTTCCATCGGTTACGCAAATTAGTACTTCTGCCAATGTATAAAATCTCATCATTACTGGAGATAGCAAAATATATTCCTGGGCTGGCTGGTAAGATTTTGCGCTCCTGAAAAGACACAAACGGCAATTCTAAAGGATTTATTTTTAACATCCTATAAACGTCATAACGTATTAGACTAATATAGTATTTTATCTTAATAGTGTTAATTTATTAAGGTATTAAATGTATATGGATAAACAAGTGTTGAAAATCGCAGTATTCAACTTTAAAGGCGGGACAGGCAAAAGTACCACCACTATAAATCTAGGAGCCGCCTTAGCTAGTCCCAAGCGCCAGGTGCTGCTGATAGATTTAGATGGGCAAAGAACTGCTTCATTTGGTCTGGGCATGGACGGTAAGAGTCCAACTACTTTAGACTGGCTGACTGATAAGAAGTCTGTTACTCCCCTAGCAACTCAGGTAAAACACCTTTCGCTCATTCCTGGGGACATTGGGATGTTTCGCTTAACAGCCAAGGATGATTTATTTACCCCAGCGTTATCTAAATTGACTGGCTTCGATGTCTGTTTGATGGATTGTCCGCCTAGTTTAGGGGTGGCATCTGTGCAGGCGATTCTTGCAAGCTCACGCGTTCTGATCCCAACTTTATGCGAACCAGCAGCACTCAAAGGGTTGTCCGAAGCGGTTGAATTAATTCGAGGTGAGAGGGCAGACATCAAGATTGATGTGATGAGGGTGCGTTACAAGCCTCGATTAGTTCTGACTAAGGAAGCTGATGATTTGTTGATTGAGGCAGCAGCAGATTTAAACTATTGTCTTCTCCATACAACAATTCCAGAGAATATCGCTGTTGCTGAATCGATAGCACAACAAAAACCAGTTAATGAGTACGCGCCTAAGTCCAGTGGTGCTAGGGCTTATCAGTCATTAGCTAAAGAATGCTTGAAATCGTGGAAGTAGTATCTTATTAACCGTTAATTATTTAATAGTATAAAGGTCTAATAGTATATGACAAAAAGTAAGATGGGCGGTATGAAACTCAGCCAGTTCTCTGGCATCAAAGCCAGCCAGAAAGAAACAACCGAGTCGCCGCAGGAATCTATACCTGAACCGATGTCAGTTAAGGAGACAGCACCAGCATCAAAGGAAAAACCTGTTTCCATCAACATCAAAATCAGCCGCGAACAACATGAATGGCTCAGTGATACCGCTCGTACAGTTCGAGACAATAATCTAGAGCCAGTTCCCCCTGGCGATCGCGTTTATCCTCAGCATCTAATTGGTGTGGCTGTCGAACTGTTGCGGAATAGTGATATTGATTGGAGTCAGATGAAGGATACAGAAGACTTGAAACAACAGCTTAAACTCTAATTAAATTATGTCTTAATACTATAAAGGTCTAATAGTGTTAAGGTGTTTTGGAGCGTAGCTTGCCGCCAATAGTTAGTAATTACACGTAATGGCTCAAAGGTGTAACGCGGCACTACTAGATAATTTATAATTTTTTACTACACTGAGGTTAAGCGTAATTATCGCGCAAGGATTTCAGATTTTCACGGATATTGGCTGTGTTGGGATGATCTACCCCTAAGCTCAGTTCAGCAATATCCAAAGCTTTTTTATACAGTGGTTCGGCATCGCTGTACTGTCCTTGGGATTTGTAGAGTGCTGCCAGGTTGTTGTAACTGGTGGCGACATCGGGATGCTCTTCTCCCAGGGGAAGATATGGCGAAGCTGTCACCAAGTGCAAACTAAACTACATTCCTGTTCCATTGCTACAAAAGGGCGAACAGCCACTCACCGCTGCTGGAGAAAATGAGTAACTAAGATGCTTACTGGCTAAGGCTTTCAGCCTTAGCGGACAATTTTAGCGTTTTGGCACGGTGATGCCAGAATTGCAAAAAATATCGATTAACAGAATGCTTATCCAGTATGGGTTACAGCCTTAGCGTAACTCTCTGTTCGATTGCTCATTTACCCCCTTAACCCTGCTTTCTTTTTTATGTTTCTTGGTTCCTATGTACTACTCTGTCTGCTTTTTGCTGATCTGTGACAGTTAGGGTGCGGAAGGTGGGTTCCAGAATTAACCGAGCAGGAAATTAGCGATCGCTTGCACTTAGAGAGGAAAGTGGAGAGGGCATTTTTTGAGGCGGGGAAGGCTTTCATGAAACTCTGTGAAGTCCACTATGTTCGAGACGTTACCCAAGGCGAAGATAAATCTAAAATTCGCACTACCCCTTTTCCTCAAATTTTTGCGCTTGCTCGCAATTTTTCACTTAATTTAGGTTTTGCTCAATTCCACTCTGATTCAGGCTCGTCAATATTTAGATGCGTTTGCCCTGAGTCCTAGCCAGCGAGGTGTGGTTGCAGCAAGCAGTTGCGATCGCCTTTGTAGAACAGCGAAGAATTGAAAAGTTTTACGGTATTGGAGAGGTGACGGCGGCGAAGATGCATTCACTCGGCATTCATACTGACGCAGATTTGAAGGGGCGTTCGTCGTTCGCGTAGCGTTTCGTAGAGAAGACGTTGCCGTTCGCGCAGCGTCTCCGACTGGAGTTGGCATCGCTCTTGGAGTTAACACACCACTTTGGTAAAGCGGTTTATGGGAATCATAATTAAGTTTTTGCCGACCATTGGTCGGCAAATTTCAATGCCGACCAATGAACGACAATTGCGTTTTTTGGCGAAAGCCGAGTTGGAATCGGCTGTGCAAGCGGATGTATGGCAACAGGCAGTAGAGCAAGCTGGCAAGGCAATAAGATTCCATCCGGTCGCATAGTGAAAGACGTTGTGGATAGGATACGCGAAAGCACGAAAGTACCCAATCCTTACCATATTGGTGAAATATGCATTCTTCTGCCCAAAGATAACCCAGACTTGAGAGGTAAAGCGGGTTATTGGGGAGTAGTAAATCACGTTGGGCAATACAGTTGTACAGTCCAGACCTGGGACGGCTACTATACCGTGAAGATTGAACACTTGAAGTTACTGGAATTGCTTGATGAAGATTGTAGATTCATGCAACAGTTATGTTTGAGGTTGCGGCGATTGCATCAAGTGGCTACCCATGACGAGGCTGTGGATTGGCTATTGCAGGGGTTGGGGAACCAAGCCAAACCGTATTTGTCCTCCTTGCAGGCTAAACTGCTAGAGGCTGTCGAAAGGGAGTACAAGATTGATTGGAAAGCACAGAAATGATACAACAATTCAACAAATAACTTGTTGTCCAAAAGCGATCACTTCAATGAAACTTCCTTAACTCACTCACTTTACGCAATATTGAAATGAACTTGCTAATCTTGATATTTACATATCGCATATAGTCCCCTTAATTTTAGCAGGTGGGTAAACTAATCAGCGTGTTAATAAAACGTATGCCCAAACACATGCACTTAAGAACAATGCGTATCTAATATGAATCCTAAAGCTGGTTTTGCTAGGACTGAGTGATAGACTGTTAGCAGCCATAAGTGCGCTGATTGATACGGGTGAAACTAGCTGGGCTGTGATAAACATAGTAACCCAAACCAAATACTGATTTGAGGTACTTCCGAAAAGTGAACTATCAATCAAGGGAAACGAAACGTTAAACAAAATTAGGGGATGTATTCCTAAGATTGAAATTGCTGGCAGCACAAACACGATTAATGCTACTGAAAATGCCGGATTAAAAGAGATTCTTTGTAAGATAGACACAACTATATCAGGAAGAGTTACCTGAGAAAGCAAAACACTTAAAAACCCACAAGCTAAAAGCAGCATCATCTCTGGCGAAGTATTCCCTACAGAACCTCTAACCTCACTTAGAACAGTCATGACATTGCGCTTGTTAAACCACAAACTGTCTAAAAGGAACAACAAAATTCCTGACAGGGTAAGAGCTTGGATCGGGTTGCTATGTAGTACTAAAATAAAAAAGCTAAGAAAGCTCCAGAAAGATATAATCACAGCAATTGATTTGGCTTGAATATGATTTTTTTCTATAGCTTTTGGCGGCTCAACTTCCATTTTTTGAAAACAGCAACCCACAAATGCAATTGCAAACAGAGGAATGCCTTTAAACATTAAGTCAACCGTATCTAAAGACGGTAGTGACACACTCACCGCTGCCGACCCCACCGTAGTCGGGATCAAGAACATAGTTGCACAGACTGCTCGCATAGTGACAACAGCGGTAGCGTGTCGTGGACGAATTATATCCTTGAGAAGAGATGTGACAATAGCTATGCTAGCAAGGCTTAGAGGTAATGCTAGAAGACAAACAATAGTAGTAAGTACAAGTGATCGCCACGACGGTTTCACACTGCTAAGAAGCGATCTTAGGGGTCTCTCTAATACAGCCCGCATAAAAACAATCCGCATCAAGGCTATTCCTATCAATAATTCAATGACGGATCGATAACGGGTCATCCCATCATAAAAATTGAGGTGAATATGCAGAGTTACAACTGCGACTAATACAATACAAAAGATTACAAGCGCCAGTGTCGCAGATGTCTTGCCTTGCCAGGAACTACGCATCACTCCAAAAAATAATAAGAACGCAATCAGCAATACTGTAGTTTCAAACCCAGTTGCGCCCATTTTAGGTATGAAGTTAAACGTGAGTACTATAGTTGCAACAGTGGTTAGACACAGAAGATTCAATGAGATAAGTACAATATTTTGGTTCTTTAGTTGAAGCAAATATTTAGATGGCATTTCTAATACTCATGCTAAAGTTCCTGAAGAATTTCTTGAACAAGCTTAGGAGCAGATATCATTGCATCATGGCTAGTATTAATTGAGCGCCAATCCCAGTCTTTTTCAGTTTTGATACGCCTCTTAACTTCTATAAGCGGCTTAAATGGTGGACTAGTACAGTCAATATAAACTTTTGGCAATTCGTTGCCGATAGACCCCTTTAAACTTAACTTCTCCATGTAGGTATTAACAGGTTGCGGCTTCAACTTACTGGCTACCCACTGTATGTCATTAAGGTTTTTCAAACCAAAGCTCTCGACAGATGGAACGGGAATATTTATTCCATTTCCTTCTTTCTCAACCTGCCTCAAACGATTAGCAACTACATCTGGCGGCAATTGATCAAATGCACTGTTGCCATTGTGAATCACTAGCGCATCTAAGTAAACAAGTTTTCTGAGACGTTTAGGAATCCTATCTGCGACTCCTGTGATTACTACTCCGCCAAAACCGCTACCGACGAGTATGATCTCGCTGAAATCTTCTTGTTCAATATGGTTTACCACATCTTGAATCCAAATACCTAAGCCAACTGCTTTAGTATTCAGGTGTGCGCGCTCGCCGACACCAGTGCAGGTCGGACTAGATACCTCATGACCGCTATTCCTCAAGAGAGTAGTTAATCGTTTCCAGCACCAACCACCGCTCCAAGCTCCGTGAACTAGAACATAGGTCTTTGTCTTATCGTGTCCTATGGCAAATCCATGTTTCAGAGTTAAAGCTCCCAAACCTATGCCTAGCATTGACTTACAAAATGATCTTCTTTGCATATTTTTCTTTGAGTTGTTAGATTGACTATTGATACTGCATGTATACTGGCTAGTTAAATAAAGTCAATTCAATTCTCCAGTTTTGCTTCATGAAGCGGCCGAGTTTCATGACATACAATTTGGTTCAACATTGCGAGGACGCATCGGCCTGCGTCTTGCAGCGCTTTAGAATTAACGAAAGGGCGAGGTAGTACATAGGTATAAAAATTAGGGCCTTCTACAAGGACACCTAAAGCCCAGATGTTCTTATAGACTTTCCCATCTCTAGTGACGATGTTTTGAGATTCATCTATTGCAATCCCTCCGGGATGGAATGCACCATTTTTGTAAGGTGTTACCATTCCGGATCTCAAGAGATTTTTAATCAGTTTTGATCTATCAGTTGTTGGATAGAATGAGTCAAGTTTAGCCCTAATTAGCACGTCAAAAGAATTGACACTCGGTGAGCGTAGTTGAGTCGATTTTAATAAGAATTTTGAGTCCTGTTCGGAAAACTCTAATGTTGAATTAGGTCCCGGGCCTAGTTTGACTATTCCAGCCTCAAGAAGCGCCAGAAGCTCAATGTTGCGCTCCTTGGGAGGTCCCACTGCAATACGATTTATAATGGGGCAAAACTCTTTTAAAAATCTCTTATGAGATGAAGGTGTAAGTCCACCATAATCGACCGCATAGCGTAAATTATCTCTAACGTCGCGTAGCATATCCGTAGTTGCTTTGAGCGGATTGCTGACATTTCCGCCAAAGGCTTGAACTATGTCATCTTCCAAGAGTTTTAAAATAAATGTTTCAAAATCATTATGGTCTTTAAAATCGCTATTTCTTAACGGATTAAAGATATACTCTATTGCATGTTTAACTTCTTCCGAAGGTGCGTATAACTGGGGATTTAATTCTCTGACTCCTAATTTTGTGACTTCATAGACATAACACATTTCTTTAAATAAGACAGGGTAAAGCTCTTCAAAAAAATCAAGTTGGTAAGTTCTTCTTATTTGAAATGCTCGCTGACGAAGTTGGTCAATCTGCTGTTGGGTGAAAAATTTTGCCTGATACTGCCCACTAATTCCTTTCTCATTGACACCTCGACCACTGAAAGGTAATGACTGGCGTGAATAAATCATTATTTGCGGCTCTCTGCCACTTGGCTTATACCAAATTTGTTCGGGAGTGTTACCGATAAATCGGCCACCGCGCCCAATAGTGAGTTGTGCTATGACATCGTATGCAGTTAATCCCATTCCTTGCACTACAACGCTTGCTTGAGGACTAATTGAGGTCAACTTAGTAATTGGATAAGGATTATGGAAATATGCTAGGTGAGGGTTATGTCTTCCGCAAGCTAGGACTTTCTCGGACATTTTTTGTTCTTCAAAATCGGGTTTGCTTTGGCTGTGACCAATTGTAATAAATACGAAATTAACTGCCAGTTTATAACCTTCTTCTAAAACCACATCAATGCAATCATCCTTACCGTTAACTAAATTCTCGGCACGACATCTATAATGACGTAACTTAATGTTTGAAGGCAGAGAATAGACGATTTTATCAAATACACTTGTTAAATATGCACCCAAAATAGACCGCGGTAGATAGTCATTCTCTGACAAGGATCTACCTTCTTGACAAGCTTTGATGTAAGAACCATCGGCATATCTATATCCTTGCTCACTGGCCCACTCCAATAACGATTGTCCTTTGACAACAATTCCGGCATTCGTAACTGTGGTATCACTAAACATCGTGACTTGCCCAGCAATTGTGTTGATTAAGAAGTAGTCTAGCTGATTTGCAACATGAGTACCCTGTCCAGGTTCACCCGGATCAATCAGGTGTACGACAAGCTCCATTTCGATTAATTGTTGTTCAAATATAGCCTTGATTCTTTCCAGGATGTTAAGACCGCGAGGACCAACACCAATGATTGCAACATGGTATGTATTCATAGTTAATTAATAATTTTTTAAGATATTTTTGCTTTGAATGGATAGGTAAGCAGACAAAAAACAGTAATTGCAATAGAACTCTTGCATAAATATTTTGTGGTATAATCTTTAGTTATTTTTCTTTCAGTTTTGGCGATTAAAATAGGAAGAAATTATCAATTTTTTCTATGAAGTGTTATCAAGCGATCGCTAATTAAAATTTTTGACAGCAAACATTATTCCAGCTATTAATTAATTACTGAAGTTAATTGTTAACTTGATTTTTTAATCCGATTTATAGAGCTAATTCGTGATTATAAATTCCTGCAATTAAATTCGACCTTAACCCAAAACGGCGATGACGATTTCGATATCTATCAGACAAAATTTTAAATATCTTTAAACGACGGTTTACGTGTTCAACAACAATTCTTAATCGATTGAGTTCCCGATTGTATTTTTTCTGTTCTTTCGTCAACTTTTTTCCTTTTGGTTTCTTAATCGGTGTTTCACTTAATTGATGAATCTTAGCAATTCCTTGATAGCCTTTATCTGCTATCACTCTGAGTAATTCTCCAAATTTCACTCCACTGTTTTTAAATAGCCTAAAATCATGAATTTTCCCCCAACCATGCTCTAAACAGATGATTTGACTGCTTTTTTGGCGGATTACTACCTGTGTTTTTAAAGTATGTTCCCCTTGTTTTCCACTAAAATACCTTTTCTGGCCTTTCTGAGGCTTTTCTATTGGACTCTCGGTAACATCCATTACGACTAAATCTTCTTCAGATGATATTTTCCATAATTCTTTTTTCCCTGGTAGACTAAACTTTTTGGACTTAATTAAAATGTTTTCTATTTTAAAAACTATTCGGCAAACGGCAGATTCTGAAAGCTCAAAATCTAATCCAATGTGATAGTAAGTGCGATACTCTCTCCAATATTGGATGACCATTAAAACTTGGTCTTCAATAATTAATTTAGGACGGCGGCCAGGCTTCTTCTTCTTTTGAGCATCAGCTTTAACCACATCAACCATTAATTCAAAGGTTTTACGGCTCACTCCAGTCATTCGCTTAAATTTTTTTGCAGTAAGCTGCTTGGCTTTCTCTATTTTCACTGCTCCTCAAAGTCCTAATCACAAATTGCCAAACCTTTAATCATACCACAAAATATTTTTGCAAGAGTTCTAATATCTGCAATACTTACTCCCGTAAAATTATGATGCTTTTTGTCTACACTAAAATACACTCTTAGATTTATCTGTCCTAATTGGAAGTTATGCAATACTTTTCGGATAAGCGTAAAGGGCAAGGAGGAATGCCACTAAGAAAATCAGGGAGGCAGGGAGAGTAAAGAGAAATTATTAGTATTATCTACTACTGAAATATCCTGAAATACACTTATTTATTTGTCTCCTCCTGCTTGCCTTAACAAATAATTAAACTTAGTGCCATTCGGGTAAGGAGTAAAGGTGAATTAAAACCCTTGAACTTTCCCCTTTATGCTTAACCTAAAAGTATTGAGAGTGGGTTAAATTAAGACCTGAGTTAATAAATTAGGTTTTGTCAGTATCAAAATACTTTGGAATCAACAAAGTACACTGTACAGAGTAAAAAAGTTATGTAAAAGTTGAAAGCATTGCTGACATAAATAAAGTGTCGGTCAAGTCAACATGGGAATTCTGCCAAAATTAGCTAACTACTGCCAGCAGCAACCACCTCAAACGCGATCGTCATTGTGTCAGTTTTTTGGTATCAATACCGCCACGAGTAGCTGCATCCAGGTTAAAGAGCAAACTATTGATATACATCTAACACTTTATCAGTCATACCAACAGCCCACTGCAATTTTCTAGCCCAACAGATTTAGATATGTTGGAATTAGCTGCTGGAGAATAGATACTATTGCAGCAAAAACTGATTTTTATCTTGATCTAAATCGAGTTAAAGCAAAGACATTTGGATAAATCTTCGATCACCTCATTGGTACAAGGGCAGTAATATTACTGTTGCCGATGAGTTACACAATATCCGACATATTCATGGCACACATCGACCTTTTCTGCTTGTTTGCGTGCAGTTTTTATACCTGTAGAATGCAGGAACATGATCGTCTCATTGCAGAAAACTGCATAATTAATAAATATTTACTTATGTATGATCTAAAGGTGCAATTCTATTGGATACTTAAACAAATCGGGTAAATAGCACCCTATGACAAAAAAATACAGATTACACAAGTGTTTGCAGTTCGGATTGGCAGGGTTGCTGGGTTGGTTAATTGTCAGTGGCTTGGCTAGCAAAACCCAGGCGCAGCAAACTAATGCCCAACTTAACCCTGATAATACATTAGGTAAAGAAAGCTCAGTTGTGGCCCCGGTTGATGCACTCAGTGACCGTATAGAAAAGGGGGCAATTAGAGGTGCAAATTTATTTCATAGTTTCCAAGAATTTAATGTAGATTACGGAAGAAGTGTTTATTTTGCTAACCCTGTAGGAATTGAGAATATATTAACTCGCATTACTGGTAGGTAAGGATTCAGGTCGCAGAAAAAGGAATCAGCGAAGGGTAGGGAATTATATGACCAACAGATGCACGTAATGCTTCTCCAAAGAAGTCAATAACAGAACGTTGCTGAAAACGACAAGTTTGCACGACAGTCAATAGACTTGCAGTATGGCCAAATCGACACAGCGATCGTGAACCACCACTAATTTTTCGTTTAGTAACAGCTAGTCGTAACGAGTGTTCTGCCAAGTTATTATCAGGAGGTACTTCTGGATGGTCAAGAAAATACCACCACTGGTCGTATTTATCACGTAGCTTAGACAACAGGTTCAAAGCTGTTGCTCCCGCTTTTGGTATCCATTGATTAAAAGCGACGCTTAACTGAGATTTAAATTCACCAGCCCATTCGGTGTAGGCTTTGATATCACCCGAAGTTTGAAACGAACGATAATTCCTGAATATATCATTGATTAAATCAACGAAGGCCTCACCAATAGCAGTATTGTTTTTACCTGGAGATTTAATCAAACTCTTGAAATGCCGAAGCATATGGGCTAAACACTTCTGTTGTGCTGCCACACGATACCCATTGTAAACACTAAAGTCATCACTACTGAGAACCCCACTATACTCAGTTCCCAACAAGGACTCAAGTTCTGCCCGCGAGCGTGTATCTGCGGCACGAAATAAGCAAAATGCTTTGTGTGCAACAACCCACAACCATTCTTTTACTCCTTTGACTGTCCACGGTGTTTCATCTACATGGACATTTGGCTGCTCGGTTTTTACCCAGTTCCTCAATTGTTCAACTGGTGTTTCTATTGCTTGTGCAACTCTTTGATTGGTTGCGACTAGAGTTCCCTCGCCAATATCGATTTGTCCTAATTCTTGAATCAACTCTCGAATTTTTGTGTACGGCATATGAGCATAATTGCCTAACCAGCTTTCTTATTGCTTGTAAACGTACCCCTAAGTCTTGTCCCGGTATGATTTCATCACTCCAGTTGGCAGCGCTGACGGTTCCGCAGTGCCTACATTGGCTTTGAACCCGGCGATATTCGACTATTTCAATTGGGTTGGCAACAAATTGTGCTACAAGTTTTATTTCCAGGTTTTCTGCATCATCCAAATGGGTTCCACCACAATCTGGACATATTTCTAGGCACAGGACTTCGATTCTATCTACTCTCCCAAAACCTTTACGGGTTTTTCCCCTATGTCCTGGTTGTCCACCTGGTTTTCTTTTTGTTTCCTCTGGCAAACTATATAAAGTTAATTTCTTTTTCTCTGATTTCTTAATGATGTCAAGGGAAGGTGGCTTTGATGAAGTTGCGCTGTCTCGATTGATTATTTCTTTGAGTCGTGCTATCTCCGTACTTAGTGCCTTAATTGTCTCTACCAATTCCTTCTTTGACAATTGGTACAGTTCGTCATCACTTTGCTGTGGCGGCACTTTCTTCTTCATGAAACTGATGCTCTCCCATCATGTTACCTCTGTCAACTACCCCCGACCTGAATCCTTACATATTGAGTTTTCTAAAAAGCTTGAAACTAAGTATTCATAGTCTACGGAACTCTCTGTATACTTCGTAACTCCCGGCTTATTCTTAATACTGGCTTACTTAAAGCTTATGAGTATTTTTATTTACTCGCACTAGAGAGTTCTAGCGTAGCATTTTATGCTACATATTGAAGTGCGGAATGTGGGTTAACGAGCTTCGGCTGTTGGGAGCAAAGAATATTATCATTTCTAGCAATGTACCAACGCGCCAAGACGGTTTACCTTATGCAAGGCCCAAAGAACCAGACGATCCAGGCGTTGCTGTTTATTTCAAAATCAAAGATAAAAACTATGCTTTGTGCTGCGACAGATGGCGTAAGGTAAAACATAATCTCAGAGCAATTGGCTTGCACATTGCAGCTATGCGCGGAATGGAGAGATGGGGAGTGGGAAGTGTTGAGCAAGCATTTGCTGGGTATCAAGCACTACCACCACAGCAAGAAAAAAAATGGTGGGATGTGCTTGGTGTTAGTCCCCGTGCAACCGAAGATGAAGTGAGGGAAGCATACGTGAAACTAGCACGACAACATCATCCAGATAACGGCGGTTCTGATGAGCAGATGGCTGCAATCAACGCTGCTTATGAACAGGCAAAGCAGGCTGGTACAAGTGCGGTAACTATAATTGGTAAACCGTAATTACCGCAGCAACGACATCTGGGCCTATCCCCTCACCTGATGACCATATACCCGTGAAACCGATTGAGAATTTATAATGGCGGGATACTGAACGACATGATGATATGCATAATACAAGGGACACGGGCTTTACTTTAATAGAATTAATAGTTGTGATCCTAATCATCGGGATTTTAGCAGCGATCGCAGCTCCTAGTTGGCTTGCGTTTGTAAATCGGCAGCAGATAAATAAGGCTAATGACGCTGTTTTTGCCGCATTGCAAGAAGCACAACGCGAAGCTAAAAAAGAAAAACTTAGTTACAGTGTCAGTTTTCAGAAAAACAGCACAACCGAAAATACAGAGGTTGCTATTTATCGTACTAAAAAAGGTGATGGCAGCGATTTGCCATTTAATCAAATCAGTACATGGAAACTACTAGGAGCGGATGTAGGCGTTAGCTCTGATAAGCTTCTTTTAGGTGCAAATCTTACCAGTCAAAATACTGCTGATTCAGTATCTTACACTTTAAATTCAGCTACAAAGATTACATTCGATTATCTGGGGACTGTTCCAGGCGCAAGCTTTGGCACAGTTGAGCCAACTGGATTAAAAATTGTATCAGCTGTACCAATTTCTGGAAGTTCTACATCTCCTAGCAACGTGAAGCGATGCGTCATTGTCAGGACGTTGCTAGGTACATTGCAAAAAGGGAAAGACTCTGAATGCAACTAAGACACAATCAGCAATTACCGCAACACTGATTTTTTTGCTTGTCCGGTGAAGCTTCACAATACAACCCGTAATCCTACCGTACACTCCGGCAGACTGTACGCCAGATAATAGAGTAAAAAACTGGCATACAACAAGCAAATTATGGCAGACAACCAACCAGATACCCTCTCAATTGACGGCGAATCCTCTCAAAAAGAAGAAAATTTTTCTAAAATTTCCATATTAGAATTACAAAAAAAATACTCAATTCAGCGCGATTCCTTTTATGCCAGGACACGATACCTTCGGATTACAACCTGGAAGGAGGGCGGTAAAGCTTATCTGTATGCCGACCAGATAGCCGAAATGGACGGACTACACGACCACATCAAAGCTACTGGACGGATGGAAGGCTACCCAGTCCCAGAAGCATCTGGCCCGATTGAAGAAAACGAGCAGCCAGAACCTACAGGTAGTCTGGCAATACCAGAAACTCAGAAAATTACTCCGACTTATACACCTAAACAGAAGCGATCGCAGTCTTCAGGGCAAGTTGATGATGTCGCCGCTATCGTACAATCTGCACAGGGTAAAGCAGCTGGTACGTTGATTGCAGAAAACATACTCGCCCGTCACTTTATTGAAAATCCAAACCTATTACCAGATGAGCTAAAAACCAAAATCAAGGAATCGGGGGAAATGCCTTGCATCGACCCTTTCGCCTACGCAGACTCATTGATCAACGCCGCAATGGGTTCTATCAGCGCGGCCTGAAGTTTTTGGGAATGCTGGCAACTGGGGCGATTATTGCAATTAATGGGTTAAATCCCCTCTCATTACTGGCATTAAGCATGGGTGGGATATTAGCGATCGCCCCTAAAGTCACCTCAAAACTTTCCTCTAAGAATTCGACTACTCAGGACTCAACACCAATAGAAGAGATACCTGCGCCTGGAGAGTTCCGAATTTACCGACAAGCTGAACTCAATCGCACCACAGCCTCACTCCTAGCGAATGGCGCTATTCTCATAGCTGGTGAGGATGGTAGTGGTAAATCTGTACTAGCTAACGCAGTGGTCGAGAAGCTGCAAGCCGATGGGTTCACCGTGGCGTTTATCGAGCCTGCCACCCCTAAACAAATGTTGCTAGAAATAGCACATCAATTTGATATCCCTACAGAAGACCTAGAGGGCAAGTCACTGACAGCTGACAAGTTGAAGAGAGCGATCGCTGGTTTCTTAGACGAAAATACAGCTTTTTTAGTGGTGGATGATGCACACGCTTGTGGTGCAGAATTCAGAATGTGGCTTAAGCAGCTACATAAAAATGGTGCGCCTATGCTGCTTCTAGCAACAGATCCACCTCGAAAAGATGTTTTTATCAACATTCCTAGAATTGAACTCAAACCCCTGCCAGAGTATGCAATTCGGGAGATTATGATGCAGGCGGCGGCGGAGAGAGCGATCACTCTTAAACCCTCCGAATTATCCAAACTGCAAGAACGCGCCGGGGGAAATCCCATGTTGGCAGCGAGAGCTGTAGACGAGGAATATTTAGGGATAGAGATGGAGGGCGCTGATCACAGGAGATATTTTGATATCACACCCTTAATACTCTTAGTAGGTGTCTGTTTTATAATCATGCGATTCATTGGATTGGGAACCAACGACCAAGCATTGTATATTTTTGGAGGGATTGCAGCTGCTATCTTCCTGGGAATTTCCCGCGTATTGTATCAATTGCCACCGGAAGATAGGAGGATACGCTAGTGCTAGGAATATCTCACCTATTGATTAGTGGTACGGCTACCAGTTTGCTGCTCGGAACAGCTAGCCCGACGATTATTGCAGCAGGTGCGATCGCTGGTTTACTCCCCGACATCGACATCTCAACATCACCCGCCGGCCGTGTCCTCCCCTGGATAAGTAGATTTTTTGAGAGCAGGATGCCACACCGTAGCTGTACACATAGTTTGGTTGCCAGTGGTGCGATCGCGATTGCCGGTTACACCGCAGCGCTGTTTAGTCCCAATCTCCTAAATCTCGCTCACGCCCTGAGTGTAGGCTATTTCTTCGGCTGGTTCGCTGACGTGTTTACTCGCGGCGGTGTGGAAATGTTCTGGCCCAGCCCTGTAAGGTGTGTTTGCCCAGGAAATCGTAATCTGAGGTTGAGGACTGGAAGTAATGCAGAGTATTTCATCCTTATATTACTGATTGCCATCGCTCTGGCGGTATTCAACATTAACAACTCAGGCGGAATCCTAACCCAATTCAACAGGTTAATCGCGTCCCCCTCTGGCGTACAGCACATTTTTAATGAATCTGGCAGTACGCACCTGATTAAGGCAAACATTCGCGGGGTGCGAACGGGCGATCGCTCTAAGGTTAACGGACAGTTTTTAATTATCCAAGTCCAAGGAACAGGGTTTTTAGTTCAAAGTGACGACGGGAGAATTTACAAAGCATCGACTGAGCCAGACTCGCAAATATTCTTAGAGGAAATCACGGCTGATGTCGGAAAGCCTGCCATTACTAACATTGAGGCGCTGACTTTGGAAGATGAGCCGATAGGAAGTGCGATCGCACAGTTTAACCGCACTGGGGCGATGGTATTCATCTCCGGTCAGTTAACGGTTGATGGGCTGGAAACTTCGGGTTTACCCCGTGACCCCTACCAATTCGCCTTTATTCGGGCAACTGACACCAGTATCACCTTAGAAGCTGCACCCCTCGCAATTGTCCAAAATAAGCTGGGTGAAGAATTTGCCACAGGGCAATTACAAATGAGGGTAATTAATAGCAGCAGTCAATAATCAATTCCTCCCTCCACCCCCACCCACCACCCAATACCCCATGCCCAATGCTCAATGCCCAATTCCTAACTCCTAACCTAATACCTAATACCTAATGTCCAAACCACTGCCAGCAGCCACCTTAAAGCCTAATCAATCCAAAAAGACCTCTGTTACTGATACATCTGGTATTTTACTAGGTGACAAAGTTTACTGGAATCCCGCCAAACTTCGGAATGGACACGCCGCTATTTTAGGGACTTCTGGGAGCGGGAAGACACAGACTTTAAAAGCGATCGCTCATGAACTGCCATCATTATTTCCTGATATCAAAATAGTTGTCGCAGATTTTCATGGTGACTTAAAGCTGCCTAACGAAGTTTGCTATGCACTTAATGCTGAGTCACCTTATGGTTTAAATCCTTTGGTCATTGATTTAGATCCAAAAGGTGGTGGCCCAGATTTACAAGCGATCGCTGTCTCTTCTATCCTGAGAAAGTCCTTAAAAATGGGCGAAAATCAGCAAGGCTTAACCTTAAATGCCTTTATAAGTTGCTATGAAAATAGGGGTATTTTTCAAAAAGACCAGTCAACTTGGAAGAATGTTCCTCCTAATTTTGCTGACCTGGAAGCTGAACTTCAAAGTCGTTTAGAAGGTGGTTGCAAGAACTCAGAGAAATTACTGGTAAAACTGGCAGCTACTCTTAAATATGGGATTTTCAGTAAAACTCAGCCATCAATCAACTTTCCCCTTGTACGATTTGACTTATCAGCATTATCTAAAGTACCAGGTTTAAGTGCGATCGCCGCAGAAACCCTGCTAAAACAGCTTCTAGATAGTCATAAACTCATGGGAGAAATTGATGGGAGAGTCCCTCGCTGTTATGTAATTTTGGATGAAGTAAAAGAAGTGAAATCTTCCAACACTCTTGAGAGAATCACCAGCGAAGCCCGGAAATTTGGTTTAGGGGTAATTGTCGCTAGTCAAATGGATTCAGATATTTCTAATACCGTTCTAGCCAATTCCTCTACTAAAATGGTTTTGGGAGTAGATCAGGTAGAAGTTACCAAAGTTGCGCGGAGATTTAGATTTGCAGTTAACTTAATCGCTAACCTGCAACCATTAGAGGCTTTAATTAGGATGGATAATGATGGTTTTCATACTAAAATAAAACCCTTTTATCAGCGAGTTTAAATATTATTTATAACTAAGATAACCTATTTTTATATTGAGATATGCTCAAAATATTAAGTTGCGGATCGCGTGAATTCAGAAACCAGTAGGGATAAATAATCGCGCACTCATGATAAATTTTTTATTAGTCAAGCAGACTTAGTATACATATATGGCTAATGAGGAACAGATTATAATTATCGAGCAAGGTGTAGAGACTTGGAATGATTGGAGAAGCAAAAATGAAAAAATTGTAGTAGACCTAAGTAATGCCGATTTTTCTAACTCTAATCTTAGTAATGTTGACTTTCGCTACGCTAACCTTGCTGGAGTCATTTTATTTGAAGCTAACCTTATTGGAGCGGATCTAAGTGGAGCGGATGTCAGTGGAGCCAGCTTTAGTGAAGCTAACCTTAGTGGAGCGAATCTTAGCAGAATCCAGGCTTTAGTAACTAACTTCTACGGTGCAACATTCACAGGAGTTTGTCTAGAAGATTGGCATATTCATGACCAAACTGATCTAGACGGAGTGATTTGTGATTATGTTTTCTTAAAAAAAGAATATAGAGAAGGAAGACCTAAATTTATAGAACGTCGCCCGCATAACCCTAATGAAAACTTTGCACCAGGGGAGTTTACCAAGCTATTTCAGTATTTAAGAAACACAATTGACTTGGTTTTTCGTGATGGTATCAACTGGAAAGCTTTCTCTTATGCTTTTGAGGTAACTAAAAATGAACACGAAGGTGCTGAACTTGTAGTTCAGACCATAGAAAATAAAAATGATGGTGTAGTTGTTATTAGGCTTGGAGTTTCTCCCAAGGTTGACAAAACAACTATTCATGGTGTCTTTATGCAGGGCTATAAATTTGCGAGCAGTCTTTTGGAAGCACAATATCGAGCCGAATTTAACGATAAGAGTGTAGAAATTGTTGTCAAGGATGCTCAGATAATTCGTTACAATCAAGAAATTAAAAGACAAGATGAACAAATAAACAAATTATTTAGTTTGGTTCAAAAAGTAAACGAGGTTCAGAAACTAATGGCAGAAGCTCCTAAGTATGATATGCGTAGTTCTACTATTGGCAATTTTGTTGATACTGCTCAATCTGGCAGCCGCCAGCAAGTTATTCAGCATAATTATAATCAAGACCAAAAACAGAGTCTTGCAGAGGCAGCATTAGAAATTCAGCATTTACTCAAACAGCTAGAAGCAACTAATCCTACTGCAACTGAGGCAGAGAAGAAGGCGTTTGTTACCAAAGAAATTACTCCAACCCTCAGACAACGTGCAGTAAATGCCTTACAGGCTGGCGGGAAAGCAGCAATAGAAGAGTTTCTAGATAATCATTATGTGAATGTTGTGTTAGCCATAATTGAAGGATGGAAGGAATCTAAGTAAAACGCAGCCTAACAATTCAGTTGGAGCGGACTGCCGAAAGGTCTTAATAAAGAGGCATAAGTTATACTCCTTATTCTACTAAATACGCAGTTAAGCTAATCAGCAAAATGGGAACTATAGGAGATATGAGAACGCTATAAAATCAAAACTTTCTATGAAAGGATTGAGTAAAACCAACCTGATTACTTATTTATGTGTGGGGATAATTGGGCTGATATTTTTAGCAAATAATTATCCCCAGAGCCAGCCTACGATGTCTAGCGACAAGGCTAGCGCCAACGCCAGTAAACCAGAACCTACACATACTACTAATAATGAAGATAATGAAGAACAATTAGATAATGATTCTGCAATCGCAATCTTGCAGCAAAACCGTCCTCTAAGAATGACTCTATCCGTTGAGAGTCCATCATTTTTAAAGGTCAAAGTCGGTCAACAAATCAAGCAGGGTGATGTAATATCAGATAACTCCACAGAGCGCGATCGCTTAGATAAACAGAAAAAATCTGTCAAGTTGCAAATTGACAATCTAAAATCTAAAACTATTCCCGAACCCTTCAAACCTACTCAAGCGCTAGGGCTAAAACCCTTGCCCCCTGCTATTTTCTCAGAGGAAAGTGCTGCGATCGCACAAGGTAAAATGAAGCTGTCCCAGGCTCAAGCACTGTTAGAGGCGCGTACACAGCTATTACAAAGTGATGACCCAGAACGTAGGGCAGAATTGGAAAATTCTGAAGCTGGATTACAAATTGCTTCTCAAAAAGTAGAAGAACAAGAGCAAATGATCCTGTCAATGCGGGACATGAAACTATCAACTGAAATTTTGCAGCATGAGGAGGCTGAACTTAAAAAGGTACAATCTCAAAAAGATCAGGCTAGTTCTGCCTTCGATCAAGCCAAGGCCAAACTCAACGCTTCTGCTATCCTTCAACAGCAAGAATTACAACAACTTCAGATAAATGTGAAATTGGCTGAGTCTGAGTTAAATGTGGCGGAATCTCGTTTAACTGCTGCCCAAAATCGCCGCCAGCTTACAGAATATGATGCTAATCTCAACGAGGCGAGACGGCAGCAGCAAGAAAACCAGACTCAACAAGAGTATTCACGGCAACAGCAACAGTACGCCCAATCTGTGAGGGATAGGGATTATCAACTAGCTCAACTCGCCATTTCCCTGACTAATATTGAGGATAAACTAGCACAAATCCCGATGTTGCGATCGCCCAGGAACGGTTACGTTAGGCGAATTAAACCGTGGGTAGGGCGGAACGGGAAGTATGAGACAACTATTACTATTAGCGCTGCTGTTTCCTCTAAGAATAGGGGAAGTACAGGCACAGTCAACCCCATCAGTCCCAATCAAAGTACCGACACCCGTTAAAACCCCGCCAACTCCGACAACTTTGCCAAGTGGGAAGAATTCTTCCGACACGCCAGACGATACACCGGACGAGACAAACCAGGACGAGCAGCAACAGGATAACTTATCGCCAGATAGCGCTAGCGGTAGCGACGAAGGAGCGTCGGAGGCACAGCAGGCTGATCAGGATGCTGATTCAAAGTTACCCAAACTTGAACAGAACCCCTTTAATAAGCCTTCTATCGATGTGATTCTTGAGAGGGAAATGAATGATGATATGTGGCGATTGCTGCGCGGCGGACTTCCTTGCTTAGAAACGTCGGCGGTGTGTTTGCAGCAGTTACAGGAGAAAGCGATTGCACAAAGTCCCTTGCTCAAAGAAATTGATACCCGAATTGCTGAAGCCAACGAGCGAATTAATGAGGCGAAAGTAAGGAATAAAAAATCTATTCAACTGTCTATATTAACTCCAGCCTTACAGTACTTGCTTGGCCCCACTCCCACCGCAGGCCAGCCACAGACAGCAGGCACAGGGTTAATTGATAATATCGCAGGGATATTTAGTGGTAAAACCAGCTTAATTAATGGACTGCTTAACGTAATAGGTATACCATTATTCCAGGGAACCCAAGGGGGGAATGCTGACGCGCAACGTAATGCGATCGCTATCAGTGATATTCAGGTAAAAGTGGCCGAACTTCAGCGCAGCCGCGCACAATTGGCGGATACAATTCGAGATAAAGTAGCTCAATCGTTAATTGCTTTTGATGAAGCTAGAACCGATTTTCAAACCGCCCAGGTTGTGGCGAGTCGAGCAGTAGATCAATTTAAAGTGTTTGAATTGCGTTACGTTCGCGGTAATAGCGATACTGAAAGTTATCTAACCAGACAAAACAGCTTAGATAATACAAAAGCTACAACTTATCGAGCTTGGGCAAAGATGCGGCGATCGCTATTTACAATTAAGCTGTTAGTACTCAGCATCAAGGACGCTGAGATTTGAAATGTTCACCACCTACAATTACCTCTAGCTTTCCACCTTTCCAAGCTTGGTAAATGGGGGCTTTATTCATGTTGCTGGTATCACCCTTCGGGTGACGCTCCTGCGTCGCTACCGCTTGCGCTAACGCCAGTCCCTCTTTGTTGAGACAACAAGACCCTTTCTCTGGCTCACTGCGGTAAACATCATAATGAGTTCGCCAATCATGGTAACGTCCATCTCTCCACACTTTCGGCAGTTTTCGCCCCTGGTGTTCTATCTTTACCTTTTTCTTAGAGGAAATATATTCAGCAGTTCCATCACTGATTTTCAATTTAGAATTTAGTAAAATTGACCTCTTAAACTGTTCCCAGCTTGTATAACTTTCAGCCTCGCCTACTTCCAAAGCAAAACCGCTTTCTTCTTGTCCTGTGGCAATGGCTGTTAGTATTTGGTCATCAGGGTAACGATTCAGATTATTGTTAACAGCATCAAATTTTAGGTTCATGGGTGCGATCGCAAGCCATGTTTTCTCAAATCTAATAAACAGGTTTCCTCTAAGAATCTCAGTATGAGCAGACTTAGGCAGGAAAAATTGGAATGGTGACGGTTTATCATTCAGCCAAATAACAAGGTTTTGATATTGAGCAACAGCATTGTTACCCACTGACGAAGTTGATATTTTAGTTGGATCTGTCCCAGTCGCCGCAATGAAATAGTCAACGCCCCGGTGTGAGTTATAAGCCATTAATTTAAATCCGTTCCAATCCCCGCCAGAACCTTGCGCCAGTGTCCCCAGTTGAAAACTATTACCAAAATACAGAGTTTCATAAAACTGTGGTTTGTCACTTCCCCCAGGCTTCCAATTTTCATAAGTCGGTTTTGAATTAAGCAGTTCCAGAGGTTTAGTAAACTGTTTCCTTGCTAGTGCCACAGCTGCTAGTGGGGGACGATAGGAACTAGTAACAAGGTGAACTAAATCAGGGTCTTGGTTTTTATCCTCCAGGGGTGAATCTCCGAAATATAGACCCAGTGCGCGAGATGCCCCAGAACACCATACACAGTTACCATCGCTATAATCACGTTTGGATGGCCCACCGAATCCACCGCGCCAATACTTCAGCGCCCCGGTGATGGTAAACCAGTCTAGGGCAGATTTAGCGATCGCCTTTACCTCTGGATCTTTGGCAAAGTCATACAGATTAACGTAAGTGGTCAGAGCGTGGCCAAGATAAGCCTCACTATCCCATTCACCTTGTCCAATTTGGTAGAGCGATCGCACCTTCTCTGCAATTCTTGCTTTGTAGATTTGCCGTGTACGCTCGTTTCCAGTCTCCTCAGCCATTAGGTAGGCGCTGGTATCACGCATAGCGCGGAGGTTATCGGTGTTTCTGCAATCAATCCAGGTGTCACAGTTATCTGTGGAATTTTCCCAAAACTTTCGAGGTTGTGGGAAGTGTTGAGTTAGGGGGTCAACTTTCGTAAAAATCCTCATTGCCTCCTGCATCCTGCTTTTATAACTGGGGTTGAGGAACTGACCAAAACCAAAGTACTTTCTAATCTGCCCTTTCAAAGTGAAACCAGAGTAAAAATCAAACCCTAAAATGTGGCTATTCTTAGAGGAATCTGCATCATCAGCTTGGAGGAATGCGATCGCTTGCTCTCTGTTTCCTCTAAGAAAATCAATCATCGCCCTTGGATAGGACTGTTTCTCATACTCATAAGCAGTTGATCCATATTTCCCAGATTCAAACTTTTCTAAATATTGCTGCTTTCGCTCTTGAAAACCAGCTTCTAATTCTGGTGTCCATGCTGTGGCTGTTAACTGATAACTAATTACTAATAGAGTCGCCGCGATTAACCTTTTCATAGCCGAAGAAACTTAAAGACCACCAAAATATGTGTGTATATTGGGCAGATTCGTACCATGTGAGAGTGAAAATTAGGTATGCGATCGCAACTGCTCCAATGTCCCGATAAGGTGATTTGACTACACACCACAGGCAAAAGCCTATCAACCCCAAATACACAGTTAATCCTATGATTCCCACTGATAAGGCAGTATCTATAAAGAGATTGTGGGCTTTAGTTGCTGTCATAGGCAGAGTTTTGATTGTGCCGTCTGGAAGATGCGGGTAGGCAATTTCAAAGCCATCAAACCCCCATCCAAAGGGACGCATTTTAATTCTGGTGGTTGATATTTTCCAAAGATAAGTTCTATCTGATGTAATTTGGTCAATCATTGAGTGATTATTAATATTTCTAGTTGTGGATAATAAAGTAATAGTTAGAATGCAAGCGATCGCACCAGTCAAAATCAATTTATAATGCTTTCTTCCTAAGAGATAACTAGCCCCTACAAGCAAGGCGAGTAATCCGGCTCGTGTCTGAGTAAGCAAAAGAGCCGGAATAACTACGCTTTCAGCTACAACTGCAAGCTTTGTACTAATCCACGAACTGCGCCATCCTACCAGGGCTATTATTGCCACTGCTGCCAGTACAAAAGATACAAAACCTCTGTGAGAGTATAAACCTATGGGCTGCTGCTCTCGATAAATAGTACTTTGGAGAATGTGACTTTTAAATAATTGCCCTGATGTAACAGTGTAATCAACATGCCAGTTGAAAACTTGAGGAAAGATACTTAAGCCAAGAATTACACCACCAATTACTAAGCCTTTTAGTTGCTGCTTTCCTATTTCCGGTTTTAACTTCAATACTAGAGCATTACTCAAGGTGAAGACAGCAATTAATCCCCAGTACAAAAGCCCATCTTTTGCAGTGGATTGTCCGAGGAGCGATCGCACTGATTCGGGGCTATTAATGGTTGCGATCGCTCCAATCGTGAGAAACAATCCCCACAATGCTGCTACTACTTTCCATAGTTTAGGAAATCTTAATAATTTCCAGTGCTGAGAAATTATGAACAGATTCACAATTATGATTAGCTCAACAGCTAAGATTTTTGGCTGGCTCCAAATAGCTCCTCTATCTACACCTAAAGGATTTATAAGAATAATGCTGAAGCAGAAAAGTAGAGTAATTAAATTATTCATATACCCATGAAAAAATGAGGCTGATAACTCAACCTCACTTTTATAGCTAATTAATCATAAAATTATTAATTTAGCTTCCACCACCAACACTCAGCCAAGATGCAGGGACATAGCCAACGCCAGAGGTGCATTTAGGCGCATCCATAGCATTAGGCAGGCTGGCAACTGTGTAAGTCGTCGAACCTACTTTAAAAGTTGTTGGTAGTGGAGCAGAATCACTTCCCTTAAAAGAACCAAATCCGCAAGCGTTAATCTTGACAGTTTTAACTGTGGCTTTGGGGACATCAAGAGTAGCGCTGGTTCCGGCTGTGTTACCGACTAATACAACTTTTCCATCAGGAGTTTTGAAATTTGCGCTTCTAGCTTCTGCAAAACTTCCACTTGTGCAAGTTGGAAGCAATTGAGTTGGTAAAGAGGCAATTGTAACGGTTGTTGAATTAACTTTTAGTGTCGGGGATGTCCCAACAGTGCTGCTAGAAAGTACAATTTCTCCACAAGCACCAGCCAACTTTGAGGAAACTTTGCTCACATAACCAATATCAGCGCTGATGCTAGAGGAAGCTGTGCCGTGAAAGTAGATCACAGATGATGATCCAGATCCAACACGGTAAACATCAGCACTACCATATTTAAGCGCTGCTGCTGGGAAAATAGAGGAAGCAATCGCACTAAGTGCAGCAGTTGCAATTAACCCAAACTTAGCTATTTGAAACTTTTTCATAAATCACCAATATTCAAGTTCAATTTGGTATTTCGTTGAAACCATATTCATCTATATTTTTATTGTTCATAAAGAGTAAACTTACTGAATTATAAACTTTTATTTAAACATATTTAATTAGCTTTTTTGAGAAAATATGCTGGTAATTATGTAAATTTAATATAAAATTATCTGAATAAATAAGTAATTTTATTATCTGTCGTACAAGTATTTTTTTAACTTAATATTGGGCAGACAAGTATTAATATTTCGTGTTTGTATGTTGAATTAAATAGTTCTTATCTGGCAGACAATTGCATAGGATTAATAGTGTCCGGCAGACAAATAAATAACAGTCTCAAAAAGAAAAAAGCCATAGCTATGAAAAGAAAGTCAAGATAACTGGGCAAACTAATAGGAGTATTACAGCAAAGATAGTTATCAATGCCCAAAAACCTCCTGAATAGCCCAGCTTTCTTACTTGCCTCTGTCGCTGCTATTGTTGCTGTAGCAGGTATATCCCCCAGAACTAAATCACTCGTGGAAGCGGCGGCGGATTCCACATCACCCCGCGCAATGGCACTGTCTGAAAAATGGACAGTGGCGAGTGTTGCCGATGGGGACACGATTACAGTTAAACGTGACGGGGAGACTAAAAAAATCCGGTTCTGTGGGATTGATGCAGTCGAGAAGCAACAGAAGCTAGGGCCACAAGCGAAGTCTTACCTGCAATCTCTTATTGACAAGGGAGACGGCACGGTTACAATTACTCCCATTGAACAAGATAGGTATGGGAGAACTGTTGCTGAAGTGTTTGTAAAGCCGCGACCAGGAACGCCGGGATACCAAAGCGAAGAAGAGATATTTTTAAACGGTGACATGGTTAGGGCTGGATTTGCCCGACACTATACCCGCTACAGCAATAACTGTCCAAATAAGGGAGTGATAGAACAGTCTGAGCAGATGGCGATCGCAAACCGGGCTGGGGTGTGGAATGACTCCAACGCAGTACCTCCTTGGGAATTTAGAAAGCGAGAGCGTTAAAGTAGAGGCTAGAAGACGAACCTGATACTGGCTAATCTCGCTTGAACTCCATTTGGGCGAAGTGGTCTTGCAGTAGTTTGTGGATAAATCGGTAGCGACCACCAACACGTTGGAGGAATAATCGCTCTGTGCAGTAGTCGAGGAAACGGGCGTAATTCCAGGGGATGTAACCGTTGCGGTAGAGAAAAAGGCGCAGGGTGAAGTGTTGAATGCAGGTTCTACCACCATAAAGCAGCCCAAAAATCAGCGCTACAGTCAGCGCTCCAATCAGCCCAAAAATCAGCAAGAAAAAAACAGCATTGGATGCAGACTTCCAAATACCTTGATTAGCAATTTTTTTATTTTCTATGGCTAGGTCAGGCTGCCAATCAAGCCCATCAAGCCCTACACTCAGCCCTACACTCACCCCCCAAATCAGCCCATTAAGCCCTACACTCAGCCCTACACTCAGCCCTACACTCAGCCCTACACTCAGCCCCCAAATCAGTCCTACAATCAGCCAAAAAATTAAGTTTATTTTGTTATTTCTCCGAAAAATAATTTTTTCTTTTAACTCTATTATTTCTGAATTTAGCTCAGAGATTAGCCCATAAATGAGTCCTAAACTCAGTCCTAAAATTTGCCCTACAATCTGCCCTACAATCTGCAAAAACAACAGCCCTACCTCCCCATACATCTGCCCTACAATCAATCCATAAATCAGTCCGAAACTCAGCCCTAAACTCAGCCTATAGCTGAGTTTATGAGATTTACTAATTAACCAAGTAGGCTGCATTTCTTCAATCAGAAACTCCGTTTTTGATTCTCTTTGCATTTGTTTAGCTAACCAAACAAGCCACAATCGTGTGTCTCTAGCATTAGGGAGCTTTTTCTTGAGGTATATCCTACTGTTAATATCTCGTGTCAACATCCGCCCTACATAGGCATCTAGCAAATACTGAAGACGGTCTGCTGTAGAGTTCAAATGCTGCCATTGTTCAACAGATATTTCTTGAGATGCTAGAACAGTAATGCTAAGTAGTAATGGAGTTTTAACTAACTCTAGTAAGTCTAAGTCGCGGCTGATGGTTGACCATAGTTCTATATATTTAATACTGCTTAGATAATCACAAATTTGATTATTGGTTAAAGGCTGTAAGTAGATAGCACCGTTAAGTTGTAATTGAGTTGAGTAGTTACTATATTCCTCAATCCGACTACAAACAACTAGATAAAACGGTCTAGTTTCGCCTGCTAAAAACTGATTAATTGCATGGACGCACAATTCTTGACGTTGTGGCTCAAGTTCATCTAAACCATCAAGCAATGGTAGTAATTGGTGATTGTCTACCCATTCTTTACCAAGTTTATTTGAAACACCATATTTAGATTTGAGTTCTGCCACTAACCAATTAGTTATAGATTGTCGGTCATCTTTCCAAGAGGACAAGTTGAATAAAACGGGAACGGGATAATCAGGCTGTTCTTCTGCACGGCTAACTAAAGCTTGAGCTAATTCTAACTGTGTAGTTGTCTTCCCCGACCCTGGCGCACCTAAAATCAACAGTTTACCTGCAATTTCTTGCGAGTCAAAAACTTCTAAAATTGTTGTGGTATCTGGGAAAGGTACAGGAGGTTTTTGACCAATTTTTATCTCTGCATCCCAAGGGCGCTTTACTTGTTGCGGTTGTGACTCTTTGCCCAGATTAATTAGCACAGCATTGTGGAGCGACTGCCTTAACCGTGCAGTAACTTCTTCCTTGACTGCGGCTAATAGTATCCGTTCATTCTTTGGTCGAGCAGGGTCGCCTACTGGTTTTGTTGTCTGCCCACCTAGAATATTAAAAATATTTTGAAAAACATTACCTTGAATATAGTCACCTTCAATCCGTTCGTTATAATTACCTCCTCCAGTATTAATATTGCGGTTTTCAGGCGGTTTCGGATCTTCCATATTTTCGTCTAATACTAATTTTTTAACCTGTGGGTTAGTAAACTATGAACTTAAAAGTTTATTAATTCAGTTGCCTTAATCTTCTGCTTCTACTTCCTGCCAGCCTTTGATAGCTCCAACAATAAAAGCACCTGCTGGGTTATCAATAGCTTTTTCAAAAGCAGCCAAGCCACCTGACTTGACAGCATTTATTACTCGTTCTTTCAATAATGGGTTGCTTTCAATGCGGTTTATGGCTTCTGCTGCTACTACCATTTGCTGTGATGTAGTGGTGGTCGGGTAAGTTTGCTCTAATTGTTTTAGTAATAGCTGAATGTCGGCAGCAGCTTGGGCAAGGCTTTGCGGCTGTCCAGCAGCGTAGTAGTTACCTTGAATATAATCGCGTTCAATGCGCTCGTTATAGTTGCCGCCGCTTGTGTTGATATTGCGATCGCCAGTCACGTTTGTATCTCCTTGATTAATAGTATCTGCAACAGTGCTTTCGCTTACATCTCCGGTTATCACAAAACCTTTATGAACAGTAATATTTTCAATATTTGTAGAAGCTCTTAATTTTTTTTTAGGGTCTGACATATATAATCTCAAAGATTGATTATATTTTTTATAATATGTTTCTTTTAATTGTTCTTCGTTAAGATTACCTGGTATTTTTACTTCTATAATTGCTCCGCTTTTTCCTCTTTTCTCAACTTTGACAATTTCAAGAGTGCATTGATAGTCTTCTGATAAGCTTTGCAAGACATACAAAGCTAAATTTGGATTTACATCACGTTCATGATAGAGTTTAACCGTGTCTATTATAGACTGCACGAAAAGAACGAAATCATCATTTTTAAACTCACCTTTTAATGGCATTTGATCGAGCTTGTCACCTTTTTCAGTTAATTTCATGAATATGTATTTACATTTAACACCATAAAGTTTTGTTGTTTTAGTAACTATCCAGTCTTCAACACAAGCTCCAGTTAAGGTAGCACCTGTTAAATCTGTACTCTCAAACTGTGTTCTTACAAGCAAAGCACCTGTTAAATCAGCCTCTTTTAAAGAAGATTGGTAGAAATCTGTTCCAATAAAATTAACATTGGCTAGATTAGCCCCAGACAAATTAAGCCCTCGTAAATTTCGGTTGTTAAAGTCTTTCCCGGAACCACTTCCTGTAACTAGTAGTTGACGCAATTCTTTGTCTTGAAGATAAGTTATCCCTATGCGAACAAGGTCAAGCTTCTTAGTTTTGTTAAAACAAGTGCGAGTCAGAATAGCTTTCCTAAAGTCTGTACTTTTAAGTGTCGCTGAGGTGAGATTGGCATCTGTTAAATCAGCCTGACGAAAGCTTGTACCACTCAAGGCGGCAAAAGCAATAGCCATGTTGAGGATCAAAGAGTATTTTTCATCTCCCTTTATTGCTCTCCAAGCAATGTAAACACTAAATAAGGCGACGGCTCCGGCAGCGACTCCGGCGACGACTCCGGCGACGAGGACAGCATCAACAACGGCGACGGCAAGGGTAAAGACAAAGGCAACGGCTCCTGCGAAGACTCCGGCGACGGTGATGGCAACGGAAACGGCAACGGCAACGGCAAAGATGACGGCAACGACGACAGCGAAGGTGACGGCGAAGGCTCCAGCAACAGTGACAACGACGGCAACGACGACGGCGAAGGTAACGGCAACGGCTCCTGCAAAAGCTGAGTTTAATCCTTGACGAAGGATAATTAAAAAGACAACAATTACCACTATTAAGACAGTTAAGCCTGTAACCTGATCTTCTAGACTTGAACTGTTAAATGTAAGAGCTATTATCCCTCCAGCATAGGCGGAGAAAAATCCTGAAACTACAGATAAAAACCACGAAATACAGACTAAAAAAATAGCCCAACGCCTTTGTAATCCTGCTTGAGCATGGCTAAAGTCTGCTTCCTTCAGATTCGCTCCTGTAAAATCTGCACTGCGAATATCTGCATAACTAAAGTTTGCACCCTCAAGGTTTTGTCTTTTGAAGGAGCGCCCACGCAGATTTTGACCGGAGAAGTCCTGGGGCATAATTGGGTAAGAAGACGCTTACACTTCAATTCTGATACAGATTGGCTATGAGATATTCCAGATTTGAGAAAAATCAATTTGAAGCTACTGTGACAGGACGCGAACACTATTCAAAAGAGCGATCGCCTTTTCCCCCAGAACCGCTAAAAAAATACGGAAGCGCGGCTGTACTAGCGTCCCCTGAGCCAGCCCAAGCAGACCAAACAAGCGAATAAAAAAGCAGCAGAAGTGGTTGCCCATTCCTGCCGCCGTCGCTGCTTGGTCTACTTGCCACGAAGCCTCCATCTGCGTACTCAAAACCTGTTAACAAGATTCTGCGATTCCGTCCAACAAATTACAAAGATAATTCCTCAACCCGCTTTACCCTCACCACCAACTCGCCGCCGAGAATTTCAATTAGTCGTTTAACAGTGCCGTGCTTAGTGTGGTCGGGGTCGGTTACGGCTTTACGAATCAATGAGGCATATTTTTTAATGGCTTCTTCTTCGGTCAGTTCGGGTGATTCCTGCTTGGCATACTCTCTGGCAAGGTCAGAAAAATTCCAGTTTCGTTCTTTTAGTAATTTTCCTAGCGCGTTCATGCTACAGCTTTGCATAATATTGCTATTTAATTTTAGGCGGTAATCGTGGGAGATTGTCTGCTGTGGTGTGTACATGAGGAGTGATGGGTAAAGCAGGGTGCAGAACGCACCCCACATTTTTACTCAGGCATATAGCGGAAAACGTAGATGCCGTATTCTTTCGATGGCTTGGCATCAATGTACTGGTAAGCGTCCATAAGTTCTAGCTCATTGGCGAAGTGTTCCCAGTCAATGCAGTTTGCCCAAACTGGATACTTTTGTGAGAATTCCTTGTATTGGTAATGCTCCTCTATTTCGTCAGATTCGAGGGCGAACTTTTGGGAGCTTTCCCAGTGTCCGCAGTATCTAGCTTGAAACTCGTCTGCATCTGGGATGATGCCAACATCCTTCGCCCAACCAATAAACTTGGCGATCGCTGCTCCATGTTCAACAATCAACTCTGCCCAAGTGCAGATTTCCTCTACATCGGGGTATTCGCTAATTGTTAAGCCGTGCCAGCCTTCAAAGTCATGCACTGCCCACTCTTCGGCATCAGGTTCTGGGGATGTGGCTAAAACTTCGTTAATGCCTTTCCACAATTCCTCACTATCGCCGATGCATTCAATCCAGCGCCCGTGTAGCTTTCCGTTTACATACGCGCTAAGACACGCTACATAAATCTTAGGTGCGGGGTGTGTCATTATTTATTTACCTCTCGTCGTTGATGGGTGGTGCTGCCGTTGTCTCTTGGCGGGGATGGGCGGCAGCTTGTGTATAAATTGCTATTCTTCCTCTATAGCGTCATCGTGGATAGGTAAAACTTCTGACTCTGGACTTTGACAATTACCATCAAACACAATCTCGATTGAACTATCAGCCAGTTCTCTAGCTTTTGCCTTGGCTTCTTTAACGCTGCTGGCTTCTACTTCAAACTGACAGCTAGCCTCAACAGTTACGGATACTGTGTAAGTTTTGGTACGTTTTTTGTTTTGTGGCATAATGAATTACTTTGTGGGTGACGGGTGGCCGGTTGGGCAGTTTCAAAGACTTGCCCAGGTCGTTTATCAATTAGTCAGTAGCGGCAGGTAATGCCATGCTGCTAGTCTGGTTAAGCAGTGACAAAATTTCCCGTTGATTCATCCCATCTACGCTGATGCTTGTCGCTTCCAAGTCCATATCAAATAGCAACTCCATCTGATCTGGATTTTGGATAATTGCAACAGTGTTATCAAGGGTCTTTTCTTCCTCAGCAGTGCATTCACGCCATGACCAATCGATTACATACCAACTGGCGTTTTCACTTTTTCCGTCTTCGTTAGTAATAGCTGCGGATTTCTTGATGAATTTGGGCATCCATACCAACTCGCGGGGGTCGTAGCCTTGAGATTGAGCGATCGCAACTTGGCAACCAAAGTTTTTAAGTGAACCACTGCGACCGGAACGAGAATTTTTAATCAACGTGTAGTAAACAATACCCTTGGGAACATCGCCAGCGACTGGAGTTAGCCACAGTTGCCCTTGGGCGATACGTCCACCCATGTACTCACTGACACGCCGTGAGAAGTGAACAACTAGAAATTCGAGCTTAGAGCCATAATCAGACTCTCCTACCATCCATTTACCCTCTTTGCAGTCGTTTTTAAGAAAAACCGCCATTTCAGGAATGATGAGGCCGGTGTTTTTGGGTGCGGATTGAAAAAATTTGTGACGAGCCATGATTTTTGTTACCCCAGCTGCTAAGGCTGGGGTGCTACTGGTTTTAGAAGTGGTCAAAACTTGGGGTTTCTGAGATGAAGCCGATTTCTAGCTGATAGTCGCGGTCATGCCAGCCGAGGGTGTACCAAGCGTTATCTGGATATTGCAACGGTAGGTCAAAATCCCGGTCAGCCTCTCCCATCTCAAACCAGTAGAGAATTAAACAATCTCGCTCCTCTCGCAGTGCCGCAATCTCGCGGTTGATATCTGCAATGTTGTTGTACATTTGATTTACCTCTGTTGTTTTTGGGGTAACTGCCGCTTGCTCTTGGCCGGGTTGGGCGGCAGTTTTGATGAGGGTCTAACCACCTACCCACAGGGACGAAAAGTTATCTAGTTTTTGGTTTAAACTCGCCCAGTTCAGGGAATATATCTAGTTCTTGGCTCCATTGCTCATCACTCATCCAATCGTCTGAATTAGGTTTATAGCCTTTAATTACCTGCTTCCAATTCAACGCATATTCAAGCGAACTAAAAGCATTAAAAGCTTGTCTCATTACTGCCCGAATATGGTGGCATTGCAAATGTATTTTTTCTTCTAGAGTTCTTGTTTCAGGGTCGTAGGTTTCAGTTACGCAAAGCTTAGAACCATCAAGTAAAGTAATGTTTCCCAGTGCTTTGACCAGTTGTGGCGCTTCTTTTACCATCCGGTTTTTTAAACACTTAAACTTCATACACGAGCAAGTCAACCCGTCAGGCTGGGCGTTAACTAAGTGTTTGATGCTGGGGTCTTGGAAAGAATCAACTAAAAATAATCTTTCGTTTTTGCGAATTACGTTTAAGCCAACCGATTTAGCTAATGTTTGCTCCATCATTTGTAGAGCCATTTTTAAAGGTGAGATTATCGTTGATAACCCTTTGAAAACTTCAATGCCTTTGTAACCCCGTTTAATCACCACGCGGATACCTACCGCCCAACCTTCAACTGTCATGTGATCGCTAATAAATGGTGTGAGAGTTCCCGAAACTTTCCCTAGTGCAACTAAACATTTCCAAGCAGTGTTTTTATTAATGGTTTGGCTGGCGAGTTGTGAAGAGATACCGTACATAGCTAAAATCCTTGTAGTTATTTAATGAATACCGGGGTTGCCGCCTCGGTTTTTTTCTCACTCTTCTATATTAGCATAATTATGCTATTTATTAGCATCAGTATGTTAATATATAGAAAAGTTTAGGAAACCTTTATGGAGATAGCTTTCACCGGGCCGCGACAACTGACAAAAGACCAGGAGCGCGACATATACAAGGATTTTGCCTACTTCATCAGCAACCACAAAGCTGCTTGGCACGTAGGGGACGCGCCAGGGCTGGATAACTTCGTGCAACGGGCTGCTGGCTATTACAACAAGCAACTGACGGTGTATGAGGTGCAGGGGACGGAGCGCTGGCACTTTGCAGAACGTAGCAAGAGAATGATTGATGCCATCGCAAGCCTACCGGATAGCTGGCTGTATGCCTTCCCTAATAAGCTCTGCCCCAGTGAATGCAAGCCCTGCAAGAACCCCAACGGCGGCGGGTCGGGGACGTGGCTAACCATTGCCTATGCAAAGTATCGGGGATTGCAGATATATCTGTTTCCGCAGTTTAAAACCAAATTTGGTGATGATAGCTGGCTGCCTGATTGGATGCGGAAGCCAGAGGTTGAACAATTGAGATTGTTTTAGAACCGCAAAATGCCAATTTTAAAGATATGGAAAAATTGGCATATTTGTGTATTTTGTTAGCATAAATACGCTATCAGATAAGAGTGGAGAAACGGAACGACGTAGAACCGGAGGCAATGAACCAGCGATCGCGGGACGCAGGAGAGCCAAAGTACAGCGTCGAAGAAGCCAAACGGCGGGATAGTACTTATGCCGTCCAAATGTATGTTCCCACACGGTTGATTAATAAGGAAACCGGGGAAATCAAAGAGCAAGAGGTATTCATTGGGGATTTGCCTTTGATGACCGATCGCGGCACACCAAACCTTTGGTTTGTAATGTTAAATTATTAACGGAGCCGAGCGGGTAATTGTCAACCAAATAGTGCGATCGCCAGGCGTTTATTACAAATCAGAAATCGACAAAAACGGGCGACGTACTTATTCAGCTAGCTTAATTCCTAACCGGGGAG
>NZ_JAIVFS010000076.1 GCF_020829645.1 Nostoc mirabile CHAB5784 | reverse complement strand
TGGGAGTGGGGGTTGTTGGTTTATTAGTAACAGGTGGTAGGGAACGGTTGTTATTGTTGGGTTTAAAAGGCACCCAATCTATTTGGGTTGCATCTGGAGTGAGAATGTCTTTGGGATTGGGTGGTAACCCGCCACGTCCGGTAATCACAAATCGGTTTTGAGCGTAACCTGGACTGTAACAACCTTGGGCTAGTTGGGTGTCAACTGGTACTATTGGCAACTCAACCAAGCCACTGTTGGGGTCGATACCAGGTGTATTAAGTTCTACAGTGCCATTAAGCTGAGGACTTGCTCCAGTAGCGGTAATATCACTTGTGCTATTAGATGCCACATCTCGGAATTGTGTACCAAAGATGCCAGAGGCATTGATTTGCACTCTTCCACCACGAAAGTTATCCGAATTGGCACTGATGTCGCTGTTTCCGAAAGCAATAAGAAAATCGGTGTCAATGTTGATGTTGCCGCCAATAACGTCTTTGCCCGTGGCGTTAGTTCTGATATTACTATTGCGACTCATGATTAAACTTTCTGAGTTAATGTTAATTGTCGCTTGCTCCCTACTTGGGTCAAATCTAGCACTTTGTGTGTTACCACGAAGTACGGCATTATTGTTTAAACGGATAGAGCGGGCATTTAATGTCATGATACCTGCGGTTCCTATTCCCGAACTCTGTACGTTTATTTGAGATCCATCTTGCACTAATAAAGTATTAGTTTTAATTGTCAAATCACCCGCGTTTCCTGTTGAGTTGGGTGCTGCGGAAGCATACAAGCCACTGGCAAAGCTACTATCAGCACTTTCCCCAATAATTTGCACATGTTGGGCATCAACGCTTAAATTTCCTCCCTCGCCTCCACCAAATGTAGCAGCACTTACCTGCGCCCCATCTTTGAGTAGCAGAGTATTAGTTTTAATAGTCAAATCACCTGCATCCCCTTTTGAGTTTGGTTCTGCGGAAGCAGATAAGGCACTGGCAGACCTACCATCAGCACTTGTGCCAATAATTTGAACATCTTGGGCATCAACACTTAAATTTCCTCCCTCGCCTCCACCAAATGTAGCAGCACTTACCTGCGCCCCATCTTTGATTAGCAGAGTATGAGTTTTAATTATCAAATCACCCCCATCCCCTGTTGAGTTTGGTTCTGCGTCAACCCTCAAGGCACTGGCAGACCTACCATCAGCGCTTGTGCCAATAATTTGCACATTTTGGGCATCAACACTTAAATTTCCTCCCTTGCCTCCACTCCATGTACTAGCACTGACCTGCGCCCCATCTTTGAGTAGCAGAGTATTAATTTTAATAGTCAAATCACCTGCATCCCCTTTTGAGTTTGGTTCTGCGGAAGCATACAAGCCACTGGCAGACCCACCATCAGCACTTGTACCAATAATTTGCACATCTTGGGCATCAACGCTTAAATTTCCTCCCTCGCCTCCACCCAATGTACCAGCACTGACCTGCGCCCCATCTTTGAGTAGCAAAGTATTAGTTTTAATAGTTAAATCACCTGCATCCCCTGTTGAGTTTGGTTGTGCGGAAGCATACAAGCCACTGCCAAACCTACCATCAGCACTTGTACCAATAAATTGTACATCTTGGGCATCAACGCTTAAATTTCCTCCATCGCCTCCACCCCATGTACCAGTAAATACCTGCGCCCCATCTTTGAGTAGCAAAGTATGAGTTTTAATAGTTAAATCACCCGCATCCCCTGTTGAGTTTGGTTCTGCGTTAGCAAACAAGCCACTGCCAAACCCACCATCAGCACTTCTCCCAATAATTTGCACATCTTGGGCATCAACGCTTAAATTTCCTCCCTTACCTCCACCCCATGTACCAGTAGCTACCTGCGCCCCATCTTTGAGTAGCAAAGTATGAGTTTTAATTGTCAAATCACCCGCATCCCCTGTTGAGTTTAGTTCTGCGTTAGCAAGCAAGCCACTGCCAAACCCACCATCAGCACTTCTCCCAATAATTTGCACATCTTGGGCATTAACGCTTAAATTTCCTCCCTTGCCTCCACCAAATGTACTAGCACTTACTTGTGCCCCATCTTTGAGTAGCAGAGTATGAGTTTTAATAGTCAAATCACCTGCATCCCCTGTTGAGTTTGCTTGTGCGGAAGCAAGCAAGCTACTGCCAAACCTACCATCAGCACTTGTGCCAATAATTTCTATATCTTGGGCATCAACACTTAAATTCCCTCCGTCGCCTTCACCCGATGTACCAGTACTTACCTGTGCTCCATCTTTGAGTAGTAGAGTATTAGTTTTAATAGTCAAATCACCTGCATCCCCTGCTGAGTTTGCTTGTGCGGAAGCAAGCAAGCCACTGCCAAACCTACCATCAGCACTTGTGCCAATAATTTCTATATCTTGGGCATCAACACTTAAATTCCCTCCCTTGCCTCTACTCCATGTACTAGCACTGACCTGCGCCCCATCTTTGAGTAGCAGAGTATTAGTTTTAATAGTCAAATCACCTGCATCCCCTGTTGAGTTTGTGCCAGCAAACAAGCCACTGGCAATAATTTGCACATCTTGGGCATCAACGTTTAAATTTCCTCCCTTACCTCCACCCCATGTACTAGCACTGACCTGCGCCCCATCTTTGATTAGCAGAGTATTAGTTTTAATAGTCAAATCACCTGCATCCCCTGTTGAGTTTGGTATTGCGTTAGCATACAAGCCACTGACAAACTCACCATTAGCACTTGTGCCAATAATTTGCACATTTTGGGCATCAACGTTTAAATTTCCTCCCTTGCCTCCACCCCTTGTACCAGTAGATACATATGCCCCATCTTTGAGTAGCAGAGTATTAGTTTTAATAGTTAAATCACCTGTATCCCCTGTTGAGTTTGGTAGTGCGGAAGCAAACAAGCTACTGCCAAACCTACCATCAGCACTTGTGCCAATAATTTCTATATCTTGGGCATCAACATTTAAATTTCCTCCCTTGCCTCTACTCCATGTACTAGTACTTACCTGCGCTCCATCTTTGACTACCAAGGTTTCAGCATTAATATTAATATTGCCTGCCTGCCCCCTTGCTTCTACGAACACGCTATTATTAATCAAACTGCTGTTGTTAACACTAATTACTCCTGTTGCATTCAGATCAATATTTCCTGCTTTACTATTATTAGAACCCAGCCCTCTGTTTATGCCGGCTAACAGTCCACTCCCTCCTATAATCTCTAAATTCTGGGCATTAACTGCGATACTACCACCATCATTGGCAGCCACATATATAAGAGAGCCTCTGCTCAGTAAAACATCGCTTCTTTCCACATTGTCGGGAAAACTTAAACTTAGATTATTACCATAGAAATTTAACCCGATAGTTCCTGTACCTTTTAACCCACCTAAATCAACTCGTCCATCAAAAGCAAACAAGCTCCCACCATCCATGTTGATACCACCGCCTACCAAAAGCAAACTTTTACCATTTGGTACGCGTAAACCTCTTGCTATAAACTCAGAAGATGGATTCAAACCAGAGGGAGCGACTGAGTTATTTTGGATAGATGCGGTTTTGATTTGATTAAATAGTAAGGCGGAAGGATTGACCGTTAGCAGTGATGAAGAACTTTCTGGATTTTCAGCACTAAAAAAACTTTGATCACCAAATCCAATTGCCGATGCTGTAGTCGCTACAAAAGAACCACCAACATTCAATTGGGCATTCTGACCAAAAATAATCCCATTGGGATTTATTAAAAACAGGTTAGCCGTACCCTTAGTGCTGATTATCCCATTAATATTAGATACAGATCCACCCGTTACTCGACTAATGATATTTTGAATATCTAGAGCATTATTAAATGAAGCAGTGCCACCAATAGGCACAGAAAATTCGCCAAAGCTGTGAAACAAATTACTTCCTGTTTGTGTTCCTCCAGTAATATTAAAAGTATTCCCATCCCTTGTAATACTGGAATTGTTGGGCAATGTGCCATCTGGAGCAATTTGAGCGAAAACATGCTCTTGCGAAAAAGCAATCAATTGGCTGCCCATCGCCAAACCACAATACCAATATCGCCAATCTTGAGTTATCCCTAACATTGTACCCACCCGATTACTCGTCTGATTTTGTCAGTTTTCTAAGTTGTAATGCTGTACAATTGGCTCTTTAGCAATATCTTGTAAGCCAATGGCATTTAATAGGTCAACCCAATCTTTATTAAGAGTTGCATTCTGCGAATTTGCATGGCGCAGTTGTCCTAAATTAGTTAGGGCATCGTACCAAATATTATTAGCGCTATAAGCAATGTACTCCCTTGGCTTTACTGTCTTTAATTGACTATCAAGAGCCTGAGTCAGCACCTGCCTTTGCACAAACCCATCTACATAAAAATTGTCAGATGTTTTTCCCACATCACCACAATAAATATGAAAGTACCAATGATATTTTTTATTTGCTTTTAAGGAATATTGCGGTTGTGGTGGAGTAATGCTAATAATACCACGTTTTCCAGACAGAGTAAGAGGTGTTCGATAAACATTCTGTACATCTTGACCATCCTGCATCTGTAACACAAATTCTGCGGAACGGGCAGTCTCTGGTAGTTCAGGAACATAAAACCAAAAAGTTGGATTTTCTGCAACTGTTGATGCCAAGACTGATTTTCCTCCATCACCAGGTACTAAAGCAGTAAGACTCGCCAGGGACTTAGGACACTCAGGATTACGCCCAGCCCCTGCTTTGCGCCGACCTGTAGGTGCGCCGTTTCTGGGCAATGTCGGTTGCTGGAAGGATTGGAAATGCGAATTTTTAACAGGGTTTTGAATCGAATTAGTCAGTTGTGCCTGCACTGATTGCAAATGACTTGTTGCACTAATAATTAGCAAAGAAATTGTGCAAGTCTCTTGAATTCTTTGGATTAGTAATTTTTTTCTAATCATGATTAAAATTTAATTTTCTTCTTTTATCAAGATGAGAACGTCTAAACCATGAAATTACAATTACTTGGGTAGTTAACACCGCTAATACTGGGGGGATAAGTGGCACCCATCCAGCCAGTATAAAAATGCCAAAACATAACCCAAATAGTATTAAAAGTTTTACTATCACTACTAGTCCCAAGTATAGCGGTTTTGAATAATACCACGCTGTAATACCTCCTAACAATGACCATCCCCATACCCAAAGTGTCTCTATCCATCCAGACCACCACCACAACAAGGGTCTGCGGTCTAAAACTGCACTGAGGATTTGACTTAGCATCTGTGCTTGTACGAACACCCCCGGTATCTGCTTTTGCTTCTGCTTTGCACTAGAACTGAATGGTGTCTTCCAATAATCGTTCGTGTTGGTAGGGGCAGAAAGACCAATAAGAATAACACGGTCTCTAAGTGATTGAATTGATTCTAGGGGTATTTTTTCATCTAACACATCTCTCAAACTAACTTGCTCGGCAATTTTTTCAACAGAAGGGAGAGAACTATAATTTAACAATATTTGATAACCAGATGCATCAACTTTTTGATAACCGCTAGTGTGTTCGTTTAATGGCTTAAACACAACATTATCAATTTGTAAAAAACCTGATTCTGTAACACTTGATCTTTTCCCTTCTTTATCTAAATAATGAAGTGCTAGTTGGAGATTAAAAGCATATTCTGTGGTACATAGAGATGTTGGAGGAGGAGTCAAATATAAAAGCTGACGACGAGCAATAACTTCATCATCTGCAACAAAATCACTAAAACTTAACCGTTCCTTTGGAACTCCATCAGGTGACGGAATACCATCACTATCACCATCATCATCAGTTGTAGCAACTTTGCACACAAAAAATAGACGATTATCCTGGCTAAAACGAGTGGCTAAATTTGGATATTTGGGATCTACAGTCCCATCACGGTAAATATCTAAACCGATAGTTCGCGGTTGGTACTTATTTAATTTATCTAATAATTGAGCGAGGGCTTGGTCGGATAACGACCATCGCATTTGCATCCCTTTATTGATTTGGTACTGAATATCTGCTTCATCAATAGTAATAATCAAAATCCGTTCATCAGGTTTTTCAGTCACAAACTGCGATCGCAATTGCATAAAATGGTCAAAAGCCTCTAACTCCGATGTTTGCAGATAACCCCAATACCGCACCCCCATAACCAAACTTGTTACCAAAAAGCTTGCCAGCAATATGGTCAAAACACTCTTGGTAGTGATCATCTTTCGGTGTAACTGCCAAGTCATTGGCGCTTCCAAAGGATTTTGACAAATTACTGGTAACCAAGTTGCACAAGGATATTCATCTTCTATGCCTTCGAGTCTTTTTCTCGCCTCGCGCAGCGCAGAATATAAAGATTGCCCACTGGAAAATTCTGTTAAAAAATGTTTTAAAAATTCCTGTGCTACCAAGTCTGGGACTGGTTCGCGCATGACAATGACTTGGGGAATGTGTAAATCCTCTAATGCTTCTGCTAACCCTAAGCCATCACATGAATTGAAAATTGCCAAACGCAATCCACTCTCAATTGCTTTTGTGAGTCCATGTTTTAATCTATCTAGAGTAATTGTCGTAGTTGGATTAATTTGCAGAACTCCTTTTTCTTGACTATAACTATGTCCTGCAAAAAATAAAATATTCCAACCTTGATCCCAAAGTTCATTACTTAATTCCTTTCGTTGTGGTTCAAGGAGAAACTTTATTTTAGCTTGGTTTGATAATTTTTCTAAAAATCGTTTATCCTGACTAATATCAATCCCTTTACTATTGCCAAAAATCGCTAATATTCTAACTTTTTTTTCTTTAATATATATTTTATTTTGTCGTTGTGGCTCTAATGGACTGAGCGCTACTTCGGCATTTGGATAATCTTCAAAGAAATTCCACAAATGCCAAGGAAGCCGCCGCAATAATTTATCACTAGTTGCAATCATAAAACGAATTTCTTCATTTGGATTTAATTGCGTGCGTAACTTTTTCTCTATTTTGTGAAACTGCTCCGAGTTGAGCCAGATATTAATTCTAGATGATAATTCCTCACATAAATTGTTAAATTCAACTTCTGAAAAATTTGTAACATCAGTTTCTTCGATTTCCAAGCGTACAGACCAACCATAATAGCGGTAGAGAGCCGAGTATAGTATTTGCCAATTTCGATAAAGTTGGGGAATTTCTGGTGCTGCTGGTAAACTACCACGAAATTCCATCGCCCGATGATCATTTGTCAACCCAAGTTGAACTGTGACATCGGGGAAGCCTTTGTAGAGGTCTCCCTTACCCAAATTTAAAACAACTAACTTACTCATTGCATTCCGACAAAAAAATGTCAGATGACAAAAGCCTCTTTGATTGTGAAATCACCATTAGACACTTGTATATTAAAGCCTTCTCCAGAATACCCTCTAAATCGTTTTAATTGAATAAAATTATCATTACTTCGTGATACAACTTCTTGGATATTTTCTCCTGATTCTGATAGTAAATTCATTCTCAGGTTAGATGGCAAATAAGTTTTTCCGTTCCCTGGATGTAATTGTACTAGTATTTCTACTTTATCTTCAGAATAAGGTGCGATCGCTATTAACAGCACTACACATTGATTTCCAACTTGTAATCCCAAATCTATTATTTTTGCTCGTGCTACATTGCCTTCACGCTTTGATGAAATACTTCTTAAGGCAAACTTTTTATCATTATTTATACTGCTGAAAACTTCTTCTAGAGCCATCCAACTATTTTCAAACAGATTCTCGAACCATTGGTTTAAATTTACCCGTATTTGGCTAGCACTGAGTGCAGGGTGAGCAACAGCGTCAGGAATACAGTCGAAGAGGAAATTAAGGGGTTTGAGGCTTGCTAGTGGTATTTGCTCCCAATCAGAAGGAATATTAACTCTTCTAACAAATCCCAACAACTGCACTTCATTTAACTGCTCGCTAAACTGGACAGCCACATAACCAATTCTATTTTCCATCACTTCAGGTGGTAGGGAAATTACTGTTTCACCAGGTTGAACTGGACGACACTCTAACTTACCAATGTTGGGAAGAACTAAATCGGCAACATCAAATAAAGCTCGTTTAAGAGGATGCCAACTATCACCTTCTTCTAGAGCAGTATCAATCCACAGCCATTTCAGGTAACTGTAAACAGCATAAACTGCTAGTGTATTCAAATATATTTGTTTCCCTTTTTGAGGCGTAGTTTGTTCAACAGCAAACTGGCGGGCAATGGCATGAGCTTCTTGTCCAAGTGTAATTTTTAAGCAAAGTGTTTCTGTGCTACTCATGGCTGTTAATTAGATTGATATCCGAGTTGAATGGCAACTTCTTGCAGGAGCGGTATTGCTTTTAATTTCCAGTGGGATACTAAAGTTTGGTAATTGATTTGACACTCACGCGCAATATCAGCAAGTGTATCTGGTGGGTTCTTAAAGATGAACAGCAACCTCTGGCTGAGTATTTGGCAGTTACATTCGGGGTGTTTACGAGGATAGCAATTCCGTAGCTGCTTGTCTGGGTCTTGCTCAATGTAATCCGCTAGGCTTGCCACTAAGTACTGTTGTGAGTTCTGTTGCAACTGTTCTAAATAAATTTCTAGCCCACTTAGAACATACGGGTTAGATGGTGTCCCTAATAACCTTCCTTCTTCTGATACTCGTTCTAGCCAACTTGTTATCTCTGCATCTGCATCCGAAATATTTTCATCCAAGGAAAGCTGAAGCCTCCTTGTTTGAGGGGCAGATGAGGAATTTAAATCTTTAATACGCCAGGAAAGGTAGCCTTTGAGCCATTTTACTAAGTCAGTTCGTACTGAAGATGTACGTGGCTGAAAGTTTCTGATATTGTGGCTTAACCACTCCAAACTTTGGTTTAAGGCATCTAAAAAGTGGTCGGGGCAGTCCATGCTTGAGTATTTTCTAAATTCCGGTAGTCCCTGAATTAAAATCAGAAGCCGACTCATAGCTTTTCGCCATTCCCGGCTGCCGTCTGGGTGTTGACAAACTGCTGCTATCAATTGGCGTAGGCGCTCATCCTGATCATCCATAAAAGCTTTTACCAAAGAATAATACAGTAGACACAACACAGCAGCACAGTTATAAGCACTGCTTTATTTGACCTTACTCTTATATCAGGCAAGAATCAAAAAAATATGAAAACTTTAGAATTGTGCTTACTAATCCTTGAGATCCAGTCCAGGAGCAGATAAGAGAAATTATTTAAAGCAAGTTGGTCGGGGTGTTGTATTTTTCATAGTTATCCAAATTTTCACTGATATAGGATTAGAGGCTTGACTTGGAAAAAGATTTTGAAAACTTTTTACCAATTTAGCTTCCGAATAGTTTTCATAATTTTTCATTTTTAGTCTGATTTAGAAGTAATAGGTTGCTTAAAAGAGTAGTTAAATTTAAATTAATCTGCACTTGTTAAATACCGTGTTATAAATTGGAACAATTTTTGCAAAAGTAATTATTTGGGTTAAGGGGCAACAAAAAATCGCTTAATTGATAACTTTTACAAGAATAAGTGAGGATTTTATTTGATGATTATCGTTATGAAACCTGGCGCTCCTCCAGGATACAGCTGATCTAGACAAAGTTGCTCAAGTCGCAGATGTGATCCAAATTGGCGCTCGTAATATGCAGAATTTTTCCCTGCTCAAGAAAGTAGGAGCGACAGGAAAGCCAGTACTCTTAAAACGTGGGCTTGCAGCCACCATCGAAGATTGGTTGATGTCAGCTGAATACATTTTGGCTGCGGATAATCCCAATGTAATTTTATGTGAACGGGGGATTCGCACATTTGACCGCCAGTATACACGGAATACCTTAGATATATCTGCAATCCCAGTGTTGCGATCGCTGACTCACTTACCCATCATGATTGATCCTAGCCACGCCACTGGCTTCTGTGAATTCGTGCCAACGATGGCAATGGCGGCGATCGCAGCTGGTGCAGATTCCTTGATGATTGAAGTTCACCCGAATGGCACGCTTGTTAAGCGCAAATCCTTGAGATTCATGGCTTTGTGGTGTGGGGAATTAATTCGATCTTGCTCTGTTTGACGCACTAAAATTCAATTGCCTTAAACACACTCAGCCTACACCCTGCCCAAACTAGGTTTCACGTTTACAAGCGTGACATTCCGTTTATATGGTAAGACTTGTAAAAAACTTTTTGGTTTACTGGCAATTAGTGGTGACATATAACGCTATGTCAATCAAAGCAACCATTATTAATTGCAATATTTTCGGAGGAGACGGTGAAAAAAATTCTGGTGATTGAAGATACAGCCTCAACCCGAAATCTTTTTCTAGAAGCCATTAAAGCTAAAGGTTTCTATACTATAGGTGCTGAAAACGGCCTTATCGGTGTCCAACGAGCACAGGAAGATTTACCCGATTTAATAATCAGCGAAATAGCGATGTCAAAACTCGATGGTTACAGCGTCCTAACGAAGCTGCGTCAAAATCCAGATACAGAGATTATCCCCTTGATTTTTGTAACTACTAAAGTGAGTAAGGCTGACATCCGCAAAGGTATGGAGATGGGCGCGGATGACTATCTCACTAAGCCCTGTACCGTACAGGAATTATTGAGGGCGATCGCAGCCTGCTTGGAAAAACGAGCCTTTCTCCAACAGTGCTACACTGCACAGTCACAGCCAGTCCCAAAACCACCACTAGCTGACACCACAAGACAGTTTGATTTGGAGTCGATTTTTCCATATGACCCTGATTTAATGGAGGTCTTCCACTTCATAGAAGCCAATTATCATCGACCAATTACCCTCAGCAATGTAGCTAATGCAGTTGGTTACTCCTCGCCTTACCTCACAAACTGGGTGCGACGCCAAACTGGACAAACTGTGCAAAACTGGATTATCCAGCGCCGGATGGCAGCAGCACGTTTCTTGCTTTTGAAAACTAATGAGAGAATAGAAGAAATTGCTATGAAGGTGGGCTATCAAAATTTGGTTCATTTCTTTCGCCAGTTTCGTACAAATCATGGGACAACTCCCCAAGCTTGGAGAAAGTTACAACTATCTCAGGAAAAAGAAGAGCTACAAAAGTGTTAGTCCTGTCAACAAATTGTTTATTGCAGAGCATTGCACATTTTGATAAACTTGTTGTTAATTGCAGTGTTCTTGATGTTTTAGATACTACTGTTTTGAGGATGGCTACAAATGGTTATAGTTAAAGAGGATAGATGCAATAGGTTTCTAATCTAAGAGGATATTTTAAAAGTGGTTTGTTGTAATTTTAAGCACTGTTTAATCTCCCCTACCCCCCCTTATAAAGAGGGCAACCGGAATCAAAGTCCCCTTTTTAAGGGAGATTTATGGGTATCTAAAACGTTTTGCTACTGACAAAACGACTTTTAAAACATCCTCTAAAATCAAAAATGGGTAGTGTTTAAACCGAATCTTAAATTTCTTAGGCATAAATAAACATAAGGACCCAACAAATCTCGTTTTTGCTAGTGTCTACTAATGGTTAATTGTGTTTTTACTATCCATTAGCCACAAAAACGTATGCTTATTTGTGCTCTCTTACTTATTATTCTGCTTTAGCTAGAATGACAAGTAAGTAACAATAGTTTCCCTGTTTTTGCTCTCAATCACCATGAAAGTCGTCAAGAATTCCAAAAAACTATTGAATGAGTGAAGGGTGTTTATTAGTCCTAGAAGTTTAACCACATTAATATTGTGCCAAATATTGTGCAAAAAGCTTGTTACCAACCTTATTTTTGATAATTAAAAAAATAATTTTAAGGTTGGTGGATGTGAAAATATAGCTTTTTCAAACTTCATCGGCAAGTAGATTGTAAATATTACTTTTTACTTTGCCTAAAAAGGGAAAATGCAATCAAGTAATACTTGTAGCGTTTTAAGTAAAGTTCAAATGAAACGAATGACATCATGTGAATGTAAATCACTATGATTTGCAATATTTAAGGAGGATTTTAAATCAATGATTATCGTCATGAAATCCTGTAGCCCAGCAGCAGAAATTGAGCAAATCAGCGAAGAAATTCGCCGCTGGAATATAACAGCAGAAAAATGTGTAGGTCAGGACAAAGTAGTGATCGGTTTGATAGGTGATACCGCAGAGATCGATCCCCGACAAATCCAAAATTTAAGCCCTTTTATTGAGCAAGTTATACGGGTGAAGAAGCCCTTTAAAAGGGCTTCAAGAGAATTTCGCTATAGCGAACCAACTGATGTAGTTGTACCAACACCCAATGGGCCTGTAACCTTTGGTCAAAACCATTCTTTAGTCTTAGTAGCTGGGCCCTGTTCCGTAGAAAACGAAGAGATGATTGTAGAAACGGCACAGCGAGTCAAAGCAGCAGGAGCGCAGTTTTTACGAGGAGGAGCCTACAAACCTCGTAGCTCACCTTACGCTTTCCAGGGTCATGGTGAGAGTGCCTTAGAGTTGTTAGCTCAAGCTCGCGTTGTCACTGGGCTGGGGATCATCACGGAAGTCATGGATACAGCTGACATCGATAAGGTTGCATCTATCGCAGATGTGGTGCAAATCGGTGCCCGCAATATGCAGAATTTTTCGCTCCTCAAGAAAGTAGGAGCAGCAGGTAAACCAGTTCTGCTCAAGCGCGGACTTGCAGCCACGATTGAAGATTGGTTGATGTCAGCAGAGTACATTTTGGCAGCAGGCAACCCCAATGTGATTCTGTGTGAGCGGGGAATCCGTACCTTTGACAAACAGTACACCCGCAATACCCTTGATATATCTGCGATCCCAGTATTACGTATGCTGACTCACTTGCCCATCATGATTGATCCCAGCCACGCCACTGGTTTTTCAGAGTTTGTACCTACGATGGCAATGGCGGCTATAGCAGCTGGCGCAGATTCGTTGATGATTGAGGTTCACCCCAATCCAGCAACCGCACTTTCAGATGGTCCTCAATCTTTAACGCTGGAAGGATTTGAGCAATTAATGCAAGAAATAGCTCTTTTAGGCACATTCTTTGGTCGTTGGACTCAAAACCATCGCGCTACTACAACGCCAAAGTTTGCTCCAAGAGTTTCCTCCATTGCAGGCGTTTGAACAAGTTTATCACAAGCGTACAACTAGCTGTCCCGAAGGAGAAATAAACCACAACATGAATACAGCATCCCGAGTCTTGAACACAACAAGAAATTGTTCATCACCCTTGTTTGGAAATTTAGACAAAATTGTAGTTGTGGGCGATCGCAACCTGACAATGAACGAAGTCGTCAGTGTGGCTCGTTATGGAACTCAAGTACGCTTAACCGATAATCATGATGTCTTGCGAGGTGTGCAGGCATCCTGTGACTACATCAACAACGCCGTTGAAACGGGAGCGCCAATTTATGGCGTCACAAGTGGCTTTGGCGGAATGGCAAATGTCGTGGTTTCCCGCGAAGATGCGGCTCTGCTGCAGAACAACATGATGTGGTTTCTCAAGTCTGGATCAGGTCAGAGATTAACCCTAGCTGATGTACGCACCGCTATGCTGTTGCGGATCAACTCTCACTTACATGGAGCCTCTGGTATCAGACTCGAACTTATCCAGCGCATGGAGACGTTTTTGAATGCTGGTGTGACACCGTATGTTTATGAATTTGGCTCGATTGGTGCGAGTGGAGATCTGGTGCCGTTATCCTACATCACTGGAGCTCTAACCGGTCTTGAATCTTCTTATAAGGTTGACTTCAACGGCACAGAAATGGACGCGCCAACAGCGCTCAGTAAGCTGGGTTTACAACCATTGCAACTCCTTCCCAAAGAAGGGTTGGCGATGATGAATGGCACCTCAGTCATGACAGGGATTGCTGCTAATTGCGTTTACGACACCAAAATTTTATTAGCACTTTCGGTGGGCGCGCACGCTTTAGCTATCCAAGGTTTGAATGGTACTAATCAATCATTCCATCCATTTATCCACCAGCTCAAACCGCATAGCGGGCAAAAATGGTCAGCAGCGCAAATGTTTAACCTGCTCGCAGGTTCACGCTTAGTACGCAATGAGTTAGATGGTTCTCATGACTATCGCGACGATTTGATTCAAGACCGTTATTCTCTGCGTTGTCTTCCACAGTATATGGGCCCGATTGTTGATGGCATTGAAGAGATTAAAAGACAAATTGAAGTGGAAATTAACTCTGCCACAGACAACCCACTGATTGATGTACAAAATCAAGCTAGTTATCATGGTGGCAATTTCTTGGGACAGTATGTCGGTGTGGGAATGGATCGGCTGCGCTACTACATTGGGTTGTTGGCTAAACACCTGGATGTACAAATAGCCTCTCTCGTAGCGCCAGAATTTAACAACGGATTGTCACCCTCTTTGGTTGGTAATCAAGAGCGTACTGTCAACATGGGGTTGAAGGGTTTACAAATAGCTGGAAACTCCATCATGCCACTATTGACCTTTTATGGAAATTCCATAGCCGACAGATTTCCTACCCACGCTGAACAGTTTAACCAAAACATCAACAGCCAAGGTTTTGCTTCTGCCAATTTAGCACGGCACTCAGTTGGAATCTTTCAACAATATATGGCGATCGCCTTAATGTTTGGCGTGCAAGCTGTTGACCTACGGACATATGTCATGGATCGTCATTACGATGCGCGTGCGTGTTTGTCCCCCGCAACTGCAAACTTGTATGTGGCACTGCGCGAGGTCGTTGGACAGCCACCAACGACAAACCGACCATACATTTGGAACGATTGCGAGCAATCTTTAGACGAGCACATTGCGCTGATTGCGGCTGATATCGCTGCTGGCGGTCGGATTGTGCAAGCTGTTAATGATATTTTGCCAAGCTTGAAGTGAGTCTGCAAAATTTATGAACATTGCACACAATGTAGAACGCGGTGGTCGATTTTTTCCTAACAAAACGGCTCTGATTTTTGAGGGAAAATCTTTTACTTACAAAGAACTAGATGAGATAGCAAACCGCCTTGCCAATGCCTTGCGTGGATTGGGTATTAAACGCGGACAAAGAGTAGCATTATTGCTGCCAAATATTCCGGAATTTGTGATTTCTTATCTTGGCATTTTAAAAATTGGTGCCATAGCAGTCTCATTAAATGTTATGCTAAAAAAGAATGAAGTCAAATTCATTCTTGATGACTGCTCTGCCAAGGCATTAATTACAACAGAATCTCTTAGCGAAAATGTGCCCGATTCAGAATTACCTGAACTTAAACACATTTTGATTGCAGAGGGTCAAACAAGAATTGGAATCAGTCTAGATCATCTCATCTCAAGTGCTTCACCTTCCGCTTCTGCGGTTGAAATGGACCGCGATGAGCCAGCAGCCATTATCTACACATCAGGTACAACAGGCTTTCCCAAGGGGGCAACGCTTTCGCATGGTAATGTGATTTCCAACGTCTACGCTGCTAACCATTGTTATCACACTCAGCCTCTTGACCGATTACTGCTTTTCCTACCCCTATTCCATTGCTTTGGTCAAAACGCTATTCTCAACGCTGGATTGCACAAGAGTGCAACTATCGTACTGCAACGCCGTTTCGATCTGGAGCAAGTTCTCTCGACCATTGCCAGCGATCGCGTCACGATGTTCTTCGGAGTGCCAACAGTTTTCATTAAACTGCTGAATACAAACACATCTGACTATGACCTGAGTTCGGTGCGCTACTACTTTACAGCCGCAGCAACCATGCCAATGGAAGTGACTCAAAGATGGCAATCAAAGCATGGCATGGTCATTTATGAAGGATATGGTCTGACTGAAACTTCCCCCTTTTCCACCTATAACCACGACTTGAAATACAAACTCGGTTCAATTGGTACTCCCATCGAGAATGTGGAAATGAAGATTGTCAATCTTGATGGTGAGTCGGTACAACCAGGGGAAGTTGGCGAGATAGTTGTCAAGGGTCCGAACGTCATGCTTGGTTATTGGAATCGCCCCGAAGAAACTGCTCAAGTTATCAAAAATGGTTGGTTTCATACTGGCGATATTGGTCGGATGGACTCAGACGGCTACTTCTACATCGTTGACCGCTTGAAAGACATGATAAATCTCTCTGGCTTTAAGGTGTATCCTGCCGAAGTGGAAAATGTGATTTATCAACATCCAGCGGTTGCTGAATGTGCTGTTTACGGCGTTCCAGATCAGGTAAAAGGTGAGATAGTCAAGGCGAATATCGTACTAAAGGCTGCGCACACAATTACAGAAGAACAAATTATTGAATTCTGTTATGAAAGAATGGCAGCCTACAAAGTTCCCCGTGCTATTAATTTTGTCGATTCAATTCCCAAAAATCCGATTGGTAAAGTTCTTAAGCGACTACTACGCGAGGAAAAACTTGCGGTTGTGTCCCATAGAAGTGTAAGTTTGCTTGCTCAGTAAAGGTAAATATGGAATGACTTTCTATATATAGGAAAACAAGGAGATTCCACAGTGACAAGCACAGAACACATTTATACTCCAGCTTTCCCTGCTACTGAGCGACCATTAGCACTCGACAGGTTTGGTCGGTTCGGGGGTAAGTATGTACATGAAAAGTTGAAGATAAGTGATGCAATAGTAAAGGTTCTCATTTCCCTAGATGTGCGCTACGTATTTGGTGTCAGCGGCGCGAATATTGAACACCTGCATGATGCGATTCATCGGCTAGGTGAAGGAAAGCTAAAATCGGTAATGGCTAAGAGCGAAGACGGAGCAGCTTTCATGGCGGACTGCCGAGCAAGGGTTCACCGAAGTTTGGGTGTATGCTGCTCAACATCTGGTGGGGGAATGATGAATCTCATTGCTGGTATCGCCGAGTCCTATGCTGATTCAGTGCCTGTTCTGGCTTTAGTTGGACAGCCACCCTCAGCGCTTGAGGGAAAAGGAGCTTTTCAAGATTCCTCCGGAATCGGTCGTACAGTAGATAGCATAAAGCTTTGGAGTGCCGTTACCAAGTATGTAGCGAAGATTTCCAAATCCGAAGACTTCTGGTATCACCTGACTCATGCTATTAAAGCTGCTGTTTCTGGTCGTCCCGGACCGGCTGTTCTTTTGTTTCCTCGCAACATCTTTGAGCAAGAGGTCGAACCTTGCCCAGAAATCTGGGCTGATGAACTTAAAACACTTATCCGTCCTCCACAAGTGACATCAGAGATGATTCGTCCTCTTTTCGAGGAGATTTATCGGGCTAATAATCCCGTACTCATTTTGGGAGATGGGGTAAGACGGTGCAGCAATCCGCAAGCAGTAGTCAACTTTGCTCGTTGTGTTGATTTGCCAGTGATGACGACTCTAGGGGGACGTGGTAATTTTCCCAATGATGATCCTCTGTATTTGGGAATGCTAGGTGTTGCGGGCCATCCTTCTGCTCACGCCTACTTGAAAGAGCAAGCAGATTTGCTGATTGTTGTTGGATGTGATCTCAAGTTCATGACACGACAGCCAATCCAATCTGCACTCCTTGACAAGAAAATTGCGGTAGTGAATGTAGATGTTGATCAGATCAGCCGTACTATTTCTCCAGATCTGGTCGTGGAAGCAGATGCAGGAGTGGTCTTCAAAGGGCTTTTGGAATTGCTCAAGCAAAAGCCTTTCAAGCATAAGCCACCTCAAGGCTATTATTTGAAGATATTCAAGCAGTTTCCTGCCCCACCAATCTCCTCAAACGACCCGATGCCGATAGCAGACAGTCAGTTGCTGTTGCAAAGTGAGGCGATTGCCATTGTGCAAGAGTTCCTTCCGGAGAATGGACATATCCTCTTCGACGCTGGCAATTGTGCCGCCGCCGCACTTCACTTAACAAAAGTACCATTCGGATCTAGTTCTACAATCGCGCTTGGTATGGGAGGGATGGGTTATGCGATCGCAGGAGCAATTGGTGCTCAACTAGGCTCACCAAAAGGTACGCGAACAGTAGTTTTTGCTGGTGACGGTGCTTTTTTAATGACCGGATTGGAAATCCATACAGCAGTCGATTTGCAACTCCCGATCTTGTTTGTTGTGTTCAATAACAATATGCATGGCATGTGCGTCATCCGTCAACAACTCTTTTTTGAGTCACGATTGGAATGCGTGCGTTATGCACCAGTGGATATTGCAATGATTGCTCAGGGTTTTGGTCCTTCCCATCGACTTTGGGCGGGAAGTGCTGGCACCACTGCCGAATTGCGCCATCAACTTGAGGACTATATGAAACACGCTGACCTTCCGGGAGTTTTGGAACTTCGGCTCTTGCGTGAAGAAATGCCACCGTTTACACCTTTTCTGAGCGAAGATGCACCGACAATTCCCATTGGTATTAAGCTCTGACAATGATGTTCAAAGGAGGTAAAACAATGCCCAGCGCACAAATTGTAGATGTTGTTAGTTTTATGCCGGAGCGTATTGTTGATAATACTGAACTCATATCTAGCTCCGAAGATGAATTAGAGAAAAACCCCTTTTTCAAGGGAGTCAAGCAAAGACGCTTCGCCTCACCAGAATATCAGTCCTCCGATTTGGGGACTTATGCTCTAAAGAAGCTGCTAGAACGAACCGAGACTAAGCCAGAAGAACTTGACCTGATCTTGTATTCCTGCATATTTAACGATTTTTTCTGCCCCGGTATTGGATCGGCAATTCAATATGGGGTTGGGGCAAACCGAGCAACAGTTTTGAATATTGACACAGGTTGTAGTTCCTATCTGTCGATGCTAAATACTGCCCGTGCCTTCATTGAGTCAGGGTTGTACAAAACAATTGCTGTTGTCACTGTCACCAACTACATTTCCCGGCTGCCAGAACTTCAAAATTCCAAGCGGTATTCGGTGCTTGGCGACGGAGCATCAGCAACGTTATTAGTGGATGGCCAATCTAGTTTTGTAGCAAGTTATGAGCGTTCTTATGGAGAACACTACGGGCTTTTAGTTGGACAACCCGACTTAGTGGATGGTCGCTTTTTAAACTATTGGGAAAACGGTTCTGGACAGATTACTATCAATTTCTCACAAGAGATGTTAGATACTTTACGATCAAATGCTTTGAGACTTGTTCCCGAAGCGGTCAGTAAATGCCTTTATCAGGCTGGTCTATCTTCTGATGATATATCGCTACTGATTACTCATCAGCCTAATGTCTTGTTTATCAAGGAGTGGCGTGAGCGAATCGGTATCGGTGAGCCACGCGTTCATGACACTATCGAGTGTTACGGAAACCTTTTTCAAGGTTCAATACCTGTAACCCTTGCTGATGCCATAGAGAAGAATAAAGTGCAATCTGGCGATTTGCTGGCACTGGGGACTTTCTCGAATGGAGGAGATTTTGTCAGTTCGACAGTCATACGTTGGCGATAGCACTGCGCTATGCATTCAGTTTTGCACTATAGTTTGGCTTTTTAGATTCAGATAATGTCAGGAGGAACTATGCAATTACGCGACAATTTAGAACTGTGGACTAAGGACAGCCTTATCACCAAGGGAATTAAGTCAAAAGAGATACCAAATGTGTATGTCTGTGAAGATCATGGTATTCCAGAGGCTATGGCAAAGCTTAACGAGATTACCAAGGAAACTTATTCACACGAGGAGATATATGGCAACTACTGTACTGTCTCCGAGTACATTCAATGTCCGGTAGACATGGCTTTTAAGTATGCTGCCAACATCTATAGTTTGGAAGAGTGGACATTCAGCACGCGTGACTTACAACACCTTGGTGGTGGTCTTTATAAAGGTGTAGACTATTTAGCTGAGAATACCTCTATCTACATTCGTGCTGAAGCTTACCCCGATTCTAAAGTGGTTGACTATCCCTGTGCCTGGGATCAGGGAGAAGAACTTTGGATGCGATATCATTTCCGTTTTCTTGACGCAATGCCAACACTTCGTAAGCCCGGAACTGTTATGTTCTGGACTAACTGCAAACACCCGTATTACGAGCGCAACGTTACTGATGTTCCAGATTATATATTCAAGAATCGCGAACGTAGCGATCGCATCTGGGTAGGCGATTTTTGGCAACATTTTTATGCAGCTCACTTGCTTGAAGCAAGGAACATGAAAGCTATTTTAGAGTATCGCTTTGCTAATGGCTAGTTGTAGCTGCAAGTTCTTGAGAATTTCAATCTTATTTAAGAGTTTGTTTCTGTCCTAATCCTCTTCTGCCACTTTTTGTTTTCGGAGAGTGACAGAAGAAGGTTCAGCTAGTTCACAGATTAATTTAGGAGGATAAAGATATGCAAGTACAGAATAAACAGTTTGATGACTACGATTACAACTCGAATGCTGATAAATGGTGGAACGAAGGTACAAATCTCCACGCCCTATTCTATTTTAATAAGCCCAGATTTGAATTTTTTGACCGTCATGTCCCGAATTGGCAGGGTTTGAAGGCATTGGATGTTGGGTGTGGCGGCGGCTTTACCTGTGAATTTATGGCAAAGAGAGGTGTAATTGTATCAGGCATAGATCCAGTTATAAATTCCATTCAAGTAGCTCAAGAACATGCTAGCAAAAGTGGACTAAAAATTGACTACAAGCATGGTTTTGCTGAGAATTTACCCTATGATGACAATTCATTTGACATTGTTACATGTGTTGATGTTCTAGAGCATGTCGCCGATTTGAACAAAGTTCTTTCAGAAATCAATCGGGTTCTCAAACCAAATGGACTGTTTCTATTTGATACTATAAATAGGAATTTCAAGTCTAAAATTATAATGATTTGGATTTTAGAAAATATTACGAAGGATATTGACCGTGGCGTTCACAACTGGCAAAAGTTTATTAAGCCTAAAGAGCTACTTCATTTATTAAAAGACAATGGCTTTGCTGATACCCTTATTAAAGGCTTTCACTTTAAGGGCAGAGATAAAAAAACGGGAGAAATTAGAGTTATCCTAGACGAGGATACATCTGTGATGTACATTGGTAAAGCGGTTAAAACGTCGCATTATTGATGTATTAAAGCAAAGCCGACACCAATTGTTCGCCTTGCAAAAGTCTTGTACTAGGGCTAGTAAGATTCAGATTTGTCATGAGTTTTTAAAGGTACATTTGTCTATGGCTACTGTAAAAAACTTATCTATGGCTATCACTGGAGTGGTGTTTTCCATTTTTGTGAGTAGCTCTAGAGTAAAAGCTCACGTTGTTGATTTCCCACATACTAATTCCCCACCTATTGATTTACTAAAGGTGACATCGTCCTTAACTGGAAAAGCTTTTGATTTCCCCGATGTAATAACGAATCCAAACCCACCGCAGGTATTGTTTGGGGGGGGCGAAGTCCTTACCTTTCTAAAATCAACTGAAGATACCAACGGACAGTACGTTCTAATCGGTGGTGAAGGTCAACCGGGAAACATTATACTGCCGCACATTCACTTTGATTCAGACGAGTGGTTCTACATCCTTGATGAAGGGGTTAGGCTGTACCTAGGGGATCAGATTTATCCTAAAGGTATAACCCCTGGAATGAATGCTCCAAAAGGAAACCTCTACGCCATAGATACAAAACCTGGAGATTTATTCTTTTCTCCGAGGGGCCAGATCCACGCACATCAAATCATTGGAACAAAGCCAGCGAGAGAGTTGATAGTTGCCTCACCCTCTGGAAATCTTGATAAGTGGTTCCAGCTAGGAGGTGTACCAGTTACAGACCCATCTAATTTGCCAGAGCCAGATTTTAGCAAACTGGGAGCAGCTATAGCAGTAGCCGCTGATTACGGACTAATCCTTAGTTCTAATTTTGGTGAATTAGAAGACAAAGTATACTTTGATGTTCCAGTTCCAGATGAAATCGTTAAGAACAACCGTGCTGACGAATTAATAGCATTGTTAGATAACAATGCTAGACCAGTACCCGAACCTTCTTCTGTTTTGGGCGTGTTAGCATTTGGTGCTTTTTGTGCAATTTCAATCCGGAAGCGCAAACACAAAAGAAATGTTTTTTAATTTCCATCACTACACGACGAATGGTGAAGTTTGCGTTTCTCGTTTTGTAATTAAGACTTCGTTCGATAAAGCTGCGACTCAATGTTCTACAGGATGAAGTACATATGAACACCCACAATCATGTCCATTCGTTTTCCAACCAACTAAATACTGGTCGCCATGCCGTAGTTATTGGTGGCAGTATGGCCGGTTTATTGGCAGCTCGCGTCCTGATTGATTACTTTGAACAGGTGAGCATCATTGACCGCGATACCTTTCCCGACGTGCCTGAACCCCGTAAGGGTGTACCCCAGTCGTATCATGCTCACGCACTGCCAGAAAAAGGGCAAGAAATTATCAACAGACTGTTTCCAGGCATCTTGGATGAGCTACGCGCAGGCGGAGCGTCTAGCACCTATGGGGTTATGCCAACGGCAGTCGTCACACCCACTGGCAAGCTGCCCTTGGTCAAGCAAGACGGCGAGTCTCTAGGGTTCAGTCGGTTATTGTTGGAGTGGCAGGTCCGTCGTCGGCTCGCGGCTCAAGCTGGGGTATACTTCCTCACTAATTGCAAGGTTACGGGCCTGTTGTCCACACCAGACCGGGCAAGGGTGATCGGGGTTCGTCTGCACCATCAAGATAAGGACGCTAGTCCTGAAATGATACAGGCCGATCTTGTTGTAGACGCTAGCGGTCGCTACTCAAAGGCTCCCGAATGGCTCGTCGAGCTTGGATACGCAGTTCCTCCTGAAGAGAGTGTTAACTCTGGGACTGGTTACGCTTCCCGCATTTACGCCAAACCCACTAACTTTCCCGCAGCTTGGCAACACCTTGTCATCTTTGGTCATCCCCCCCACAATCCTCGCTCTGGCTTCATCATGAGCAACGAACATAATAAATGGCATGTGTCACTGGTCGGCTCTGGTGGCAACTATCCACCGACTAATGAAGCGGGCTTCTTGCAATGGGCACATGACCTGTCAGACCCTAGCCTCTATGAGGCCATCCGAGTTGCCGAACCCCTCTCCCCGATCCAGGGTTTCCGCGTTCCCCAAACCCGGTTACGCCACTTCGAGCGATTAGACCGTTGGCCAACTGGCTTTATTGTTACTGGTGATTCCGTCTGTGCCTTCAACCCCGTTTATGGTCAGGGGATAACCGTCAGTGCGCTGGAGGCACTGGTCTTGGATGAATGTCTGCGCCACTACAAACATTGTAACAGGCAGGGGTTTGAGCGGCTCTTCCAGCAGCAACTAGCCAAAACCGTCGCTGCGCCCTGGTTCATGTCAAGCAGCGAGGATCTGCGTTGGTCAGGGGTGAAGTTGAGTGGAGCAAGACCCCGAATTGGTCTGGGAATCCTCCACCACTACATAAATCTGGTTCTACAGCAAGCCTGTGACGATCCTAAGGTGACTCAGGCTTATCTCAACGTGGTGGGTATGATGGTGCCACCGCAGTCGCTGATGCAGCCCAACATTCTCCTGCGCGTCTTCTGGGGAGCGATCAAGTCAATTAATCAAGCGGCTACCTCAAACCCAGCAAACCTTGAGCAATTTCCCCTATCATCCGAAGCGATCACGCTACATGAAACACCAGACAAAGTTGGATAACTGTAGCCAAACCCCTCAATCTAAGAATATTACTTAACAACTTTAGGCAATTAGTGGGGGCTTCAAACCCGCGACTTTGCGTGTTGATCACTAAACCAAAGATCAGCGTGGGGGCTTGGACTGTTTACTCGTCAGCTAGTCGCACAGGAGTCATTCTGACTCCTGGCTCCTGAGTTCTGAGTTATTTCTTGACCAAGAAAGCCTCAGCTAGTAAAGGAGTCTATCCGTGCTGACTTTGGCCCATTCGAGATTGCTCAGGCATACGAAGGCAGCAATGCTGCTTGTTTATCAGTGCTAACCGACCAGAAATTTTTCCAGGGCAGTTTTGATAATCTGCGGGTGATTAGGCAAGTTGAAAGCAGTGCTTCTCAATCCTGCTGTAAACAAACAAGCAATACCTTCATTCTAAGCAAGGAGAAAAATCTACATTTTCTTTTTCTTTCCAAATTGTTGACATATTTTGCTAAATCTGATTTATAGGAAAAAAGCATGAAACTTTTTGAAACCATTAAAAAGATGGGCCATGAGCAAATTTTCTTTTGCCATGATGAAGAGTCAGACTTGAAAGCAATTATTGCGATACATGACACAAGCCTAGGTCCAGCTATGGGAGCTACACGTCTATGGCCTTTTGCCAGTGAGGAAAAGGCTTTACAAGACGCTCTTCGCCTAAGTCGTGGTATGACCTACAAAGCTGCTTGTCTTAACATTCCTATTGGAGGAGGAAAAGGAGTCATTATTGCTAATCCTGAAAATAAAACAGATAAATTGCTCAGAGCATATGGACGTTTTGTCCAAAAACTCAATGGACGTTTTATTACAGGTCAAGATGTTAATCTTTCTGTTGAAGATGTTCGTACGATTCGCAGTGAAACTAATTATGTTGTTGGCGTATCAGAAAAAGGTGGAGGACCAGCGCCTGTCACAGCTAGAGGAGTTTTTTTAGGAATTAAAGCCGCTACAGAGTTTTGTTTACGTACACAAGAGCTTGATGGGCTAAAAGTTGCAGTACAGGGATTGGGAAATGTAGGCAAAAATCTCTGTCATTACTTACATGAGCATGGTGTAAAACTTTTTGTAAGTGACTTAAACAGGGAAAATACAGAGTATATTAAACACCTTTATGGAGCAACGGTGGTAGAGCCAAACGAAATTTACTGTCTTGATGTTGATGTTTTTGCTCCCTGTGCTTTAGGAGGAGTTCTTAACAGCGCAACAATTCCTCATATTAAAGCTCCGATTATTGCTGGTGCAGCAAATAATCAGCTTGAAGATGAGCAAATAGACAGTATGCTTCTTGAATCTAAGGGAATTCTTTATTGCCCAGACTATGTGATTAACGCTGGAGGATTGATAAATGTCTACAATGAAATGATTGGATATGATGAAGAAAATGCTTGGAGACAACTTAAGAATATTTATAACACTCTTATGGAGATTTTTATTAGGGCTAAACAAGAGGAATTAACTACACACGAGGCTTCTAAACGTTTAGCTCACGATCACATTCTCAGAGCAAAAAAACTAAGAGAGTGCGTAGCTAAATAGTCTTGATTGTTCGAGATTGTAAGCTAGCCACCGTTAACTAGTTTTGTCCCAAAGTCTATCATAGATTCCGTTCCAGCCTGAAGGGCTGGGACAAAGCTAGCTTGGTTTTTTGTCGTGCTTAATGCCTGCATTAAGTGAACTCGAAACAGCCTTTAAGCAATAAAGTTTTCTGTACTGATTTATGGTAACAGCACCTGTTTTTACTAATCAGATGGTCATATCAGTTGCACACTTGGGACCACCAGGCACTTACAGCGAAGCTGCAACTATAGCTTATGTTAAGGAACTAGAGGCGCAAACAGGACAACAAGTGCTGTTACGTCCTTATTCCAACATAGCCCAAACAATACAAGCACTGGCAAATGGTCTGGTTGATTTCGCAGTTGTGCCAGTAGAAAATTCTGTGGAGGGCGGTGTCTCTATGACACTAGATACGAATGGCACTAAGAAAAGCCGAAACGCTTGTGGGTTAAGCAGTTTGCTTTCATATTTCGTAATTCGTGCCGGGGTTTAGTCATTAAGGGGTAAGCTTTCGGGCGGCGTTTACGGACTCGTGCCTCACTTCTTGCGGGGCGATCGGGAACAGCCTTGTGAGCGATAAGTTTAAGTAAAGTGAGATAAATTCGCTGACATTTTGTTGAATGAGCAGCTAATAATTCGGGAATAAAGTTATTTAAATGATGGCGAGTCCCTTGCAGTGATAGGCGTAACGGAGGAGTACCATAAGTAGATTTAACATTGCCGAATGTACATTAAGAAATTTGAGAGGACTGACTAATGTATTTAGATACCCATAGCTATACAACCACAGGTGAAATTCATATATCTCGTTTTGTGATTGAGACTTCAATAGATACTGCTATTCAAGATAGCCTATCATGCCTTGATTCCCAACGTGGAGGCTTGTTTAAAAGTAGTTACGAATATCCAGGACGTTATAAAAGATGGGGAATCGGTTTTGTTAATCCACCTTTAGAACTTGTTACTCGCTCGAACTCCTTTACAATCACTGCACATAACGAGCGAGGCATGAAGCTGCTTCCTTATCTGACAGAGTGTTTATATCAGCATCCGCAACTAATGGCAATTAACTTGCAAAACTCTTCTATAACTGGATATGTCAAAGCAGCAGAACATCTCTTTTCAGAAGAAGAAAGGAGTAAGCAACTATCTATATTCAGCATTGTTCGTGAGATTCTATATATCTTTAATAGTCCTGAAGATGAGCATTTGGGGCTTTATGGTGCATTTGGCTACGACTTAGTTTTTCAGTTTGAGCAGATGCCAAAACATCTAACTCGTGCAGAAGACCAAAGGGATTTGGTACTTTATTTACCTGATGAACTGGTAATTATTGACTACTATCAGCAACGAGCATTTCGTTTGCAATATGAATTCGCAACCAAGTACGGTAGCACTGAGGGTCTGTCTCGCACTGGAGAACTTATTGATTACAGAGGTAAGCGTTATACCCCTACTCAAGCTTCTGACCATGCACCTGGTGAGTATGAAGAACAAGTTAAGAAAGCATTTGAATACTTCCGTCGTGGTGATTTATTTGAGGTTGTTCCTGGACAAAACTTCTTTCAATCCTGCGAAAATCCACCAAGTGAACTGTTCCAAACCTTACAGCAAATAAATCCTAGCCCCTATGGATTCCTCCTAAATTTAGGTGGTGAGTATCTCATCGGTGCATCTCCAGAAATGTTTGTGCGTGTTGAAGGCAGACGAGTAGAAACTTGCCCAATCAGTGGTACTATCCGCCGAGGAAAAGATGCTATTGATGATGCAGCTCAAATTCTTAAGCTCCTCAATTCAGGCAAAGATGAAGCTGAATTGACCATGTGTACCGATGTCGATCGCAACGATAAATCTCGAATTTGCGAACCTGGTTCTGTTAGAGTCATTGGTCGTCGCCAAATTGAGATGTACAGTCATTTAATCCACACAGTAGATCACGTTGAAGGAATATTGCGTCCAGAGTTTGATGCCTTGGATGCATTCTTGAGCCATCTTTGGGCAGTTACAGTTACAGGCGCACCAAAATGCTGGGCAATGAAGTTTATCGAAGAAAACGAACACAGTCCCCGACGTTGGTATGGTGGAGCCGTCGGTTATTTAACCTTCAAGGGCGATTTCAACACCGGTCTGACTCTGCGGACTATTCGACTTAAAGATTCAATTGCAGAAGTGCGAGTGGGTGCAACAGTTCTTTATGACTCCGATCCAGAAGCCGAAGCTCAAGAAACGCTCACTAAAGCTGCTGCTTTATTTCAGACACTCTATCAGACTAAATATAAAACTACCGATTTTTCACACAACTCTAATATTAACTCTCAACAAATTAGCACCGGGCAAGGCAAACGAGTCTTACTAATCGACCATGAGGACTCATTTGTACACACCCTAGCAAACTATATCCGTCAAACAGGGGCGACAGTCAAAACACTACGTCATGGCTTTTCAGAATCAGTTTTTGATACAGAACGCCCAAACCTTGTTGTTTTATCTCCTGGGCCTGGCAGACCGAGCGATTTCCGTGTAGCAGAGATAATTACTGTTTGTATCAAACGCCAAATCCCCATCTTTGGTGTTTGTTTAGGATTACAGTCAATTGTTGAAGCTTTCGGTGGTGAACTGGGAGTTCTCGATTATCCCCAACATGGCAAAGTATCTCGTGTTTCTGTCGTAGCGGCTGATTCTGTAATTTTCCAAAACATCCCACGATCATTTGAAGTTGGTAGATACCACTCTTTGTTTGCTATTAAAGAAAGTCTTCCTAAAGAACTCAAAGTTACAGCTATCTCCGAAGATGGCGTGATCATGGGTATCGAACATCAAACACTGCCAATTGTAGGTGTTCAGTTCCATCCAGAATCAATTATGACTCTCGCAGGAGGGGTTGGTCTGAGAATTATTCAGAATGCAGTCCATGCATTAACAACCAAAAAACTTGCCTCAATTCTCGCAGATTGCAAATAACTAACTTTAGCGGTGATTGCATTTGAGTGCTACAGACTCCAGTATTTAATAGCTAAACCGATAACTACTAACATAAATTTCTTTCACTCACATCCAAACTTCTAAAGACTATATGTCGAATCGTCAGTATCAAACAACCGAATTCCTTACTGCCATTAATAACCAAGTGACAGTACTATCAGGAAAACCCCGCCATATTCTTGCAGAGATTGTATTGTACAAACAACAAGAAGTCGCTCAAAGACGTAAACAACTGCCTTTAGAAGTCTTAAAAAATCAAGTTAGTGCTGCCCCTTCCCCACAAGATTTTCTTGGTGCTTTGCAAGATAATCCTTATAAACCCAGCTTGATTGCAGAGGTCAAAAAAGCTTCCCCTAGTAAAGGAGTCATTTGTGCAGACTTTGATCCTGTCAGGATTGGCCAAGCTTATGAACGCGGTGGTGCTACCTGTTTATCGGTGTTAACTGATGAGAAATTTTTCCAAGGCAGTTTTGACAATCTGCGAAAAATTAGAAACAATGTGGCACTGCCATTGTTGTGCAAAGAATTCATTATTGACCCATATCAAATTTATCTAGCACGGGTTAATGGGGCAGACGCTGTGTTATTAATTGCCGCCATATTATCCGATCAAGGTCTCCACGATTTTCTAGAAATTGCTCAATATTTGGGTATGAACGCTCTCATAGAAGTCCATACTCTCAGCGAACTTGACCGGGTGCTGGCATTACCAAATATACAATTGATTGGGATTAATAACCGTAATCTGGAAAATTTTAACGTTGACTTAGCAACAACCCAATCCTTGATAACACAGCATCAAGAAAAAATTACTAGCTTAGGGATAACAGTTGTAAGTGAGTCTGGTTTATACACATCGGCTGATTTAGCTAGAGTTGCCGAGTGGGGAGCCGATGCGGTTTTGGTTGGAGAATCTTTAGTCAAGCAAACTGATATAGAACAGGCTGTAAGCCATTTGTTAAATTCAAACAAGTAGGCTTTATTATCAACATTCAACGCTATTTCGTTACATCCAAGAGGTTAAACTTTACCTCAAGCTCTGATGTATTTATTAGCCTGAACTCTCAGTCAAAATTTCAAGTAATTTATTAACTTTCAGTGGTTCATCAATATGGCTTCTATTTCGCAACACTTTGAATATTTACGTGCAAACAACCAGTGTGCCTTAATTCCCTTTGTGACGGCTGGCGATCCTAGCTTAGATATCACAGCAGAAGCTTTACGCGTTTTAGATACTAGCGGTGCTGACTTTATTGAATTGGGAATTCCATACTCAGATCCCCTAGCAGATGGCCCTGTGATTCAGGCAGCTGCAACCCGTGGTTTAAAACAAGGGACTCGATTAGCTCACGTTTTACAAATGGCTCATACAGTCGTTTCTGGTTTGCGATCGCCAATTATTCTGTTTACTTATTACAACCCAATTTTGAATTTGGGCGTTCAGCAGTTTCTAGAACTTGCTGCTGCATCAGGAATTAAGGGGTTAGTAATTCCTGATTTACCTTTGGAAGAAGCTAATGAAGTACTACAACTTGCTGATGCTGTTGGCATTGAAGTTACATTGTTAGTAACTCCTACAAGTTCAAAAGAGCGGATTGAAGCGATCGCCCGTCAATCTCGTGGATTTATCTACCTGGTAAGCGTTACAGGCGTAACTGGTGTGCGCTCCCAAATGGATACTCGTGTTAAAGATGTCATCAGAGACATTCGGAGTGTAACTAACAAACCTATTGGTGTTGGTTTTGGCGTCTCTGAACCAGAACATGCTCGTCAAGTAAGAGATTGGGGTGCTGATGCTGTCATTGTCGGAAGTGCCTTTGTGCAACGTTTAGCAGAAGGTACACCATACCGAGGACTGCAAGCCATCAAAGATTTTTGTAACGATTTGAAGACATCAATTACCCTTGCCTTGAGATAAATATTTACGCAAACACACGATAAAAGTTCGGAGATTTTATGTTATTAAACACACAAACCATTGCTCTTTCAACTCCACTAAACAAACAGCAACCTAATGCACTTGGTAGATTTGGCCAATTTGGTGGTAAGTATGTACCAGAAACTTTAATGTCGGCTCTTACTGAGTTAGAAACGGCATTTCAAAAATACCACAACGAGCCGCTATTCCAAAATGAGCTTCAGGAAATGCTGCGGGATTACGTTGGACGTGCTACCCCCCTCTACTTTGCACAACGACTCACTGCCCGCTACGCTAGACCTGATGGTACAGGGCCGCAGATATATCTCAAACGTGAAGATTTAAATCATACAGGAGCGCATAAAATTAATAACGCTCTAGGGCAAGTACTTTTAGCCAAGCGCATGGGCAAACAGCGCATTGTTGCAGAAACAGGAGCCGGTCAGCATGGTGTAGCCACAGCAACTGTATGCGCTCGTTTCGGTCTACAATGTGTGATTTACATGGGCATTCACGATATGGAACGGCAGGCCCTCAATGTATTTCGGATGCGCCTGATGGGAGCAGAAGTTAGACCCGTAGAAGCAGGAACAGGAACTCTTAAAGATGCAACCTCAGAAGCAATTCGGGATTGGGTGACAAATGTGGAAACAACCCACTATATTTTGGGATCAGTTGCTGGGCCACATCCCTACCCAATGATGGTACGATACTTTCAAGCAATAATAGGTCAAGAAACTCGCGCTCAAGCCCTAGAAAAATGGGGAGGATTACCAGATATTCTTCTAGCTTGTGTCGGTGGAGGTTCTAATGCGATCGGACTTTTCCATGATTTTGTAGATGAGCCATCTGTACGCCTAATTGGAGTTGAGGCGGCAGGTGAAGGTATTGATACCGATAAGCACGCAGCAACTCTAACACGAGGCAGAGTAGGAGTTCTGCACGGTGCTATGAGTTATGTGCTACAAGATGAGGATGGTCAGATTGTAGAGGCACATTCTATCAGTGCTGGTCTAGATTATCCTGGTGTTGGGCCTGAACACAGTTATCTCAAAGAGATTGGGCGGGCTGAATATTACAGCATCACAGACCAACAAGCTTTAGCCGCATTTGAGTTGATCTCTCAACTAGAAGGAGTTATTCCCGCCCTGGAAACGGCTCATGCGATCGCATACTTGGAAATACTTTGCCCACAACTAACTGGTAGTCCCCGAGTTGTGGTCAACTTTTCTGGACGCGGAGACAAAGATGTACAAACTGTTGTCAAGTTTCTTAACCTAAATCAAGCTTAAGTATTTAACCCAAGTTGCTATAGGACTCCTATTTGATTTTTGAATAAGCTCCGTACATCTGTAGAGTGTCAAAATCACTCGTTTGTGTGTCTAATAAACCACTCAAACATCCATTTTAAATGCGAAAATGAATGAATCAAGGCACAAAAACGCCTAACCCATGTTTTAGCTTGTAACCATATATCTTCAATCGGATTTTGTACCGGGCAATTAGGAGCTTTAGCGTTCACAATGTATAATACATTGTTCTTGTGGTAAATCTCTATTTAGAGATTCCAAAAAAGCTTTGATTTTATTGGAACGATGGGAAGTTGCTCCGTCCCAAAAAATTAGTAATCTTTGGTCAGGAGATTGAGTTATTAAATATTGCAGGTAATCAATAGTTGATTCGGAATTCCCGGTATCGTAGGCTTTCAGTAGTAACTTTCCTTCAACATAATCAATTGCACCATAATATGTTTGTTTCTCTCGTTCGTTAACTACACCGAATGGCTATTTCTTGGTCGCTTGTTCCCCAAACATAACCACTCAAATCTCCCCACATTAAATGACACTCATCAATTAACAAGACCCTGAGTTCTCCAGTTTCGATTTCAACTCTTCGTTGTGCCAACAACGTTTGAATCTTTTTTTTTTCGCAACAGCTTCGCTCTTCAGCATTTGGATTCAACTTTGTTGTTTTTTTCCAGCTAATTCCTGCCTCACTAAATAAGTCGTAATAACTCTGCAAAGATTAAGTAAACTACGTTGTACTCAAAAGCCAACTTGTATTCTAACTCCCCTAGTTCCCAGCAATTCTTAGATTGTAACCAACTCGGCACCTATAAGCGCTCGGACAAACTTAAATAGCTTTTTCTCCCTTTATAGTTCAATCTTAAGCCTTCAATTCCATGTCTGTTGTAGGCTTGTTTCCAGCCTGTTATTGACCCTCGTGATCCGCCTAAAATTGACTGAATTTCGTCGTACAAGTAACCTTGATAAATTAGGGGGAATTGCCTATGCTTTTCTTGCCTCACGAGAATCTCGACATTGTGCAATCAAGTCGTCTAAGCCTGCGATCGCACTAACCGTCTCGTCCGGTATTGTCGCACAAAGTGCTGTTCCGTCTGTTGACTGTTGCTGTAGTACTTTCGTTGTGGATCTGGCAAATTGGAAACACTGGCTTATCATTGTTCTCAGTTAGACTTGTACACCCAGCAGTATTTTCTCGTACTTCTGTTCAAAACTCAAGTAGGAGTCCTATAGACGTGGTTTATTACTAAAACTCCTAATTTATTTATTGCAATCAATTAAAACTCTTAAGTAGGTCAACCTAATTAAACGTAAAACGCTCAACTTGATACTGTCCGTGGTTAGCTCGGTTATTTATACCATCAATAATAGCGATCGCTAATTCATATTCATCCTCAAAAACTTGACCAGCAAGCTCGTCACGCTTGAGATGCAACCATTCATCTTCAATCCGAGCTAAAGCCTGTTCCCAGATTTCTCGCCACTCTGTTTGCTCGTTGTAGGATGCCATAACTAATTCCGACCCTACCCATACCCGACAGAACAACACATTTTCATCTGTCCCTGGCTGTGGTTGTAGTGTGATGGGAGAATATAATTGTTGTGGGGTCAAAGTTGCGATCGCCGCAAGTATGCACTTTGAAAAATGCGTATCGTAGCCTGATTCTAAGATATACGTCCGGTCTGCTTGAATAGTTATTAGCAACTTGCAGGTTTCTTTCTTACGGCGTTCTGTATTCTCAAACCGCAGTTCTTTAAGATATCCAGTTAAGGCAGTTTGAGGAACAGCAGTCGGTTCACCATTTAGCTTGTACCACAGCCCTCCGTGCTGACGATTGCAGTAGATGAGAGCAACTGCCAGCTTCAGAGTGCAATCCCAGTTTCGGCTTATTGATTGAAGCGACCAACTGCTTGAGTAATTCTTCCTGGCGCATTAGGACAGCGAGTAATTCTGATGTTTGTTCAGGGGTCATTTGTTTATACCAACATTTTCGCTTTAGTTGTGGCGAAGCCCTTTAGTCACCATGTATAAAGCGTAGAGCCAATAAAACAGCGCTCTTGATTTCACAAAAGCGCTTTTCACTAATAATTATTAGTAGTTACAGATTATTGGTGTGAATTAAATCTTGTTAACAACTCTTCACGAGATAAAGTAGATAATTCCAGTAAAACTCTGGCAAAGTCATCTGGAGTTAACTGTAACAAACTATCAACTACTCTTGAAAGTTCTTCATCCACAGAACCAAACCGGAATCTTAACAAGTTTTCTACAACATCACGTTGCCCTTGTTGTCTTGTAGTTTCTTCCCACTGTTGGTAAGCTTGCGACAAATTCATGATTAATTCCTGCTCATCAAAAACAATTCGCAATTCGCAATTCGCAATTCGCAATTAATTTCGATTGTTTATTTTATCTTTGATTTTTCGAGTAGAAGCAACTAGAATTTTTCCAACTTCTTTAGTTTCTTGAAGAAGAAGCTCAAACTTAATCTTCTCAACCAATTCCGATTCTATTAATATTTCTAACCAATACTCAGTTTCTCTTTCTTCTTTAAGTGCAATTTCCAATTTGCTGAGAAAGTCTTTATCAGATTGAGCAGATTGGGCTTCTCTAACATTAGCTCCAATGGAAGTACCACTTCGGAGTAACTGTTTTGATAATGTTCGACAAACTCCAGGCTTTTCATCTAAGAAAGTACAAGCTTTAACTATTCTTATCGCCAAGGCTTTGGTTCTATCAGCAATACTAATATTTTGATTCATACATTTGGTTCCTTTCTTAAAATTGCGAATTGCGAATTGCGAATTGCGAATTGAGCTTGGCTTTGCGTTGTGAGTCTGCAATTACGGTGAACAGTTTCAGAAAACAGTTGCGTACCTCTGACCTACTTGGTTGATTGCGAAATGGTTCCAAGAGCGCCGTATTGAGTACAGCGATTCTGCCCAACAATCCTAGATTTTCAGCTTGGGCAGTTGGTGCGCTCGTAAACAAAACGTCAACAAATCTGGCTTCATCAGTTACTTCCTTGTTGACTTCCACATTAGAAGCCATCAGCCAAATTTTCCAAGTTTGCATTATCGATGCCCCACCCCAGCGATCGCAAATTTGTTTAACAGTAATTGGCGCAGCAGATTTTTTAATCATTCCCGCAGAAGCATCGGTCAAAGGTTACGGTTCGCTCGTGCGGACGCTCGACTTACTAAGCGGATTGCGCGATGTCGGGGCAACGAATGCTGAAATCTTAGGTATACTACCCTTCCGCGACCGCTGGTTTAACACTCAAGCCCAAGAAAGTCGGGCTGCGGTAGATGGAATGTGCGATGAAGTAGGCGAAAAGTTAGTTCTACCTTCAATCCGCGAATCAGAACGCTATAAACAAGCCATCAACAAACGTATAACTCTCTAAAATCCCCATAAATTTCGCCTGGATGACACTGAATAATATTCCTAAGCCGTGACCAAAGTAGGCTCAGTATTCAAGATTACGAATAATTGCAATAAAGCCACAGCAAGGCTTAGAAGCGAAATAGGTGTAGAGAAGAATGGTTCTCGCAATCCGGGGGGTCTGGGATGTATACAGTCCGGCACATTTGAGGGAGGATCTAGTTTAAAGCTCTTGATTGACTGCCGTGAACACCTACGCGATCGCTGACAATTCCAACCCTGAGTCGCTGGCGTTAACTGAACCAGTACCGCTAACAATGCACCCAGCTGAAGTTTATATCAACAGTCTTGGGGAAGGTTCAAGGCGGACGATGCGGGAAGCACTCAACGCGATCGCCCAACTGCTAACTAATGGCACTTGTGATGCAAGCACTTTGGACTGGTCAAAGTTGCGTTACCAGCACACAGCCGCAGTTAGATCAGTGCTGATGGAAAAATACAGCCCAGCAATGGCGAATAAAATGTTGTGTGCTTGCAGGTCATGCGTCGCCAAGTACGACAAGTAAGTATGATCGGCGGGGGGAAGCAGCGAAGAAACGGGCGATTGATCTACTGAATGTGCCTTACAGTAGGCAGAAGTGGAATGGCAAGAAGCCTGATGAGCGTTTTCGTGCCTTCGCTTGGAACCGTTTAGTAGCGGGCGAAAATGGCGGGGAAAAATACAACGGTCAGGATTTTACTACCCGTAACATTTATTTTATTGATGCCCTGAAAGCGCAACAAGGAAAATTCAACAAAGATCCCCAACTCGTCGAAGAGTCTGGACTAGAATTTTTCGAGCGTCGGTTAGCAGAATTTCTGCTGGGGGAAAAATTCCAAACTCACATTGAAACATTTATTCGCAAAGCTGATATCCTTGCATCTCAGATGGAAGAAACTATACAACCGCGTTGTTCTGGTTTGCAACAAACAGCAAAAGAATTGGCACAAACCTACGAGGTAATTAAACCAAAGCTGGAAGAAGTCAAAAAGCGTAAAGATAAACTGTCAAAAATTATTGACAGATATGAAAGTCAATGCCAGGCTAAACTCTATGTGAGTTTTACAACAATGATTAATGCGTTACGGGAAGATTTACCTAATAAGTTAAAAGACCGTCCGCTGAATACATTACGAGGTCCAGTAGGTACAATCAAAGGGCATTTTTACCAGAAAGCCGCCTGTAAAGAAGCTTCCGAAATATGCCAGGACATCATCATATCCCAAGTAGAAGCTTGGGCAGAGAACCCAAAAAATCAACAAGGTGTACAAAAAACTTTAGAACCGATTCTGCAAACACTTCAAAATGATATCAGTGAAGAAGTTACTCAAATCGAAAACCGTCTGCAAGATATCCGCTTTCAAATGACTGATTGGAAACCAGGAATAGACGCTCCTAAATCGACGACTGGTTTGCTAGAGCGGATTATTTGTGCAGGTGCGGGGTTGGCACTGGGAGATGTCACATTAATCTTTGGGGGTGCTGGTGGATTTCGTGGAATGATTGGCTCTGCGGGTGGTGCTTTATAAGGTACAGTTTTTTGCTCCCGAACTCGGCTTTACAGATACGTGGCAACCATTAATTATACCAATTTCTGGAAGAGCAGTTGGCAAGTTCAATAATAAAGATTTTGGCGGAGGGGATTTACATAGTTTTCTTTTAAATTTTGATTCAATAAAACATCCACGCGTTCATTGTGTCTGTTGGTTTAATGCAGCACGAAATCTACAGGAGGTTATTCAGAAAACTCAACTCATTCTAGAACAAGAAAAGACTCGCTTTGCAGAAGAAAAATATAAACTAGAGCAAAAGCGACAAAAAGCTGAACAGAGAAAACAGCAGTTTGTTCGTGAGCTAGAGAGTGCTATTGATACCTGCCTTATCGATTGGCTACAACGAGCCTATAACTATGGTGTTAGCATCGCTAACCTGATAGATTCTGAGTCGCTTCAACGAGACGATACCTATAGTCGACAGCTAACCAATTCTCTAAAAGAGTCTACTGATGTTACAGCCAATACCCTGTTGGCAAGAATCTCCAAGTTACAGCAACAATATCAGCAATCTCCCTTGAATAGGCAAGATGAATCGATGATTCGGCAGAAGCTTACTTCACCAAAAGCAAACGTTGAAGTTGCCAGCATGATTTCAAAAGGAAAGATGGCAGGTTCAGCAGCTACAGGTGCGTTAATCGGTAGTGCAATCTTTCCAGGATTGGGAACATTTTTAGGTGCAGCCGTCGGAAGCATAATTTCAGTAAGCAGCGATTACAACAAAGACGTTGAGCAAACTAAATTAAATATCAAAGAAGCAGCAGAAAGGTCTGCCAAGACTATCCAGGGAAGACGACAGGATCTAATCAACTTTATTGTTAAGCAATGTACAACTAACACTAACTTACTAAATCTATCTGATCCAAACAATGCTTCTATTGTTTTTTGGGAAACTATATACACAAAATTTGCTTGCCTAGCTCAAGAAGCCAAAGATATTGCCGAAGTCATTAGGCTGTCTTAAACAAGAAATTTATCTTGAACTTTGATACTAGGATAACGTTCACTCTTTCAAACGATTTATAGAAACGCTAAGAAACTTTAGGAGCATTATGGTTGATCCAGTTACACTTGTAACTTCTACAGTACTTATCAATACTTTTCTCACAGAAGGCGTTAAAGTTTTAACGGAAAAATTAATAGAGTCTGGTATAGGAACAAGTGGTTCCGGATTGCCCCAGAAAGTTAAAGAAGATTCCCGCTATCAGGAAGCAATGTTGGCGTATACAAAACGAAGCTTGCAGTTGAAAGAACAACAACTACAAGTGAAACAGGAGTTTAGTCAACAAAAACTTCAACAAGATGCCTTCTCTGAGCAAGCTAAGATAGCACAGAAAGACCGAGACTTACAGTTGAAAAAAGAACAAGTAGAAGCGCAACGGGAGTTTAGTCAACAAAAACTTCAACAAGATGCCCTCTATGAGCAAGCTAAGATAGCACAGAAAGACCGAGACTTACAGTTGAAAAAAGAACAAGTAAAAGCGCAACGGGAGTTTAGCCAAAAACTGCTCAATTTGTTAGGGGAACGGCAAGCGAATACTAATAATCTTAAGCTCAGGGAAATTCAAAATGATTGGGATAATCATAATTGGTTTTCTAATTTAAATCGGCAAGAAACCGAGCAAATTTTAGGAAACAATCAACATCGGTTGCTAATTTTGGTTTCCAAGCCAGAAATTAGCAAAGATTGTCCAGATTCATTTCACAACAACCTCAAAACTGAAATTCGCAACGGAATTGGTCAGTTTCTCAGGCAGCATTATCCGCCAACAAATCCTTTGAGTCCCGTCGAATTTTATGGCGACTATTTCAAAAAGCCAATTCCAGACATTGGTGTGAGACAGTTGCAAAGCGTGATAGAAACAGTGCCTACGGCGATTCTCTATAGCGACATCAGCGACTACCAAATGAATTTTAACATTGTATTTTGGGGACTGCAAAGTAATAAATTTGTGCAGTTTTCCTTACCTAAATGGAATTGGGAAGATGCTTCTCAAGAACTTCAACAAAAAGGTAAACAAGAAAAAGAAGCTTTACGTGATATTCGGCAAATATTGTTAACATTCAGAAACTACTGGCTGCATTTATAGCAGATTGGTACTACCTACAAATTAATCCCGTCTACGAACTGGAGTTTAGACTAAAAGCGATATGAGAGAACGCAAATCAAATGGAATTAGAGATTAAAAATATTATCTTGTCAGCCTCAAAGCATCCGCGACCTTTAACAATTCTGTAGTATATCTGCTCCAG
>NZ_JAIVFS010000075.1 GCF_020829645.1 Nostoc mirabile CHAB5784 | reverse complement strand
CCCCACACCTAAAGGTGGGGGCTTGAATAATGAATAAATTTCTTTTTTTCATTAATAAATTAAGGGGCTTGTACCCTTAATGAATTAATTATTAATTACGAATTACGAATTACGAATTATTCGGTCACGTTAAAGCCAAGTTTTGTTATCTGTGCGGTACACCCATTCGAGCTAACTGCGCGAATTGCGGTGAGTTGGTGTTGTCTTTGAGACACCGATTTTGTCCAATTTGTGGCTGTGCTCAAAACTGCCGGATTAAATCTCGAAGCTACCCAGTTAGAATCAATTGCTGCTATCCAACGCCTGAGTGTATTAGCTTTGTCAGTCGCCGTGCGAATTTTACAACTGATTCAAGCACGGGATAATCCTGATTTACCAGCCACCGTTGCTTTTGACCACAACCAACAGCAATGCTTATTTACCATCGCACCAAATGTCGAAGGCAAAACTCAACTCCAACAAAATCCCTATCCTCCCCAAACCCTTGCTTGGGCGACTTGGATTATTGCTCGAATTGGTGGTTGGTCTGGTTACAGATCTCAAAAACCTCCTGGTATTACTACTTTGATTCGTGGGCTTGAGCAGTTTGAATCCGCCTTTTTTGGCTGGCAACTCGCTTTGGGTCTACTTGTGTGTACACCGTAGGTCTAGTTCCTTATCAACTAGCATCATGGTAATTGCCAGTAGAGCAAACCATGACGCATCGTGCAAACAAGTCGGAAAATCAGCAATTAAATCTACTAACTTCAGTTCTAAGATTTCTCCCCAAACGCCTATCCTAGTTGTATTGGAAACATCACAAAAATGCTCAACCTCTTCTCCAACAGATGTTTCTCCTAACCAAGTAAGATTTTCTACCCGCAAAGGAGAGGAGTAGTCATAAGTCAGCTGGTTTTGGCTATCTTCATCAGACTGTAGCCACATTAAAGCCAAGAGCATCAGCTTACAAATGCTTACTCGCTTCAGGAGAAGATATTCAAGCATAAGTCATTACTTATAATTTTTAGATGCATACCAGTGCCGCTAAGACGACAATTACACAAAATCTTGGATACCACCTCGCAAAAAAACACCGTGTACTGCTTGTGGATATGGACCCACAGGCATCGCTAACAGCCTTTATGGGATTGGGGGAAATCAAGCTCAAAACTGAGCAAACTATTTATAGTGCGATCGCTGAAGAAACTCCCCTATATATATGGGAAAAACCGATTCACGGAATGCACCTTGTACCAACAAATATCCAATTAGCAGGTACAGAGCAAAAGATTTTCCATGACCTGACCATCGACAACCGTCAACGGCTCAAGTTTGCACTCTCAAATGTACTTGACCAGTATGATTATATTTTGATTGATTGTCCGCCTTCTCTAGGAATACTAAGCATTATGAGTTTAGTAGCTGCTTCACACGTTATTATTCCTGTTGAAACACAGTATAAGTGCTATCTTGGCACCAACCAACTGCTAGAAACAATCGCCCGGCTCAAAAAAGGAGGACACCAGAAATTACAAATTGCCTGTATAATTCCAACCAAATACGATAATCGTAATCTTCAAGATACAGGAATATTAGAAGAAATTAAACAACAGGTTGAAGGACGCATCCACGTCACTGCTCCAATTCCTAAATCAACAGCTTTTCCTGACGCGACTCAGGCACATCTACCACTTGCACTCCACAAGAAAAACCACCCCGCAGTTAGCACACTCGAAGAAATTACACAATACATCACTCAACTATGAGCCAAAAACGCGAACTAGAAAAACTCACCGGACTCGATAATTTATTTGGAGATGAAGAAGAACAATCTTTATCCGATTCCACTTTACCTTTATCCCAAATCATCCTTCCGCCGAGTCAGCCCCGTCGCTATTTTGACCCTGTAAAACTCAAATCGCTCGCCGACAGCATTAAGGAAGTGGGGTTACTAGAACCCATAGTCGTTAGAAAGATTGAGGAAGACAAGTACGAACTTATCGCTGGTGAACGCCGTCTCAAAGCTTGTGAAATTGCAGAAGTTGAAGAAATTTCTGTAGTCATTATTGAGTGTGACGAAAAGAAAGCTCGTAAACTCCGCTTAGTTGAAAACCTCCAAAGGGAAGACCTCAACGCTTATGAGGAAACTATCGGAATTCTCGAACTACTTGCCGAAGAACTCGATATTGACCAAGAAGCGGTAGTCTCTCTTCTATATCAGATGAATAATGAGACAAAAGGAAATTCTAACCATAACGTTATGGTTAGTGAAGAAGCACTTGTTATACAAACAATATTCCTCCAGATAGGCAAGATATCTTGGGAATCGTTTGTATCCAACCGCCTTCCTCTACTCAAACTTCCTCAAGATATCCAAATCACCCTTGAAAAGGGTCAAATCGAGTACACTAAAGCACAAGTAATTGCACGTGTCAAGGATAACGAAAAGCGGCAAAATATTTTAAAAAAAGCTATTGAAGAAAATCTGTCATTATCTGCAATCAAAGAGTTAGTCGGGGATATTCTCCAAACTCAATCAAAAGGCAAACCGCAGTCTCCTCAGCAACAAAACAAAGAAAGAACAAGCAAAATATATAAAGCACTGATAAAGAGCAAAATCTGGGATGACGAGAAAAAAGTTAAAAAAGTTAATCGTCTTTTTGACCAAATTGAAGCACTTTTAGAAGAAAAGAAGGAGGACGCTTCTTAGCTCGACTTTATGATCTCAGTCAGTTCAGGTAGTGTCGAAAAAATGCTGGCCTATAGAACCCATTTGAGATCTTTTAGGCAAACAAGTAGAATCGACACGAAGAGGTGAATTCAAATAGGTAAGGGCTGAAAATGGGGTATTCAATGTCCCTAAAAGTTTCTGCAACAGCATCAATTTTATTGTTATTGATGTGAGCGATAATACAGCATTTTAAATGGGTAAATAGAGCGTACACTATTGAGGGGACGGATATCGAAAGGTAACTTAATAGTAAAAGTGCTGCCTTTACCGAATTCACTTTGCACATCTATACTGCCGTGGTGTGACTGAACAATAGCCTGAACAATGGCTAATCCTAATCCAGAACCACCGCTGCTACGAGAGCGATCGCTACTCACCCGATAAAAGCGATCAAAAATTCGATTCAGTTCGTGTTTTGGGATACCAATGCCTGTATCTTGAACTTTTATTACAGCATTATAGTCATTGCGATCTAAGAAAACTGTTACCTCCCCTCCTCTAGGTGTGTATTGAATTGCATTGACAATCAAATTAGAAAACAAGCGATAAAGCTGGTCAGCATTACCTATAATATTCAGAGGTTGATGCACTTGAATTAAAGATGTCAGCTTAACCCCTGCGGCAGTTGCCATCGCTTCAAATTCCTCAACTAAATCGCTAACAATATCATTTAGGCAACAAATTTCACATTGTAACTTTTGGGCTTGTCTATCTATACGTGCCAACATTAATAAATCAACAACTAAAGCCGTTAGCCGCTGATTCTGCCGCTGTATAGTTTGCAAAATATCCCGTGTCTCTTCAGAGTCTATTTGCGGCATTAAAAGTGCTGATTCTACCGTTGCACCTGTTGCAGCTAAAGGCGTTCGTAATTCATGTGCTGCATCTGCTGTAAACTGTTGAATTTGTCGATAGGATTGATAAATTGGCTGCATAGCTAATCCTGATAGCCACCAACTAGCACCAGCAATCATACCCATTGCAACTAGCAGCCCTAATACCAAAACTAATTTCACACTATCCAAGTAATGATTAAACTCTTGTAGACTTCGCCCTACTTGCATATATCCCCAATGTTGATAATTTTGGGTATGCAACTCTAGAGTAATTTGATGGTAATCTTTGCCTTTGTTGTCTTTGAGAAATTGCCAAGTTTTTTGATTAAAAAGGTCAGGTAATCCCTTTGGATAGTAACCAGCATTAGCAATCAATTTTCCGTAAATATCAAAAAAACGTATATAGTAGCTAGTCTTAGTAACAATACCAAGTAGATGACGTTTAGAATCAGGCTGTTGTTGAATACAATTACTAGCTCCAGTTCCACAGTTATCTAAATTTGGGAATAACTGATGTGCCAAAGGTTCTAAACGTCCAGGTGACTGTAGTTTTAGTTCGATACTATCGTGCAATGTTCCCGCTACAGACTCGATTTCACTATCTAAAGCCACCACATGAGCATGGAACACTGCTCGATAAAAACCGAAGGCACATAGGCTTAAAATTAAACCCATAACGATGGCATAATATAGAGCCAACCGAATACGAGTGAGTCGAAACAGCTTATTCTGATTCATGGGTGAAATTAAGACGATATCCCATACCATGCAAAGTTTCAATTGGGTTAAGACAGTCGCTATTGGTGAGCTTGCGACGTAATAAACGTATTTGCGCTGCCACTACATTGCTACTAGATTCCGCATTAACTTCCCAAATCTGGTTACGGATTTGTTCGGTAGCAACAATTTGGTTGGGATGCTTCATAAAATATTCCAATAGTTGGAACTCTTTATTAGTTAAAGGAATCCTTTGCTGTTCACCCGTAGTATTTTGTCTTACAACTGTACTGTTACCATAATCCAGAGTCAAGTTACCAACAGTCAATTGTTGGGGTTGAAAATGCGGAGAACGACGCTGCAAAGCCCGCAATCGTGCTAGCAATTCCACCATTCCAAAGGGCTTCACTAAGTAGTCATCTGCACCTGCATCTAGTCCGACAACTTTATCTTCCATTCTATCTCTAGCAGTTAGCATCAAGATAGGAAGAGGATTTCCTTTGTAACGCAGTCTTTTGCACAATTCTAAACCAGTAATTCCTGGAAGCATCCAATCAAAAATCGCTACTGTATATTGTGCCAAGCTATTTTCTAAGTAAGCCCATGCTTCATTACCATCTATTACCCAATCAACTAAGTACTTTTGTTGATTTAAGGTGCGCTTAATAGCAGCCCCCAAATCCGGCTCATCTTCGACTAGCAACACCCTCATATCAAATTGAGTAGTTAAAGGTTCGTTGTAGATTTGTGACTTAAGCATAGTTTGCAATAGGGATACCCCTATAAATAGGTTGACACTTAGATATGAAATTAGGATGAAATTCTTAAGAATTAGAATTAACCTATACAAAACCTAACAGTAGGCTGGTATCTTAGCGATACATAATCAAAGAGAAAAGACTCAGTAGACCAACTTGCCAAAATAGGGTGTGAACTTAGTTTGAGGAGTTATAGAAACTAAGTTTTGCAAGATTTCTAGTGAGTCAATAATAATTTTGACACGTTAATATGAAATAAAGATGAAATTTCAACTAGTTCAATAATATTTATGAAATTTGTTGTCATTAATTAGTTGACGTACAAATAAAGTTAGTCTTTTTCCTCTAACTTCAGTTAGATGTTACGCAAGACATATTATAGATAATCGTAACTAATTTATACGCATTTAATAACACTTTTTATTGTTGATATTTCATATCAAGCTAAAGTTAATTAGATAACAGTAAGAAAATATTACTACTGATTTTTAGAAAATATTAAAGACTCAATAAAAAATTTCATCTTGATTTCATATTACTCCTTCAATATAAAAACAGGTCACTTCCATAATGTATATCAATATTTTTGTGGACATGACTAAAGGCTTGCTCAGGTAGTTATCGATTAGACATAATTGATATTTACTTTTGGTCAAATTGAAACAGATTTAGGTGGTGATAAGCTATACAAGAAATAGTCACTACAATTCGTATTGTCAATAAAACAATGTAGTAGTGATATTGCAAATAAAAACCCGATCAAATGAGCAAGTTCATGTAGCCATGATAATTCTTACTAATTTTTGAATTTTTTGGATGGTAAATATGAATCAGCTTGCAAAATCTTCATCATTCGAGAACGTTTCTAACTGTCAATGGAACAATCATAGTAAATGGAAAAAGATTACTACCGCTGATGTTACCCAGGCAATAGGAAATGTACCAATTGTAAAACTTAGAAATATTTCCCCTGTATGTGTTGTCTCAGAATGTTTCTTGAAGTTAGAGAGCTGCAATCCCGGAGGTTCTATTAAGGAGAAAAATGCAGTCTACCTCGTTACGCGTGCGGAGGAGGAAGGGTTTCTTGTGCCTGGTAGTACGATTATCGAGTCAAGTTCAGGAAATTTCGGCGTTGGTCTGGCTATGGTAGGAGCAGTCCGAGGCTATCGAGTCATTATTGTCGTCGATGCAAAAACTGCTCCACCGTTTAGACGAATGCTGAAAGCATATGGCGCTGAACTTGTGGATGTACCGCTACATGAGGCAGACGAATCAGGCTCAATGCAGAAGGCAAGAATGAAACGAGCGCGTGAGCTTGCCGCAACTATTCCTCATGCTTGGTATCCATGTCAACACTTGAATCCTCTGAATATGGAGGCACATTCATACTACACTGCGCGTGAGATTGAAGCTCACTTTTCCTCCGATCTTGATGCTGTCGTGGTCGGTGTTAGCACGGCGGGACAAATAATGGGAATAGCTCGCTATCTTCTACCGCGATTTCCAAAAACACGTATTGTTGGCGTTGATGTCGAGGGTTCAGTCATTATGGGAACGCCAGCAAAACCATACAAGATGACAGGTGTTGGATTGTCGTTCTTTCCACCTAATCTGGATCTTTCGCTGCTTAATCGTGGTTACGTGGTGCCAGAGGCGATCGCCTACTCGGTGTGTCATGCACTCGCACGTCGTGAGGGTTTGCTTCTGGGTGCTTCCACAGGGGCAATTGTGGCTGGTGGCTTGCATTTGGCGCGCTCTCTTGGTGCTGGTGCGCGAATTCTGATGATCAATCCAGACGGAGGGGATAGATATCTTGAAACAGTCTACGACGACCATTGGCTTGACCGTTATGGATTTACCCTCAAAGAAGGAAAGCATCTTGATGATGCGATCGCCTCACTGACTCCTGTGTATTTTTAGTGGCTTATTATATAGTGCTGAAAAATTTCATGAACACCTCACCCCAGCAGGAACAGGAAGCTAATAAAACAGCCTCCCAGCGATCGCTATTGATGTTACTCGCCCAGTTTATACCTCTTTCCTTGACTGATGTAGCAATGACTCTGGGCGATCCGCTTCAGACTGCTGCACTCAGTCGCCTGGCCTTCCCACAAGAGACATTAGCCGGAGTTGGGGTAGTCAAAGGGGTTGCCGTATTTCTAGAAAGCCCCATTATCATGATTCTTCATGCCTCAACCGCCCTTGGAGGGCAAGTCAAATCTCGCCGCGCACTTTGGCAATTTACAGTAATTGCAGGACTTTTTCTCAGTGGCATTTTTCTTTTACTCACTTGGGAGCCTTTGTATAACTGGCTTCTTTTAGAGGTATTTGGCGTTAGCCCATTTATTGCAGCGCAAGGGAGAACTGCTTTTTTATTGATGTTCCTGTGGCCTTTTGTAATTGCTTGGCGACGATTCTTTCAGGGGCTGCTTATCCGTGCTCAAAAGAGCGTAGCTGTAGGATGGGCAGGTGTGGCGCGATTGACTTGGGTAATTGTGGCACTGACAGTGGGGGTTAGTCTTAGAAGTGACGGGGCATTTCTTGCAGGTATCACCATGATGGGAGCCATACTTATTGAAGCAGTACTGGTCACATGGTTTTGTTTGCGTTTTGGCACTATTTCTATTCTTAAAGGGCAAGTAGATTCTGAAACTAAGAAACTGCCTAAAACCTTTCGAGGAGTCGCCTTTTACTATCTTCCTTTAGCCTCAACAATGCTTATTGTTTGGGGTGCAAGGGCAATACTCTTAAGTCTGATTGCTCGCTCATTCGATGGCAGTCTTGCACTCGCTGTGTGGCCCGCTACTTGGGGGTTAGTTCTTTCAATCGCCAACGGTACGCGAATGATTCAACAAGTAGTAATTTCTACTTATGAAGAAACTTCCAGGCGGACACTTGTTGCTTTTGTGGTTCTTGTGGGTTTAGGCTTTACTGTGATACCAATTTTTCTTGGGTTTACGGGCAAAGGGTTCTTGTTACTTGGTCAGTTTTTGGGAAATAATATATCTCTTGTGGAAGCAGCTCGTCCAGTTGTACAAATACTGTCATTTTTCCCTCTGCTCCTAGCACTGCAAAATACGTTTCAAGGGCTGCTTATTCACCGCGCAAAGAACTGGTTCATCAACCTTGCAACATTAGTTGCCGCAGCTTTCACCCTGATAGTATGTGGAAGTCTGATTTTTACTAGACATAACGGAGCGACTTCAGCAGCGTATGGAATGCTTGCGGGTACTGTCAGTGAAATTATAGTGCTTTTTTTCGCACTGCAACGTAAATGAGGGAGTCAAAAGACAAACAGTACTTCTTCTTTCCATAACAGATGGTGCGTTATCCTAAGATGAAAATGAGCGCGATAGCTACGCTCGCCGCAGGCATCGCATTCATTTTCATTTAGTTATCTTTGGTCAATTTAGACAGTATTGTCTATGAAAGTTTTAGCATTGCTTTTCACTGCAAGGACGGCCGAGATAAACAGACATCTGCCAAGGTAAACACTGTAATAACATAAATCGGCTTTTTCATCCCAATATTTATTCAATAAATAACTCCTTGAAGTTGTTATTTATTGGCTTGACATCTGCGGCTAAATTTATAAACAGTAGTTTTATCTAGCGAATCAAGGATAAGTCTGAACCAGAGCTAGACCAAGTGGGATTTCTTGCGTGAATCCAATTTTCTTAGCATAGACTTGATACTGCCAAGTTTCGCCAGAACCTGGTTCATACATTGGAGTATTGACTCCTCTCATTAAAATTGAGAGCTTTGTTTCAGGGTTTATTGGTTGTGAAAAAGCTACAGTAGCTTTTTGTCCATTAATAGAAACTGTAGTGGGAATTTTTTGTCCTGATTGATTTTTAACCTCAATTCCTCTATCAATTTTCACTTCTTCAGGCAAATTAATTGTAAGTCCTGCCAGAGGTTTACCCTGTACATGAACTTGAAATTTATGAGTAGCATCTAGGGCAGAAGTATGATTAGGAGTTGCAGCACTTTTCATTAAATGGGAAGCGCTAAAATCACCTGGTTTTCCACTTGCCCATACAGCAGGAACTGAAGATGCAATTGTTAGAGTAAATGCAACAGTATAAATCAATTTTTTCATCTTGATTATCCTCAATAATTAACTTGATTGTCTCTCTATATATCAGTTTTACATTTACTTATGAAATTCCTATGAAATATCATAATTACTATCTAAACTTATAGCTTAGTAGAGACGAAACCAAGCTACACCTATGGGAATTTCTGCATCAATGCCAACCTCTCTAGCTGAGAAGCTGTAGACAGAACCATTACCAAGATTTCGTCTTTTTATTTTTTTAAGGTCAATCTCTAACTTAGTGTTAGGAGCAACTGGTTCGACGAAAGCTAGTAGTATTGTTTTACCGTTGACAGATACATTAGTGTTAATTTTCTGCCCCTTTTCATCCACGACATGGATATCCTCAATGTTATTACTTATAGTTATATTGTCTGGAACTTTGACAAGTATTTGGGTAACAGCTTTGCTATTTTGGGGAACGTGGAAACGGAAAGTATGTCTAAAAATTCCCCAGCGTGTGGGAGGGAATTGTGAATTTCCATCAATATGGGGAACCCTATCATCATCTGTTCTAGCACTTGCATAGCTAGGAGCAATAATAGCTGTGCTATTCAGAGTTAATACAATGGCGTAAATCAATGAACTCTTCATATTTCCTCCAAAATAATTAAACACGTCAGCTAGATTGTAGCTTCATGCTTTGTGAGTGAATCTGTTCTTAATAAATACATCAAAGCTTGGCAAAGCCATATTTAACTACCCCATTTATACAGCCGTTAATCAGGATAAATAGGTAGTTAGCTTGCCCTTATCAGGTTCAAATTGTCTGTGATATTTTTGCTGAAGAGGTATAGTATCTCTATCTACTAGCATGACAAGTCATAATGAAATCAAGATGAAATTTCAACAGTTATCATTAAAATCTACAAATAAATTAAAGTATAGGAAATTGAGCTTCACCTATAGGAATCTCTACGCCACTACCAACGACTTTAGCTGAAATATGGTAGATAGAATTAGAACCCAGAATTGGTTGTTGTACTTTGTTGAGATTTATTTGCAACTTAGTAGTGCTAGAAGTAACTGGTTCAGGAAAATCTATAATAATTCTTCTAGTATTTAAAGAGATATTAATTTTGATTTTTTGACTAAAAACGAAAAGGATACAAGCCCCTGAATTTATTTATGGGGATCATTAATTTTTAATTTTTAATTCGGAGCGAAGCGACGTGACCTTTATCATCCAATATATCAATATCATTACTTACAGCTACTGTAGATGGAACGTCAATCATTAGCTGGGAAAGAGCGTTACCATTTTTAGGAATGTGTAATTGGAATGTCTGTTTAACAAGTTCCCAACTAGCAGGAGTGGATTGCAAACTATTCTCAATATTAGCAACCTTGTTATTGTTCGTTTTTGCATTTGCATAGCCACTATAAATCAGAGCTGCGGTAGCTACACTACATACAGCGGCAAAAACCAGTGTTCTCTTCATTTTGACTGTTAAATTAAGAAGCTATGTCAACTAGATTGCAGATTAATTTTTAGCTAATAAATCTTTACAAAACCAGCATGACAGGTAGTTATGAAATCGAGATGAAATTTTAAATGATTATTGTACGTCTACCCAGAAATCAGCAGTGATAATTTTACTATTACGATTGAACTGACCCACCTTTTAGATTTTCCTGATTTTGGGAAACTGGTTATTAAGTGAACTTTACCATCTGGAGTGTTTTTCAATGCATGAGTATGAATATAGTTTGCTTGTATTAACAGCGATGACTGCTTGAGAAGTTTAAAATATTCGTTCCCATCGAAACTTCCGTTCAAACTCTTGAATTGACACATCATTGATGCTAGCTTCACGCAAGAGCATTAATCCATTTTCTGCAAACTCCCACTGTTCATTACCATAGGCGCGATACCAGTAACCAGAATCATCGTGCCACTCATACTCAAAGCAAACAGAAATTCGATTTTCTGTAAAACTCCACAGTTCCTTCTTCAAACGGTAGTCTAGTTCTTTTGCCCACTTTCGTTTTAAGAAAGCCTTGATTTGTTCCCGTCCGCTGAAGAATTCGGTGCGATTGCGCCACTGAGAATCTTCAGTGTAAGCTAAGGCGACTCGTTCCGGATCGCGGGTATTCCAGGCATCTTCTGCAACTTGAACTTTTACTTTAGCAGTTTCCAGTGTAAAGGGCGGTAAAGGTGGTTTAGTTTCCATAAAGTTGTTCGTGATTGCAAAAGTTTATCCCTTGTTGATCTGTTAATTTATAAATTAGCGAATTGACGATTTAGAGTTTGTGCTATCGCCCTGAAGCATTTCCAGTTCCGCAATTCTAGCTTGCAGTGCAGCAACTTCCTGCTCAGAGTAGCGAATGGGAATATGTTGTGGACAATTCCAGTTCCAGGCTTCAACTTGAAATAGAATAACTCGTTCAATTTCTGAGTCATCATCAGGCACTTTCAGTCGATTAATCAGTTCGATATCACCTTCTATATATCTTGCTCGTCCCCAAATTTTGAGCCGTTTGCGATGACGATAATCCATTAGAAAAAGAAAGGCTTTGTCATTCTCTGAAAGATTGCCAAGCGTAACATACTGAACGTTGCCTTTGAAGTCAGCAAAGCCCAATGTTTTTTCATCTAGAGCTTTGAGAAAACCTGGATAGCCTCCACGAAACTGAATATAGGGATAGCCATTGGAACTAACAGTTCCCAAATAAAATCCATCCATTTGAGCAATGAATTCTTCAATTTCAGGCGTAACCGAATCGTTAAGAGGCCCACTTTGTTCAAATCGAGCGTAAGTTTCTCTCGAACCACGTTGTGCTTGGGCAGCTTTAACAGCGGGAGTGAAAGCAATTTTTGTAAATTTACGGGGCATGGTATTTTCCTCCTGATAACCTTTGTCTCGATGGGAGAGTTAAGAAGATAATTGACCCTCACCATCTACCGCTTTACATCACTACACCGTTGCAGGAGCCTCAATTCCCTGCATTGCAATAAAGCCAGGAAGTTGCTTAACTCTGGCGATCCAGCGTTGAACGTGAGGATAGGGTGAAAGAGCAATTTTGCCATCAGGAGCCAGAGCCACATAGGGAAAGACTGCCACATCTGCGATTGTGGGATGTTCAAATTCTAGCCAAGTGCGTAGGTGTAGCCCGTCGTAGACATCGCTCAAATGCTGATTCAGCTGAGTGAGAATAAACTCTGCTTTTTGAGTTGCCTGGTCAATATTAATGCTGGTTACACCAAACAGATAGTAAAGACGAGCATTTTCAGTACCTTGACGAATTTCACCCGCAGTCGTGGACAACCAACGCACAACTCGACTGAGGGGTACGGTATCTAGGGGTAGCCATTGATTGCCACCGTACTGACGAGCCAGATAGACTAAAATCGATTGAGCATCAGCAAGGATTGTGTCACCATCCACTATCACAGGAACCTGACCGAAGGGATTTAAAGCAAGAAACTCTGGTGATTTATGCTCACCTTTCATCAAATCGACTTTGATCCATTCGTGTTCAAGATTCAGGAGCGACAGCAAAAGCTTGACTTTGTAGCAGTTGCCCGACAGTTCATGACCATAGAGCTTAATCATAGGTTAGTTCTCCAGATTGGGAAAAACAATAAATAGCCAGTAATTCATGCTCTAGCTGAAACACAGAAGCAAAGAACCAAATCTCATTGCAGCAAACCTATGTCTCAGATGCAACATATAGCTGTTTTTGAAGTACTTCAAAGACACCTCCTTGCAGGCATTGTAGATTGCTTAATTACTGTACCGTTCGTTCGGTAAATAAACTGTACCGACCATTTGGTACAATGTCAAGAGGTAAACTCAAAATTGCTTTCTATGCCAAAAGACACTTACATTCCCTGCCTGCTGCGACTGTTTCGGCAATATGGCTACGATGGAGCCACCCTATCTAAGATTTCTGAAGCTACAGGTCTTGGCAAAGCAAGCCTTTACCATCACTTTCCTGGTGGTAAGGATGAGATGGTAAATGCTGTATTGAGTTACCTTGAAGGAAAGTTGGAGCAACACATTCTCCAAGCCCTCCGCAGCGAGGGAGATGCTTTAACGCGGTTCCAGAGAATGTGTGACCACATTAGTGAACTCTATGAAGAGGGAAAACAACCCTGCCTATTTGCCATCTTGTTGATGGGATCGGCACGAGATGTCTTTCATACCAAATTGCAAACTCTACTGCGTACCTGGATTGATGCGATCGCAGAGGTTTTGATAGCAGCAGGATTGGATGAAACACTAGCCAAGCAACGAGGGGAAGATGCTGCGATCGCCATTCAAGGTAGTCTGATTCTGTCACACGGGTTGAATGATTTTGTTCCTTTTCAAAGAATCATCAAACAATTACCGCAACAACTATGCCAGGATCTAGATACATAAGATTTCGGTTGCCTCTTAACAGATAACCAAAGCCACACAAATTCACTGTTATGCAGGCGGCACTTGTGTAAGGGATACGGCAGTCCTAGCAAGGTATTTTTACCATGTAAAAACTTTGCGAACAATATGAGTTAGCGATTAAAACTAAAACGCCCGTCTACCTTTTTACCTTTAACATCAGCAGATACTTTCACTTGATACTGACCAGATGCTTTTTCGGTCAGCAGAGCAGTGTAGTGTTTATCATTGGCATCATAGCTGAAAGGAATTGTTTTTTGTTTCCCATCCGGTAGCTGAACTTGAGCTGACACTTTGGCATTAGGTACTGTTTCGTGATCATCACCTGTTTGCAAATATAAATCCATGTGAGTTTGATTAGCTTCCTTCTCTGGCACAAACTCTAAATGATAGTCTCCTGTCTCTACTACTTGACCACCTTTAGAAGCACCATGTTGGTTACCTGTTTTAGCAGCAGGTGAAGCAGAAGGAGTTGGAGATACAGAAGTAAAGTTAGAGGTTCCCGAACTATTATTATCTGTACTAACAGTTTCATCGCTGTTACTACAAGCGCCTAAAAAAAATAGTCCGACGCTTGCTAAAAGTACAAAGCTGAGTTTGAGATCTCGCATTTAATTACTCCTCATCTAAAAAATGTAGTATTGTAAATCAATTATTTAGAACAACTCCAACTGTTTTATTATCCTCTTTTGCTACTCTGCTTTGCTTTGTGAATAAATACTTAGCAAACCTTACATATAAGGCAGGTAAAACTACTAGAGTTAAAGCTGTAGAAGTAAACAAACCACCTAAGACAACTATCGAAAGTGGTTGGAGAATTTCTTTTCCTGCACCAGTTTCAATTACTAAAGGTGCTAATCCTAAAGCTGAGGTAAAAGCTGTCATCAAAATGGCATTTAAACGTTCCATTGACCCTTTAATCAAAACTTCTTTAAGTGGTATACCTTCAGCAAATTTAGTGTTGTAATTATCCACAAGTAACAAACCATTGCGGGTAGCAACTCCAAATAGAGTAACAAAACCAACTAAAGAAGCAATGGACAGAACCCCACCAGACAAAGCGACTGAAAATACTCCCCCCACCAACGCTAAAGGTAAATTAATCATAATCATGGCGGTAGAAGGAATAGATTTGACAGAAAGGTACATAATTACTGTAATTGCGACAAAGGCGATCGCACTCGAAATTAAGATATTCTGAGTTGCTCTTTCTTCCGCCTCGAATTGTCCCGCATACTGGATATAGTAACCAGAGGGTGGATGTACCTGTTGATTAACTTTGTCTCTAATTTCATTAACGATAGAGCGCAAATCTCTACCATTAGCGTTAGCAGAAACAACAATCAAGCGGGATACATTTTCTCTATTTATAGTATTGGGCCCAGTACCGATTTCAATTGCAGCAACCTGTGCTAAAGGAATTTTTTGACCATTAGGAGTATCAACTAACAAATTGCGAATCGTATCCAAATTTTGCCTTGCATCTGGCTTTAACCATACAACTAAATCGAAAGTTTGTTGTTTTTCTAAAACTTGAGATACTACCCGTCCATTGAGAGCAGTTTCAATAATTTCGGAAAGTTTGCCTACTGTCAAACCATATCGTGCAGCAGCAGGTCGATTGAACTGAATTTGTATTTGTTCAATCGGTATTTGGGGTTCTAGTTGTAAATCTACAATCCCATTAACGGTTTTCATTACAGCATCAACTTGCTGTCCAATAGTGCGGAGTTGTTCTAAGTCGGGGCCGAAGATTTTGATTGCGATCGCACTTCTCACCCCAGACAACACTTCATCCATGCGATGTGAGATAAAACCGCCAATATTTGGCGCTACCCCTGGTAACTTAGCGAATTCCTCCCGTAACTTCTCAATCGTCCCTTCCCTGTCTTTCATCCCTGCGTCGCTTAACTCGATATCCAAGTGTCCTAAATTTACCCCTGCTGCATCCCCATCTCCTGGCGCACGTCCAGAACGCAATTGCACATAGGGAAATCTGGAGTCTCCCTTGAGTGCGTGCTGAAGTGCTTCACCAGCCGCATTAGTAGCTTCTAGAGAAACGCCCGGATAAAGAGTTAGGGTATTTACCAAAGTCTGCTCCTGAAACTCTGGTAAAAATATTCTGCCAAAGGAGGGGACAATTACAGTAGCAGCCACTAAACTAGCAATCGCAGCGCCTATAACAATTCCAGAACGCCGCAGAGAAAATGTTAATAGAGGACGGTACAGCCCCTTAAAAAATCTCGCAACCCAAGGTTCTGTTTCAGGCAAGCGACCATAAGGCAGTAAAATTGCACATAAAGCTGGAGTCACCGTCAATGCCGTAATACTAGAGGCTATAACTGCTGCCATATAGCCTAATCCCATTGGGATAAAAATGCTGCCTCCTACACCAGCCAAAGCAAAAACTGGAGAAAAGACAACTATGGTAATGATGGTAGCTCCGAATACTGAATCCCGTACCTCTTGACAACCGTCAAATACAACATCTAAAACCGGACGCGGGTTGGGGGAGTATTTATTTTCTCGCAGGTTACGGTAGACATTCTCGGCATCGACAATTGCATCATCAACCGCTGAACCAATTGCTACTGCTAACCCTCCTAAAGTCATGGTATTTAAACCTTGTCCCAACCAATTTAGTAATAGTACTCCTAGTAATAAAGATAAAGGTAGGGCAGTTAAACAAATAGCCAGATTTCGCCAATTCATTAAAAAGGGAATTAGAATTAAAGCAACAATAATGCTGCCTTCAATTAAAGCTTCTCGAACATTTTCAATCGAAGAATCGATATAGTTTTCTTGACGAAAAGTAGGTGTGACTTTGATATCTTTGGGTAAGCCTGCTTGAATCTCTGACATCGCTGACTCTATAGCACGGGTGACAGTAGGAGTATCGGCTTGAGGCTGTTTGTTAATCATCACAATAACTGCCTTTTGACCGTTGAAACTGCCATCACCTCGTTTAATAGCTGCACCGATTTGTATGTCAGCAACATCGGAGATTTTCACAGGTGTACCATTGCGAGCAGTAATCACTGATTGTTGTAATTCTTCAATAGATTCAATCCGCCCAATCCCTCGAATTAACTTTTCTCGGTCAGGAGTAATTAAATAGCCACCAGGCGCATTCACATTGGCAGCTTCGGCTGCTTGCTCTACGTCTTCTAAGGTGACATTAAAGGCTCTTAGCTTCGCTGGATCGACTAATACTTGATATTGGCGGACATCACCACCATACGCTACAACTTGACTAACACCAGGTACAGCTAAAAGGCGATTTGTCACTTGCCAATCAACAATGCGCCGCACTTCCATTAAAGAAGTATTTTCTGATGTAAAAGCATATTGCAGTACAGTGCCAATGGGAGAGCTTGTAGGGGAAATTTGCGGAGTTTCTACCCCCGACGGAAGTTTACTTTGAGCTTGTTGTAATCGCTCTGTTACCAGCTGACGAGCTTGATAAATATCAGTGTCCCAATCAAAAATGACTTTAACGACAGAAATTCCTGCTGCTGAAGATGAGCGTACTGCTGTCACTCCAGGCGTACCGTTAATTGCACTTTCAATTGGTAAAGTTACCAGGGATTCTAATTCTTCGGGGGCGAGTCCTGGTGCTTCAGTTTGAATTTCAACTTGGGGTGGTGCAAAGCTAGGGAAAACATCCAAGGGCATTTGGATAATCGTCCGAAATATCCAAATTGTTAGGATAATCGTACCAAGGATAACTAACCAACGGCGAGCGATCGCCCACTTAATGATGGCACTCAGCATTGTTATTTCTGAATATTAACTTCTGAATCTTTACTCGCCACACGATGGTTATCATTGAATTCTGGCGATGCATCTACTTGTGCGGAACTATTGAGATGTTCTTCTGTAACGTAACCAATTCCTGTAGCTAAGTGATATTGATGTCTGCTACGACGACCAGCCCAGAAAGTACCTGCCATAAAAGCTACAGTAGCTAGTACAGCTCCTCCCCCTGCTGCAATCCACCAAGGTACTGGCAAGCTACGCGTTTTAGTCTCTGTTGTTTGTGCAGGAGTTTCCGTGTGTTCGCCTGCTTTTGTCTTGCTATCACCCCGCAAAGATTGAGCATAAAGTTGCGGTGCGCGCTGGGTAACTATCAAATCACCCTCGAATAAACCAGTTTTTACCTCAACCATGTCTCCAGAGATTTGACCTAAAGTAACTTCAACAGGCTGATAGGCGTTACCATTTTGCACATAAACCTGTTTCTTGCCATTTGCTTCAACCACAGCCGCACTGGAAATAGCCAAGATAGCTGACGATGCTTGATTTGTCAAAACTTCTAGTTCTGCAAACATTCCAGGCTTGAGAACTCCACCTGGATTATCTATTTCGGTTTTTACAGGCACAATGCGCGTATCACCTGCTACCACAGATTCAATTACGGCAATTCGTCCGCTAAAGGTGCGATTAGGTACAGAAGCCACCTTCAAGCTTACTCGTTGACCAGTCTTAACTTTGTCTAAATCTTTTTCATAAATATTCGCTGTGGCAAAAACGCGGCTGTCATTAACAATCGTCATTAACTTGCCACCCGCGTCTTGGAATGTTTGACCGAGAGTAACTTCCCTGTCAGCAACCTTCCCAGCAATCGGCGCACTCACCGTTACCAGTCCTTGAGCATTAGCGCGGTTTCCTAGTTGAGAAAGCCGAGTTTGATACGTGGTGTTACTAAGTTGGATTTTTGATTTAGCCAGATCAACAGATGACTGAGCCGTTTTGAGTTGAGCCTCAGCTTCGATAACATCACGGCGGCTGTTAGCTGTGGTTAATTTAGCTTTAGCTTCTGCTAACTGGGTTTGGGATTCTAGAGCTGTGCGACGTGGCAAAGCACCAGAATCAGCTAACTGTCTGTCTTTGTTATACTTTTCTTGAGCAAATGCCACTTGGCTCTGTGCTTGAGCTATTTCAGCTGCGGCTATTTGCTGATAGCGATCATAATTTTGCTGGGCTAGCCTTAAGTCGGCTTGGCTGGAGCGCAAATTAGCTTGACCTTCTGCTAATTTTTCCTGGGAGTTAACGCGTAGTTCCACTAAGTCAGGACTGGACACAACAGCTACAGGTTGGTCTTTCTGAACGTTTGCACCGGGTTCTACTAATAACTCAACCACTTTCGCCCCTGAAATTGGGGTAGTCACTTCCACTTTTTGGCTAGGTAAAGTTTCAATTTGCCCAGTGGTTTTAATACCAACGACTAGTTGTTGGCGTTTAACTGGCTCAACTTTAATTCCTAACCGTTGGGCAGTTTGAGTGTCAACTTGAATGGAGCCAGTTGTTGGGGTGACTCCACTTTCTCCTTGAAATTCATTTCCGTGTCCGCCGTGGGCTAAAACTACTATGGGACTTGCCAATAACAGCAGGCTCAAAAGTGTACCAGAAACACAACGCATGGTTACAATTGGTTGAAAACGCAGAGAGTTAGGCATTGCTATCAGAAATCCTGAAGTATGGGGACAAAGGAACTGCGATCGGGTATTTATATTTGGTATTTGGTAAAAAAAGCTAGCTTTTTTGGGGGATTTTTCTGCACCTCATTCCCAGTCTTTCATCTCAAAATGAAATTGGCATGAAATTGAGAATTGAGAAAGTAGCTTTTTTTGACATCCAGAATTCTCAATTGCATCGGCAAACTTTGTACCCGTTTCTAAGTAGAGATTGAAACTTGAGACTACTGGTTATACCAAGCTTTGCGCCACTCTTTCATTTGGTTAATCTCTGCATCTTGCGATTCGATAATATTTTCAGCCAAGTTTTTGATTTCAGGACGCTGAGACTTTTGTAAAGCATCTTTCGCCATAACTACAGCTGATTCATGGTGAGGAATCATCGCGTTAATAAAACGCAGGTCAAATTCTGCATCAGCTGCACCCAAGTCCATGTTCATCATCATGGACTGCATTTGCTCAGGTGACATCTCCATCATGTGACCCATTTTGGCATCATAAGCCATTGGTTTATCTCCCGCTTTGGGATACCAAGCTTTACGCCACTGTTTCATCTGCGTAATTTCTTGGTTTTGTGATTTGATAATTTCGTCTGCTAGCTTTTTGATCTCAGGACGTTGCGATTTTTGCTGTGCTTCCTTGGCCATTACCGTTGCTCCCTGATGGTGCGGAGTCATCGCATCAATAAAGCGCAAATCATAGTTAGCATCGGCTGGACCTAAATCCATTGCCATGCTGTGATTCATCATGCCACCATCGTGGTTCATCGGTTGCTTATCGCTAGTATCAGTGGCAGTGTTAGTAGGGTTTGGTGCTTGACTTTGGTTTTGGGAAGTGGGTGTAGAACAGGCTGTCAATACGCTGCTGGAAAAAGAGGCGATCGCTACCAAAGTCAATGACAAAAAGCTGTTTTTCAGAGTAGAACGTTGCATAGGGAGCATCTAAATATTTCCTGATTTCATTTTCCAATCTCCAGTTGGCTGGAGAGTCAACCCCTTCGGTTATTTATCTTTGGCTTGGGTAATAAAATTGCCCAGATAACTAGTCATTTACAAAGCGACCGTTGCACTTACTAAATAGTTTGACAGCCAAAAATGAAATCAGGATGAAATCAAAGGTTAGTGCTAGTTGTAGAGATGTAAGAGTGCATATCAATATGAAATCTGCATGAAATCCCTATACCTCAGTAGCTAGAAATATTTATTACCTCATTGGTATGACGCGATCGCACCCGCAAATCTTTAAGGTGAGTCCAAAGGCAATAACGCCTTTAGTAAATCCAAAAAATTTCAAGAGGGTAAATAAATGGCAATACAAGAACTCACCTTGAGTCAAGTGAACCCACAGATGCAGCAGTGTATTCAAAACTGCTTAGACTGCCATAGTATCTGTTTAAATACCGTGACTTACTGCCTACAAAAGGGTGGTAATCACGCCGAACCAGCTCATATTCGGCTATTACTAGACTGCGCTGAAATTTGCAATACAAGTACTAATTTCATGCTTCGAGCTTCTGACTTACATTCTCGTACCTGCGGCGTTTGTGCTGAACTGTGTCAACGGTGTGCAGATGAGTGCGAACGTATGGGTGACGATACTCAAATGAAAGCTTGCGCTCAAATGTGCCGTCGCTGCGCGGATTCTTGTCGGCAAATGGCAATGGCAACTGCATAAGTCGTCGTCAAAGCTAGCTGGCTGCCGTGTATGTATTTGCCGCAAACTGTGCCTGGAAATGCGGCAGTCAGCAAAGATAACCTTAGCACTGCGAACAGTAACTTCAGACTGACGCTGCTGGTATTGATAGCAATTTGATCGCATATTCACCATCTACATCTCTAAGTGTAAGCATTGATAGCGCTGCATCTAATATGCGCCTAAAAAAATTTTCAGCACACCTCTTGACTCTCCAGTGTACTGGAGCATTCAAGATGAAATCAGTTAGATGTTAGTTAGCGCCATTTATTAACTGGAGCAGTCAGATGGAGAATACCACACTCAAACTGCGCGGCATGAGTTGTGCCTCTTGTGCCAGCAGCATTGAAGACGCGATTAATTCTGTCCCCGGTGTTAACGAATGTATCGTGAATTTTGGAGCAGAACAGGCAACAGTTAAATATGACCCTAGAAGAACTGATTTAGAAGCCATTCAAGAGGCGGTAGATGCAGCAGGTTACTCTGCCTACCCACTCCAAGAACAAAACCTGATGGCGGGAGAAGATGATGCTGAGAAAAGACATCGCTTAAGAGAATCCCGCGATTTAATGCGAAAGGTGACGGTAGGCGGCATTATTAGCACTGTATTGCTCATTGGGTCACTGCCAATGATGACAGGCTTGCACTTACCCTTTATCCCAGCATGGTTGCACAATCCTTGGGTACAGTTAATACTAACTACCCCAGTACAGTTTTGGTGTGGTTACTCCTTCTACATTAATGGTTGGAAAGCTTTAAAACGTCATGCTGCCACAATGGATACTCTAATTGCTTTGGGTACAAGTGCGGCATATTTTTATTCGCTGTTTCCTACCTTATTTCCTAGCTTTTTCATCAATCAGGGGTTAATGCCAGATGTATATTATGAAACTGCTGCTGTCGTCATTACCCTGATTTTGCTAGGCAGACTATTTGAAAATCGAGCTAAAGGACAAACCTCAGAAGCTATCCGTAAGCTAATTGGGTTACAAGCTAAAACGGCGCGTTTGATTCGCAATGGACGAGAAGTAGATGTGCCAATTGAAGAAGTAATTATTGGAGATGTGATACTGGTTCGTCCTGGCGAGAAAATTCCTGTTGATGGGGAAGTGATTGAGGGAGCATCCACAATTGATGAAGGGATGGTAACAGGGGAAAGCGTGCCTGTCAAAAAGCAACCAGGCGATGAAGTGATTGGAGCTACCATCAACAAAACTGGCAGTTTCAAGTTTCGGGCGACACGAGTTGGAAGTGATACTGTACTGGCGCAGATTGTTCAATTAGTACAGCAAGCACAAGGTTCCAAAGCCCCAATTCAGAGATTAGCAGACCAAGTAACTGGATGGTTTGTGCCTGCGGTGATTGCGATCGCTCTGCTCACTTTCATCATTTGGTTTAATTTTACAGGTAACGTGACTTTAGCGCTGATCACTACAGTTGGGGTACTAATTATCGCCTGTCCTTGTGCGCTTGGTCTAGCCACACCAACATCTGTAATGGTAGGAACAGGTAAAGGTGCAGAAAATGGCATTTTGATTAAAGGAGCCGAAAGCTTAGAACTGGCGCATAAAATTCAAACAATTGTGCTGGACAAAACTGGAACCATTACTCAGGGTAAACCAACAGTCACCGATTTTGTCACCGTCAACGGTACTGCTAATGGTAACGAAATCAGGTTGGTGCGACTTACAGCATCTGTGGAACGCAATTCTGAACATCCATTGGCAGAAGCGGTTGTGAGATACGCCCAATCTCAAGAAGTGGCGTTAGCAGATGTCAAGGAGTTTGAAGCAATTACAGGCAGTGGTGTACAAGGTATAGTTTCTGAGCATCTTGTGCGAATTGGAACGCAACGCTGGATGTCAGAATTAGGCATTGACACCCAAGCCTTACAACAAGATAAAGAGCGTTTGGAGTATCTGGGCAAAACCGCGATTTGGATTGCGGTTGACGGACAAATTCAGGGATTGATGGGTATTTCCGATGCCATCAAACCTACTTCCATACAAGCAATTCACGCTTTGCAAAAACTGGGTTTAGAGGTGGTGATGCTCACAGGTGATAATCGCCGCACCGCAGAAACCATTGCCCGTGAAGTTGGGATCAAGCGTGTTTTGGCAGAAGTCCGCCCCGACCAAAAAGCCGCTACAGTGCAGAAATTGCAATCAGAAGGAAAGATTGTGGCAATGGTTGGTGATGGTATTAATGATGCACCAGCGTTAGCCCAAGCCGATGTGGGGATGGCAATTGGCACCGGGACAGATGTAGCGATCGCCGCTAGTGACATCACGCTCATATCCGGTGACTTACGAAGCATTGTCACAGCCATTCAACTCAGCCGCGCCACAATTCGTAACATTCGTCAAAACCTATTCTTCGCCTTCATCTACAACGTTGCTGGCATTCCGATTGCTGCGGGTATTTTGTTCCCCATCTTCGGCTGGTTACTTAACCCCATCATTGCAGGTGCAGCAATGGCATTTAGTTCAGTTTCAGTAGTTACGAATGCCCTACGTCTGCGTAAATTTCAAGCTAAACCAGTAGCATAAGGAGGTAGCAAATGTTGAGTAAAGTAATTCTTAGCAGTATAGCAGGCTTGGGATTGGCATTCAGTGTTGCCTCAGATAAAGCAGTTGCACAGATGAATCATGAAATGCCAGCTACCGAGCGATCGCAGACAACTCAGTTCCGCCGCATTGAGCAACCATTTTGGGTAAAAGGTGCAGTTACAACAGTCGGCTTGGGGTTAATCGGACTAGAAATCTGGTGGTTTCTCCTAAGTAAACCAAAGTCCCAAAAAGCCGAAGCCCATGATGGTATTCAAGAAGTTGGCATTACTGTAGATGGAGGTTACGAACCTAGTCGAATTCTAGTCAACGCAGGTCAAAGAGTCCGCCTTAATTTCCTACGCCGTGACCCAAGTAGTTGTCTTGAAGAAATACGCTTACCTGATTTCCATATCGCCAAAAACCTACCGCTCAACGAAGTCACATCCATTGAGTTCACGCCCGATAAATCAGGTACTTATACCTTCAACTGCGGTATGAATATGTTCCGAGGAGTTATAGAAGTTCAACCTACTGATTCGACAGCAAAAGCAACCCTAATAACTACTTCTCAATCTACTCACCAGATCCAACCAGAGCTTTCTTTGCCTACAGAGTCAGCAACAAAAGCAGTGAAAACACTAGAAGGTACTCAAGAAGCGACTGTTACGGTTGAAAAGGGTTACAAACCGGAACGAGTAATTGTGGAGGTAGGACAACCAGTAAGATTAGATTTCCAACGTCACAATCTGAGCAAGTGTTTTGATAAATTGCTAATACCAGACTTTGACTTAGCCGTTGATCTTGCTCCTAACCAAACCACTTCAGTGGAATTTACTCCTAAGTATCCTGGTGAATATGAGTTCACCTGCGGTATGAAAATGTATCGTGGTGTTGTGGAAGTAGAACCTGCCACATAAGCCAGTAGCAAATAATTAGCAAGATGATCCTGTTCTTACTTGACTCTCCAGTTAGCTGGAGAGTTTAAGATAAGGTAAATAAACTTATCTAGCATGAGAGCAGCTAAGTATGTTAGTCCAAGAAGAGCCAAAACTCATTGGTAATGTTGCCAAGTCTAGCGGTGTACCAATTAAAACTATTCGCTACTATGAAGAACTTGGTCTACTCAGGTCATTAGGGAGAACCGAGGGTGGATTTAGATTATTTAACTCTGATGTTTTGGAGCGACTGCACTTTATTAAACGCGCTCAAAGCTTAGGATTAAGCTTGTCAGAGATTAAGGAATTTTTAAATGTTCATGATAGAGGAGAGTTACCTTGTGAGCATATTAAAATTAAACTAGAAGATAAGGTAAAAGCTATTGATGAACAAATTCAGCAATTACTTATTTTGAGACAAGAATTATCAGGATTAGTTTCTGGTTGGGGACTAAATATTGATAATAATCATTCAAATATTTGTCCAATTATTGAACGTTATTAGTGAGAGGTAATACTATAAAAAATATCCAAATTTAAGATAAAAATCTAAGCCTAGTTTATATAAAATTTCAGATGCACATAGATAAAATACTTTGTGCATTTGTCTTGAAAAGTTTTGAGCGGAGCCTGCCTCTGCTCAAAACTTTTTGCTGTGTTTATCCGTGGTTTATTTTTTTGATTTTTTTATTTTAACTCCCAGTCAAAAATCCCCAGTAGCGACAGCTGTTGCACCTCCAGGAATCAAAGTAAAATTATCCTCACTACAAGCAAGCACAATTGAACAAAGTTCCAATTTTATTGCTAACCTCCAATCGCGTCGTTCAGTCACTCTCCGTCCCAGAATCCAAGGACAGATCGGCCAGATTTTTGTGAGATCGGGCGATGAGGTAAAAACAGGTACACCAATTCTGCAAATAGATGCGGAAGAACAAAAAGCAGCAGTTAGCGGTGTGGATGCGGCTGCAATGGCGGCGCGATCGCAACTAGAAAATGCCAAAGCAACTCTCAAATCCATAGAAGCTGAACGTTTATCTAAGCAAGCTGATGTCAGGTTAAATCAGTTGGACTACCAAAGATACTCTTACCTAGCTGCGGAAGGTGCTATGTCTCGCCAAACTCAGGATCAATACGCTAACAAACTAGCTACAGCTAAAGCCAGCTTGAGTGCAATTGATGCTCAAATTCAAGCCCAAAAAGCTGCCATCTCTCAAGCCGAAAAAGCCGTACAGCAAGCTCAAGCAGCTACTAAACAACAACAAGTCCAGTTAAAATACTACAAAATTACTGCTCCCTTTGCTGGCAAGGCAGGAGACATCCCTATCAAAATCGGTGATTTTGTTGATACTTCGACTCAATTGGCAACTATTACCGAAAATCAAACTCTAGAAGTCAATATTTCCGTACCAGTTCAGCAAGCAACACGATTGCGTCCTGGGATGACATTGCAGTTAATTGACGAACGAGGTAAAAATCTCGGGACAAGTCGCATATTTTTCATCGCTCCCAACACAGCCAACGATACTCAGTCAGTTTTAGTAAAGTCACTGTTTGATAATTCCCGCAGACAGTTGCGCGCCGACCAATTCGTTAAAGCCAAAGTGATTTGGGATAAGCGCCCAGGTGTATTAATTCCCACAACAACCGTAGTGCGCTTGGGTGCAGAAACCTTTGTTTATGTAGCTGAATCCTCACCCAAACAATCGCAATTAGTAGCACGGCTCAAACCTGTAGAGCTAGGTAGTATCCAGGGTAATCACTATCAAGTGCTGAAAGGGTTAACCGCAGGAGAAAAAATTATTGTTTCCGGTTTACTCAATTTAAGAGATGGCACTCCTATTATCCCAGAGCCGTAGTTAAATCAAATTTTTACCCAGAAAGAAATAAGTTTATGTTTGCTAATTTTTTTATTAAGCGACCTGTATTTGCGATCGTCTGCGCTCTTGTGATTCTTGTGGTAGGGATAATCAGCATTCCGCTACTACCAGTAGAGCAGTACCCAGATATCAGTCCTGTGCAAATCCCGTAAAGCGGGGATGAAAGGTGGCTCCACTGACAGCCTAAATCGGTGTCCATCGAGCAAAGTATCCATGAGTAAAGCCTAGACTTAAAGATGTGTTTGAATCGTCGTTACGTACAAGTAGTGCAATCAGGCTGAATCACTACACCAAAAGGTAAAGGATAAGGGATTGGCGACTAATGTCTCGACCAATTTGCACCCCCAATAAACTCGGCGAAAAGCATCACTCTAAAGATACATAGAATTGTCATTTGGAACGAAATAACCCATTATTAGCTCTTTGAGAGGTCGAAGACTCAAAGTAGGTGCTAACCGGATGCGGTAATGGAAAAGATTGAGTAAAAAGCGAAAGCTTGACCGTAATAGCCATACTTAGGAGAAAGAGGACATCTAGTCATCTTACGCCAGTCAAACCCATTAAAAGCAGAAGATTATATTCATGCCCACGCACTAAAAGATACCCCTGCTGGACAGGTTCATTTTATAACTAGCTTTCCGCAACCAGGAAAGTATAAGCTTTGGGGTCAGTTTAATCGCAATGGCAAAATCGTCACAGCTGATTTTTGGATCAATGCTGTTTAATTTAGCTGATGTTTTATCAGTAAAACGAGAAGTGCAAAATTCCTGTGTTTCTAACTTTATATGTAGACAGTACCCTTATGTGAATTTACCACCCATTTGGGTGGTAAATCCTTCCTTCTACTGCTTCTAATTTAAGGGTTGACCTACACCAACTGCTCGCAACTGCTCTAGATTTGGTTTACCAGTTAAGACAAGTCTTCCATTGATTGCGATCGCTGGTACTGCATTTACTCCATACTGCTGGGCTTTCTCTTGCTCTTGTCGCAGGTTATAAACTGATACTTCACAATCAGGACAAGTCAGTTCTTGCACCATTTGCACTGTCTCATCACAAAGAGAACAGTCAGCTGTAAAAATCTCAATTTGACGTTTTACCATGATGTCTACCAAAAATTTTTCTGACTCATTCATTCTGAGGCCTCTAGTTGGCTATAAAGTCAACCCCAGAGGCTAACATCATTTTCCAAAGGTTAAAACTTTATCAATAAGCAACTTTTAATGCAAATAATTTGGATTTTATTGAGATTGAAAGGTTCTTATTAACAAGACGCGATCGCCCTGATTGCCTTACTTGTTGCAGTCAGGTTAATAGATGTAAACACTCAATACAAATACAAGTTTTTATAATATCTCTTTACAAAAGTTTTGTCTCTAAGGGTTGACTCTACAGCCAACTATAGACTTTAAAGTTAAAGCAACACATAGTAGTAAATAACTATGATTGCTGTCATGAAAGAAGTTTGTTGTGAAGTATCATTCCTAAAAAAACTCCTGAAAATTGGTGAGCTAGCAAAGCAAACTGATGTGGCAGTGGGAACAATCCGGTATTACGAAGGCTTGGGCTTGATAAAACCAGTTGAAAGAAGTGAAAGTGGCTACCGTTATTACGACTGCGAGGCAGTCAACAGGCTGCAATTCATCAAAAAAGCCCAATCTTTAAAGTTTTCCCTGTCTGAAATTCAACAAGTGCTAGGCATCCGTTCCCAAGGCGATCCTGCTTGTCCACTAGTTCGGGACTTGCTCAAACAGAAAATTGCTCATCTTGAGGAGCAGATTTATCGCATGAAGGAACTGAAGGATGAGCTAGAGGCATATCAACAGCGTTGGGCAAACCGACCCTTGGATAATCCTTGTAATAAAGAGCTTTGTAGCCTGATTGAGGAAGTTGCTTGCTCCAATATACCCGTTCACAATTTACGAAGCTAGTAAATTTATTACTTGACTCTATAGCCGAATAGAGACTTTAGCATAGTCTTAGTTTTTCAGAAACTACTAGCTTAATAGAATAATAGAGAGTAAAAAAATGAACATTAGTACAGGCGTTAAGACAGTATTGAGCGGAGCCGTAGCAAGTTTTGCATTGCTTACATTAACCACTACTGCTTCCTTTGCAAACACCCCCAAGCAAACTGCAACCCCGAATCAATCCGCTAGGGCTATAAACGAAGCAAAACTAACTCAAGTGCTGACCAGTCAAAAAACAGCGCCAACGAATCAAACGCCACAGCAGCCAAACCAAACGGGATGTAAGTGTTGCCAAGCAATGATGAACAAGATGCCAGGGATGATGAACAATATGCCGGGAATGATGAACAACCAAGACAGTCCATCAAAATAGAGCTTAATAAATCCCTCGGCGAGAAACAAATTTGAATTTGAAATGTTAGAAAAAACTAGGAATGTTTAGAAATCTCGCTGAAAAAGGCTGAAACTGGGCAATGGTTATGGATGGGAAAAGAACGAGCTGATTATATGAGCTTCACTGCCGATCCAATTAACAGCGATCGCTTTTTTTCTAGTGGACATCCGCACACAGGAGGTAATCTAGGATTCCAGATAAGTCAGAATCAAGGGCAAGATTAGAAACAGATTTCCATGCCTGGGGTAGATTTTCATGCTTTGGCGATCGCAGGCTGCATACTTCCACAGATGGTGGAAAGACTTGGATTAAACCCCACGTGAATGGATTAAGTAATGCTCCTTTTGACCTTGCAGTTGACCCACGAAGCCCTGAGCATTTGTTTGCAACTACTCGTTCGGGAATGTACAAAAGCATCAACAGTGGCAATGACTGGATACTAATACTTAATACACGGGAAGCTCCGCGTAAACGTCTATTAGCAAAACAATTAAAAGTCATCTAATTATACAGAAAATCTCGCTTGTAAGAGTGGGATTTTTTTACTAATGCTGACGCAGCTAAGAGTGAAAAACTCATCTAGGAGACAACTATGGCTGCTAATAAATCCACTAAACTCAAAGTTACTACAATCGATGATTCGGCAATGGAGCAATTCAAAGTTGAATCATTCCGAATGCTAGAAGGCAAGTGGAAAAATAATACTTGTGTACTTCCTAAAAAATAACGTAAAAAGCATTCAATAAGTGTAGTTACAGTCTTATAACTACACTTGTTTTTCTCTGAGTCAATCAAACATTCTCATTCACAGCAATAAAAGTACTAGGTCGCTCACAAAGCGTAAAGCTATACTTACGCTTGACCTCTTCACCTGCATTATTTGTAGTACCTTCAACAGATTTAGTTAGCGGTATAACCTCAGAACGGGTATAACCAGTCAACCGATCAAACTGAATAATCATATGCTGGTGGAACGCCCAGACATCCGCCATGCGATTGCCCATACCAGAAGATATCTCATCAGGTATAAAAATATTACCGTGCCAGGATACCTTAATCCCCTCTTTCTGGAAGTAAGCATCTATTTCAGGACGAATGTAATCCGCAGTTCCTCATATTTTATTAATTTTTACTATCGTTCCTAATTTAACCGAAATGGGAAAAATACAGTGGCGTAAAACACTTTATTTACAGGGTTTAACAGCTTTTTTACATACAAAGTGCCTTGGCTAGAATCAAAATCTACTGAAAACCATTATTTTATTGAGAGTAACACAGCTACATTTATTTTTAATAAAAATGAAATTCTCGAATAAATAAACGAAGAATTAAATAGTCTACTTGGAGAACCGATTAATATTGGGGAAGTTGACAGATTTGACCGCTACGAACAGCTTAGTGCAGAGTTAAATCAAAAAGTTGCAACCGAGGGTAGTCTTTTACAATTAAACCAAATTCCAAATAGTGAATACAAACAAGCTCTACAAACACTACCTAACCGTCCCAGAGAACTCAATCAAGAAGATTCGCCAGTACCAATTATTCCTACAAAAGCTGTACCAAAAAAGAATACAACTAATATTCAATCAAATACTAACGCCGCAGTTGCAGAAATTTCACAAGTTTATCAAAACACGGTTGGAATACAAGTATTAACAGGTAGACAATCAGAAGCTAATAACCAAGCAATATTACTACCAAACTCGCGCCAAGCCGATCAAACTAAAGCTATCGAAATATTGGGTAAGGTAAGCGAGGAAAAAATAAAACAGCTGCGAGGCAAAATTGTTCCGTTCCCAACTATCCAAAAACAAACTCTTACCCCAGTAAATATCAGCCCTGACTCCAAAGATGGGCTAGGAGTAGCACTTAGCCTTGCCACTGCACTCGCCAAAGAACAAGGCAAGCTACAAAATGATTACCAAGTTTCAGTCAATAATAATCCAGAAGCCCCCGGCGGTCACTATGGAGTAGAAACCCATGTCCAAAAACCTGAAGGGGTAGCATACGCATCCGCTGAACACGCATTTAACCACCAAAAGCAGCTGCATCCATCAGCTGATGAATACAAGCTAATGGTAGAAGTACTTCAGGCTAAACTCGAACAACATCCTCGGTTAACTGAGGCGATCGCCAAACGCGGAGGAGTCGATTGGTTAGAGAACTGTACTAATATAACTAACGCCCAGGATCAACAATGGGAAGGTAAGGGTAAAGAATCTGCATTTATTCAAGCTCTCAGCGAAGCATACACCAATGTAGCTGAAAAATCACAACAAAGCACATTACAAACTCAGCAAGAAAAGTCCAAACAGACCGATAGACCGCTAATAAATCCACTGTCCCAACTCGAACCTATAAGCGCTGCCGTCGCTGAACACATGAAAAAAGACATCGCGATGGCCCAAATAGCTACCCAGTTTATTGGTAAATCAGCTGCGCCCTCCAATACACCTTCAAGCACTCGTAATTACGAGCAAGCATGGGGAGAACGCGCCAACACAGGAAATTATTCAAAAGACGACATTGTTATGGTATCTGGGTCTGGCCCGTGGCGTGGAGTCAAAACCAACCAAAAAAGCCAAAAAGATACAGTTAAAACGAGTAATAAGGGATACAAAGGCTGGGTTGCTTAGAAAATTAATCAACCGCAATTATGCAGCCACCTGAATACTTCTTCTGCTGGCGGCAAGTTTTAATGATAGCGGCGTTTTTAACATAAATACTACGCGCTACCTTACCTTCATTGGATTTAGCCCAATCCAGAAGCTTTTTATCTTCAGGTTGTAACATGGGAGATCCAGAAGCCGCCTGCTGAAAAGTTACACTTCCAGCAATGGTCTTGTATGTAAAAACACCAATTGCAGTCCCTAAAGCCAGTACAAAACCCAATACCCCCGCCACTTGTGCCAATCGCCAATTACTTATGCTCAAGTGAGGTAAGGCTCCACCAGCTTGTTTAGTCATTTTAACCAGCTCCTTTGCTGCTTCTGCGATCGCACTCTTTTGTTGTTGTATTGCCACCTTAGAAGCACTATTAAGCTTATCGTCTACCATATCAGTCCAACCCACCACAAGCGAGTCAAGCCTACCTGGTAGCTGCTGCAACGCAAACTGAGTTGTTCCCAGTTCCGCGTATAAGTTAAACAAGGGGTCATCAGGCCGAACACCCAATTTCAGTATCCAATCAGTAACCTCTGCTTTTTTTTCTTCAGAATATTCTGCAACAACTTTTTCAACAACTTTTGCAATATTGGTCATAGGTTGTTTAGATAGTCAATTTAAAATCTCACTGTTAATTTGGTAAAGTAAACACTTACCATTTCTCAGATTCAATATCTTCAGTCACATCAAGATTGGAAGGACTTGGTTTATTTGCACCTACAGAAGCTAGTTCTGCACAGTTCGTACTCAACCCTAAATAATTAGAAGCTATTTCATTAGAAACAATAGAGTTATGAAAAGTCTCCATCCAGTTGAGTACTATCGAACGCTGAATGGTATTAATAGGGGAGTTAGTTTCAATCAGTTGAGCATATAACGGATTATAGGTCGGTAGTCTTTTTTGAAATATCTTTCTAACTGAGGATTTCTTAAGTCAGCTTCATAAGCAACACAGGGTAAATTTTTATTAATATAAAGTTGAAATAGCGCTCGCGCAAAGGTGCTTTTTCCCACACCACCTTTATCACCTGTAATAATTACCAGTCGCTTTTGAGGTTTACTATTATTAATATTGGTTGTATTATCATCAGACATGACTTTTTTACCCTTATTGTTTCTATTTGTAGACATAACATTCCTCTAAAAAGCAAATACACCTTGTTAATGTAAATCAAAATTTTTAAACCTTGTTTTGAAGAAAACAATTCATTTTTAATAGTTAAAAAACATTTAGTGCAAGCAACCTTTTACGATAAAACTAGTTGATTATACAGGTTATCAGCAAACAACATAAAATGGCTATATCCTTCTATGAATACTTCCACAATAAATAAAAGTATACTTATGCAAAAACGTCAATGCCTGCATCAATTCTAAAATACTCATATGTTTGCCCTAAAAATTAGCTATGTGATGGAGCCAATAAAGACTCATTATTCAATTAAACCTAACTACTCTGTTTTACATAGATTGGTTTTAGTATGTAACCTTAACCTCAAAAAGCCAATCAACAAAACTTCAGTATTGAACCAACATTTGTTGATATATAAATTAGCAATAAATTTCATTATTGTGAAGCTTGCTCTCTCCTTGCTGTTTGTTGGAATTTGGCAAATGATATACTTTGTGATATGGCTGATGACACTCATCCCAAGAGAGTTCAATGATTGCCTTACCTAGAGTTACCATCCACAGCAAAATCTATGAAAGTTCGGTAACTCTTGTGTATCGAGGCATACGAGAGCGGGAGAATTGTGCAGTCATCGCCAAAGTTCTGAAGCAGGATTATCCTTCTTCTCAGGAATTAACTCGCTATCGGCAGGAATATGCAATTACTCGCTCCCTCAACATCGAAGGCGTAGTTAAGGCATACGGCCAGCAGAACTATCAGCGCACGCTCTTCATCCTTCTAGAAGACTTTGGCGCAGAGTCTTTAGAATACTGGATGCGGCAGCAATCAGACTTCTGCCCCATGCCCTTATCTACTTTTCTAGAGCTGGCGATCGCCATTACCGATACTCTGGGCAGAATCCATGCTGCTCATGTCATCCATAAAGATATCAACCCTGGTAACATTGTCTTTAATCCGAACACTGGCGTTGTTAAAATCATTGATTTTGGGATTGCCACTCGCTTGGGTCGCACCAATCCCACGTTCAAAAGTCTCCATCTTCTGGAAGGAACCCCCGCCTACCTATCGCCAGAGCAAACCGGGCGGATGAACCGGATGCTCGACTATCGCACTGATTTTTATTCACTGGGCGTAACCTTCTACGAACTGTTGACGGGACAATTGCCGTTTCCCACCAAAGATCTCCTAGAGCTAGTCCACTGCCACATTGCCAGACCACCGATTCCCCCGCACGAATTGAACGCGACAATTCCCCAACCCGTTTCAGACCTGATTTTGAAACTGATGGCGAAAAATGCGGAGGATCGCTATCAAAGTGCCTGGGGCATCAAAGCGGATCTAGAACGCTGCGCCGGGCAACTGGCAGAAATGGGTCAAATTAACGCCATGTCGTTGGGACTACAAGATGTTTCCGAACAGTTTTGCATTCCTCAAAAACTGTATGGACGAGAAGCCCAGATGGAAGCATTGTTAGCAACGTTTGACAGAGTGGCAGCGGGAGGTGACGCGGAGAGGGGGAGATACGGAGACACGGAGAGTAACATTATCCCCGCGTCCCCGCGTCCCCGCGTCCCCGCGTCTTCTGAAATGCTGCTCGTTGCTGGTTACGCTGGCATTGGCAAAACAGCATTGGTGCAGGAACTCTATAAACCGATCGCAGCAAAACACGGTTATTTCGTATCAGGTAAATTTGACCAATTTAGGCGTAATATTCCCTACAGCGCCATTGTGGATGCCCTGCAAAAGTTGGTGCAGCAACTTCTCTTAGAACCGGATGAGCAAGTGCAACAGTGGCGATCACACCTGCTCACCGCTTTGGGAAGCAACGGGCAAATCATCATTGATGTCATCCCCGAAGTTGAGTTAATCATTGGCAAGCAGCCGCCTGTACCAGAAGTTGGAGCAACTGAAGCACAAAATCGCTTCAATCTAACTTTTCAAAGATTTGTGCGGGCGTTTTGTGCAAAAGAGCATCCCCTGGTAATCTTCTTAGACGATCTACAGTGGATCGATTCTGCGACGCTGAAGTTAATCGAACTCATATTACTCGACGAGCAAACCCAATATCTGTTTTTGATCGGAGCCTACCGAGATAATGAAGTGACTCCAACGCATCCATTGGTTTTGACGCTAGAGAAACTGCGAAACCAGGGAGTAGTACTTCAGGAAATCATTCTGACCCCCTTAACACTGGAACCATTAAGCCAACTGATAGCTGAGACATTACATCACAACCCTGATACCGTTCGTCCCCTAGCCCAAGCTGTGTCACGTAAAACCGAGGGCAACCCTTTCTTTGTCGGTGAATTTTTGAAAATGCTGTATGGCGAAAATCTGTTGACTTTTGATGCACAACAGTTGAGCTGGCAATGGAACCTGGCTGAGATTGAAGCTCAAGATATCACTGATAATGTGGTGGAGTTGCTGTTGCATCAGTTGCAGAAATTGCCAGAAGCAACACAGCAAATTCTCTGCATAGCTGCTTGTGTCGGGGCTGAATTTGATTTAGAGACGTTAGCGATCGCCTGGGGAAAATTACCTAAAGCAATTTTCCAGGATTTACTAGCAGCAGTACAAGCTGGATTAATTCAACCCCTTTCTGACTTGGACGAAGACTTGTTAGTTCAAGAGTATAAGTTTTCGCACGATCGCGTACAGCAAGCTGCTTATGCTTTAATTGATAATTCGCAGCAACAAGTTGTTCATCTCCAAATCGGTCGCAATTTACTCGAAAAAACTTCACCAGAGCAACTATCAGATCGGCTGTTTGCCATTGTGGATCATCTCGATCAGGGAGTTGAGCTAGTCACTGCTCAATCAGAACGAACTGAAATTGCTAGATTGAATTTAATGGCAGGTCAGAAAGCAAAGGCAGCAACGGCTTATGAAGCAGCTTTTAAGTATTTCACTACAGGGCTTCAACTCCTCAATCCAGAGAGTTGGCAGAGTGAGTATGACCTCACCTTAGCGCTGTACTCAGAAGCAGCAGGAGCGGCGTATCTTCATGGTCGCTTTGATGAGATGGAACAGTTGGTAGAAGTGGTACTTGATCGCGCCAAAACAGTACTTGACAAAGTGCAGGTTTACGATAGCAGAATTCAAAGTCATTTGTCACAGGGCAACCTGAAAGAAGCACTTGAAATTGGCTTGGAAGTGTTAAAGCTCCTGGGACAAGATTTAATAGAAAATCCAAATCAGGTAGATATTCAAAGGGAATTGGAGTCAACGGCTGCACTACTCGCTGAACGAGAAATCGAAGACTTGATTGATTTACCAGAGATGACTGCACCAGAACCGCTGGCAGCAATGTCAATCCTAGCGAATATAGGGGCTGCTGCATTTATAATGTCACCAGCACTGGTGATACTGATTACTTGCAAAACGGTAAATTTATCAATCAACTACGGTAATGCTATCTGGTCATCACTGTATTATGCTTGCTATGGGTTTGTTCTATGTGGAGTTGTTCAAGACATTGAACTCGGTTATAAGTTCGGCAAATTGGCTCTGGGTTTGACAGAACGATTGAATACCAAAAAAGGAAATGCTAAAGCATTAATGTTTTCGAGTGCCCATATCATGCACTGGAAGGTGCATCTTAGGAACACAATACCAATGCTGGCTGATGCCTATCAAAATGGAGTGGAAACTGGAGACTTTGAATTTGCTGGTTATGCTGCATATAATGTATGCTATAACTCGTTTTTTGCTGGTGAGGAACTCACCCAACTGGAACAAAAAACAGCAACCTACAGCAAAGCGATCGACCAAATCAGACGGGAAAGCCCCTCGAATTGGCTTGCAATATTGTGGCAGACAATTCTTAATTTGCTAGATAGGTCTCTTAATCCCAGCCGCTTAGTTGGTAGGCTATGTAATGAAGAGCAGGCGTTACCACACGCTATTGCAGTTAAAGATGGAACTGCAATTCAAATGCTGTATCTGCACAAAGTTATACTGTGTTATCTATTTGAAGAATATCATCAAGCTGTACAGACTGCTATTTTAGCAAGGCAATATTTTGAAGAGGTGACAGCAATAACGGTTTTACCTGTATTCTGTTTCTACCATTCTCTGGCGCTTTTGAGCCTATCGCTTGATGCTTCGAGCGCTGAAAAAGCAGCTTGGCTGAGTTGTATTAGTACCAACCAAGAAAAGATGCAAAAATGGGCAGAACACGCCCCAATGAATTATCTACATAAATTTCATCTAGTCGAGGCAGAGAAAGCGCGAGTCTTAGGACAATTTCTTGAGGCTGAAGAGTTTTATGAACGAGCGATCGCAGGTGCTGCTGAAAATGAGTTTATCCAAGAAGAAGCATTGGCTTATGAATTAGCGGCTAAACATTATCTAGCGCGAGGTCGAGAAAAAATTGCTCAAACCTACATGAAAGAGGCGCACTATTGCTACGATCGCTGGGGCGCAATAGCTAAAGTTAAAGACTTAGAAAAACGCTATCCGCAACTACTCAACTCCAACCTGACTCGGCAATCGAATTTAACCTTGACCGATGCAACGATCCTTCGTCCGGCTGCGGAGATCGATTTGGCTGCGGTGATGAAAGCAGCTCAAGCCCTCTCAGAAATCATCCATCTCGATCACTTAATTGCCACGTTGATGCAGGTGGTGATAGAAAATGCCGGAGCCGAAACAGGCGCTCTGATTCTCCTAGAAGACGATCGGCTCACTGTGGTTGCTCAGTGCAGTGGGAGTAGACAGCGCGACCTGGAAAAGATCGCCGTTGCTGGCTGTGCAACGATTCCTATCTCCGTCATTCACTCGGTAGAACGCACATCTGAAACTCTGGTGTTTGATGATGCAGTCAGCGAACCGTCTTTTTTGACTGATCCTTATATTCAAAACCAACAGACGCGATCGCTCCTCTGTATGCCAATTCTCAAACAAAGTCAGCTCATTGGCATTCTTTATCTGGAAAACAATCTCAGTACCGGAGTGTTCACCAGCGATCGCTTACAAGTCCTCAAACTGTTGATTGCTCAGGCAGCAATTTCACTAGAAAATGCTCGGTTGTATGAACAGTTAGAAGACTATGCCGAAACACTGGAAAGGAAAGTAGAAGAGCGAACTCAAGCCTTACAGCAGGAGATCGCTGAACGTCAACAAACCGAAACCGCATTAAGGCAAAGTGAAGCAAATTATCGCAACCTGCTACAAACCGCGAATTCAGTGATCATTCGTTATGATACGCAAGGACGGATTCGATACATCAACGATTATGGGGTGAAATTCTTGGGCTATGAAGAACATCAGATTTTAGGGCGAACCCTATTTGAAACAATCGTTCCAGAAACCAATACCTCTGGACGCGATCTCAGACCCTTTATCCATGATTTACTTCACAATCCTAAATCGTACCCGCAAGTCGACGGTGAAAACCGGTGTCGAGACGGTAGGCGAGTTTGGCTTGCCTGGTCTAATCAAGCAATCTTAAATGAACAGGGAGATTTAGTTGAAATCTTATCGGTTGGCAATGACACCACCCAGCGTAAACAAGCAGAAGAGGCATTACAACGCAGTGAAGCCAAGTTCCGAACTATCTTTGAAAACTCGCAGGTCGGCATCTACCGAACCCGCATTTGTGATGGATTAATTCTCGATGCCAATCAACGCTTTGCAAATCTGTTTGGCTTTGATTCACCAGAGGAGATCATTGGGCTTGAACACACCACAGGCTGGTATGTAGATCCCAGCGATCGCCAACAAGCCATTGAGTTGCTGAAGCGTGATGGGGAACTGCGAAGCTTTGAAGCACAGATGCGAAAACGAGATGGTACAGAGTTTTGGGGACTTTACTCCGCTCGTCTGGATGCAGCCGATGACTGCATAGAAGGAGTGATTGCGGATATCACCCTGCAAAAGCAAGCAGAAGCAGCCTCGATTTTAGAAGAGCGCAACCGCATGGCACGCGAAATTCACGACACACTCGCTCAAGCGTTTACAGGCATTCTGGCTCAGGTAGGAGCGGCAAACCAGGTGCTAACGGATGATTTAGAAGCAACTCAGGCACACCTAGACCTGATCAAAGAATTGGCGCGAACTGGACTGACTGAAGCGCGGCGATCGGTCGTCGCGCTCCGTCCTCAGCTTTTGGAAGAGGGCAGTTTACAGAGCGCTCTACATCGTCTCGTCGCTCAGATCAGAACTGCCGCAATGGATACCACTTTATATTATGAGGTTGAGGGTGCAGTGTATGCTCTACCGACTGAAGTCGAGAGTAACCTACTGCGGATTGGGCAGGAAGCATTAACGAATGCTACCAGACACGCCAATGCTGACGAAATCCGAGTGAAGCTAGGATACGATCGCGATCAGTTTTGCTTGCGCGTGACAGACAATGGGCAGGGCTTTGGAGTTGGAAGTATTCCATCCTCTGAGGGTTTTGGCTTATTAGGCATGAGCGAACGGGCAGAGCGCATCGGCGCGCAACTTACGATTAGGAGTCAACCTGGACAAGGAACAGAGATTATTGTTGTGGTTGGGGTGTAGGGTGATGACTACTCCACACCCCACACCCCACACCCTACACCCCACACCCCCGATTCGAGTTTTGATTGCGGACGATCATGCCATTTTTCGGCAAGGATTAGCCACGATTATTAACCGTGACCCAGATATGCAGGTGATTGCCCAAGCTGAAAATGGGGAACAAGCGATCGCGCTATTTGGGGAACACCAACCGGATGTAACGCTAATGGATCTCCGAATGCCTGAAGTGGAAGGAGTTGCCGCCATCGGTGCAATTTGTGCTACTGCTAAATCTGCTCGGATTATTGTACTGACAACGTATGATAGTGACGAAGATATTTATCGGGGATTGCAGGCAGGAGCAAAAGGATACCTGTTGAAAGAAACTGAACCTGACGAGCTTCTGAATGCCATTCGTACCGTTCATCGGGGTCAGAAGTATATTCCGCCCGATGTGGGAGCAAAGTTGGTACAGCGCCTCAGCAATCCAGAACTGAGTGAAAGAGAACTAGAAGTACTCCGCTCACTGGCACAGGGGATGAGTAATGCCGATATTGCGGCTGCTTTGAGTATCGGTGAAGGCACTGTTAAATCTCATGTCAATCGAATTTTGAATAAGTTAGATGTCAGCGATCGCACCCAAGCTGTGATTGTTGCCGTTAAGCGCGGCATTGTCAGTTTATAGGGTGTACTTTCGATCGAATTCGGATTCTAACTTAAGTTAGAGCCAGCCTTCTACTCCGCGATGGCATGGTTGCTCTATCAACTGGAGTTTAGACTAAGCTATACAAAATGACCCAGCAGGGCTGAGTTAATCAGAGACTTAGCAAAAGTATGAATAATCTAAGGTATTAAACAGCAACAGATGCTTCTTTACGTGGTGGAGTTACT
>NZ_JAIVFS010000074.1 GCF_020829645.1 Nostoc mirabile CHAB5784 | reverse complement strand
TGAATTACCGCCGTTCCCCGTGCGGTCAAAACTTCTCCCTTATCTATTGGATTTTGACTACGCTGCTTTTAATTACAACCTCAAAAAAGATTTTCAGAAAATTAGCGACCAGAATTACTTTCAGTGGTCAAGACCAGGACATCCGGCTTACGAATATTTATTTGGACAACCAAAAGCACCTCAACATGAAGTACTTTTTTTGGGTGCTTTTCCCAACTCACAGCCCGATGACTATCAAGCACTTGCTCTCAAACATTCTCAATCTCATCCTGTTACTGCTGTGATTGGGCCACCGGGGAATGGCAAGACCACACTGTTGTTACATAAAATAGCGCAGCAAGTGGTACGTCGAGCCGTGGACTTGGCAACAACGGGTCAAGATAAAAGTAACCTAACTGTGGTGACAAGCACTAACAAATTTGCTGTAAATAACGTTGAGAAAATCTTAGCCAGCAACCTGACCTCTGACCGTTTCTACTTATCAGGAGGCTCAAGGGATTTAGTTGACACTCAGGTTTTACCTAGCTTGCAAGCTGCACTCGACTGGCTTGCCAAAGAAACGTTTAAATCAGATGAATGGGAGTCAGCTAGGCAACAATTGTTAGCTGGGGTTCAGCAAATAGAATCTCACTCTAAGCAAGACGAGCATGATCTTCAACAAAAAAAAGCTGATGAGCAGTTATTAGAGTCGCTATGCCACGATATACAATTGCTGTCAGTGGCGATAAAAACTTCTGCATTTGAGTCTTCGTCACCATTAGAATCTTCACGCGACTACTCTAGGTTTCCAGTAGAAGCCTATCAGCAGATAAAACAACATCTTGGCAGTGCAAGGCGTTCTTTGCCTAGAGTTGATTACTGGCAGCCTTCTGTTAGAGATAACAAATGGGTTGCCCAGCCTTTGCAGACGATTAAACGATTCTGGCACTGGATAACCAAAACCAGCCCACATCATATTCTCAAACGCTTGCACAAACAGATAGAGATGCCTGTGTTGGCGACGCTGGCCACCCCATTTCAATTTCAAATCCCACTAACAACTGAATCTCTCATCGCCGCCCAACAAAGCGTTGACCAGCTACTGGACGAAGCATTGAATTGGCAGCAACAACAGAATGGTATTGACAGCACACAACAGCAGCTTGAGTCAAGAAAGCAGCAACTCAAAGACCTGATTACTCGCCGTTCTCAAATCGAAAACCGACTCGCTACTTATCCCACCAAAGATTTCTACAGTCGCTTCTACACCGAATTGCACTCGCTGCAAGTAGAGTTATTTGAGTGGTCTTGGGAATTTCAGCAACAAGAAGCTCTGCGACGGAAAGATGAGGTGATAGCTTCCATTAGAACTTACATTGCTGTCATGAATGGCGAATGGGATGCTTACCGTCAGTTAAGTCATAATTGGAGAAACATTTATCAGGATATCAGTCTGTTATTTCCGGTGTTTCTTTGCACTTTGCACTCCATCCGCAATTTGTTACCCTATCCCGATAGTGGCTGTATTGATCAAGTAATTGTAGATGAAGCGGGTCAGATTCCACCGCATCAAGTTTTTCCAGTTTTAGTAAGGTCTAATCAAGCTTTGATTGTAGGCGATCCATTGCAATTGGAGCCGGTTGTTAATTTAAGCGACCAGAAGAAAGAGGAATATCGTAGCAAATCTTTTCTGGAACAGGGGCTTACGGATGCAGATTATGACCGCTACAGCCCTACTGCATCCACAGCTTATCACCGAGCGGCTGGAGCATCGGGACAACCCGGAGACATTGGTAATGGCATTATCCTTAAATATCATTACCGTTGCATTCCAGTGATTGCTGATTTTTGCGATCGCTTGTGCAATTACGGTATGGTCATCAAAACTGAACCGAAAGCTTCTCGGTTGGGTGCTAACCTGATTGGTTGCCACGTTGAAGGAAAACTGGAGAATAACGTAAATTGGGCAGAAGTTGATGCAGTAGAAGCGTTGATTGAGGAGTTGTTAGCGGCAGGTTATTGCTTCAATTATCCTGACTCTGACAATACAATTGGCGTGATTTCACCTTACCGCCGTCAAGTAGATGCGCTGACTCAACGCTTAAAATCTCGTTGGTCAGATTTTTCCCCCAAGAGCATTGGCACAGTTCACACGTTCCAAGGTGGTCAGAAATCAGTGATAATTTTCTCGACTCGCCAATGTCAAGCAACTGATAGTCTCTGGTTTATCAATCGGCGACCTAATTTACTGAATGTTGCTGTCAGCCGAGCGCGAGAACTGTTTATCCTGGTGGGGAATTTGGATCGAATTTGTGAAGGGGGTTATACCAGAGAGCTAGTAGAATATATTAGGGAATTTGGAGAGATGCGAGAATTTAAATCAAGTGCAAATGCCAAAATCTAACACCTTTGAATAAAAATACCCGTATCGGTCATATTTTGGTTTATTCTCATGAATATAACAAGAAATTTGAGCAAAATTAGAAACTTCTTTCTGTTTTGTTCTGGTGGTAACGTAAATATCCTTTTGAGAGATGAGTTTATTAGAGAACGCAGTAAATATGAAGCAATTGGTGCAAATGTTTTTCTAACAGGTATTCTTGCTTCCCTATCAGGAGGATATTTACTTTTCACTGTATTCCCATCAAATATTTTGGCTTCTGGGCTTGGTTTGTTATGGGGATTGACCATTTTTAACTTAAATCGTTTCTTTGTTTTAAATATTAGAGGAAGCAGAAGTATTTATAGCCAACTGCCAAATATAATCTTTAGGATAATTTTGGCAGCGATGATAGGAATAATTATTGCAAAATCTCTCGAATTAAAACTTTTTGAAACAGAAATTAAAACTCATATTGAAAATAGTATGAGTGGAAGTTATGAACAAAAAGAAATTTATTCTAATAGCCTTATCTTGAAGCTTTCCACTCTAGAAAAATTGTCTAAGGAAAATTTATTGATATCAAAAATTCGTTTCTCAATTACTTTACTATTCATTCTAATAGAAATAAATCCTATTTTGATCGTTATTTTATCTTCAAGAGGAGCATATGACGAATTAATCTATCAGTTGGAGAGACGTGCGCTCTCATCAGTTGAGAGTATTTCCAATAAAAGCAATGACAACACTGATCTCGAAGAATCTAGTCTATCAGCAATTGATAAGGTAGAAATAGAGCGTCTTTTGACTGATAATTATCAACAAATTCGACAAGAGATAGAATTGCAATATCGTTTAGAATTAGAAGCTAAAGAAAGAGAATTAGATATACGCAAAAAATATTCAGATGAGCTTCAACAAATATCTGAAAAGCTTGCAAAGCAACCTATTTCTATTAATATAGTTAAACAAAATTTAGAGAAGTAAACTTTCGATTTTCAAGTCATGGAAGATGCAGAAAATTACTTTAAGCTGATTAAAACCTATCAAATTCGTCTAAGACTATTGGAGGAAAGATTAAATTCAGAAATTAAAGTTAGAGACAATGAAATTTTAATACATAAAGATACTATTAAGCTTTTAAAGGAACTTATTGTAAATCTTTCAGAAAGACGAATTATTATTAATAATAACCTTGAGGCAAGAGTAATGTCAGATAATCAATCTAACTTAGATACATTTAGAAATGACTTACGTGGGGCTAATATTGCTAACTTTGCTAATCAAATTCGGGAAAGTGCTTTTCAAAATGCTTCTGACTTTTCACAGAATATTTCTCAGAACGCCGATGAGATTGTTAAGTTATTACAATCCTTAAATAAAAAGGCACAGGATTTTCCAAACTCAGATGAACGTGGAGAAATTCTGCTAATTCTAGGGGACTTGCAAGAGGACATCAGCATACCTGAAAAACAGAAGCTAGAAAGAATCAAGCCACGCCTAAAGCGATTATTAGCAATTGCCACTAGTGCTGCTATTCTTGTTGCAGGAGGGGTAGATTTCAGCAATAATATTCTGGAACTTGGTGAAAAACTGGGAATTCCAAAAACTGAGCTAAATCAATCCTCATCACAACAATTGCCGTTCTCAAATTGACACAGCCTAACAACGCTGTTAGAGGGGACTGAAACTGTGCTTTTACCCATTGCATGACCAAATTGTGAACCATACTGTGACCAAAAGTTGCCAAGAACCGATATGTTGTCCTAGTCGATAGTGAAGTATGTCCTGTCCGTTTGGTCAAAATATAGTTCAAATCACAAGTGTCAGTGTAGCTAAACTAAAATTTAAACTAAATAGTTTAGTTTAATCACTAAGACTGTAAATTAGGCAAGCTCGTCTTTAATAGGTCAAATTTAAACCTTAATCTTACTTTTGATTTTCTCCAACAACTCAATCATTTCATTATCAGTAAATTGCATTCCTTGAGAATACTTCATTAGTTCATTCTCGGTTTGCCTAACAATTTCATCAATAACTCTGTGTTGAACATCAGAAAATTCAGGTTTAGTTATAACGTTATTCAATACTTCTAGAAAGATATCTTTCATCAGAGATTGAAAGCGTACTCGCATTTCTTGATAGCTGTTCAATTGCTGACTTATGTCATGCTTTCGCATAGTTTCTCGTAAATCACGATAATCATCTAACTCTTTTTTCAGCGTTTTTTTATAAACTTCAAGTTCCTGTTGTATTACAAATTTTATCTCTGAAGTTTTACTGTCGTAGCGATAAGCAATGGTTTCTTCTTCATTCTCCAAAATGGCATCATACACACCATATCTTGATAGAATTTTTACTATAACTGGAGAAACCTCTACTAAAACAAATAACAAAGTAAAAAATAGATTGATATAGCGGATTATGGGATCTGACGACGATAATCTCTCCAAGGTCGCAAGTTGGCTCAAGAGGCTTTTAGAATCTTGTTGAGCATTTTTAATGCGTCCAAGCGAATTTTGAGTTTGCTGCTCTAAATTACTAATCTGATTGTTGATATCATTAAGGGATTTGTTTTTGTTATTGATTAAATCTTTCAATCTATTAACTTCGTCTTTGTTTGGAGTAGCTCTAGTAAGCCAGTAAGCTAACTTTCCTTCTGCCTCTTTAATTTGAGTACTGAGTTTATCCCTATCATCCCGAAGCCTTTTAAATTGCAGATTTTGAGATAGCCTTTCAGCAGATAAGCTCCTTGCTTCATTAATTGTATTTTCATTTTGCTTGACAATTTCTGCTTCAATCTCCTTTGAAAAAAGCCTTAATTCAAGTGGTTTTGCAATAACAATAGCAATAAAACCTGCTAAGATTAAACGTGGAAATGAAACTCGAATTTGTTCAAAGAAATTATTTTTACCTTTTTTAATATTTGCAACGATGAATCGGTCAAGATTTAGTATATTTGCTCCCCATAATACTCCAAAAAAAAAGATAAAGCTAAATCTTGAAAAACTATAAAGAAAGCGTAAGCACCCGACAGGGAAGCAAATATTGCAGTGAAAATGATTGTCAAACCAATCATTTCATATTTATTATGTTCCATTTCACAATCCTTTCTGGAAAGGACTGAAAGTTTGGCTCCAGAGCAAAATAGAATAATTCTTCTGAGTATAGGTATTCGTAATTCCGATTCTACTTTGGGGTTCAAATTAGAACTAGATTGTGGCGATGGATTAGTTCTGTTTTTTATATTTATACCAGGAAAGGACGAGTTAGCTGAAGAGAAATGAGTAGACGAAGAAAATTTTTGGTCAAAAGGTTTTTTATCTGGAGTTTGTGAATTTATAGAGTCTAATAAGTCCTTAACACCTCGATTCTTTATCTCATCAGCTATCCGCTCTGCTTCATTCTTATCCTTTGTTTCACGAAGGAGTTTTTCTAAAATCTCTTGAGAATACTGGGAATAATCTATTTCTGACATAATCTATATTATTGCACTTAATTAAAGTCCAAGAAGGCGACGAACTCTGTCAGGTGATAAAGAAACTAACTTCATAGTTTCAAGTCTTGTCACTGCTGTTTTTAATGCCATTAAATTACTTTTCAAAACTCTAACTATAGTTAAAACTTCTAAAACTGCTATCTGATTTTTTGCATCATCTCTGATGAGTTCTAAATTTGGTATCCACTGTTTAATAAAGCCAGTAGATTCATCAGAAATACTTTTAACCTCTCCAAGATACTCATCCCAAGCATTCACCATTACTACAACTGCCTGCTCTCTCTCTGAAATATTAGAGAGTATATTTTGTTTTAACTCAGGGAATATTTCACTCTTATTAGCCTTGTTTTTCAGTTCTTGTATTTCTGTTTGAATCCTTTGAATTTTTCGATCTATCTCACTTTTGACAGAATTAATACCTACAATCCCTTCTATTTTAAAAGCTTGTAAATACTTAATAACAAAGTCGGTTAGCTCATACACTAAAACAGCATTTCCTAGAATTAAACGCGATTCTTCAGTGGTATCTGAACAATTTTCAATCTCTTGCAAAATATATTCATTAAGAGCAGTAAAAAAATCAACAGCTACTTTGAGTGATTGACATGATATATGAAATGTTTTATCAGCGTTAACCAACTGCTGCATAATTACTTTTTGTGCAACTGCAATTTGTTCCTGGCTCTGCCTATCTGAGATCACTTGTTCAAAGGATTCATACTTTTTTTCTTCGATATGAAGAGCAATTGCATTGATAATCTTTCCGAATTTCGTTTGCAACTCAGAAATCTGTTTCCTAACCTCAAGAGGAACGCTCGAAACTCTATTGATGTTGGTACTTAATAAAGCTTCATCACTGCCAACTTGAAACTCTGCCCTAATTCGCATAAAGAGATCTACATGGCTCTTGGCAATCTGAATCCCAGCCTCTTTAGCGGAATCTTTGTTTGCTTTTTCAAGCAATTCTTCACGAGTAAGAACGTCTCCTTGATTTCGTAGGTACTCCTTGTTGACTGAGTTTTGTTCATTTTGAATTTTACTCAAAGAGTCACGTATGGCTTCTACAGTTGGCTCAATTGCTTTCTCAAACAAGTATGTAGCAATACTTTCAGTCAAGCCACTTGCTAATGGTTGCGGGATACCTAATTGAACCGTTAGTACTTTTGATACAATCAGAACAATTTCTTCTTTAGAAATAGCCATTAATTTTATTTAAAGAAATAATTTATTAATTGGCACTGTATAATGAGATTGTAACATATAGTGCAGAGACAACATTTACTAAAGTTCTTATAAAAATAATTTTTAGTAATCACACAGCAAATATCAAGTCTTTATTAACTTATTTTGATGTAGATATAGTGAAAAGCAAATATCTCTAGGACAGAGAAGCAAGAATACTTGTTAGAAAAAAATTGCAATAATTGCTTTATATTTACTGCATTTTAAACAGAAAAATTCTGATTACCGTTAACTTTATAGCGCCTCATTTCCAAGAAAAAAGAACTGTTGCGAATCATGCGGCAACGCGGAGTGGTAGGGGCGGGCTTGCCGGACTTGTCGACCCCACTAGTGATCATTCTGCCCGTCCCTACCACCGCATGAGTCGAGCGAACGCGGCAACGAGTTCGTCGGTTCAACATGAGATTACCGACTAAAACCCCTAGAGCGTTGCTTTTGCTCCAGTTCCTCTTGCTGCTGTTGTTCAATAAGAATCTCATTCCAAGTCCGCCCCGGTGGTGCAATTCTTTGAGCCTGGGGTAGCATTTTCTGAATGACAAGAGATGTTTCATTTCCCTGCGAATCGTTATTAAACGCCACCCCAATCCTGTTGATGTTTCTGAGAAGTTCAAAGGGCAAGTTATTCGGGTCATCCACTGCCATGTACATTGTTCTCACTGGTGGTTGTCTGGAGTGTCCTTTTCTGTCAATCTCTGCCATTGACAACGCATCAATGGGGGAGTCACACAAGAATACTCTCTCGATTTTGTCGTCTGCCTCTCCACCTAATTTCAGGTGAAACCACCCAGGAGAGCGATCGCTGTTTTTGGGGTACTCCGTACAACGATTGTCAATTCGTGCAGTATCCCAAACCAGTGCGCCTGACTTTTCACCGTCTAAATCTCGCTTGATAAACACAACCTGAGCCTGTTGATCTATATAAGCCAACCCCTGGCGTTGTAATGGTTGCACAAGGAAATTGGTTATACCGCGTTGCTGAGTCAGGTAATAGTGTAATACTCGCCGTAGACTCTCATCCTCTTCTGGGAGCGTAAACTGGGGTTGTTCTTGTAAGTGTGCCAGTTGATTCTTAGCGATTAGAACTAATGCTTTAGCTTCATCAGTAGTCCATCCGGCTGGACTGGCAAAGATAATTTCTTCAACCTCCTCAGATGGCTTATTATCTAATAGCGCCAAGATAGCAATTTCTTTGTCTCGGTCAGTTACTAATAAGTTTTGCAAGTCGGCACTGTAATAGTTATATAACTCAGCTGAAAGATTATCTTTTAGCTTTGGTTTATCTGTGGTTAGAGGTTGAGCAAAATTTTCAGCGATGGCGTTCCGCCCACCGTAGGTGATCGCATTTATGAGTTGTTGGCTCTCTACTGCTCGTTCGACAGGATTGTTTAATAGATGCTCAATCCGGGCATCATCACGTTGTGGCTGGTAGTCAACTCCTCGATGTTTTTGCAAACCAGGGAAAGTGTAAGCTGCACCTAGTTGTGTGCCACTAAAAGCCTGCCCATCTTTCTCATAAGAAATGCCTTTAGACTTACCGTTCCTAGTGAATCCTGTTCTCACACTAATGCCAGCTTGCTGCAACCGCATAATCAGCATTGGCATTTGGGGATTATCAACTCTAGCCCTATCAATTGTCTGCTGAAGTTCCTCTTTAATAGTGCGTCCTGGTGGCTGCTCAAGTTTACCTAGTTCATATTCTTCTTGCTCTCGCCTTATGCGCCTGATTTGTCCGGTGCTGGGTGTGCGATTCAGTTTCTCTCTACTGCCCTGGACTTGCACTAACTGATAGTCCTGTTCAATTTGTCGCAGGACTTTCTCAGAGCGTAAATAATCCCAGGAATCATGGACTAACAGCCCCGTGTCCATCCTGATTCTACTGGCTGCAATGTGGATGTGGTCGTCGTCGGTGTTATGGTGACGGAAGATGACAAACTGATTGGCATCAAACCCCATTTCCTTCATGTAGCGATCGCCAATCTCGCTCCACTTCTCATCATCTAAAAAATCACCCTTAGCTGCTGACAGTGAGACATGATAAACAACTCTGTCTGCATCAGAATTTAGTTGTCTCGACAGCTTAAATTCCCGCGCCAATTCTCGCGCATTTCTCCCACTCATATTGCCGCCGATTAGTTTGGCATCTTCGCGTGATTCTAAATAATCTAGCAGCTTGCGAAAACCTCTGCCCTTAGTCTGCTTCCCAATCATCGTCTTCTTCCTCGTCTTCCGAGTCATCATCATCAACATCATCCGAGGCAATATCTCGTCTGCACTGATGCAGCAGTTCTAAAAGTTCTCGTAACAGTTCTGGGTTAGTCGGTGGAGTACACCCCATTTTTATCGCTGTGTTGGTGGCTTTGACAAGCTGGTTGAGGTTGTTCCCAATTTGTCCTAATTCCCAATATGTTTGCAAGCTAATTTTACTTAGTCGTTTTGGTAATGGACGCATCAACGCATTGCGTCTCATTAGTTCACTCGCTGACATCCCCGCATCAAGTGATTTTATTCGCAGCAAGTCCAGTTCGATGTCGCTCAATCTCACCGGGAAAATGTGTTTTCTGACGAGGGCTTTTGACTGCTTGCGATTAGCCATAACTTAGGGGGAATGAGAACATCACGCGAGGGGGGTTTTTAGGGGGGTGGAACCCCACTAAACCAGCTTTGCCGTCCGAGCAGAGCGAGGTAAAGCGTAAGCTTTAAGGCATGGGTGGCTTCAAGCCCAAATACGGGGAAGATGAGGTGTCGAGTGCTACGTATGTACGGAGGCACAGCGATAGACTGGGGGCGAGGGGACGACAGCGTAGCTGGGGGGACGGGTTAGGGTGATTCCAGGTGGGATGAAGTCTGATAAGAGCGTAGCTGAAACCTCATAATTATATCAGTGTTTGCTGAATCACTGCGACGGCGTAGCTGGAGTGTCTTGGCTAAAGTCAGCAACAGTCAACATCGGGGGAACATAGCAACAGCGTAGCTAGAACAGGAGAAATATATCAGCATCTAATAAATGATGGTTAGGCGTAGCAGCAACAAAAATTCTAATCAGCGTAGCTGAAACCATCTAAGAATCTGGACTTATACTTTTTTGAAAAATAGTGGAAAATAAGGGAATTATAATCTCAATTTAATTTCATAGCAATGGTTGAGCCAAAAGATTCTGGTCAGATTACTAAAGGCAAGATTGATGAGGCTATCAAAGCACTTAAGGAGCAGAAGCCAAAAGAGCGAGAGGATATATCGGATAGAGAAGCTATTCGGAAAATGAGGAGGTATATCGAGAAACTGACCTCTGATAAGTATGGCTATAGTTATGATGAAGTGTCAGAGATGCTGAAAGGACTGGGCATCAATTTGAGTGGCAGCAGAATCAAATATTTATTGGGCGAGTTGAAGAAAAGCAGCCGTCGCCAGAAAAAAACATCTTCAAGCGACGACAAGAATCGGTCATCAAATCCGGCTACTGAAACTCAGCTAACAGTTGTAAGTACTGCGTCAGATCAAGCTAGTAGTGAACCGGATAAATCAACAGTAAATAGTGCAAAGGGCAAGAGACAAAGTAAAGAGCCTTTCTCGCAGCAGCAACAGCCTGAATCAAACCTGTAATTAGAAAAATCCTATGAATATAGAATTATTAATTGGAACATGGCTGTTAACGGGAAGCATTTCTCTAAACGCCCAAATTAAATTTATCGGTGATGAACCAGATCCGAATGGTGTCGAAAATTGGTTGAATAGTAACAGCAACAATTTAATTGCTCAGGTAGAAGCAACCGATGGACTTACTCTAACTATCTCATCAGATGGTAAATTCTTTGAAGAAAGAACAGGCGAACCAAAAGTTTATTGGTTTGACAGAGAAGGGGTATTGGAGTCTGAAGTTATAACGTTTAACGGTCATCTAAGTTTCTATGACTCTAAAGCCTTCTTATTGGTTGATGATCTGGTATCGTGGGCTATACCTAGCGATGAAGTTAATAAAAAAAAGCTCAGATACGATGATGGTGACACGAAAATAGCTGATAGCGTTGAAGTTCAAGGCGAACAGCTTATACGAACCATCTCAGTAGTAACGGATGAACTTTACTTAGATAGAGTGATTATCGTATACAAAAAGCAAATAAGTGAAGGTATGCGCTAGCCACTTTTCATCGTCGTCTAAATCAGCCAAATTTTTATTACTACCGCTATTAAGACTATCTAATAGCAGGAGTAATAATTTTTTCGCATTGCTGCCAGCCCCCCCACGCTTGGTAAATCGGCTCACGCATTCCTGACAAATATCAGCAAGGGAGGCGGTTACAGTTTGGTTAAGCTTTCGTACTGCTATTCGCATTACAATTCTCAAAGCTTTAGTTTAATTAAACTGATGACGTTCACCTATTCTCTATACCCAGATAATTGGTCAGAAATTGCCACTTCAGTTAAGCAACTTGCCCAGTGGCGTTGTCAAAAATGCGGGTTACACTGCATACCGCCTGGTGAAAAAACATCACATCTAACACGCTCAAAACGCAGAGTGTACACCCTACAGGTTCATCATTGGGACAGAAATCCAGCAAATAACCACAGAGGCAACCTTATAGCTCTTTGCAGTGCTTGTCACCTTTTATACCATAGAGGTGGAAAATCAAATGTTTCACCGGGGCAACTATCTTTGTGGTAAATAAGTATGGATGATGATACTCAAGAACTAATCGCAATTCAGCAAGAACTTTCAGGAATCAGCTCACGCCTGAGAAAGATTTTTCCGTCAACTCATCCCCAATTTGACAGCGTGTTTGAAGACGTGGGTGCAGCTGGATATTACATCCGGGAAGCTGGTTATCGTCTAGAATCAGTTCTTATGACTGTTCAAGGTGATAGCGCAGGTTCTACGAGTGATGCAGAGAGTGGAGAAACTGAAATTGAGTAAACTTCAGTAGGCAAACAACTCATGAAAGTCATCAGTAAGTCAGCCCTAACAGCCGGGCTACATCTGTGTAAAACTCGCCGCATCGCCCTAGTACTAAAAACTTCGGCAACTTCCGCCACACCCTCTAACAGGTGATCTGGTAATGACTCCGATTCAGCAATCAACATCGGGAAGTATGTACGGGCTAGCCACTTTTCATCATCGTCTAAGTCAGCCAAATTTTTATTACTACCGCTATTAAGACTATCTAATAGCAGGAGTAATAATTTTTTAAAGTGCTGCCAGCCCCCCCATCTCTGGGTAAATCGGCTCACCCAGGCTTGGGAGATTTCAGCAATGTTGGCGATCGCCGGTTGAGTAATTTTCTGTTTTGACTGCCAAAGCGACTTTAGGGCATTGACTATAGCGTGACCTGTCTGCTCACTGGCGTTACCAGCTTCGGGACAGAGTTGGAAAGCATCAACGCTTTCTAATTTCACTCCTGGTAATTCACGATCGAGGAAACCCAAATCATAGTCAGCGCAGAAGTAGAATGTTAGCTCCACATTGGAGCGACGATGAGCGCGTAATCGCCCAATCTCTTGGATGATTTCTGCACGGATCAGGTCTGTGAGATACTTTTGGAAAGTGCTGTTTTTATCTTCCAGGTTGACTGGTTCACCAGTCATCACCTGATATTGTGCTGCTAAAACACCGATGTTTTGGTAGGGAATGCCAAAAGAAGCGATCGCATCACACTCACTAAACCTATTAACACCACGCCCATCGACAAAGTGACCGTATTCTGTGCGGCCCTCGGCAAGGGTTGCAATCTGTTTCCAATCGATAATGCCAAGGGTGGGGCAGAGTTTTTTCAAGGTTTCTTTGAGGGCATTAACACGAGCGCTTAGTGGAAGAGAGCGATTTTTGGGCAGCTTACCCAGCCCAGTAACGTTGACCACTTTTAAATTGCCGTAGTCTGGGCGTTGTTGCTCAATTATTAACACAGGCTCATCGATGCCCAGTTTCAATTTCAACTGCTGGGATTTGAAAGTGGCATCAAGGTAAATATTAAATTTGGCAGAGTGGGCCAATTCAGTGTGCTTGGGGTTTCGGCGGTAAATGCTGAGTACACCCCATTGAGATTGGAAACTACCATCACCCTTCCAAGCTTCGAGAAAGTCAGGCAACCAGTAATTAGGCAAGTCAAGGAACTCCCTGCCTGCCGTTCGTGCGCTGTCTTTAACTACCTTTTTGGCAGCATAACGAGCCGCAGCACTTTTTTTGAGTTGTTTATCTCCGGTAATATCAATAGAGTCCAAGTCTTCTAAGAAAGTTAAATCAGGTTCTGAGGCTTGCCGAAAGGCTTCGATATCTAAGCCTGTGGGGAAAGCCGGCAGCAGCGCACGGATGCTGGCATCATCAAACCCGTAGCGGGAATCAGACTTGAGTTGTTGAGTAAACAGTTGGTGTAAAACTAAGAGTGCAGGTTGCATCTGTGATAGAAGATTTGGTTCTAACAGTAGCAGTTTGCCGACAGTAGTTTCAAAATCGCCTCGGTTCACATCAACGCTCCGCACGGGCTTGATGAGCGTACCTGCTTCTTCCCATAACCGCCCAACGGTGAAAGTTTGGTCAGCAGCATTAGTTAAGGTAACTGGTGTAGAGTCTGGGTGCGCTCTGAGTTCAGAGAACTGCTGAATTGCAGTGCGTTTTTGAAAGCGGAAGCCAAAACCGTCACCACTGGAGAAACGGCACTGATTTTTAAGGGAACAACCGCCACAGATGGGGCTGATGCCGCTCTCTTCAAAATCAAGGCTGCTAAAATTCTTGTTACGAAATGCGTTAAATAAGTAAGTTCTGTGACAATTCCCATCAGTGTCGGCAGTCTCACCCGCTTTAGTCCACAGTTTAAAGTCCTCACCAGTAGGAGTTTTGCGGGTGGGGTCTAGTTTAAAGCCGTTGTGACGCACTGGTAAGTCAACAAAATTCGTCTCAATGGGCAGTGTAGATGGGTTTCTGTGGTTGGCATCCTGGTAAATTAGTTTATCAACGCCGAATAGCCCCGCCGTCAGTTGCCCCGCGTTGTAAGACTTACCTAGTCCTGGGTGGGAATTATCTAAAATTTGTGTCCAGCCCTTAGAAACAGCTTCCACCCAAGCAGCAATATGTTCCTCTGGCTGGCAGGAGATAGAGATATTGCCTGTAACTTCAGTTCTTAAAGGAATATTGCCGGGCTTGTAAATAATTACATTGGGCGAAGGCGTGTCAATTTCGGGTAAGGGCTTGCGCGTTGGTGGGGCTTTAAATCCTTTAAATATCGAAGAAAATGGAGCGATCGCTTGCCTTAATAAATTTTGGAAGCTGCTCAAGTCTTTTCTGACTCGCCCAAGCTCCCACTGTTCACGGCTAATTACTCCTTGGTCGCGTTCGTTATATTCATACTGCCGTTTAGGGAACCGAAAACCATACTGTTTGGCAATGTGAAACAGTGTGCCGATTGAGATTCCCCCACGTCTAAAACTGCGAATCTTGGCGTGGATGTTCCAAGTTGAACCCTTGATGCTGGGCGACCACTGTTCGGCTATAATTTCCGCATCTGTTGCCCCATAATGGTTAACCAGTGCCATCAACACTTGACGGCATTCGTCGTAGTTACCGCTTCCTGGGGTACGTGGTGGGATGAATGAAAGCGCGTTCTGGATTAGCTGGTCAATATCCCAGCCTTCAGCGAGGGAAATCTCACGCCACTCTTTACGCCGTGACTCAATTTCTTGGATTCTTAGCTGATACTCCTCCCGTTCATGCAGCGCGATCGCGATCGCTTCACTTATCCATTCTGCTGGTAAAGTGGCTTCAGGGTTGACTAGCGGGAATTCGGCCTCTGTGCTGCCGTAGAATACACGGGAAGCATCCTTACAGGCTGGGTCATGGGGCAACTGTTGCATGAGGAAGCGCGTACAAGCTTCTACAGTATCAGCACCCTGAACATATTCGGGGAGAAGGAAAACCAACCGGAATTTATGCCACTCTGGTTTATGGCTGGCGGTGGTGTAAATTAAAGCACAGTGTTTTTTAATGAAGGGATGGGCTAGGGCTTCTGAGATCGTTAACTGGTGCTTGTAAACTTTGATAGAATTTCCGTTTTCGTCTTTAATCGGCTTGTCATAAGCATCACGGGCGACATCGGAATTATCAATGTCGAGTAGTAGCCATTGAGAACCGATCACATTGGCCTTACTGCGCCATTTCCCGCCTAACAATCCGGCACAGATGGCATGGCCTGCTTTAATATGTTCCTGGACATCGGCTAGAGTGCCGAATACATCAATGAAGTTAGCGGCCAGCTTTTTAAAGTCCCAGTCTTTGTTTGTGCCAGTGGCGTTAAACGCAAACTTGATTATCCGACTCTCAATCAACTCAAGTTTTGTCAAAGCAACAGAAAAAGTTTCTGATTCAGCTGCTGACTGGGCTGATACTGAGTTATGAGATTGTTGTAATGGTGACATGAGAGCTATTCCTCCAGTTTGTGTGTTGGAGGAATTGGAGCTATCCCGAAAGTAATCTTTTAGTACAAACGTTCAAAAATATAATTTGATAAAATTTCTGAAACGCTGTTTACATCTGGTGAGCCAGTGTTACATTGGCTTTACACCGAATCATGTACGATAAAATTACTGTTAGGGATATTAATTAGGCTTGCGACCCGATAACCCCAATTCCGTTTGAAAACCCTGCTGTCCTACCGGGACGCGGGGTTTTCGTTGTTTTGCCTATGAGTACTTGGCTAAAGTCGCCTTGACAAACTCGATTACTTCCTCCTGTTGAATAATAAATGCAGTGCCTTTTCTTCTAAGAGCCAGAATTTTCATACTTCCAACTTCAGAATAAAGGTGTGAATTGTGATCAATAGCCGCCTTGGTGGGAGGCCATAAGACCAAAACTTTTGCTGAGGGCGTTTTTGTAGCTTCACGGGAAGACATTGCAAACAAGTCTCTGTTCTTGCTTAACCACTTCTCGTAATCTGCTAACTCAAGCAGTGGGCAAGGGTTCCACACTTTTAGTCCATGTTTGTCTTTCCTCTTGATCTGCAAAACCTCTCTGGCTTCGTTGTAGACAATCTCCTTATCTCCTATTGAGCGAATGGAGATAAACAGGTGAATTTTTCGCTCAAATCTCACAAACAAGTCGATAGGGTTCTTATCTTCTATCTTCAGCACTGGAAAGACTTGTATTCCCTCACTTTTAAACTCATCCAAAAGTAGGGCTGTTAATTTTTCCAACCGCGCAAGTTTTTGAGTTACCACCAACGGCTTGTAAGCCAATCCAAAAAGTAACCAGCCAAATGGATGAACTATGCCTCCTGTAGCCAGCGCAGCACCACCAGCCGCTAGAGCTTGAGTGGAAGCATAGTCTTTCGCCTCCCTAATCATCTCTAATGCCGCTTCGTTGTGCGGCGGGAGTTGAAAATCGCTTGGTGGGTCTTTCAGGGTCAACATTATACGCGATCGCCTTTTGTTTGCTCTGAGTCGATAATTTTATTTGTTCTCTTTTTTTTGTTCTTTATATTGAGCTATCCAATCCGCAAGTGCGATGCTAGCAAGATTGGAAACTGATCGTTGTTGCTCATCGGCAATTGCTTGTAGGTCGTCTAATAATTCCTGTGATGCCATATAAATTGTTAATCGTGGTTTTTTTGTAGCCATTACGCATAGAAAGTATGCTTTATGGAGATATTAAATACCACTTCTAAGCTATTTGCAATTATTGTAAGAGAAGTGTTGACACTTTGCTTAACTTCACTTACTATATTAGTGTCAAGGTTATCGATACGTCAATAACTTAAGGCAGACGCAAGTAATACCCAAGCGCAAAACGCGCTTGGCGATTTCCTTTCGAGGGTTGTAAGGCTTGCAAGCGCTGTTTTGAGAGTATTCAACTATTCACAGCAATATCTGCATTGCGTCCGTTCATTTTCAACGGTCGCGGTAATTGTGCGTGTCTGCATTAGGACAGAGGATTCATGCATATCAATTTACGCAACTTAGAAGCAATCAACGAACTACCTCTTGAGAGAACAATGCTTAATCAAAATCAATTACGAAGGTTAGAAGCAATAGATCGCTGGCTTAGAGAAATTAGAGATTCAGAAGAATTCAGACAACTAGAATACTCCCCAGATGTGATGCTAGGAGATGCAATTCAAGCAGTAGGCGAACTACTTGATTTTCACGTTCCTTATGATTCCAAGCCCTTGAATTTTACTAATGAAGAGTGGCATTCATATCTAGAACAAAAGCCAGTAATGCACATTCGCCGTGTGAAAACTTGGCGTGAAAAGATTAACTCATTCATACTTAATGGAGCGTCATCAGTAGCAATTGTGAGCTTGGTAACTACTAGTTTTATGGTAGTTGGTTCTATCTTTTGTCACGGCTTTGACCGGATTGAGGAAAGTAGAGGTGAGCAATATCAACCTACATGGATTTACAACGCCAAAATTTTTGAAGGAAGTGCTATTGCCTCTATAGCGGTCTTCTTGGGTGCAAGCTTAACGGGCGCGTGTGTCGCTCTCGACAAGAAAGATGCATAACTTAATTCCTGTCTACGAACCTTCTACCCTGTCACAGCGCAAAGTGTATCAAATAAAGGGTACGCTGTATCGCTTTACGGGTAAATGCCCTTGGGCAAGGATTGACCATCCACAGTGGATATTCGAGCCACTAGACGGACAGAGAAAGACAGCCACTCTCAAGCTAAATCAGAACAAGGTCAGACATGGGATTTATGAAGTCCCTGGTATGGTGGCCAACCGTCAATCTGAAGTAATAGGACAGGGGATACAGCAAAGCTTGTTCTAACGTGTTTGATTTGCGACCGCGTTGAATGCCCTCGTTGAGCGGCGTGATCGCAAAACTAGGCTCAAAAGGGCGTATACGCGGGGGTAAACGAGAAAGTGTCAGTATGTCATCAAAGCTGACAAACCTTGTTATTACGTGGTTATAGCCGATAAAACCAAGGCTAAAACATTTGTCTAAAGTCCAAGATCCAAGGTTATTGATAGTGCCTAGCTAATTTGGCGTATCAGGATAACTGTTTCTAGCTAATTTAGCCTATCAAATAACTGGAATTTACGGATAGTCGGTCAATTTTATACACACTCAAGTAATAAAACAGAGTTAATGTGGCAACAAAAAAATATGTAGCTAAGTATCGCTTGCTCAAAGAAACTTACGAGGGCATCACGGGAAAAGGCATTTCAGATATCACTTGGTATCGCACAGTCGCATCCTTGAAGCAATATTTCTCGCTCTCCATTGAATCTGAAAAAGCCATAAGCATTGTTGAAACCTATGCAGGCATGAAGCGTAAGTGTCCAGCCTTTTCTTTTAGAACCTCTGATTTTAACTCTCGATGGCAAGCCTTTAAACACTTCTATGATGCCCAAGAAGTTCAATACACAGGTCAACAATTCCTAGTAGCGCTGGCAGACTATCTAAAAATCAACCTTGACGACGTACCCCGCAGCACTCGTTATTACTGGTTTAGCCAGGCAACTCTAAGTTATAACGCCCTTCATACTTACCACAGCAAAGATTTAGCCCTTGTTGCGTTTGTTGCTGCTAAATGGGCAATCAACAGACGAACGCAGCCCATGAAATCCGCAACCATCGAAGTTTTAACACTAGCCCTTTAAGGAGCAATCATCATGTCTGACAAATTTACTAACAATGTCCGCGCTCGTTTGTACAAACAGGGTTATCAAGGATTTACTAAAGATGATTACACAACAGCAGCGCTTGCTGTCGAGTGCGATGACCTTGACAATCCCACCAAAGATCAATTGAGCCAAGCCGTTGATTATCTCAAAGTCAAATCGACAAGCCAATTATCTGTAGTTGATGAACTCGTTGAAGAAACCTTTCTAGTAGGCCCAGAAGATGCACAGCCTGACCCTGAGACTGATAACAGTCAGCTTACAATCGCCTCACCAGAGATTAACAGCATCACTGTAACTAGCGATGACAAACGTCAGATTGTAACAGCCCAATCATCGGCGCTGGGGTTTGAATTAACCGAACAAGAAACATTAAGTATCGCTCTTAACGTTGACGACACCTTTACCGACTACAGCCAATTCATCAGTACTGTAACGGCTGCAATCAAGAACTACGTTGATCAGAAATTTGATGTCATTGAGCAATCATTTGAAACTAACGCTCAAGACTTGCGAGAACACGTAAGCAACAGGGCTTCTAGATTAAACCAAAAGGTTAACAACTTCTCAGGAGACATGAAAGCGGATATGGGAGTCATCCGCCAAAACATTAAAAGCACCCAATTCTCAATCCTTGCAAGGCTCAAAGCGGCTCAATAGCAATGACTTGACGCTGCTTGAGTGCTTGGGTATTCGGTGGGTGAGAATGAGCTACTTCTCAAGAATTGCTGTTAGTTTAACTGCACTCGCTGCTGTGATTTTACCCTTGTATAGCTGCTTATATCTGCCAATGCTAGAGCAATCAAGCTATCAGCAATATCTCAAACGAAAGTCAGCTATTGAGCAATATGTAAGACGAATGGAGTATCACTGCAATCAAATATTTACCCCAGAGAAGGAATATCGCTGTGAAAAGTTCAATTCAGCTAAAGAATCTGGTAACTTCCAAATCACGCCACCTAGAGCGCCAATTAAAAACTAAATTTAACGCATCTACCAACTTAGTAGTCAGAGCGCTAACAGGTGATAAATCAGCCCTGAAGCTGATAGGACAAATGGGTAATGACGGGGCAAAGATTAGCGAATTCGCCCCACAGGTTAGAGAGCAGATGCTAGCTGCTATCAAGGGGACTGAGGACTTAAACATAGTCCTTAGCGACATCTACAAACAAGCTGGTGTTAGTGGTGAGAAGATTGAAAGATCAGTGCAATCAGCAATTTTAGCTGACACTCATTTAGCAAATATCCTAGAAGAAATGAAGCTTGATTTCGCTTCATCCCAGGATAAAGAAGCGTTGCGTCATCAACAAGCTTTCATCCACATCAAGCTGAAATCATGGGTAGATAAGCACATGATGCAAGTTGATGGTGAATATAAAATGTTGCAGACCGAATTACAGACCGATATTAGACAACAAACAATTGACCTGCAACATGATAGAGAACTGGGCAAGTATTACTTAGAAATGGGTGATAACGCTCGTGATGACTTTAAACCTAAAAAGCAATATGCAGAGCGCTCAATTGTACAAAAAATCAAGGATGCTCTGCTAGGTTTCTGACAGTTCAATCCCGACAGTTACCACCTGAATAAACTGTCGGGCAAATAAATATCATGACAGTTATATGACATACGACCTTGAAGAGGATCAAGAGGAAGTAGCAAGCGAAATCGCCCCAGATACGCCGTTACCAAGAGACTTAATAGGACATTTGGAGTCACGCAAGCAGCACCGCAAAGATGTTATCCATACAACTGAAAAATTGACGAGATTCTTTGTTGGTTGGTCGCTAAATTCTACGGGATTCTTTATAGCTAAATATCTCTTAATAACTGGCGGTGGCGTTAATCTCTGGCTGGCAATTTCGCTCTCATTTTCTATATGCAGCGTTGGCTCTCTCGCTGGGCTAACGGGCTTGAGAGTTAATTACAACAGTGACGGACTAGAGGTAGATAATATGCAAAATGTTTTAAAAACAGCAGGTGGTTTGGTGTTTGCAGGTATCACAACTTGGTTAGCAGTCAAAGACCATCAATATTTTGAGAATTTGACTAAAGAAACAGTGTCCCAGATTAGCCAAGACATCCAAACCATTGAAAAACAGAATCCGCAATCAGACCCTTGGTTAAGTATTGCAGTCGCGTTGGCTTTATTCATTGGCTCTATTGCAATTATTTTTAAGGGGCGGGAATGAAACAGGGTGTTTTCGAGTTAGCGCTGGCTGGTGTGTGTGGTGTAGCCGCAGTCATCGGGCTAGCAACATCGCAAACACGCCAGCCTTACGACCTAACACAAATTCAGTTCTGCCCAAGGTCAATTAACGACGTAGAGGGTCAAATAGCGCTGGATAAGCGTTTTTGTAACCAGCCGCGTTTTGTCCTGACTGAAGAATGGCAACGCTACGGGCTGTATGGCAGTATCATTCCTTATAAGGGTGATGCAATTCAATGGGTGCGTGACTTGCCCACAGATAACCCTAATCAGTTGTTAGGATATGGGGTTGCAGTTACTGGGCTATGGGGTATTGTGGGTTGCTTAGTCGTGCGTGGGCAACGCCTCAAGCGCACGGATTATGAATTGGGCGAACTTGAAAAGACTGGCGATTATGCAACTTGGCAGCACAATAAGCATAAACGTGAAGTTAAGCAGCATTCGACCCAGCTTTATACTGAACGCCTGAAAGATGGGCTGTCAGGACTGGACACAGAAGAACGCAAAGCGCTGGGATTGACTGATGAGGAAAACGAACGCGCTAAGGCTCGAATTCAGCTTGAGGATTTCATGAAAGCCCGTGCTGTTAATCATTCTGTGATGGATAAAACCATTGCGGAGAATCTGCGGGATAAAGCCAAAGCTGACCAGGAACGCGGCAAGATTGAGGGCAAAACCAAGGGCGCGATCGCAAATGACAATCATCCTTTGACTGACCAGCGCCTCATCAGTGATTTAATCGAAGCACTCAAGAATCATGAGGATGGTTGGCTGTGGAAGGTTATCGACAATCAAAAACCCGTTTGGGTGTTAGGAGAAGCTGGAAGCGGTAAATCAACTCTAGCAGCGTCGATTGTCATGCTCAGAGAATATCTGTTTGATATGCCCTTGTATCAGCTTCTAGATGCACACGCCGGAGAGAACCTTAGAAACGCATGGAAATATCTAAGCCCTCAGTTGATAGCTAAAACAGAAGAAGAGATAGGACAAGCTTTTGATGATGCTCGTGAGCGATGGCTAGACAGGATTAATAATCAATCTGATAAGCGACCGCAACAATTACTAGTTGATGAATTCACTAACTATTCTGAGTCAGACATCACAAAGGAGCCTGCCAAAAAGTTTGTTAAAGCATCTCTTAGTGACCCTAGAAAAGCTGAAGAAAGATTAGTTTGTATTGCCCACTTCTTCACTAATACCGCTACTGGTGGCAGTGATGGAACTGCTAAAGGTAGAAGTAGAGGCACTATTCAAATTGACCGTAAAACAGCAGATGGCAAGACACCTTTAAAAGTGGCAATAATTAACGGTTTAAATAATTCAGAGGGAGACGCAGAAATAGATAAAAAGGTGACAATTCCTAGTTGGTTGACTCCTGAAAGCATTCACAAGCATTTGAACGGACAGCCAGTCGATTTTGATGATTAATCGTTAGATAACCAATTCCTTAACGAGCGCTGGATGGGACAAATCAGCCAAAAGGGATAATAATGTGCTTGGTTAAAAGAGAATTGGAATAATTAAAATGAGCCATAGACAAAAGCACTTTGTGACAAAGGAAGAACTAATGGTAGAGCGTACACCTCAAGAACTTGTAGAGTGGTTTGAGCGCAAAATTCAAGAAATAACTCAACAAGAGGGTGGTAAGAGCGCTATACGAATGAGAGAAGGTTATTGTAAGCAGTTAATGGAAGAGATTTATCCACTCAGTATCTTTGCGTTCTGGCAATTTGGTGACAAAAGTGATGTCACGCTCCAGCCTGTAATTGGAAGTCAAAACTATGATGTGTTAATAATTGACCGTGCATCTGTTCCTCCTTACGAAAGTAAGCTTGAAATTACGCTGGCTTTGGGTGATGAATATCTGAAGCGTTTAATGCTTCAGGAAAAAGGCTGGTCGCCTATATCTGGATACATTGAGAAAACGGGTACGAAAAATAAAGACAGACATCTAACACCTCACTTAGGTGTTAGAGGTTTGGAAGATTACCTAGATAAGCAGATAAATCTGATTGGTCAAGCCTTGGCAGTAAAGCTTCAAAAGGAATACGAGACAAACACATCGCTTCTGATAATGTTTGAGGATGCGATTGCATTTGATGAAACAGATATAAAGGAGACACTTTACTGCTTTATTAAAAATAAGTTAGAGACGGAGCAAACACAATTTTTGCATTTGTACTTGGTAAGTTCGCCTAAGCGTATCTTTATCAAATGGACACCGAATAATACATCTCACTCTCATTAAAGAAATATTTAGCAAGCGCCCCCACTATCAGTCAAACTATATCAAAAACTTAATCAGGTTTTTGATTTTTTAGATTTTGGGTGTACTCGAAAATCTAAAAAACTATGCGTTCTCTTAAAGAATTTTGAGCTTTTTGTAAGTTAGACCAGGATCAAGAACTGGGAGTAGAGCGGGTGGCGACAGCGGAGTGTGGGGGGCGGGCTGCTGAGTCGGGGACTACTCTACGAGAAATTTCTTGCCCGTCCCCCACACCACCCGCTCTAAACGAAGTGTCTCCCAGTTCGCCGACGCATTACGAGGTTACGTGATGGGAGATCGCCTGATGCTCGTTTTACTGTCTTACACAGTCTTATGCTGTTCCCCAATTGTGGAATGAAATATAGCGATTAGGTCAAAAGTAAGAAACGCCTATGGTGTCAAAGTTAGAAATGCTTGTAGTCAAGCATTTTGAGCGCAAAAGCTGACTACTCCTGTTGCCTGGTCGCGGTTTGAAGAAATTCTTGAGTAATAAGTTAGTTAAAATTTTTTAATAACTAAAAATATCCCTGTCTTCATCTCAGTCATCATTACTGTTTGATGTAATTATGCTGAATTAAATCACCAGAGGAGCTATACAAACAGACCAACTCAAGTATGTACCTCGATAAGTTTAATTAGGCCTACCTGTTGATCAAACATTAGAGCAAACTGAGTTATGAAACGAAACATTATTTTTAGTACAGATGCAGAAAAAGTAGAGAAAAACAAAGAACATCATGATGAGCCAGTATCTGGGCTAGGAACACCTCTGCAAACAGACCGTTGGATTTATCGAATCGTAGTGAGTGCATTAGCATTAACTTTAATCTCCTCTATTGGTGGTGCAGTATGGTTGCAAGCCAATGACAAGGATATTCCTGAAATCCTTATTGGTTTGGGAACAGGAGCGTTAGGCGGTCTGGCAGGATTGTTAGCGCCTACTCCATCTAAAGAATAGTTGAGGTACGAGATAACGCTTTAGTGCAGAAAAATGCAATCATAATTCAATCATAGATTTAATGTTCACTCCGCTTCGCCAATCAGTATAAACGGTGCCCAATCTTTGGGATTAGGATGTTCTTTCATCATAGTTAGCATTGCTTGGCGTAAAGCTTGGGCTTTATCCTGATTATGTTTTAACTGGCGATAAAACTCAATCATCAGCTCGGCTGTGGGAGCATCTGGAACCGACCATAAAGACACAATTACACTTGGTACACCAGCAGCAAACAAAGAGCGAGATAGTCCAATCACACCATCACCAGTAATTTGACCTCGACCTGTGTCGCAGGCGCTGAGGACAACTAATTCGGCATTCAACTTTAATTTAAGGATTTCTTCAGCCGTGAGTAGACCGTTGTCATTACCAGAAGGAGCAAGAGCAATTGCACCTGGTATACCTGAAGCAACATTATAATCCTGTAACCCGTGGGTGGCTAGATGAATAATTCGTGCTGTGGGCATTTTCTGAATGATAGCCGCTTTGGTTGCTGCATTACCAATAAAAGTAAAGGCTTTAGCATTCAACAAATGAGCAATTGCAATAGCTTCCTGTTCTGAGCCAGGCAATGGCGATAACTGTATTGGTTTTTCCCCTATTTGAAATGAAAGCTTGGGCATGGTTGGATTACCTACAATCAGCACATCCTTGTATACTGCTCCAGAAACTCGTTTTCGCAACTGATGAGTTAAATTTAGTGCTTGAATGGAGGGGACTGTCAAAATGGTATGTTTTTCAATGAGATATTTATTATTGGCATCTTGTAGAACTGCAAAGGGAACTAAAAACAAGGTGTCTTGAGGAATGAAGATGACACGGGCATTTGGATCAGTGGGTAGAAGATTCGCAATAGGTTTGATTAGCAGTTCATACAGTTTCTTTTGGGTCTGTTTTGTAGTTATTATATGACTAGGTAATACTTCTATTTCTATGCTGGCGCGGGAACGTCCCCGTACACCAATAGATTCACGGCTATTTATCACATGGTCTTTGAGAGAGGTATTTTGTAGCTGCCACAGAGGAGAGAGGTCAACCCGACGGAAAGATACCTCACCAGTTGGCTTGATTACCCAGATAAATAGTTCTGATTCGCGGATTTGTTGTTTGCCTTTTATGTTGAAATCATCATTAATGATAGAATATTCAACGAGAGTTGCATTTTGCTCTTTAGCAATTTGCTTAATTTGGTTAATTTTGGGTGATTTAGAAGTAGCAAATTGCTTTGCTGATTGAGAAGTAAGGTGTTTTGTCAATAACTCCGCAAATATCTGTGCCCTACCCCGCTCAGCAACTTCTAAAGCAGCATCGGTTTGATTGCTGGCTAATAAAGTCTTTTGCAGAAAGCGATAAGTCCGGTCTTGCTCTTGAAAAATGGACACCTTATATGAATCATTGCTGCCTAATTTAGCTCGCAGTGATTCCCAAATCTGAATACTATCAAACAATGTATTTTTTGCTTCTATTAGCTTGCCATTGCGAAGAAGAACACGTCCTAAATCATTTAGAGCTTGTCCCTCTCCTTGGGGGTCTTTAATCTCTCTTGCAATGACTAAATGTCGCTTATAGTAATCAATAGCTTTGCTATAGTCTCTCATAGCAAAGTAAATGTTACCAACATCACCCAGCGCTTGTCCTTCCCTATAAGAGTCTTTAGTGTCCCGTGCCAGGGCCAGACTTTGCTGCTGATATTCCATAGCTTTGGCATAATTTCCTAAAGCTCTGTAAACATTACCCAGATTTCCTAGCGCTTGACCCTCTCCTTGGGGATCTTTAACCTGTTGTGCGAAGATCAAACTTTGGTGTTGGAAGTCCACAGATTTGGGATATTCTCCCAAAAAGTAATAAATAACTCCTATATTCCCTAACAACCGTCCCTGAAATAAGCTGTCTTTAGTTTCCTTTGCGATACTTAGGCTTTGCTGCCAGTATTCTATAGCTTTGGGATAATTTCCTATAACGCGGTAAGCATTGCCCAGATTGCTTAATGCAATCATCTGTCCGGAGAGGTCTTGGATTTGCTTCGCTAGAGCTAGATGCTGTTGATAAAACTCAATCCCCTTAACATAGTATCCTTGGGATAAGTAAACATTGCCCAGATTGGCTAGAGCATTCCCCTCTCCTCGGTGGTCTCTGATTTCTCGCGCAGTTATCAGACTTTGTTGTAAGTACTTAATGGCTTTGCCATAATCTCCTACTAGCGTATAGTAATCGATTCCTGACCTAGCAATTCCCAGCCTTCCTAGAGTAGCCCCAAGAGCTGCCTCTGCTTGGTTAAGTTTATTTTGGGCCTGTTGAGCTTGAAATTCTGCTTGTTGACGCACTTGTTCGGCTTTAGCCGCTTCTTGCTGTGCTTGAGATGCTTGTTCCTTTGCAGATTTTACTTTTTGAATTGCTACTTGAAGCTTCTGTTCAGAATTTTTTAGTTCTACTGTTTTCTGCTGCGCTTGTTGAGTGACATTATATAGTTGTCTTGTTTTTTGCTGTGCCTCTTGATTGAGCGTCTCTAGTTCCGCCTTCGCAACTACTAATCCTTGCTCTGCCTTTTGAGTTTCCTGTTGAGCTACTTTCAATTGTTCATTGGCAGTTTTTGATTTCTCCTGAGCAGACTTAAGCTTTTGCTCAGCAGACTGAACTTTTTGAAGATTGGCTTGAATTATTTTCTCAGATTTTTGATTAACCCTTGCTATTTCTGTATTGGCAGAAGCTACTTTATTGTCTGCCTCTTTGACTTTCTGCTGTGCCAGAATTACTGTAGTTGTTGCGAAGAGCGAGGTCAAAAACAAAATGGCAGATCCAATGCGAACTATTTGCTGGGCTTTCTGTTTAGCTTCAGCTAATATCTGATTAGCTTGCTTTTCTGCCTGTAAAGCCTTTTGGATGTCTTGTTGTTCCAATTCTCGGCTAGCATCTAAGAAACGATAATCTTGCTCACTCAAGCTTTTATCTGTTGCCCATGCCTGAGCATCTCGTAATGCCTGTCCACGCAATAGCCATGATTGCTCTTGACAATTAGAGGCTAACCAGAGTGTGATTGCATCAGCATATAGTCGTAAATTTGCTAAAGCCTTTGTAACCCAATCAAGGTTAAAGACAGAACCATAAATACGATTGTAAATCTTCAACTTTCCTTGCTGCTGGACTACCAATCCTGTTAACCGCAATTCCATTTGTTCTGAAGTGTCATCGGCTGCTATTTCCCCTTGCAGTAAAATTTGCTGATACAATCCCAGCAACCTACCAGCACGCTGCTCATTCCGCAAAATGCGGTCTCTAATCGTCCGCAGATGTTCTGGCTCATCATTGCTTTCCCAACTGTCAATAATTTGCTGTTGCACAACTCTTTTTACCCACTTACCCTCTAAATATTTTGGATTTTCATCAAAATTTTTTGAGTCAAAAAGGAGGAGTTGGCATAGTTTTTGGGTAAGAAAAGGTTGCCCACCAGTCCAACTTAATACCTCTTTTAATACAGCTTGTGAATGATTTACTTTAAACGCCAAACCTTGCATTAAAGGAGTTGCTTCTGGTAACTGAAAACCAGCCAGTTCAATCGCTCGGCCGATATTAAATGGTGTGCGGTTTTTGTCTTGAATCAAATCTGAAGGAGCCGCCACCCCTAATAGTACAAAAGTCAAACGTTTGTATTCTCTTTTTTCTGTACGTTTGTTGTAGCAAGCACGAATAGCAGCGAAAAAATCATCTTTAAATTTTAAGCTAAGTAGACTATCAATTTCATCAATAAAAATTACTATTTTGTTAGTGATTCTTTGTAGAAGTACTTCTTCTAAAAATTCTGCCCAGCATTGTACTGGAGAAAGTAACTCACGCTCTTTCCACCAAGAGCGTAAGTTAAACTCTTGTGATAACTCAAAACTATTAACAATACTTCTAATTAAGCCGCCATACCACTGCTGTGGAGTAACAGCCTGAGTGCCAATAACTGTAATATCAATCGCTGCACAAGCAATTCCCTCTTGTTGCAGCCTTTGCATAGTTTGCACCCGCAAACTGGACTTTCCCATCTGACGGGAGTTCAATACATAACAAAACTCCCCTACCTTCAAAGCATCATAAAGCTCGTTGTCTGCCTTTCGTTTGACATAGGTAGGGTTATCTAAGGATAAGCTGCCTCCAACTTGATAAATTAAACTGGGTTCACTGCTCATCAGCTCACTCCGAAAATATCGCAGAAATACTGATGATATAAATTGCAACTAATTTTTACTTCATTACCCATTAGATGCACTAACCCCATGCTGTGCAACTTATATCCCTGCATTGGTTCAAGACGCACTTTGTCTGTTTCTGTTACCACTTTTTTCAGTGCTTCTGCCAATTCTGAATCTTGCTGAATAATGTTCCAATATCGGCGTACATGATTGCCATAAATTCCCGATTCTGTAGCCGCAGTTTGCAGAATTTGCTTTAAGGTAGTACTGGTATTAACCTTGAGATAAGAAAATGCCTGCCCTACCAAATAGGGATGTCCTCCCACTAAATTCATCAACTCTTGTATCTGCTCATAATCCCAAGAAAGTCCATATTGTTTGGCTAAATTCTTGACCTGTTCTGGCGTAAATTTTGGTAACTCTATTGGCACGCCAACATTAAAAGGTGACTCATTCACCTTCAGCGGTACATAAACTTCTGTAGAGTGGACAACTACTAGCCGCAGTTTTTTCCAAATGTTACGAGTTTTCGCTTGTTCATGCCAAGCTCGTAGCAGTCCCAAAAATTCAGCACCTACTTCACGATAGGGGAAAATCCGCTCAACTTCATCCAAACACAAAACCAAAGGACTGTCAGCTTCTGCCAATAAATACTCTTCAAAATAGGCTGTGCAGTTCATCTTACTAGTAGAAAATTGTTCATCCCAGTAATCTGCCAGTCTGTTCGGCATTCCTAAAATTTGACCAACACTAACACATAACCATTTCAAAAATTTATCCAGGTTAGTAAAATGAGTTATTTCTGCATAATGCAGGTTCAAGGATACTGTACGATAACCTTCACGGGCTAGCTGATGGAGAATCTTAGCTATTAAAGAGGTTTTACCCATTAAACTCGGAGCTTTAATCCTTAGCAGCCCGCCGGATTGGCATAGTATTTGATAACAAATAGATTCAATGGGAGGACGTTCTACATAAATAAAGTCCTCTACCTCTGGCTCTTCTGGAAATACCTCAACACTTACCTCTTGAACTTGCTCATGTTCTGTTACCATCGCATTTTTACTACCGTTATGGTCAGAGGCTGCGATTGCTTTCCAATCCAAATCTAACTTGTCACAAATTTCTTGAAAATTTAGACAGTCTACAGGTTTACCGTTCAGAAAGTTACTTACGGTGGCAAGAGAAAGACCTAATTCTTCAGCCAAATCTTTTTGGCGTGGATAACCCTGACGTTGTACGGCTGCTTTCATTTTGTAAATGAACTTCTTATCAACTTTTACTGAGCGTGACATAACTGGACTTTTCTCAGCAAGATGGTCAAATTATAGAACTAGTTCCGTCTACGAAACGGTAACTCAGTAATAAGTCAGTTTTAAGTCATGAATCACTGCAAAATGACCAATGTAGACAGCCGATTCCAAATCCTCATCTAGCACCTCTAAGTATTTTTGCTCCGCCGACAAGGTTCTGTTGCCAGAAATTTCCAGAATCGCCTTCAGTGGCATCCCTGACCTGTACATTTCCGTTAAGCAAGTGCGGCTGAAGCTGTAGCCCACAGTTGATATCACGCATTGATAGCAACGATTTATCAACCAGGGGTATAGAAGCGAGTATAGACAAGTCAGGCAAGCCACTCATCAATATATATAAGCCAGGATTATCAATTGCCCTGTGTAGAGAAATTTTCGGTGCTTGAAAGATAAGTTTGACTTAACTGAGGTAATTTTCGGTGCGGCTATTCACGAAAGCATCAGGGTTTGGGAGAATAGGAAGTGTTCGTAATTAACCGTATAATACGAACAGTTGCAAATAGCCAAAATGCTGGTACGTCGTAAGAATGAGGATTACAGGTCACGGGAATATCTTACAGTACGTGAGGTAAACAGCATACTGCGAGCGGCAAAAGTTTACGGACGGTACAAGGTGAGGAATTATGCGTTGATACTGTTAATATTTCGCCACGGGCTGCGGGTGTCGGAAGCTTGCGATTTGCGATGGGATGCGATTTCGTTTTTAGATGAGGAGATTTTTATCACGCGCAAAAAAGGCAGTGATAGCGGGGTGCATCCGTTGCCTGTGGATGAAATCGAGGCATTGAAAGAATTAAAGGAATTAAATATTGGTGGTAATTACGTTTTTATTGGGGAAAGGGGAGAGAGGTTAACGTCGGCGGCAGTACAAAGATTGTTGACCAGGTTGGGGGAAGTAGCTCTGTTAAACATCAAAATCCATCCGCACCAGTTACGCCATGCTTGCGGTTACTACCTTGTGAATGAGGGTCATAGTACGAGGTTTATTCAGGAATTTTTGGGGCACAGGGACATCCGCCACACGGAAAAATATACCAAAGTAAATTCCAAACGCTTTTCTGGCATCAAGTGGAACACGATTGATGAGTAATGAAATTAACTGATAATCGCGTCGAATACCTGTGTGCGGCTGGGCATTGAAGGCGTGGTCTGAGCCATTTTAATTGGGGTAGTGTGAAGGCAGCTGCGGTGCGGGAAGCATTAGATGCTTTCTGCCGTGCTGAGTAGGGCTATCCGGTGAAGCGCTAGTCTGATTAATTTTCTCAATCTTTACAGAGGCTTTGGGTTATCTCCAAAGCCGCTTTGTATTTTGATTGCAGGCTTGTGTCCTGCCAGGGTAGCTTGATTTTGGATCACAAAATATGCTAGGCTGGGTGAACTAGTGCAAAATGCCTCCAATGAAAAAACCGTTTTAACCGTTCCCCTTGCAGACAGAAAACGATTGAGAAACACGGGAGAAATTTGGCAGGCTTATATTTAAGTCTCTCTATAGGTTTAGCGGATAAGGGAGCGTAACTCTTATCAGTTAAGCAATACAGGAGGCATTAGGTTTTAAGTGTTGAACACGTATAAATGATTGCCTATTCACGCAGCGTCGGTTACTACAGTTCATGTACAATACAGTAACTGCTTGATACGTTCTTCTACGAGTGACCGATTCCCTTTTTCCTGAACTGAGCAACTATGATGCTTTTCTAAGCATCCTTAAACAGCGCATTCGTACCGCGCAGGTGCGGGCGGCACTTGCTGTTAACCAGGAATTAGTGCTGCTTTATTGGCAGATCGGCAGGGAGATTCTACAACGCCAGCAGGATGAAGGGTGGGGAACTAAAGTAATTGAGCGCATAGCTAAGGATTTAAAACGGGAGTTCCCGGAGATAAAGGGGTTCTCCCGTACAAACCTGCTTTATATGCGGGCTTTCGCGTCAGCCTATCCTGACGAGCAATTTGTCCAGCAGGCTGCTGGACAAATTCCCTGGTTTCATAACTGCGTTTTGCTGGATCGCGTAAAAGCACCGGAGCAGAGGGTTTGGTACATCCAGCAAACTATCCAAAACGGCTGGAGCCGCGCCATCCTGGAGATGCAGATTGAGAGCCGTCTGTATTCACGCCAGGGGAGTGCAGTCACCAACTTTAGCCAGACCTTGCCTAAACCCCAATCCGATTTGGCGCAGCAACTTATTAAAGACCCGTATCATTTTGACTTCCTGACATTAAGCAAAGAAGCGCAGGAAAGGGATTTGGAGCGGGCGCTTGTGGATCGCATTCGTGACTTTCTCCTGGAACTGGGAGCAGGTTTCTCGTTCGTGGGAAGCCAGTATCCTATTGAGGTCAGCGGACAGGAATACCGACTTGACCTCCTGTTTTATCACCTCAAGCTTCGCTGCTTTGTCATCATCGACCTTAAAATGGTGGAATTTCAGCCGGAATTTTCTGGAAAAATGAACTTCTATGTGTCCGCAGTGAACGCTATTCTGCGGCATCCTGATGATCAGCCCACCATCGGCATCATTCTTTGCAAGTCTAAAAACAAGACTATTGCCGAACTTGCACTCCAAGGAATGACACAGCCTATCGGCGTTTCTACACATAAGATAGGAAAAGACGTTCCCGAACAGCTAAAAGGTATTATGCCTATGGTGGAACAACTGGAGATGGAGCTAGATACGGCTGCTGCTGAACTTGAAAAGCAGAAGCAGGGGAGACTAGAGACTTAATCACGAAAAATACGTGGTATTCTCTTTTGAATTGTGCTTTTATTTGTCAGTAAATACCGAGCATATACTCTGCACCAATCAACTGAGGGTAAACAGCCGCTCACGGGTGCTGTCGAAAAGCGAGTGGCTAAGATGCTTGTTACATACGTGCAAACTGTTCAAAAATAGCAACTATATCTGCAAAAGGATATGGAGAATGGTTATCTGCTTCTCGTAAATAAAGTGTTTTGAGGCGACCTGTATCAATCTTTGTCTCAGATGCAAATCTATTAAACAACTGTTTGCCAGGTATAGTACTTTTCCAATCGTCAGTGTCATTTTCTAGACTCTGTTGCAGATTTTCGACAGTTCTCATCACTGAAGCTTTTATATCATCATCATTTATAATTTCAACAATCCTTTTTCTTTCTGCTTGAGTGCGCTCTTGAATCAATACTGCAAGCTCACTAGAAGACTTGTCATGACAACCTTTAGGCATAATATCCAAATTACCGACTAGACTTCGATATTTTGCTGATTCAATAAGCGCAGCAGTATAAGGAATCATTTTTTTTGCAATTTCTCTTAACCTTAGCCGAATTTTGTCAGGATTACAAAGCCATGAATCTTCTCGCTCCATCATAGAGAAAACTCCAGCTAACACCTTTTCATCTAAAAAATAATTCTCTAAGTGATAACATTTCAAAATCTTGAATCGCCCCTTTCCAGCATCTTCGAGAGAGCTTGTAGATACTGATAATGGTACAGCATCACGATCACACAACATAAAGAACTCTACACCCCAGATAGTACGCTCCAAAATAGAAGTTATTATTGATGAGAATGAAGTGATAACCTCTTTACCACCACTAGGAACTAAAACAAGATTAGGAAACTTATTTTTCAGAATTGCACCATACACCTGCTTATCAAGACTAGAATCACTGCCCTCAACCAGCACAAGCTTTTTACCCAAAGCAACAATTCCGATTGATTGACCGATTTTTTGAAGTGCTTCGTGTGTTTCGTCATCTTCTCTAACGAGAATTGCTTGGTTTGATGTTGTTCCTATTGGAGGGGCTATAAATATTACAGAATTTTCCAAAGATGCAGTGATAATATCAGGAGAGTGTGTGCAATAAATAAATTGATTATTATTACCTATCGTTTGTATAGTTTGTAGCAACTTATAGCTAAGTTCCGGGTGTAAATGTAGTTCTGGCTCATCGAAAATAATGATCGAATGGGAAGGATTACGAAGTAAAAAATCAAATATAATGTTTACAACTTCTCGTTCACCTGAGCTAAGGCTACTGAGGGGAAACTGCTGACCCTCATAAGAATAGAAAAGTTCTTGTTGCCTTGCTTCAGGTTCAAGAAGCTCTTTTGGAGCAAGCAACTGACTGAATGCATTTTTGAAAGGCAGGAGAGGATCTGGAAAATCCAGACTCATTGTTCGTTCTCCTTGCTTGATCAGAATCTCTGCCTTTCTAGCTATTTCATTACGCCTACTTTGCACTTTGCGGAATAATGAATGTAGTGTATCTTGAAATCTATTCTTCAATTCATAAAAACTGTAATTCCAGCCTATTAACTCCTCCCAAGGATCTATAATATCCCAAGTAAAGCTATATGGCTGAATCTGTTGAATTGTTCGATTACTCTCAAATTGAATAACACTGCTTACCCATCTAGTTCGGCTGCGATTTTGTTGTAAGGTTATTGCCAGTTTTTGACTATCCTCTGCAATAGATGTGTCAAGAAAATCCTTACCCCACTGTTCAGATTCAGACTTTGCAGTTGCCTCAATAATCAAACGAATATTAAGGTAACTACCATTTGATTGAAATGCTTGTAGTAACCCTTGAATTAGACGTGTTTTACCAACACCATTAGGGCCTGCTATCACTACAACATTAGATAGTTTATCAACAAAAAATTGCTTTACAGGTGGAATATCTTTTGCATAAATTAGATTTAGCTTCATTCTCTACTCTCTGCCATTCTCTGAAACTAATATTGGCTTATCTCTAAATAAATTTCAAACATCGCCTTGAGCTATAACCTAAGCAGCAATGGCTATCGCTTCCAACAAAACCTTTGAGGGAATTTCAAACTCTGTAAGTTTTCAGCTCAAATCAACACATCTTTAACAGTTGCAGGTAAAGTCATTTCTGACGACTTAATCCCTATTTGTTTTGCTCTCTCCAGATTCACTCGGATAATCGGCATTGCAGAGCGGGTCATGAATATACCTTAATCAACTGGATGAGTGCAGTTTTGATCAGAAGCACAAATCAACGTAACCGTGTTTTTGCGGTATTTATCAATTGGACATACGAGATAATCAGTGCAATTACGGTCATGTATCTCAAGCAAAGATTATTCCACTTTATAAGGTGCAAGCACAGTTCTCAGGTGTGGCCAAGTGCAATCACGTCAAATATAGCCACTGTTTCAAATACCGTAATATACTCTACGCTACTGGCGAGGTTTACCCTGTCGTAATTTGGCGAGAATCAAAACAGCTTGTCAACGTACTCTTGTAGGTCACTGCGTTTAACTCGCCAGCCCTTGCCAATTACTTTGGCTTTTAACTCGCCTTTAGTAATTGCGTCTCGCAGGAATTCTCTGGACAGCCCAGTTAGCGCTTGTGCCTCTGCAATAGTCAGTAGCAGCTTATCGGCAATCGGCACTACTAGCTGATTGTCGCCTCTACCCAACAACGCTTCAATGATTGAGGATAACTTATCAATTACCCCAACCTCGCCAAATTCCGTAATCTCGCCAGATTGATGCACTAATTTACCTGTCTGTTGCTCTTGCTCTGTCGCTATTTGGCGAGATTCAAAGGCAGGTTTTACGGTCGGTTGGTTCAGTTCTTCCTTAAATGCTTCTAGCTCGGTTTGGTCAAAGTTGGCAGTGGGGCGAGTTTTCCCTTTCTCGTACTTAACACTGATACGCCCTTGCTGCACATAACGCTCAAGGGCGCGGACACTCACGCCAAGAAAGTCTGCTGCATCCTGTTTATTCATGGAATTACCGCCAAAACTCGCCGTCATCCTAGCATATACTGTGGCGACATTTGACGATGTTAGTCAGGGTGGGTGAGAGCGATCGCCTACGGCGGGCGGTTACGCCATCGCGCTCTGTTCGGCGTGTGCCTCTATGCTGCTTGCCGAATCAACGAGGCTTGCACGTTGGCGGTGAAAGATGTGTTTGGCAGCAATGGTGTCAGAGGTGTGTTAGTACTACGCAGTGTCAACACCAAAGGCAAGCGAGACACCAGGGAAATCCAAGTGCATCCCAAGCTCAAGCAGTATTTAGAAGAGTACAATCCCAATCGCCGCAAAGAGTTCTTGTTTCCCGGTCGGCATGGACTCTTACATATCCATAAGGTCAGTGCTGACAAAATCCTCAGAGATACCTGTGTGCGGCTGGGGATTGAGGGCGTTAGTACCCACAGCTTTCGGAGAACTGCGTTAACCAGGATGAGCGATGCCGGGATACCGTTGCGCCACATTCAGGAGATATCGGGACATCGGACTTTGGCAGCTTTGGAGCGATATCTGGGTGTAACTGAGAAGCAGAAGCAGAACGCTATCTCTGCTTTGGATTTTTGAATAATGTATGGAAAAAAATCAACGCAAAATCAAGCTTGGGCAGGGGCTTATATTAAATATCGATAGCACTACTTTCACTGCTAAATATTTATTTGACATAGGGATGGCGGTAGAGGGGATTTATGCTACCTAATCTCTCATAAACAATTTCTTAACTCGATTCCATACTTTCTGAACAATTACTTGAGCTGATATCCATAGCTTCTTTAATTGCTCCATAGATAATGTCATCTAAAGCCTTGAAACGCAATTCATCCTCATTGGCTAAGTCAGCCCGCATAAGGTTGCTAAGTTCGAGTTGTAGCCCCTTCCCTGTACAGTTTCTATTGACGATGTTGAACTTGTTAATACCGCTTAAAGGTGGCTTTGGCTCAATGCAGAAGCCGTCATCATCGTCTTTTGGTTCAGCAGCATTAATTGGTTGCAGTTCATAACCACCTGCGTCAGTAAAGATTGAACTGTTGACTTTGACATAGTTAATGAAAGCTTCAACTTGGCTTTCGTTTTTACCGCCAACGCAAATGACTCCTTTAGGGTACTTTCTCCGTTTTGGATTATAGCCGTGAATAGCGACGGACTGGGGATGAGAGCTAACTAAGTCAAGAGCTTTTTGATGATTGAAGCGAGTTGAGGTAATATGTAACCGCTTAAAATTTCTTTCTTCAGGTGAACCTTCACGGCCTTTCAAACATTGTTCGCGTCCATGTCCTGAAAAAATATAATAATTCCATTTGTAACGATCTGCTAATTCCCGACTAATGAAGCTAGTGTCGGGTTCAATCAGTCCGCCATGTATGGCTAAAACCGTGACATCACTATTTCTATTTTTAGAAGAAATATCATAATCTTTGTCATCTCCCTCACAACATCTAAATTCAGAATTAGAGCCAGAACATGAATTAGCTAATATAGGCTTTCCTCCCTTACATTGTTCTGAGTTAGCTCCTTTTTCAAAACATCCAAAATCATCAGCCTGTACTGGACTAGATAGAGCAAGGGAAGTAAAAATAATAAGAATCGTCCCTAGCAGAATACATAAAAGTCGTTTGAAGTATTGATTTTCCATCCTTAAATTCCTTGAAAGTTGTCATGCGGGCAATATAAATTATTGATGCTCTCAAAGGAACTAATTTTTAAGAAACTTTAATTCTTGGGGTATGAGTATCATCAGAACAGAAAACCGGGTTAAGCTTAAAAGCCTTATTAGGTAAGGATTCTCCCGACAACGAAGATCATTGACTTTTAGCGATCATCGAGTCACTACTTAACGAGAAAATAAGGGTTTCCGCTTCTAAAAATGCTTGTCTTACTCATGAAATGCTTGTCTTACTCATGTAATATCTCTTAACCCCGTTTTCTGCGCGAATGCTACTCATACCCCAACCATACCTGTTGCTTCTATTGGAGAGATCCAGAAAATAAAATCGCCACCTTGTGCTGATCAGTACGGGTGGCCGGAATTGAACCGACTCAACGCCTCTAATCTGGAGGACAGAGTTTATAAGACTCCGCTGACTACCAAGTCTCACCCGCGTAGAATTGTTACTACGGGAGAAGGTAGTTTTACCAGCTTTGCTTTAGTAAAATACTAAAATCCTTAGCCTACACTTACTCCCGTCTATTCTGGGGAGCTACATATTCGCAAGTGTAGAAGATAGCAGTTCATAAATAAATGCTTCTATACTGTGCGACTATCTTATCTTGCTTTGATAGCTATCGTCAACTAACCGATCTTGAGAACTATTCAATAAATTTCTGGCCACAGCGACCTGGGGACGTTGCAGCGTTATCTGGAGGTCACACCGGAGCAGAAGAGGAAAGCTGTTTCGGTGATTGGGTTCTAGATTATGCACCACAACTTGCATACTGGTTTACATTTCGTAATGTGTAAAGGGAGTTAGCACACATTCGTTTAGGAGAACTGCCCTCACACAGAATTTCTGGAATTTACTTATCTCAAAATGAATATTCATAGTAAGAGGATGTTTTCAAAGTCAGGATAAATTGTAAAAAATTTTACAGTATTTATACTGAAATTTGTAGACATCAGCACCTGATGAGCGTTTGACTTTTGGAGAAAAAAGGTTTTGTCCAAGAGTCAAACGCCCTTGTTGTCGAACGCACTTTTGGTTGGCTTAATTGGTGTAGGAGATTAAGTTAGGAGATTAAGTAAGGACTATGCAACAAGAAAAAATATTATCCACTAAGGTGTTTTACGATATCGCTGTGCGACAACTTGAAAGAGAACTAAGCCTAATCAATAACCGAATCTCCTGGATGCTTACATTTCAAGGCTTTCTTTTTGCCACAATTGCTCTAGTTGCCAATAAGAATACGGAGCAGGCGATACGTATAGTGTTTAGAAATGTGATACCGACTATCGGAATTGTTGTAGCGTTTTTAGCTTTGATTGGAGTTCATGCTGCTCATCTATCGATTAAAAGTATCAAAACAAGATGGAAACAGAATTTGGACTATTTGGAGTATTCGCAAGCTTTTGGCACTTCTACATCAAGTATTTTGGGAAGAATTCCAAGCTATGGGATTCCTATCTCGATTATTATCGCTTGGTTCCTTTTCTTCATCGGATTAATCAACGCAGGCTAACCTTTCGCTGCACCGGAACGCTTCAACAGGGCGTAGATATAGCGTGATTCCAAAGCGCCAAAGAAAGCGGAGTTTTCCGCTAGGGAATTATCTAATTTTCTACAGTCATTCGTGTTCTACATGGGGTAAGAGACATCCAAAGCTTTTTGAAGATGATGATGAGTAAGGAGCAACCTGAGCTTACTCAACAGTCAGCGTCTCCAGTTGTGCAAGTAGTTTTTCAAGAAGCTTGCGCTTCTTGGGGTCTGACCAAATACGCGACTTTCTTAGTTTGGTAGTCGCAGCAGTAAAGCGCTCTTTGTAATTGTTCGACTCGGTGTTTGGGGTAGAGGCTGCGGCTTTCTTTTCACTAATACGCTGTCTGATTTCGCTTAAAGACCAGTTTTGAGCAATAGCTTGTTCTAAAAAGTCAACGCGCTTATTCAACTTGGGAATTTGGGCGATGGCTTTGGCTTTGGTATACTCAATTGAACCATCCAAGAGTGCATCAAGGATATCTTCTGGCAAATTAGACAATGTAGGCTAGAACGTATGAAAATAAACCGGTTCGGCAGGGCAGAAATCCTCACACCCGACCAAATTAATGTCCTATTTACCGAGGGCTTTGTCAACCCACGCATTAGATGAAGGTGTTCCAGTGCATTTGGTACAGGCTACTTTGGGGCATACAAGTTTGGATACCACGAGTAAATATCTGCACGTTAGCCCTGATAGGAGTTCTGGGGAGGTTTTAGTTAAGCGATGGTCTGAGCCGTTTTGAATTTTCAATTTTGAATTGGGTCATCTGGTGGTGGATGCCGCCCAATTTCTCTATCAGCAGCGCGAATATTAATTATTCTGGCTCGGTTGAATGCTAATGCTACGACTGTGGCGCGTCCTGTTGGTGTCAAGCCGATAATCAAGAGTGTATCTGTTGACCAAATAAAGTGTTCTGGCCAACTATCAGTGCGAGGATTGAATAAAGGTACTTCAGATAACGACTTTTCATCAAAGGATTTAAGTTTATCTGATTTTTGGCGATTGCAATGAAAACAAGCCAAAGCTAAATTATCAATTGAATTAGCACCACCTTTGGTAAGAGGAATTACATGGTCTACAGTGAAGGAAACATATTGCCATTGTTCCGATGCGTGACAATATTCGCACAGAAACTTGGCTCGTTGTCGTACTTGATTTTGAGTAGCTTCACTAATGTAACGATTCGCAGACAAATCTCTAATTCCCTATGATTCACTTTGGTTTTGAGTTAGCGATGAATTTCTGAGTATCCGATTCACCAAACTCAGATAATCGTCTAATTCTTCATATTCATCTAATTCTTTTTCTTCCTCTAAAGTAAGTGCAGATTCTTTTTGTTTAATTAATAATGCTTCAATTCGCCCCTGTACTAAGCTGGAAGCTCGAAATATCGGCACTCCTTCTACTAGCTCGATGCGGACAGCACCATCTAATGGCAAACTGCTGGGCAAGTGTGACAATTTCATAGGTAAATTGGTTGTCATGGCATCTATCTCAAAATATACAGTCTTCATTTTAGTAGAGTAAATCTCACCAATTACTTTCTCCAAACTGTCGGTGAGATAATTTTGGCTGATTGATCATCTAAATAGAAATTGTAAACAGGTTCTCCTGATAATTCACAGCGTAGCGGCTCAATAATTTTAGTGAACGGATTCCAAACTGCTGTTACAGTCCGTTTTACTTTCTTTCGTTGCAACTCACACTGAATATGTACCGTAGGGAGATGGATAATCATTGCACTGTGCAACCAAGCTTCTACACTCATTGCATAACGCTCTTGGATATCTAATAATTTTCTCTCTAACTCTCTATTAGTGGCTTCAATTCGTGCTAATTCCAAATCTAGTTCATCACCAATCAATTTTTTTAACTCAATCTTGTTGCGAATCGAGTCGCTAATCGTGTTGTAATAATCCTTGAGCCTTTCTTCATCCCTAGCTCTAGCTCTTATTAATTTAGCCTGCCAAT
>NZ_JAIVFS010000073.1 GCF_020829645.1 Nostoc mirabile CHAB5784 | reverse complement strand
ACCATCTTTCAAAGCATGGCGGCATGGCTGCGGGGGTAGTTTCTTTCATGACCTTTTTCAACGTGAAAGCTACGCTGAGATAGCATTATACCCTTTTTTACTCTTGTCTTTTGTTTAAGTCCCGTTATGTCCTTCCATGTTCCACAGCGAGCGTCCAATAGAACACAGTGGGGTATTATTCCACAATTACGACAGAGGATTGACTCATTGAGTCTCTGGCCTTCAAACCGATATCTCGACGAATACTTTGTAAAACCTCTACACCCGTGCGTTGAGTGTTGGGGTTAGCAGACCACATAGCGTTGACTGCAATGGACGATCCAAGCAAAAATGCGTGTACTGCTCCCACGAAGTAATCGCCATCAGAGTAGTCGAGGCGGACTAGGTAAACTCGATTTTTATCTTTGTAGAAGTTATTTTTTAACTCACTGGCTTTTTGATAGTCGGGGTGTGATTCAGTCAAGTAGGTAATTTTCGGTTTGTTGCGCTGAGTGAATCCTGACAATTGCCCCCAATTAGGATCTAACTTCTGACGGCGTTTTGCTTCTCCCATTATCGACTCCAAAGTGCTACCGAGTGCTGAATGTAGTTAAATCCATCTTATTGTCCCGGATTGGCGATCGCTCTGGCACTGCCCCAAGGTCAATCGCCGGACTACGAATAAGCAGATAGGAAAGCCATAGCAGCAGGAAGCCATTCAGCCATTATTAAAGCGCACAAACCGCATTGAGCGATCCCATCATCCAATCCTGCACCTCCAATACTAAGGGGAGTTACTGCATTTTCAGGACGAACATCCTTTAGATGTAGTAAATCAGCTCCGATCGTTGTTCCCAATACTGCCCCCGCAAAAGCAACTGACACATCAATGCGGTTGACTCCATCAGCAACCAATGACATTGCTGACAAAGCAGCAACGGTTGTGATTAGCCAAAACCTCGACCATCTGGTAACAATTGCTCTTCCTGGTATGACTGTCACCAGGAAGTAACTTATCAACCCAACGAGCGCTGTCACGATTAAAATCGCTAAGGGTTGAGCGCGATGAAATTGGTAAAGTGCCAAAATAATGGGAATCAGACCCCCTGATACATTTATAGCAATGTAACTATAAGCTTGGTATCGGATTTTGTATGAAGGTAAGCACCAATACTTTAACAGCCAGAGCGGAAGGATTTCAAAATTTACTCGCTGTTCATCTTGACGACGCGCCGTCAAGATGAAGAGTGGCAAATTGATAAAATACCCCAAAAAAGCTGCAATGAGGAGAGGTAAACCCAACCATGAAGCAATGCCCAACCGAGTCATTAGGGTTGAAAACACAATTGGATAAATTTTGAAAATCAGAAAAATTGTGTACCCAAGAGAAATAAGCACCAGCGGCACAAACAGCAGCAAAAACAAAAGGCAGCCTTGACAAGATTTGGGTTGAATAACCCAGCTAGACTGTCCTTCTCTAAAGATGTCAAAATTTTCGCTAAACCAGCGTGCCAATCGTTGCTTAATGGTATGCATCGCCAAGATAGTAGAGATGTTAACACTTCTTAGAAAGAAAACCTCACTTCCATTCCTCTCCCCTTGGAGAGGCTTTGAATTTTCCCCCTGACAGCAACAAAAGTTTTTCCGCTTCCCTCTCCTCTTAGGAGAGGGTTGGGGAGAGGTGGGAAGGGGGTTGGGGGGTTAGGTTTGAGTAAAAGTTGCACACGGCGTTATATTAGTAATTTCGCTGTTTTTGATTGTGTAATCTAGTTAAGTTTCGGCTCACCATGTAACTGATCTAAAATTGAGCTTGACAAATTTGATGCCCGCTCTAACAGAACACCAGAAATTGAACTTTTTTATTGAAAGCGGCGAGAAACCAGTACAACCTTGTAGGGAAGAAGGAAAGCCGCCCCGCCGCTTGGGGCATAGGACATAGGGCATAGAGCATGAATAATTACCAATCCCCCATGCCCAAAAACTCCACCCACTCTTGGGTTGAACTTTTTTATTGTCCGTAGTTCTACAATGCGTATAGTGGAATGTCACATACTTAAGCAAAAGTTCCTGCCCAGATCCCCGACTTCTTCAAGAAGTCGGGGATCTAAATCCAGCTTATTTCAGTGAAATTCATACGTATAGTGCTTTTTTGGTGTTCATCTTGAGTTTATGGCATACTGCATCAATCCAGATTGTTCGGAACGAGAAAATCCTGATAAGTGTGCGGTATGTGAAAACTGTAAAACGCCACTTATATTGCAAAATCGTTACCAAATTAAGCATCCTCTGCAAGTTGATAGATATCGCTATACAGAAGTATTTGAAATCGAAGATTTAGTTAATCAGGCTCAACCCAAGGTTCTCAAGTCCCTCAAGGAAGTTACGCCTGATTTACTGCGATTATTTGAGCAAGAAGCATCAATTTTAACAAGTTTGCAGCATCCTGGTTTGCCTGCTGGTGAAATGCTATTTCCTCTAGTTTTGCATACAGGTCGCCAATTACGCTGTTTTGTAATGGAGAAAGTCGAGGGTGAAGATTTACAGCGTTGGCTTGATCAGCATCACTACTTAACATCTTATACAAAAGCATTAGATTGGCTAAAACAATTGACGCAGATTCTGCAATTTGTACATGACAATGGGTTTTTTCATCGAGATATCAAGCCGTCAAATATTATGCTCCGCCCCGATGGAAAATTAATTTTAATTGATTTTGGGACGGCGCGTAATTTGTCGCAAACTATTGTCAATGGAAAATCGATCACGGTGATTCATTCTGTTGGATATACTGCTCCTGAACAACTTGAGGGACACGCTGTTCTCCAGTCGGATTTCTACGCTCTTGGTCGGACTTTTATCTATTTAATGACAGGTATTGATCCAGCTGGCGATCGCCGTCAAGATTTACCCAATTGGTTTAAGTACGTTAAGGATAAACAAACCCCTAAAAAATTTATTGATTTGATTCAGGCGATGACGAATTTTCATCCACAGAAACGTCCGCCAACAACTCAAGCCATTCTAGAAAAGATTGAGAATATTGATAAGTATTCATTGGTGCAATGGCAAAAATTATTACTGAGTGCGACTTGTGCTGTTTTGCTGTTCGTCGGTGCAAAATGGCTGTATGAGGCAACAACTCTGGCTCAGACTTGCGATTATATTCCAGATGATCATCTCAGTTGTGGTGAAGAAAGCCTAATTCCTGCAAGCTATTGGGGAGATCATCAGCCTCCAGTATCAAAGCAATTAGCTATTGAAAAGTATGGCAGCAGAAATTTTTTGGAAGCTAAGGATCTATTTGAAACTGCTTTCAATCAGGAGTCAGATCCAGAAACTTTAATTTACCTCAACAACGCCAAAATTCAAATGCAATTTCCAGCAAATAAGATTCGCACGATCGCAGTTGCAGTTCCCCTAAGACGTCGTACCGCCGTAGGTCTAGAAATGCTCAGGGGTGCTGCTCAAGCTCAAACTGAGGTACTCAAGAAGGGTCAGCCTTTACGGATGATTATCGCTGATGATAATAATCGTGACGATAAGAAAGCTGAAAATAATGCCCTCAAAGTTGCCGAAAAGTTGGTGAAATATCCAGATTTACTGGCTGTTTTGGGTCATAATAGCAGCGAAGCCACCAAACAGTCCCTACAAACTTATACCCAAGCAGGGGTAGTTTTAATTTCTGCAACCAGCATCTCAGATAACCTCAAAAGTCCTTTTTTCTTCCGTACTGTCCCTAGCGCTCGCGTCGCCGCCCAAAAAATGGCAACCTACGTGTTCTCCGAACTACAACAGAGCCAAGTTGCTATTTTTTACAGTCCGGGTCAGGGTAGCGAGTATGCCGAATCTCTCTCTAGGGCGTTTCGAGAAGCGGCTAAATCGTTTCCGGGTCATGTTATTGACCACCAACCAGCCTTCAATCTCGCCACTGATAGCTTTGATGCGAAAGCGGCATTAAATCAAGCAAAAACCCAAGGTGCAACGGTGATTGTCCTCATCCCAGATCCAGGAGTAGGATTGTATAATGCGATTCCCAATGCCTTAGAAGTAATTCGGTCGAATGTCAACCAATCTTGGATTGTTGCGGGTAATACTCTCTACACTTCTGACTTACTCAAATCATATCAAGTTCTTTCACCACAAAAAATCGAACGCACGGCATTCGCGATCGCATGGCATCACTTAAATGATATTAACTCCTTGTTTGTACGCCAAGCTCAAACCCTTTGGAAAATTGATCCAACTGATATTACCTGGCGAACCGCCACCAGCTATGACGCAGTATTGGTATTAAGCAAAGCCTTGAGGGAAAATCCCACTCGCATCGGCATTCAGAAAACACTTGCAAATCCTGGCTTTTCCGTAAAAGGAGCAACGGGAGTTATTAAATTTCAAGGGGGCGATCACCACAATGGCAAAATTACGATCGTTGTAGTGCGTCGCAATTGTAATTCCAGTGGTTTTGTCTTTACACCGAGCGATCGGCCTCTGGTCTGTAATTAAACTGATATAATTTGCTCTAAGTAAGTCAGTGGGAAAAAACAGAACTATATTACGAAAAGTAAATACACCTGAAACCCTTATCAATGACAAAGGACAAAGGACAAATGACAGCCTTCACCAGTTAGCTTTTTTTGCGCCGACTTACTTATGTTTGATAATGTCTGCAAGTTTCTCGCAGAGTCATTTTCCAGCGACTTTGCAACTTGGCTACTCGGTGAACCAATAACTCTCACCGAACTGAGTCCTTCTGAATTATCCCTCGAACCCATCCGCGCCGATGCATTAATTTTGTTGCAGTCGGATGAAATTATCCTCCATCTGGAATTCCAAACTGCACCCAAAGCCGATATTCCCTTTCGGATGAGTGATTATCGTTTGCGAGTGTATCGGAAATTTCCCCATAAGCGAATGCGTCAGGTGGTGATTTATCTAAAACCAACTGATTCTGAGTTAGTTTATCAAACAGAATTTGTTCTAGAAAACAGCCTGCACAGATTTGAAGTAATTCGACTTTGGGAACAGCCAACCGAAGTATTTTTCAATTCTCCAGGTTTGCTACTGTTTGCAGCTTTAAGTCAAACCGATGATCAAACGCGACTTTAACTTAACTACGGTTGAAAATGGACGGTTTTTACCCGAAACACAGTCCATAGAACCTAGTTTTTACCTCAAAGAAGCACTAAGCGAAGGACTACCGCTAGCAACAGCAACTGGTTCAGAAAAAGCTCGCTCAGAGTTAATTATTAGTCCTATTCTCGTAGAAGTTCGGAAAATTCTCGAACGCAAAGTCAGCTTTTTTTCGGGTGAAGATTTTACCGTCGCATCGGAGCTAGGCTTAAGTGGAGTATGTGATTTTTTAATTAGCCGCTCACCCGAACAAATATTTATTGAAGCTCCTGTCATCGTGATTCTTGAAGCGAAAAAAGGTGATTTAAAATTTGGTTTAGGGCAATGTGCAGCAGAAATGATTGCCGCACAAAAATTCAATGAAATCAATAATATACCGATTAAGACAATTTATGGCAGCGTCAGCAGTGGTACCGCTTGGCGATTTTTGAAATTAGAAGGGCAAACATTGAGTATTGATTTGAATGATTATCCCGTTCCGCCAGTGGAAATATTATTGGGAATGTTGGTTTGGATGGTGCGGGAAGGTTGAAGAAGAATGCAGAATCAATTAGTGAGGGATGAGCGCGGAAAGTCGAGCCAGTCGGCTGGGCGGGTTTTGAACAAAAAGCTCAGGAGATTGCCAACAACGCTACTGGTATGTTGTGATTTTAATCGAATTATTACCCCCCTTAATCCCCCCGATATATTGGGGGGAAATAAGAAAATCCGGTTCCCTCCCCTTTATAAGGTCCGGGTTAGGGTGGGGTAAAAAATATTTGATACATCAATCATGACTTTTCAAACATCCTCTTACAGAAATTAAGCGATCGCATTTCGCCAAACATATCCAATTTTACAACCCGCACAAGCGGGTTTTGTTTTGTATATCGGCTAATATCTTTAAATAACTATTTAACGATTAAAGTTAATATTACAAAATATTTACATGAATGTGAGCTAATACTTTTATATAAAGTCAACAATGACAAAGAAATATTTCGTTTTTTATATCGATTTGTGTCAGATATACGAGAAAATGCCCACTGGGCAAGCGTTTTCTGATAAAAAACACATATTGCCGAAGATAAGTAGTTACCTGTGGCTGCTGATGCCGCTAGGAACTTCCAGTAGAGAACACGCATCAAAGGAGCCGAAGAAGCATGTTCACCCACGTCAAGTCCACCATTAGACACATTGCGCCTGATAACTTACGCGGACGTAATTTAATCAAGGTGGTCTATGTCGTGCTTGAGTCCCAGTACCAGAGTGCATTGTCGCAAGCGGTTCGCACGATTAACGCGAGCAATCCTAACTTGGCGATTGAAATCAGCGGGTACTTGATTGAGGAACTCCGCGACCCAGAGAACTACGAAGAGTTCAAACGAGAAATTGAGAGTGCGAATATCTTCATCGCTTCCCTCATTTTCATCGAAGACTTAGCACAGAAAGTAGTAGCAGCAGTAGAACCACACCGCGATCATCTGGATGTTTCCGTTGTCTTTCCCTCGATGCCAGAAGTAATGCGCCTGAGTAAAATGGGCAGCTTTTCCTTGGCACAGTTGGGTCAGTCAAAAAGTGCGATTGCGCAATTCATGCGGAAACGCAAAGAAAAATCAGGTGCGGGATTCCAAGATGGAATGCTGAAGCTTTTGCGAACGCTGCCGCAAGTGCTGAAGTTTTTACCAATGGATAAGGCACAGGACGCCCGAAATTTCATGCTCAGTTTTCAGTATTGGCTAGGTGGTTCTCCAGAAAATCTGGAAAACTTCTTGCTAATGCTAGCTGATAAATACGTATTTAAAGGTTTAGAGAAACAAAATTTTGCACCTTCTACATATCAACAGCCGGTGGTTTATCCCGATTTAGGGATTTGGCATCCTTTGGCTGGCAGTATGTTTGAGGATGTCAGAGAGTATCTCAATTGGTATACAGCTCGTAAGGATATTTCTAGTGATCTAAAAGATCCTCTAGCTCCTTGTGTTGGGTTAGTATTGCAACGCACTCACCTAGTTACAGGGGATGATGCCCATTATGTAGCAATGGTGCAGGAGTTGGAAGCACTCGGCGCACGGGTATTACCTGTTTTTGCTGGTGGTTTGGATTTCTCCAAGCCTGTGGATGCCTACTTTTACGAACCAAATACCAACACACAGTTAGTAGATGCAGTGATCTCGCTGACTGGTTTTGCTTTAGTGGGTGGTCCAGCCAGACAAGATCATCCCAAGGCAATTGAGTCACTTAAACGCTTAAACCGTCCTTACATGGTGGCGTTACCTTTAGTTTTCCAAACTACAGAAGAGTGGATGGATAGCGATTTGGGCTTGCATCCGATTCAAGTAGCTTTGCAAATTGCGATTCCTGAATTGGATGGGGCAATTGAGCCGATAATTTTATCAGGTAGGGATGGGACTACAGGGAAAGCGATCGCACTGCGCGATCGGGTTGAAGCTGTAGCCGAACGCGCCTTAAAATGGGCAAATCTGCGCCGCAAACCGAAGCTTGATAAAAAAGTCGCTATCACCGTTTTTAGCTTCCCGCCAGATAAAGGCAACGTCGGAACCGCCGCATATTTGGATGTATTCGGTTCCATCTACGAGGTGATGAAAGCTCTCAAAAATAACGGCTACGACTTACCAGATTTGCCAGAATCAGCCGAAGCGTTGATGCAAGAAGTCATCCATGATGCACAGGCGCAGTACAACAGCCCAGAACTCAACGTTGCTTACAAAATGTCGGTTCCTGAGTATGAGGCACTTACCCCTTACTCTCAACGCTTAGAGGAAAACTGGGGCCCACCTCCGGGACATCTCAACAGCGATGGGCAAAACCTGCTAATTTATGGTAAGCAATTCGGTAACGTCTTCATCGGTGTACAACCTACATTTGGTTACGAAGGCGACCCGATGCGGCTGTTGTTCTCCCGTTCAGCTAGTCCTCACCACGGTTTTGCTGCTTACTACACTTACTTAGAGCAAGTTTGGAAAGCTGATGCTGTACTGCACTTTGGTACACATGGTTCCTTGGAATTCATGCCAGGTAAACAGATGGGGATGTCTGGTGATTGTTATCCAGATAACTTGATTGGCTCAATTCCTAACCTGTATTACTACGCAGCTAATAATCCGAGTGAGGCGACAATTGCCAAACGTCGGAGTTATGCCGAAACAATTTCTTACTTGACACCGCCGGCAGAAAATGCTGGTTTGTATAAAGGTTTGAAGGAACTCAGCGAATTAATTGCTTCCTACCAAACCTTGAAAGATAGTGGACGCGGTGTTTCCATTGTCAACAGCATTATGGATAAATGCCGGATCGTGAATCTGGATAAGGATATTAACCTGCCAGAAACCGATGCCAGAGACATGAGTACCGACGATCGCGATAATATTGTTGGCAACGTCTACCGCAAGTTGATGGAAATCGAGTCTCGGTTGTTGCCTTGTGGTTTGCACGTCATTGGTAAACCCCCAAGTGCAGAAGAAGCGATCGCAACTCTCGTCAACATTGCTAGTCTAGATCGTCAGGAAGAAGGAATTCAAGGCTTGCCGGGAATTATCGCCAATAGCATTGGGCGTAACATTGACGATATTTACCAAAATAATGACCGGGGCATTTTACAAGATGTCCAGTTATTGCAAGACATCACCTTAGCAACCCGTGCAGCAGTTAGCGCCCTTGTCCAAGAGCAAACCGACGCAGAAGGGCGAGTTTCTCTAGTTTCCCGGTTGAATTTCTTTAACATGGGCAAAAAAGAACCTTGGGTAGAATCATTGCATAAAGCAGGTTATCCCAAAGTCGATAGCGCCGCCCTAAAACCCCTGTTTGAGTATTTGGAATTCTGCCTGCAACAAGTTTGTGCCGATAACGAACTAGGGGCATTACTCAGAGGCTTAGAAGGTGAGTACATCTTACCTGGCCCTGGTGGCGATCCCATCCGCAACCCGGATGTATTGCCCACGGGTAAGAATATCCATGCACTCGATCCGCAATCCATCCCAACAACAGCAGCAGTACAATCAGCCAAAATCGTTGTAGACAGGCTTTTGGCACGTAACAAGGCAGAAAACGAAGGAAAATGGCCAGAAACCATCGCCTGCGTCCTTTGGGGAACCGATAACATCAAAACTTACGGCGAATCCCTAGCGCAAATTATGTGGATGGTGGGCGTACGTCCGGTTCCCGATGCCTTGGGACGGGTGAACAAGTTGGAATTGATATCTCTAGAAGAGTTGGGACGCCCCAGAATTGATGTGGTGATCAACTGTTCTGGTGTATTCCGTGACTTGTTCATCAACCAAATGAACCTGCTAGACCAAGGGGTGAAAATGGCAGCTGAGGCAGATGAACCTTTAGAAATGAACTTTGTTCGCAAACACGCTTTGCAGCAAGCCCAAGAAATGGGGATTAATCTGCGTCAAGCAGCAACGCGCGTTTTCTCCAACGCTTCTGGTTCCTACTCGTCAAATATCAACTTGGCGGTAGAAAACAGCACTTGGGATAGCGAAGCCGAGTTGCAGGAAATGTATCTCAACCGGAAATCCTTCTCCTTCAATTCCGATAACCCCGGAATCATGGACGAATCCCGGCAGATTTTTGAAAGCACATTGAAAACTGCTGATGCAACTTTTCAAAATTTGGATTCTTCCGAGATTAGCTTAACGGACGTTTCCCACTACTTCGATTCAGATCCTACTAAGCTGGTGGCAAGTCTGCGCGGTGATGGTAAAAAACCAGCATCTTATATTGCAGATACAACCACAGCTAACGCCCAAGTGCGAACATTATCAGAAACCGTGCGTTTGGATGCGCGTACCAAATTGTTAAATCCCAAGTGGTACGAGGGAATGCTGTCTCACGGTTACGAAGGTGTGCGCGAACTCTCCAAGCGGTTAGTGAATACAACAGGTTGGAGTGCGACAGCTGGCGCTGTGGATAACTGGATTTATGAGGATACTAACGAAACCTTCATCAAAGATGAAGAAATGCAGAAACGTTTGCTGAACCTCAATCCTCATTCTTTCCGCAAGATTGTATCAACTTTGCTGGAAGTGAATGGACGCGGTTATTGGGAGACTAGCGAGGAGAATTTAGATCGTCTGCGCGAGTTGTACCAAGAAGTTGAAGACCGGATTGAAGGGATTGAGTAGGTTTATACATAACCAATAATATATGAGGCACGGCAATACCGTGCCTTTCACATTTATGTAAATCTTCAAGAGTATAGCTGTCGTTAATAGGACAAAACAAAATGGCAGACTTAACAGATGTCTTGCTAAAACTTTGTGAGCAAAGATGGGCTGAGGTCAAACAAGCAGAGGATCAGAGGTCAGCACTCAGTAATATAATTCTTTTGATTGCCTCAGCTATAGTAGGAATTTTCACTCAAAAAGGACTTGACAGAAATAATCTACCGTTATCTCTACTTCTTATTTTCTTAGGCATCTATGGGGCTATAGGCTCTCGAAAATATCGAGAGCGTATTCACTATAGCCTTTCTATTGTAAAACTCTATCGTGACAGGCTGAATGAATTATACCCTGACGCACAGATTGAAGAACGCAGAATTAAAGCAAAAGAATTTCACGAAAAACGTCACCCGTTAATGACAAAATTTCATCCCAATCATCTTTGGGTGGCGCTTCACATATCAATTGCCGTAGCTGGTACTATTCTTACAATTTTCATTTTAAGAGTGTAATGATGTTACATTTGAAAACAACTAAACATCTAATAAACCCAATGCACCCAACAGCGAGTAGGTCGGGTTAAGCTCCAGCGTTAATTGTAGAAGATATTAGATTACCGAGTTATGATTTGCATGAATTAAAAGGAGACAGGAAAGGAACTTGGTCAATCTTTTCGAGGTTTTCTGCAAAGCGACGCCGAATAGCCCGTCGTAGACATCGCTCCTCATAAACTATCGAAGCATAAAATTAAAGCATGACTATTCATAAAACAGATATGCTAAAAACGCTTTGGGCTACTGTTCGGCACGGAAAAATCGAATTGCTGGAGTTAGAGGAATTACCGGAAGGGACAAGAGTACTAGTGACGCTACTTCCTGATGATGAAACTGAATTTTGGCTTCAAACCAGTCAAACATCACTCTCATCAGTTTGGGATAACGCTGAGGATGATGTCTATGCCCAACTACTCTAAAAATGACATCATTTTGGTTCAGTATCCCTTTTCAGATTTGTCCAGTTCAAAAGTTAGACCTGGTGTTGTTGTAAGTGCGCCACACGTTTCTCAAGACATCCTAATTACACCCTTGACGAGCAAAACTGGAGCATTGCTAGAAGGTGAGTTTGTTTTGTCTGAATAGTCAGCAGCAGGGCTAAACGTGGCTACAGCAGTCAAGAGAGGTTTATATACAGTGCATAAAAGCTTAGTTGTGAAAGTGATCGGCAAGTTAGCTGATGCTGATACTGAACTTTTAGAGCAGTCTTTGCGGTGTTGGTTGGGGTTGTGATAGGAGCCTATGGCAGCCTCGCAAAATTGAGAATTGAATGTTTATAAATAGCGATACCTACGGTAAGCTGCGTTAACGCACTCACTCTTCCACAACAAGCGATGTCTAACGACAAGCTGCTACGCATCTACGCTTTGTTTTTGAGGATTTCTGCAAGGCAACGCCGAATAGCCCGTCGTAGACATCGCTCTTTATAATTATCTTCACCAATGGCTTCCGTCCTCTACATTGATGCGTTAAGTAGCTGGCAACTGCAATAAATCTACTCTGAGGCTAACGATTTAGGGCTGATCTCAAACTGTAAATGTGAACGGTAGAAACAAACATCAAACTCCATAAAGAAGTTAACTTGCCCCAAAATTAGCGGTACATTTGTAGCCTGTGTCCATGCAAATACAAGTTGTACAGGTTCAAATTGCCCAACTACTGCTTGAAGAACCACGACACGCGCCTCGTATTGAGCTAAATTACCTGTCAAACTCAATGCAGTTGTCTGCTGCTCCCATACATAACCAAGCTCAACTCCTACTGAATAAGGAAGCACATTCACGCTTGCTCCAGTATCCAACAGACCGGATGTTATCACAGAACTTTGCTGGTAGATCAAAGTAAGGGGTAGATAGGGGCGGAAACTGGCTTCGCCCAATGCAACATCAATCGGGATAAAGGAATACCGTTGTGCGTTACGCATGGTCTTGAGCTTTAGCAGCTTCTAGCACTTTTAACATAGTATCTGCTGCTTCAACTGCATCATAAGGCGACCACACAGGATAAGACTGATCGCGCTTAATCAGATCGGTTTCCTGTTGGGCTAACTCTGAGATTAAAACCTGCATAATATAAAACTTATCTGCTCGACTAAGTTCTCGCAAAGTGGAGATTAATTCTGCTGAAACCATGCAAAGCACTCTAGTAAATCAAGTCTGCTTCTTGATCATAGTTTATTCGTTGGGTTTCACTGCGTTTACCCCAAGCTACAACTAGAATAATCACGTCTGCGACTTACAGGTGAGACAATTTAAGTAGCTAATAATGCGACGCCGAATAGCCCGTTGTAGACATGGCTCCTCATAAACTATCGAAGCATAAAATTAAAGCATGACTATTCATAAAACAGATATGCTAAAAACGCTTTGGGCTACTGTTCGGCAAGGAAAAATCGAATTGCTGGAGTTAGAGGAATTACCGGAAGGGACAAGAGTACTAGTGACGCTACTTCCTGATGATGAAACTGAATTTTGGCTTCAAACTAGTCAAACATCACTCTCATCAGTTTGGGATAACGCTGAGGATGATGTCTATGCCCAACTACTCTAAAAATGACATCATTTTGGTTCAGTATCCCTTTTCAGATTTGTCCAGTTCAAAAGTTAGACCTGGTGTTGTTGTAAGTGCGCCACACGTTTCTCAAGACATCCTAATTACACCCTTGACGAGCAAAACTGGAGCATTGCTAGAAGGTGAGTTTGTCTTGTCTGAATGGTCAGCAGCAGGGCTAAACGTGGCTACAGCAGTCAAGAGAGGTTTATATACAGTGCATAAAAGCTTAGTTGTGAAAGTGATCGGCAAGTTAGCTGATGCTGATACTGAACTTTTAGAGCAGTCTTTGCGGTGTTGGTTGGGGTTGTGATAGGAGCCTATGGCAGCCTCGCAAAATTGAGAATTGAATGTTTATAAATAGCGATACCTACGGTAAGCTGCGCTAACGTACTCACTCTTCCACAACAAGTGATCGCTGTATTTTTGAGGTTTTCTGTAAGGTTATCGCATTGTTGGGCAGCAAAGTATATGCAGCGTTCAATTTGATGGACAAAATCTTGTCCGCTATATTTAAGGTGTACCAGTCGCTTCCTCATTCCACATTAATCAGCATGGACATCACAGCTACTTTGAACAAAATTGCAACTCTGAGTGTTGAAGATAGAATCTGTCTTGTGCAGGCAATTTGGGATACCATCGCGGCAAAGCAAGTTTACCCTGATTTAACCGATGCACAAAAGCAAGAGCTTGAACGCCGAATTGCTGACTATAATTCAAATCCAGATAATGTGCTGACTTGGGAGGAAATTAAAGCATCAATTAAAAGGCAGCAATGAATTAGTTGAAATTTTATGGTAATATTCAAGTTTAATTTTCTATGGATGCGTTAACTATCAACTTTGCTCCTGTTCTTCAAATAACAGATGAGCAATTCTTCCAGTTATGTCAGATAAATGAATTAATCAGATTTGAGCGTAATGCTGATGGCACATTGCTACTAATGCCTCTAGTCGGAGGTTTAACCAGCAACCGCAATGCTGATTTAACTGCTCAACTTGGAGTGTGGAATCGTGATGAGTCACTAGGTATAGCTTTTGGTTCTTCAGTTGGGTTTATTTTAGCAAATGGGGCAATGCGTTCGCCTGACGCATCTTGGTTAAAACGTGACAGATGGGATTCTCTCACACAGGAGCAAAAAGAGAGATTTCCGCCTGTATGTCCTGATTTTGTAGTGGAATTGCGTTCTGATACTGATTGTTTAACAAGGCTACAAAATAAAATGCAAGAGTACCGAGACAACGGTGCTAAATTAGGTTGGTTAATTGATTTAGAAAATCGGCAAGTAGAAATTTATCGCTCTATTGGAGATGTTGAAGTGCTGCAATCTCCTGCTAGTTTATCAGGAGAAGATGTACTGACTGGATTTGTCTTTAATCTTGAAAATATCTGGTGAATTGATTAAAATACGAAGTGCGATGTCTACGATGGTCACATAGCTCTGTCGTACCACTTCGGGGATCTTGCTACACGCAGCGTCTCATAGAGAAGTGCGGGCTACGCCTACGCAACATACAAAAAGACTCAAACTATGAGTGTATCCAACACTAACACTGATAACGCTGGTAAAGACGGCAACCGCGCATCATTTGTCAAGAAAAATGATGCACCGCCACGAATAGCAGTAGCCATCTGAATAGCATCTGGGGTTCTTAAGTTATAATCTGCCCTTAATTGTGCCGCATTTTTAGCGATGTTGGGAAAAACTTCGATAGCTGTTAAACCTTGGGAATTAAATAGAATTTCACGATATTGTTGAGCTAATGCTGTGTTTCCTTGTCGCAAGGGATAGACTAACACTTCCGTGATAGTCAAAACTGATGTTATAACACTAAACTCACCACGAAACATCGCTTTAAAAAAAGCATTTGTAACATCCAAATAATTAGGATTTTCTTCAATAAAGTAAATCAGTAAAGCAGTATGCAAACCCACAATTTGCCCCTGTAGCTGGACTAGCCATTCCATGAATCATATCATGTCCGCTTGATTGCTTATTAAACCCGAAGAACCCCACCCCGCAAAAGCTACGCTTTCGCTCCCCTCCTGCTTGCGGGGAGGGGTTGGGGGTGGGGTTCTTTTATTATGGGTAACTTGGCGGACATGATATCACGTTCCTGATTAACGTATTCTTGAGCATCAACGCCATTCCAGATTGCTTTACCTAACCCACGTAATTCGAGGATACTACGCTTTGGCTTAGGTGTCATCGTTACCTGTTGACGAATTAAGCTTGACAAGTCTTCAATTAAGCGTATTTGCTCTTCAGGAGTTAGGCTTTGAGCTTGCAGTAGTACTTCTTGATAATTAGACATAAAATTTACACTTCCACTTCTGAGGATTCTAAGTCAAATATACACAGACAAACTGCATTTCTTTATTTTACAAACGAGCATAGACGCAAAGCCGCTACACATCCACGCTTTGCAAAATTGAGAATTGAATGTTTATAAAAAGCGAGAGCATTTGCTTGTTGAGCGAGAGCATTTGCTTGTTGAGCGAGAGCATTTGCTTGTTGAGCGAGAGCATTTGCTTGTTGAGCGAGAGCATTTGCTTGTTGAGCGAGAGCATTTGCTTGTTGAGCGAGAGCATTTGCTTGTTGAGCGAGAGCATTTGCTTGTTGAGCGAGAGCATTTGCTTGTTGAGCGAGAGCATTTGCTTGTTGAGCGAGAGCATTTGCTTGTTGAGCGAGAGCATTTGCTTGTTAAGCGAGAGCATTTGCTTGTTGAGCGAGAGCATTTGCTTGTTGAGCGAGAGCATTTGCTTGTTGAGCGACATTATTTGCTAATTACGTTCATCCCGAAACAAGAGATAGAGACAAATCAATAAGTATAAACACAGGGTAAGTATCAATTTCTGAGTTTCAATTAAATCCACATAATTACTCTTATCACGCAGTAACACATCCCAGTATGTTGAAATAGAAGTATTCCAGAAATATCTCCCATGTCTTTAAAAACTCGCGGTTCTGCTGCTGTAGACAAAGCTCAACGCCGTCTCGCCCTGCTTAAATCCATCAATGAAAATCTGGATTTAGGGCACGGATTAAGCGTTGAAGCTTATACCCGCCTTATCCATAACACTCGTGCCACGCTAGAAGCTCATAATACGCTTTTGTCTAATCTTGAGGAATCTCGTAAGACGATAACTCAGATGGAGCAAACACTCTCGGAACTGTCTGAAAGGATGCTTACTGGAGTTGCGACAGTCTACGGCAGAAACAGCATGGAGTATTCAAAGGCAGGCGGCTCTAGCCGAAAGGGGATTAATAGTCAAAAATCTATTTCACAAATTCCTTCAGTTGTTGCGGTTCCCACTATTCAACCCACCCAAACTGCAACTAACGGCAAAGGCAGCTTAGGGACTTCCAAATAAAAAAATACTCAAAAAACTGGCGAAAAAACTCTCTCCTCCTTATTCCTCTGTGTTCTCTGTGTCTGGAGTGGTTCGTTTATTTGGATAATTTATTTCTTGGAAGTCCCTTAAGCAATGTCTAAGTTTATTTTACTTAATTGGGCAGCTATTATTCGTTAAGTTCATAAGGTAGCACAGCTGTGCTACCCTACTTCAAAATCCACGCAGCCTGAAAAAAGTCGCGTTCGCAAAACATCGCATAACGATAAGTTGAATGCACAACAGAATTGCTCGCGGCATAATTGTCAACCAAATTTTCTAATTGTTGTGTTAATGGTTGAAAGTCTGCACTGCTGTAAGTACGAATCCAGTCTGCATATTGATGATTAGGAATGCCATTACGAGCTAACTGTTCTCCCAAAAAGGCATACAAACGCATACAAGGAGACATCGCCGCAGCAGTTAAGCCCACATCTCCACCCCAAGCAGTTGCTAACAAAAAGTCAGTATAGTGGCGGGTAGCGGCTCCTGGTTCTACAGAATGCAAATTGACTCCCCACCCAGAAGCATAGCCACTATGCAGCCGCAGTTCTTCTAAAACTCCACTAGCTAAGTTATGAAATGTGGTGAAACCTAACCAGTCTGGTGCTTTAGCTGCGGCGATACTGTACGCACGGGCAAAAGCTTCTAAAAAAAAAGCATCTTGCCCTACGTAGTAAGCAAATTTAGCTTGCTCAAGAGTACCATCGCCAATGCCTTGAACGAAAGGATGCTCTAGGCAAGCTTGGGCTAAGTCTTGATTTGCTGCCCATAATTCCTGAGATAAAGTCATTTGTCCTCTCTTACAAAGTTCTGATCGGAGGAAACCTCCGCTCAGACTTTGCGCTTTGTCACTTGTCATTTGTTATTATCCTTCTGTTGCTTCAATCACTCTTAAAAAGGGAAGAACTGGAGCAAGACTGAGCCAAGACTTCCCAAAAAGTCAACAAAACTGGGGCTACCAGCGCTTACCTTCTCATTTACCGGTGTTTGCAGTTCTTTTATAAAAGCTTGAGCTGTTAGCGTTCCAGTGCTGTTGTTTTGGGATGTAAACAATTTTTCAGCAACTTGGGCATCTTGGAATGCACCTTCTCTATTTAGTATTTGGTAACGGGCGACACCACGAGCTAAATAAGCATCCGCATATTCTGGTTTAATAGCGATCGCTTGATTAAAATAACTGATTGCTTGCTGTTGGTTGCCTTTTTGCCCTTCTGCTACACCCAAAGCATAAAATTCTTCTGGTGAAGCAATTTGTGATGGTATACCAACTGCACCTTGGAAGTTAGCACCATTCAAGTAAGCACCAGTTAGTTGTGCATTTGCTAAATAAGTATTTCTCAAATCAGCACCCGCTAAATTTGCCCCACTAAATTTAGCTTCGCTCAGGTTGACACCAAATAAACTCGCACCACTCAAGTTTGCACCCCGCAAATCTGCACCGCTCAAGTTTGCCCGACTGAAGTTAGCACCTGTGAGATTAGCACCGCTCAAATTAGCACCTGATAAGTCAGCCATCACTAAACCTGCATTGGTTAAATCGCAGTTTTGACATTGCTTGGTTGCCAATAACTGTTTAACGTGTTCAGAATTTGCTGCTTGTACGGTTGTTGCCAAACTAATCGTGGTTAAAAAGGCAGCTATGGCTAGAATTTGGTTCTTCATATTCGTGTAATATTTCTTACTCAATATTTAACATTAACTGAGACGGATTTATACCTCAGCATTATGATATGAGCAATCTGAACAGTTTGCCCTCTGTAGTTGCCTATATCACTTGTAAATTTGAGTAAACACTTACATCTACCCTGATTTTAAATAAATATGAGACTATAGAAGCATTAAGACAGCCATAAAAACGTGAGTCAGCAAGACAAACTCTTAGAAAAGATCCTCTCTGGGACTTCTGATGCAGACATTCCTTTCGCCCAACTGTGGCAACTTTTATATCGACTAGGCTTTGAGGAACGGATTCGTGGCGATCATCGTATTTTTATCAAAGCCGATGTTGAGGAAATATTGAACCTGCAACATAAGAGAGGAAAAGCCAAAAGCTATCAAATTAAACAAGTTCGTGCAGTAATTGTCAAGTATAAGCTAGGAAGTAAAAATGATGTTTCGCTATGAAGTTATTCTCTACTGGAGTGAATTAGATCAAGCCTTTATTGCTGAAATACCAGAATTACCAGGCTGTGCTGCTGACGGTGATACTTATCAAGAAGCTCTGCATAATGTAGAATTAGTGATGCAGGAATGGATAGAAACGGCTAAAGATTTAGGGCGTCCAGTTCCTCAGCCTAGACCACGTTTGATGTACATTTAATTGATGCACAAGCCAAGTAAAACTGATTTTTTAGCATCATCAGAAATAGGGGTACGACAGGCTCAGGAACCATCGGGGTAGAATCCCCGTTACAAAATGTAATTGCAAATTGCGAATTGACATACTATAGCGACGGTTAGGGACTTCCAAATAAAAAAATATCCCAAAACTGACGCAAAAATCTTCTCTATTTCTCCCCTCTCTGTGTTCTCTGCGTCTGGAGTGGTAGCCTTCGGCAAGCCCTCCGGCTTGGTGCAGTCGCTCATGGGGGAAACCCCCAAGACCGGCTGCTTCACCGCTTTGCGTCTACGTTCATTTGGATAATTTATTTCTTGGAAGTCCCTTATTACGCAAAAACCTATATTTATGATGCCAACGGCAACAAGACCTTCTCAAGAGCGTGGAGCAGAGCGGAACATGGGTTACAAGCCGCCCCGTCATAAAGGACGCTTGCTTGGACTGGGGCGGGGTATCAAGCCCCGTTCCAGTCTCTCCCCCTTTCCCCCTGCTACCCTGCCTCTTGTGACCTATGGTTCAATAGGAAATCTGCGAACTTTCAAAATTTCTTCTTCAATTAATACAATTTGCAGGATAAAACCTTCAATTTCCGAATTGGGAAATTGGACGAGAATTTTATCTTTTACGCTAGATTCCCAAGTTCCCTGAATTCCTTTTGGTACATCATTGTCACCAGGAACAGTAAGAATGAATTCCCCATTTTCTTTGAAATTCAATTTTTCCCGAAATCTAGCAGGAGGAAATGGAAATCCTTCCGGTCTATAAACTATTAAATCCGGCTCATCTTCTTCTTGAGAATTAATCCAAGTTTTAAAGATTTGTGGTGGTAAATGGATTGTTGTGTTAGACATGGTTTTCTTTCCTTGTTTGGTACTGTTGTTGAGTCTAGGATTTACGCACTAACAGAAATTTGATTATGTGCATAAAGCCTTACTTAATTTGGGGTATGAGTAGCATTCGCGCAGAAAACCGGGTTAAGAGATATTACATGAGTAAAACAAGCATTTTTAGAAGCTAAAACCCTTATTTTCTCGTTCAGTAATGACTCGATGATCGCTAAAAAGTCAAAAGAGGCAAGGGAGCAGGGGGCGCTTTGCTGGGGGAAAACTGAGACGGAGCTTGTACTCCGCCTTCCTTCAGGCGTCCTTTATGACGGGGCTTGATACCCATGTTCCAGAATTCATTCCACGGCTCAGGGGCAGGGCTTGCTCCCCCCGCTCCCAGCTAAGTGCCCCTGAGCCATCTTCGGTCAATGACCTTCGTTGTCGGGAGAATCCTTACCTAATAAAACTTTTAAGCTTAACCCGGTTTTCTGTTCTGAAGATACTCATACCCCTAGTCCTGTTATTTCATGTTTAAGGAAACATATATAAATTAATCATTATCAAGCTGATAGCTTTACGGATATTCCTCTAAAATCTTTACAAAAGTACACATTAAAGCAACTACCAGTGTGTATTTTTACGTTTATAGCCGAATGGCACGCTTGAAAAGCTATAAGCTATGCTCCATAAGCACTACAGCTTTTAAAGCTATTGAACAGTATAGGGATGGATCAGGAGATCGTCCTTGATGCAGTGTCATGGAAGCGATGCCTACAGCGGTAAACTACGCCGATGAAGTTGAATGTTCTTTGCGATCGCTCTTACCAGTGATCGAACAGAGCAACTTTAGCAAATGCGGGGTGGGGTTCTTTATTTTTGATTTATGCAAAAGGTCTATTATGTCCGCTTGATTATTTATTAAACCCGGAGAACCCCACCGCGCCAAAAAGGTTAGCTACTGGCAACTTTACAAATCACCATGATATGTGATTTGTATTTGTCAATACTATAGTGAATAAGTTCCAGCCCAGAACGTTCTAACTCTTGCAAAAGTTTAGGGATTTCATACTTATGATGTCGCCAAATAGTAATTTCTTCACCTTCAGATATTTCAATCTTCTTATCTATCCCTATTCGACTAAAATTTAGAGTGTAATTATGGTGAAATTTCATATTAGCAACTATACTATCTGTTTTTAAATCATACTTTCTCACCAATTCAGAATCTTCAGATTTAATTCCAATCTTGCTTTTAACCCATCCATATATTTCTTCTACATGATACTTGCAGCCACCTCTGACGTTTCCATCCCATGTAGAGTTAGAACCAGTTTCATTAGTAAACACCAGAAAATCATTTTTTCTCATGCTATCTCTAAAGTTTTTTAGTACCTCATCTCTATTTTGATGATTACCGATGGTAACACCTAAGTGGAAAAATATTTTCGCTGTGTCGTCAATTTCAAGGGTAGCTTTATTTTGGAATAAATTTTGGGGTACACAACTATTTTCTATGTCAATTGGAGAACTGAGAAACTCGACAAGAGGAAACCATTTTCTAAAATTATTCTTGGATAAATGAAGCAATTCCTCGCTGATATCTAAAGCAATATATTTATTAATTTTTCCGAGTTTATTAAGTCTTTGAATAAATTTTTTAACTGGATAGGAATTTCCTGCACCAACGTCTACAATGTTAACTTTTTTGCCACTTTGAATATTGCCATTCAAGTATTGAAAATTGTCTTTTAAAAGGTCAATTTCTACATTCGATGTTCGATACCATGTTGGGATAACATATTTTAGATAAAAATCGTCCCAGATTTTTGCGCCTCTCCCTTTATAAGAATACTTGAGAGGTATTTCTCGTCTGACTTCTAATGCATGAATTATCCCTAAAACTTCTTCTTCAGAAAAAATAGAGTAGAACTCAGAACTTGGCTTTGCTGTGCGATTGATAGCAGTTGACATATCCGAGGGAAGTTGGGAATTGCTATGAAAATTTTGAGCCATTATTCTTGTTATTTGGTTTTCTTCGATATTTAAGATTAGCCGCAATGCTTGCCAAAGAGGTATTTTCTCATACCGTTGTCCCAAAATTTGAACCAAAATTTGGACTGATCACCCCAAATAGATCCCACATTCCGTACTGGTCAATTGGTTTTTTACCATCAAAATACGAGATAATTTTCCAAAGATACAGGGGTGAATTCCAGTGGTTCAGCAACCAGAACTCCAGGAAACTTCGTCTATACAGTCAATCCAGCGCGTGCTTAAAAGTTTAAGCACTTACCGATGGACTTCGCTAGGAGCATTGGTCAGCCTGTTGCTGTTGACGATCGCAAACGCACTTACCCCACAACTATTTCGGTGGGGAATTGATCAGGGCATCTCCGAAAAAAACCTCCAAATTGTGCTATATAGCGCCGCCTGGATGGTACTCGCCGCGATCGCTCGTGGTGTATTTAACTTTGGACAAAGCTATCTAGCAGAAGCAGCGTCTCAGGGTGTGGCCTATGACCTGCGAAACAAAATTTTCAGCAAAATTCAAAATCTCAGTTTCAGCTATCATGACCAGGCGCAGACTTCCCAACTACTAACCCGTGTCACCAGTGACATTGAGCAGATCCGTACCTTTGTTGGCACTAGCTTGATTCAGGTTATCGGTTCAGTTGTGACATTGGTGAGTATTTCGGTGATTTTGCTGCTAATGAACTGGAAACTAGCGCTGATTACGCTGACAGTAGTACCTCTAACCGGATGGTTGATGGCGCAATTTATCACCCGAAATAACAAACTTTTTCGGCAAGTACAAGAGCAACTGAGCAACCTCAATGCTGTATTGCAAGAGAACTTGGTAGGAATACGGGTGGTGAAAGCCTTTGTGCGGGAATCAACCGAAAGGTCGCGTTACACAACTCTGAATGATGGTCTAGTCAAGGCAAACATGAAGACCATTAGCGCCATCCGTCATACCTTCCCGTTGATCTTTTTGCTGAGTAATTTGGTAACACTGGCAGTTTTCGCCTATGGGGGAGCGCTGGTGATTGGGCGTAGGTTCTCCATTGGCGAACTGGTGGCGTTTAACTCCTACCTAGCGTTGATTCTCCAACCTATTGTGTTAATTGGATTTGCTGCACCTACGATCGCTCAATCAGCTGCTTCGGCCGAACGAGTTTACGAAGTTGTCGATGCGGAGGTAGAAATTCGCGATCGCCCCGGTGCTGTCCCATTTGACACCTGCGGTGGTAGAATCACCTTTGAAAATGTTTCCTTTCGCTATCCAGGAGCGACAACCGAAACTCTCAAAGAAGTTTCCTTTGAAACGAAACCCAACGAACTAATCGCCGTTCTAGGGATGACTGGTTCTGGAAAAAGCACAATTATGAACCTGATTCCCCGCTTTTACGATGTCACAGGGGGAGCAGTTCGCATTGACGGACGAGATGTAACAGATTTCACGCTCAAAAGCCTCAGATCGCGTATTGGGATTGTATTTCAGGAAACCACCCTCTTCTCTGGTACAATCCGCGAAAATATTGCCTACGCAAAACCCGATGCAACCCTAAATGAGGTGATTGAGGTTGCCAAAACTGCCCAAATGCACGATTTTATCAGTAGTCTACCCGATGGCTACGAGACGATTGTGGGTGAACGGGGCGTAGGCTTGTCTGGTGGACAAAAACAACGAATTGCGATCGCTCGTACCTTACTGACCGATTACAGCATTCTGATTTTGGACGATAGTACCTCGGCTGTAGATGCCAAAACTGCTGCCCAGATTCAAGCCAAACTAGATAACTTAATGCGCCAAAAAGCTTGTACAACTTTTGTAGTAGCTCAACGTATTAGCACCGTCAAGAATGCCGATCGGATTTTTCTCATGGATAAAGGACGATTGGTAGCACAAGGCACTCACGAGGAATTGATGCAAACCAGTCCACTCTACGGTGTGATTTTGGAATCTCAGGTAAAGCCGAAGGAGAAAAATTGATCTCCAATTATAGCGGTTCTAGTTTGGACGCAATCCACTTTGACTTCTCTGCTAAAAGGCTAGGGTGTACACACAAGTCTTTTAGAGTTAGCAATGGCATTGGGGACTTCCAAGAAATAAATTATCCAAATAAACGAACCACTCCAGACACAGAGAACACAGAGGAATAAGGAGGAGAGAGTTTTTTCGCCAGTTTTTTGAGTATTTTTTTATTTGGAAGTCCCTTGTTTCGATTAACAATGCCATTGTTTCGGCTGACAATGCCATTGTTTCGGCTGACAATGCCATTGTTTCGACTGACAATGCCACTGTTTCGACTGACAATGCCATTGTTTCGGCTGACAATGCCATTGTTTCGACTGACAATGCTGACTTTTCACGGGATCTAGGAAAACCTCACTCCCATTTCCTTGCTCTTAAGGGGCTGTTCTTGTTAGGTCTGTATTGCACTCAACCCAGAAGCGCCATAGCATAATTACTCTAGCTGGAAAATTTGATCGCAGCTTTCTAATAAAGACTTTTAATCTCAAATCCCAAATCTAAAATCCAAAATTTTTATGAGAGGCACAGTTCCCGTTGTTGCATCTGAGGAAAACGCGAGTCAGCAACTTTCCACCCTGCGGCGCTTTTTGCAATACGTGCTACTTTATCGCAAAGAAATTCCCATTGCTCTGACATTAGTATTTATTGGTGCCGTAACCCAGACAATTGGGCCATTTTTCATCGGCTGGTCGATTGATCACCTGATTAAACAAGGAAATTTGCAGGGACTACTGCTGTTACTAGGGCTACTAGCGCTGAACTATGGACTTAGTGTTTTAGCAATCCGGGGTCAAATTATTCGAATCGGCTGGATTATGCAGCGATTGCTGGCTCAACTGAGACAAGACATTTTCATTAAAATCCAAAGTCTGCCACTCAGTTTTTTTGACCGCAGCGAAGCAGGCGATTTAATGAGCCGCTTGCTGAATGATGTCAATACCGTGAATCAGGCATTTGGACTGACGATCGCTCAAATGCTGGGCAACACTTTGAGTTTGGTTGGCATAATCATTGCTATGCTCTCAATCAACCTGAAACTCGGTTTGTTGAGCAATCTGGTTGTGCCACTGATGATTTTTACCACAAGCTTGTTTGCACGTTGGGCAAGAGCCAGGTTTCGCGTCACCCGACAAACCATTGGGGAGCTTTCCGCCAAGTTGGAAGAAGATATTGTTAGCGTCCGAGAAGCACAGGCATTTAATCGTGTACAGATGAATATCAAAGAATTCGATATTCTTAACGCCGCCAATCGTGATGCCAACGTCGAAGCTGTGGCAATTACTTCCGCCTTTTTGCCCTCCATTGATTTTCTCAACACACTAGCAACCGCAGGCGTGCTGGCTTATGGTGGTTATCTCGCGGTCACCGGATCTGCAACAGTGGGTGTGGTGACAGCCTTTTTACTTTATGTCCAGCAGTTCTTCCGCCCGATTCAAATTCTCAGCCAGTTTTACACCCAAGCTCAATCTGCCTTTGCCGGATTAGAGCGAATCTTTCTATTGCTAGATGAACCGTCAGAACTCAAAGACGCACCCGATGCTACAGAAATGCCGCCTATTCAGGGTGAAGTGACATTTGATAATGTCAAGTTTGGCTACAACCCAGATCAGCTGGTTCTCAAAGGGGTGAATTTGCACGCCTATCCAGGGCAGATGATTGCATTAGTAGGGCCGACCGGTTCGGGAAAAACTACAATTATTAACTTGATTTTGCGCTTTTATGATGTGTCTGGCGGTGCAGTGAAAATTGATGATATTGATGTACGTAGCGTTACCCAAGCAAGTCTGCGGCGACAAATTGGCATCGTTCTGCAAGACAATATTTTGTTTAGCGGCACCGTCGCCGAAAATATAGCTTTTGGCGCTCCTTACGCCACTCAAGCTGATATCGAAGCGGCTGCACAGTTGGCAAATGTGCATGAGTTCATTACCTCACTACCACAAGGCTATACAACTCAATTGGGTGAACGGGGCGCACCCTTGAGCCAAGGACAGCGACAACTAATCAGTATTGCGCGTGCTGTGTTGGTTAACCCCCGAATTTTGATTCTTGATGAAGCAACCAGCAGCATTGACACGCGTACAGAAGCGCTAGTACAGAGTGCGATCGCTCGTTTGTTGCAAGGTCGTACCAGCTTCGTAATTGCCCACCGCCTCAGTACAGTTACTCAGGCAGATCAGGTATTAGTAATTCAGCAGGGAGAAATTGTAGAGCAGGGTACTCACGCCGAACTCATCAATCAGCAAGGTGTCTATGCCAACCTTTATGCCCTGCAACTGGGTGCAGCAGACACAACGGTTCTTCAAAACGAAAAGTAAAATATATATAGCTCTAATTTATCAATGCCAGCAAAGAAATGAAACTACCTGACCTCGATTCACAAACCATTGATCGCATCATTGAAATAGCATGGGAAGATAGAACATCTTTTGATGCTATTGAGGCTCAGTTTGGGCTGCTGGAGAAACAGGTAATCGCTCTAATGAGGCGCGAAATGAAAGAATCTAGTTTCCAGATGTGGCGAGAGCGAGTCACCAAACGTGGTACAAAACATTTATTTAATACCAATTTAATGTGAAGTTGCACATATCTCGATCCCCCTAAATCCCCCTTAAAAAGGGGGACTTTGATAGATGTTTTTCCGGTTCCCCCCCTTAATAAGGGGGGTTAGGGGGGATCGAATTCTATGCAGCTTCATAAAAAATTGGTATAAGCGAGAATTTGTTGCAGGTCGGTTTAAATCGCATAATCAAAAAACGTAAGTAATTGGGTGAAAACTACCAAATTCAGAAGCACAATGACGAAAGTTACACTCTACATTGCAGCTAGTTTGGATGGCTATATCGCTCGCAGTGATGGCGGAATTGATTGGCTATCAATCCTTCATACAGAAGGTGAAGACTACGGTTACACAGATTTCTACGAATCGATTGATGCGATTGTGTTAGGTAGCAAGACGTATGAAGTAGGGCTTGGTTTTGATGAATGGCCTTATCCAGAAAAAAAATCCTTCGTTTTCACCCAGCGCCCTCTCCAATCTGACCGTGAGGACGTTACATTTGTTTCTGATACAGTGAAGTCCGCCTTAGCAAATATAGAGGCTCAAGGTTATGAAAACATCTGGTTAGTTGGTGGCGGAGCATTAATCAATTCGTTTCTTCAGCACAGCTTGATTGACGAATATATTATTTCAACTATTCCAATTATCTTAGGTGGCGGTATACAGCTTTTCCCACCGCCTAGCCCTGAAGAAGAATTGGAACTGATTAGCTCAAAACAATATTCTACCGGCTTACTTCAAGCACATTATAGGCGAAAACAGAAGGTTGAAAAAATTCATAATTCATAATTACGTGACTGCCATCATTAGGCAGTGGAATCATATCATGTTCAGTTTAACACTTATCATTATGATTGACGCGAGGAAACTTTAATGATATGTGATTAGCTAGAGTTGATATCAAACCCCTTTTAATTACGAATTACGTTAGCGCAGCGTTAGCGAGTCCTCGAGCGTCATTACGAATTACGAATTAGCTAAAGAAGCTTCTGAACAGCGTTGCTGAAGTCCTCGTAGGGTGAAACTCCTACGATAGTTTCTGCTAAAACACCATCTTTAAACATTAAAACTGCTGGAATACTGCGAAGACCGAATCTTTTGAAAATTGGCTTGTTGCTGTCAACATCTACCTTAACGACTTTGGCGCGACCTTTGTATTCCTCGGCAAGTTGATCCATTAACGGACTGATCAGGCGACAGGGGCCACACCAAGTAGCAGTAAAATCAACAACAACAACTTTCTCTTCACTTCCAGTTAAAACAGTATCAAATTCACTTTCTTGAACGTAAGCAACGATGTGAGTATCTGTAGACATTTTTTAATCCTTTAGTGTCAAACTAAAATTTCAGCAAAAAGCTAACTATACAAACTATACTCCCTTCTGCCTGTCAGATTCACCAGTCACCTACATTGGTGAACCCCCACACATAACTTTTGCTTAGTAGCGTGGATTTAATAATCTACAATTTTCTTACATAGGGTGCGTTAATGCACCCTACCAACCGACCTAATCCAAAAGGGGTAGAGCCGTCAAGAGTCATTCTCTGAAGAGAATAGTTCTAACAACCCAATTGTGCCTACGAAAAAAGTATAAGTAGCATATTTTATTGGCATCTTTTTTCTTGAAGGTGCATAAAAAGCTGCTATAATACTCTCGAGAAAATGGCTAGTCATAGCAAAACGTTCAATCCAAAAAATTGGATTAAGGCTGCTTGGTAGATTAGTATTAGTTATTGCTGCATAAATATTCCATGATTCCAATCCAATTGCGCTTGTTATAAGCATTGTGGATATAATTTTTACAAAAGTAAAAACGTTTCTTTTTATAAGTTTTAAGTTCATAAAATTCACAAAAAATTGTTTAAAATATCCAGCAATACTCGGTGAAGCAACACACAAGTTAATGTGTGAGTACTTACGCAAAAAAACTCTCTCAAACTATTCGCCGTGTTCTCTGTGCCTCTGTAGTAGCCTGTGGCAAACTGCTTTAGTCTAGGTTTTTCCGGTACTCATGTGTAGTCCTATATGTGTTATCTACAATTCCTCTTAAGGGACTTCCAAATAAAAAAATACTCAAAAAACTGGCGAAAAAACTCTCTCCTCCTTATTCCTCTGTGTTCTCTGTGTCTGGAGTGGTAGCCTGCGGCAAGCCCTCCGGGTTCGGGGGTGACGCTCCTAACGTCGCTAACGCTGCGCTAACGCAATCGACGGGAACCGCCAAGACTGCGACCCCCTCACCGCTTTGCGTCTACGTTTATTTGGATAATTTATTTCTTTGAAGTCCCTAAGTCAACCAATCTTATATTATGATTTCCATTTTTGTAAAAGCCTCTAAAAATACGGGTATGGTGTATTAAGCCTGCCATACCCGTAAACACCACCACCGCAAGGCGGAAGTCACGCATTCACGCATAATTGTATTCCGAGCTTCTTGCGCCATTTGAAATGGTATGTTTATTTACGCCGTGCTGTACTACGAGTAATGAAGATTAAAACAGTCAACAGTCAACAGTTATCAGTTATCACGGCTTCAGTCGGGGATTGAACCTCGACTGAAACACACCACTTGTATTCGTGGGGGACTCTGACTGCCAACTGATAACTGATAACTGTTAAATCACCAGATATTTAAAAAATGGTAAAAATGTGGAATAATACATAGGTGGTAAGTTTAATTAGATTCCGTAGATTCATAAAAAATATAAAGCTATGATTGCTCAACATTACAATTCAATTCATGTTGAAAATAACTTGCTTAAACAAATCAAGGTTAAAGAAAATCAGTTAAAAATTGCACAAGAATCTAATATGCTCCATGTAGCAGAAGCATTACAAGATGAATTGTTAAAGTTACAAGGTCAATTATCAGAGCTGCAAGACGTTGAAGTTCAAGCGTTGATGGGTTTGTTAGACGATTAATATTGTAAATTTGTGTTGCACAGTTTATTGAAACACGAAAACTCTCTAAAGAGGAAGCAGAGCATAGTGATTGTGATGCCTGGGGCTTCTAAGGTTTCATAAAAGCATGATGATTCTTACTTAGTTAAGATATTAGGGTTTTGCTGAGTATGTGGTGTTTTAATCTGCGGTAGTGAATTAATCTTAAGAACTGGTTTAATAGAGCGCAGTTGCCTTTGCCTAAAAATTTGAATTTCTCTCTCAATCGAATTTTGTCCTTGCCTAAAAAAGTCTTGAGAGTTATATGGTACTAAGTCGCGGGATAAATGTTGAGCTTGTGCTGGAGTCAAACTAGGAAGGGGTTGTTCAGCATTGGCAGAAGTTTGTATAACTAGTAAAAAAGCTGTTGAAAGCACCAAGGGTTTTATTTTTATACATCCGGTGAATATCAGGTTTAACATGATTGATACATCCGTTGCGTGAATGCTGTTTCAAACCATCTTGTGTTGGTCTGATTATAAGTAAAGTATACTTATTAGCTTACTAATTACCTCCTACAAATGGGTGAATTAATCAGCTAAAGCTTTATCGAACAGCAATATTGGCATCAGTTGTCAGAATTCAGTTGGGTAAACTGAGCAGAAATTGCGGATAGCGCAGACTATACCTTTCCTCAGTCGTCTTTAGAGGTTGTTTGAAAAGTGTTTCGCTGTGACTTTAGGCACTTTTAGATCCCCCCTAACCCCCCTTAAAAAGGGGGGAACCGGAATCAAAGTCCCCCTTAAAAAGGGGGATTTAGGGGGATCTAAAACTTTTGATACCGACAATAGGACTTTTCAAACATCCTCTTAGACGACTTTCGCTATTAGACTCAGAATTCATTCTGAAGCGGGCTAGATGAGAATGAAATAGCTTTGTTAGATTGGGCGGATACGCGATCGCACCCTTGGCAATGCATCACCTAAATTATTAGTTTAGGAATGGTGTCGATACGGCTCAGTGATAATGCTGTAGTAGATACTTCAGTCTTGCCAACTCTTGGAGAGGCTACGCTTAGGCTAATACAATAAATATGTTTGTACAACGGAGGTTTAATACTAATCTGATAGACTATCTTAAATTTGAAATTATAAAAGCTGGTAGCTCAGGGCTGATAACTAACTATGAGTGAAGCCTTATTCTGTATCGAAAATTTGCGAGTAGCCTATCCTGCGCGGAGTGGAGAAGAAGCAACCTGGGCGGTTGATGATGTATCTTTCACCTTGCAACCAGGTGGAAGAATGGGATTGGTGGGAGAGTCGGGTTGTGGTAAGTCAACTATAGGACGAGCAGTAATGCGTTTACTACCAGCCTCTAGTCGGATTGAGGGACGGGTGACATTTCAAGGACAATCGGTGTTTGACTTGATGCCTAACCAGTTGCGGAAATTTCGGGGAGAAACGATCGCCTTAATTTTTCAAGATCCCATGACACGCCTCGATCCGTTAATGACGATTGGTAAGCATTGTATTGAAACCCTTCAGGCGCACTCACCAGAATTATCAACGCCAGAAGCCAAAGAAAAAGCACTTGCTACCTTGGCAAAGGTGAATATTCCAGCTAGTCGTTGGAATCAGTATCCCCACGAGTTTAGCGGTGGAATGCGCCAACGGGTAGCGATCGCTTTAGCTTTACTCCTCAACCCCAAGTTAATTGTTGCTGATGAACCCACCACCAGTTTAGATGTTACCGTTTCCGCGCAGATATTGAAAGAATTAACTCGCCTGTGCGGTGAAGAAAACATGGGATTGTTGCTGATTTCTCACGATTTAGCAATGGTGGCTGAGTATTGCGATCGCATTGGTGTCATGTACAACGGCAAGATGGTCGAAATGGGTTCTACAGAAACCGTATTTAGACACCCTCAACATGAATATACGCGATCGCTATTAAAAGCAGCTTTACACATTCAAGCAGTAAATGATAACGGAGAATTGATAATTGCCAATGACTCAGAAAAGCAATTACCGATTATTAATGATAAATCCCCAATTTTGAGTGTCAGTGAACTCAAGCAACACTACACCATAGAACCTAACTTTATCGAAAGACTGTTTAAGACACAAGCGCAGACAATTAAAGCAGTAGATGGTATCAACCTGGATATTTATCCCGGAGAAATTCTTGGTTTAGTTGGGGAATCAGGTTGTGGTAAAAGTACGCTATCACGAACAATTTTGCAACTAATTCGTCCCACTAGTGGCAAAGTTGAGTTTTTAGGACAGGATTTAACTACACTGTCGCGTCAAGAAATTCGCTCCTCACGGCGACAAATACAAATGGTTTTTCAAGATCCCCATGCTTGTCTCAATCCAGCCATGACAGTGGGACAAAGTATCGCTGATCCTTTATTTATCCACAATCTAGCCGATCCTGTTAAGGCAAAAGAACAGGTTTTGTGGATGCTAGAAAAAGTTGGGTTAACACCGCCAAAAGTGTATTATGAGCGTTATCCATCAGATTTGTCTGGGGGACAACAGCAAAGAGTTGCGATCGCTCGTGCTTTGATTACTCACCCTAAACTTTTGATCTGCGATGAACCCGTAAGTATGTTAGACGCTAGCGTGCAGTCGCAAGTGCTGGATTTGATGTTGCAATTGAAAGAAGAATTTGAGTTAACTTATCTGTTCATCACTCATGATCTTTGGTTAGCTCGATTTTTGTGCGATCGTATTGCCGTGATGAATGGCGGTAAAATTGTCGAACTCGGTCTGACAAAAACTATTTTTGCTAATCCTCAGCATCCTTATACCAAAACCTTACTAGCTGCTGCCCCCTTACTAGCACGCGCTTAACCAAACAAACTCCTAACTCTTGTACAGACGCGATTAATCGCGTCTCTAACTCCCCACCGCGATTAATCGCGTCTCTAACTCCCCACCGCGATAATCGCGTCTCTAATTCCCCACTCCTGTACAGACGCGATTAATCGCGTCTCTAACTCTCTTCCTTCCCCTCAAGTAATTTAGTTGGTTCTCCAGTCGAACCATATAACTCAACATATCTTTTAAACAGCAATGCAGTCTCGTGATTTGAAGCCCTGCTTAAGTTGAATAAACGCCCTATATTTTTATCAGCTAAAGCTCTTAGATACGGCAAATCTTCAAATAGCGTCAAACAAGAAGCAAAATGCAATATTATTTGTAATAATGGCTTTGGCCATTCTAAATCACTATAAATATCTATAAAGAACTGATGCTCAAAGTCATTTAACGGGAAAGCATGAAATATAACAATTATCCTTTTGTTATTGTAGACTGGAATACTCAGTTCAACAGTATAGGGAGTATGTAATATTAAATCCACCTCTACAATCGGTTGACGCCAAATCCTCAAAGCATTCGCTGGCGAGTCTAATATTGTTTGGAATTTGATTATTCCACCAGTATTTGTGGGCTGAAAGTGGCTAATTTGAAAAATTTTCAGGTTATTAAGGCTAAAGCTATGAACTGTTTCCAAATGTTTTAAGTTCAATAAATGATAAATTTGGCAAATATAAGGAAACGGTAAAATATACTCCTGGCTAATCATGTGGAGCTTTTTTACTTGAAGCTTGTTAGCTTGAGTACGAGCGAGATATTCTTGATATTGACTGGGGCCTAAATCATTACTGTTAAAGCTTTCATCAGGCTTGAGGTATAGCCAACTTACAAAAAAGAAAAAGGTTGTAAATAGCTGAAATATTTCTATAGGAGATAAATAACCATCAGCAAATACAGCTATGCTTCTATCGGTTATTCCAAAAAGCCAAGATGGAATACCAAATAGCCAGATATTACTTTTGATTTGATCTATAAAAAGTGCTATTTCAACATTTGAGACATTTTTATCCTTATTTATAGTTAAATTCCCATTATTCTTAAAGCACTTAATAAACATAATATTTTGAATTTTATTTAAGAGTAGTAATTCCTAGAATTTAGATTTATCTTAAGTTTAAATAAAAATATATACTCACAACCTCTATCTTTAGCTGTATATCCAAATTGGATTTATTTATATCCACTTAAAAGAAGTTCTCATCAGCCAGGCTAAATAATACAAGTCATTGTTACATGCATATCCAGCTAGAATAAATTTTTTTGAAGCCTTGGTATTAAAGGATTCAATATTGTATTTTATGATGCGTAAATTAAAAGTAACAACTTTGCTAAAATATTTCTGCTAGCTGAGTACAAAAATTGAAATTATCTCAATTTTACAAAAGCGATATATAGATATTTAGATAAAAAAGTTGATTTTTCCTGACATGATAAATTTATCTATAGGACTTACGCACGAGTTACGGAATAACCAACCGCAGAGGCGCAGAGAAGCCAGTGCGCCCTTGCGGTTAAGAGACTTGTACCCCTCCTCTTAAGCAAGTTACGCGCAGCGTCTCCCAAGGGGAGACGCTGCGCGACACGGAGAAATGAGAGTTTGAGAGATATTTTGCGTAAGTCCTAATCTAATACCGTTTCTTTGTAAAGCTGCATATATTTACCCCCCGACTACGCCCTCCCCCTTGCCAAGCTACGGTGTACACACAAGTCTTAAATAGCTTACGAATCTGGGTTTGAGTGTCAGTTTTACCCCACCCTAACCCTAAGAGATGTATTGGGGAGGGAACTAGATTTCCTGTTTCCCCCAATACATCGGGGAGCCAGTGCTTTGGGCGGTTGAAGCATCTGGCGTGGGATTAAGGGGGGTAATTCGACTTGTGTGTACACCGTAGCCTTACCAAAAGGGAGATGCCGATAGACAAGGAAATTTTGTGTATAGCTGTCGCCTGGTAGTTTAGGACATAAACTGAACATAAAACCCGGATACCAAGAGACTTTTAAGCCTGTTAAGAGTCCCCTGCTATAACTTCATAGAGAAACGGTCTGAAACACTAACAATAATTATTTGCAATAATTTCTCTAATATTGTAAGCTTTTCTCAAATATATTGAATATTTTTATCAATAAGTTTTTACAGGAGGTTTGACACACTGATAAGCCTGGCTGGAAAAATCAGCTGGAATTCAGATATAGCAACTTGTGATTATTAGTTACAAAAATTATTAATTAGTGAATTGAGAGTTTATTCTATTTACAGGAAAATCAGGATGTCTAAACTGCCGGATGTTCTTTGGTTAAATACAAGCCCTTGTTTGCAATACTTTGCTCAACCGCTGCTTTGTTATTTATCATCTCAAGTGACAATTCAAGAGTGGAAATATTGCCAAAGTCAAGATGAAGTAAGTTCACTAGATGCTGCTGTTGTTCTGCTTCATGACTATCTCAAATCTTACAATCGGCCTGTTCACCTGATTGGTCATAGTACAGGAGGATTACTAGGGCTACTCTATAGCCGTCGCTATCCTGAAACAGTTAAGTCTTTGACGCTATTAGCCGTGGGTGTTGATGCGGCGGTTGATTGGCAAGCTCATTATTATATTCACCGTCAGTTTTTAAGTCGCCAAAAACTTTTAACTGATATGGTTTACAACTTGTTTGGTTATCAAGATAAATGCACTCTTAAGAGTCTGACACATCTTCTGGAGCAAGACTTAGATTGTTCGCTCTCTCCTCATTCTCTGTTTGAGAGAGTGAGTATAAAGGCAAACAGAGTTTCAGTACCTTTGATGGTTTGTAGTAGCTTAAACGACATTGTTGTGCAACCAGAGGCACTGCAAGGATGGCGATCGCATTTGAAGGAGGGCGATCGCCTCTGGTATTGTTTAGAAGGAGGGCATTTTTTTCACTTTTCCCAGTATCAGCTTGTAGGAGAACAGCTACTCGACTTTTGGAAGTTTATATATGTGTCAGATTCGCTGTATGCCTGTTTGCGACTTTAAGTATTAGATGATAATATATCTCAAGAAGGATGCGTTGAGTCAAACAATTGTGAGAGGTTAATCGTGTCCTAAATTATTTCAGGAAAGTCTAACAAATGGTTGTAGCTTTAGATGATACCAAGCGTAGCGCGATCGCTACAGAGCTAGCAGATTTGAAAGCTATACAAGAGTTGCTAATTGCTAATGAACAAAAAGTACTACCTGCGGTAAGCAACGACCAAGAAATTAGCAAGCGCCTAAACGACTTTCTCAAAGATGACCAAGAAAATCTCACAGTGATCGAGGAAGTTATTTCTAAATTTGGTGGTGGTTCAGCCCAGCCTAGAGACACCATACGGCAGTACGTTGAGCAAGTAAACCGTATAATAGATGGGAATGAGCTGACACTGTACCAAAAGGCTTCTATTCACGAAAGGATTAAGCACCAAGCCGTAATGACTGGTTTAATTATCCATAAGGCTGCCCAAGTGGTTGGTGATGACGTGAAAGAAGCTATTGGGCCACTCAATCAAGTCAACTTTGAGAATCGTGCCCATCAAGAACAATTGAAAGGTGTGCTAGAAGTGTTGGGTACAAGAGAACTTACAGGTCAAGACCCAGATCAAGGTGTTTGGGCGCGGACTCAAGATGCTGTTGCAGCTTTGAGAGGTGTATTTGATGGTCTAACAAAGTAGAAAAGTAGGCTGTTAATACAATGCAACACTCCCTTAACTTTTAGTTGAGTAAGTATCAATTAAGAAATAATCCGAATAATTCCTTGTGATTTAAGGAAACTAAGAGCGATCGCACTCAGTTTGAGATAAAAACTGAAATGCGATCGCTTTTTTTAGGAAAATATGTCGGAAACTCAGAGAGGTTAGGAGATGGTTCATCTGATATATACAGCTGATGTCTTAGTTGTCGGTGGAGGAACCGGAGGCACTGCTGCTGCTATCCAAGCGGCGCGACGGGGAGCCAAAACGATTCTAGTGAGTGAATTTCCTTGGTTGGGGGGAATGCTGACTTCGGCTGGAGTATCCGCACCCGATGGCAACGAATTAGAAGCCTTTCAAACAGGATTATGGGGTGCGTTTTTGCAGGAATTGCGACAACGACAGCCCGGAGGATTAGATAACAGTTGGGTAAGCTTTTTTAACTACGATCCTCGGATTGGGGCAGAGATTTTTGCAGATTGGGTGCAAGAATTACCAAATCTGCACTGGATTTTTGGACAAGTGCCAATAGAAGTGTTTCGCCAAGGTGATTCTATTACTGGTGTGCGCTTTGCTGATTTTGCTGTCACAGCCAAAATTATTCTCGACGGCACAGAATTAGGAGATTTATTGGCTTTAGCTGAGATACCCTATCGCTGGGGCTGGGAATTGCAATCGGAGTGGGGAGAACCCAGCGCTCCAGTAGCTTTTAACTCTTTCACCAAGAGATATCCAGTGCAAGCGCCCACTTATGTAGTGATTATGCAAGACTTTGGTGAAGCGATGTTTACGACGGGCGTAGCTGCCGCACCAGAAATTCCGGCTGCGCCTAACTATAATCCATCCCAGTTTACAGGCGCTTGGGATGGTTATGGCGCAGAGACATTTTTGAATTATGGACGTTTGCCTAATGGCCTGTTTATGATGAATTGGCCAATCTGTGGCAATGACTACGGCGAAGGAGTAGAGCGGTTGATAGAGTCAGATGTATCCAGAGGTGAATTCATCCAAGAATCTCGCTGGCACAGCCAAAATTTTGCCCATTTTATCCAAAATCAGCTTGGTCGTCGCTATGGTTTAGCAGAAAAAGTATTTCCTCACGCCCCTACAGCTTTTGCACTGCATCCCTATTACCGGGAAAGCCGTCGCCTAGTGGGGCTAACTACTGTCCGAGAACAGGATATTTTGCCGATCGCTGGAGGTAAAGTTGCATCTATATATAATGATGCTAATGATGCGAGATTTTGCAAAGCGTCTCCGATAGGAGAAGCGTTCGCCTTTGGCGTTTGCGTTCGCGAAGCGTCTCTGATAGGAGAAGCAATCGCAATTGGTAACTACGCCAATGACCATCATTATCCTGGTGTTCAATTCCCATTGCAACCAAAATCTATCCGTTGGGGAGGACGCTGGACTGGAACGCCCTTTACAATCCCCTACAGTTCCCTAATTCCAGCCACAACAGATGGTTTCTTGGTTTGTGAAAAGAATATTTCTGTCTCCCACATTGCCAATGGGGCCACCAGATTACAACCTGTGGTTATGGGCATTGGTCAAGCAGCAGGGATGGCAGCAGCGATGTGTGTTGAGTTAAACTGCCAGCCAAGGGATTTACCTGTTAGGGCGCTGCAAATGGCTTTATTGGAAGATAATCGCTCAAAAGCAGCAATTATTCCTTTATTTAATCTTCCACCCAATCATTCGGATTGGCTGGACTGGCAACTGTATTACTTAAATAACCCACAAGCCTATCCAGCTAGTGGTGATTGCCCTTGCCCATCGTGGAATCAGTACCCTGACTCTACTTTTGGTAAGGGATTAATTCGGGAAAGTAACTGTTTCCAAGGCATTTTTTACCGCTTGGATCAGCAGGAGTACAGATTCACTGTCACAGCACCAGCTGCATCTCAAGGGCAAAATTGGCAGCTTGTGACTTTGCGATCGCATATCGACGAACTATTACGCGCTTATCCTAACGAACAATTAATTACATTGTGGGGTCATCAAAACCACTTTGGTAATTGGTTACTAGTTGAACATTTAAACGGAGGATAAGAAGAGTTTATTTTCAGTAAAACAGAATACTTTTTGATGAATTGTCCGGATATTAATCAAAAAGCTAAGTATCAGTGAAGTGGAGAGTTCCAAAATAGACATCTGCTATGCGTGCTGCCATTTCTCTTTTAGTCTCGAGTCTGATGTTCGGCCCCTTAGCTTCTAACTGCCAAGCAATGGTCAATCACTTATCCTATGGGCTGCCTTCCACGCCTGCTTCGGAACAGTGGCTCTCGGCGGCATCTGAACAAGCTTCAGATGATGCGCCACGTCATCGCGGTAGTGGGCGTAGAGAAGTGACGCAAAAATCCGGAAATACCTATGTTGTGGTTTAACTACCGTAGGTTAATACCTTTTTTTCAAAGGAAACAAAGTACCAGAAAACACAGTGTTGTGCTAACATCGTTTACACAGCTTTTCTGGCAGATATATGTACAGTTGACACACGAAAATCTTCAGCGATCACTTAGTATTTCAACTGCAAGCTTTGTATATATAGTTGGTGTCAATCCTGCCGATCAAAACGCAAATCAAATTCAGTGCCTTGATCAACAGCATTACCAACTCCTCAAAAGCTAAACAACTGTTGCTCATATTCGGTGGTAAGCTCTGCGTCTCAATCCTCAACTGCTCTAGAAATAGATGTTACTTAGCCTATCAGTTAATCTAAAGCACATCTAATTCAGACATTTTGCTTGTTGAGGAAACAGTCTTAAGGCAACTTCGCTTTATTCCCAAATAGGTTTTCTTCTCATACATTGAGTAGCTGGTTATCTACATTAGCAAGTAATTGATCTTCGCTCCGACGCCTGTTTAGCGTCCTTTGCCGAAGCATAAAATTCCTTTCATTTCATCTGAGCTTATCTAAGGCATAAATTCGCACAAGTAGTATAGATTTATTGCACTTGGCAAAAATCTTACTATTCCTGACCTACTCTTGCACCCTGGTTTGTTCTCCTCGCAGATGGCTCCCGATGAAATAAATATTAAGAAGGATCTGCTAGATCATCTTAGTCATTTTAATTATTCTACACCCAAGGGCAGATGCAAAATTTTGCATTTGCCCTTTTTATATAAAGTTTACTTAAAGAAAAGGGAATGGGGCATGAGGAATAAAAGGACAAGGGAAACAAGGGAGATCAGGAAACAGGGGAGTAGAGGGGAAGTTGCAGTAAGTTTTTCCCCAATGCCCAGTGCCCAATGCCCAATACCCAATACCTTTTACACTTTTGTTTTCTTGCCGTTATTTTCTCTTCCCTGGATACCGTTGAGAAACATCGGCACAAACTTCTCAATAAACATCTGTGGATCGCGCTGCCAAGCCTTTTGTGCAGCCTGAATCCTAGTAAATTGCAACTCAGGCGCTAGCAAAGTCTGGGGTAAGCGTTCCATCAGGTACTGGGGACGTTGCCAAAGCGGCATGGTATTTGCCACTTCCACCAGGTTGGCAACTCCTCGCAGTTCTGCACCCAAGGTGATATCCATCCCAGATTCAAATGCTGCCTGTTCAATTGCAGCATACTTGAGTTTAGCTTGCTCTACCTTTTGGCGATGTTCTGGACTCTTATCTGCTATTTGTGCCAGCCAACGGTTACCCCAACGGACATGCCCTGCTTCTTCTGGCAGAATTTTTTCAATGGTTTCTCGAATTTTGATGTTTTCTTCTGTTTGCGGCGCTTGTTTGAGGGCGTGAATGTGGGCAGAGAAATATTCACAACCTCGCTTTTCAGTAATGTTAATTGCTGCTAAGGCAGCTATTATACCGTCCTCTAGGTTGCGTTTTGGGTCATAGGTGTCTTTGTCGAGCAGCCGATCAAATTCATCGATATAGGAAGTTCCAGGGGGAGTTCCTACATCGCTTCCCAGATCAATCAGCAAATCAGTTAGCCACATGGCATGACGAGCTTCATCCGAGATGTGATGAGACAAATCCCGCACCAGTTCCCGTGGCTGTCCATTTAGTTGTTCAATTATGTCAGTCAGGTCTTTGCAACTGCGTTGTTCACTGTAACGGTAGCGGTTGAGGGTAATTAGATGGATTTCGCGATCGCATACCACCCGTTTCAATATTTCTCTAGCACCCAAAACATTCTGAAATTTTCGTGGGTAGGTAACTGTCATAGATTATGTAAATTTTTGTAAATCTTTATTTGATGGTAACTTAATTTTTTGCAACTGCTGTATTTGTGCCAAGTCACCGAAAAAAGAGTAAAAGTTTCAAAAATTAATCACTTAAGTTGAACTTAAGTGTCAGACTTTTTAATTGTAAATAAAAGTAACGAATAAATGTTCTGTCTTGGGAAAGGTGTGTTTTTTCAGGTCAGACAAATCTGAAGCCAGATGATTTTAGTCATCAAAGGTGGATTAGGGAAGATTTTTCCAGCTTTGGGAAAAAATACCTAATATTGTCAGCAAAAGCAAATATAAATTTATGTAAAAAGTAGCTTATGTTACAGAATTTTTGCTATATTAGTCTTGTGAGGAACAAATAAATTATATATTCACAAAATAGAGAGGACTATGGTTATGTCTATCGCAGATAAATCTCGTGCATTAATGGTGCGTGAACATCAGCAAGTCAAGAATCGCCAACAATCAATGCTGATGCGGGCTGCACAAGAACTTGGTCTTCCTGAAGAAGCATCCCACTACTGGAACCCGATTCAAGGGAAGGTAGATGCCAACACTCGGATGATTTATGGGCCTAGCCATGCTTCCATGAGCTAAGTTTCAAGAGTTTTAAGGTTGATTTTTTGAGTGAAAGTCTCAACTGACAACTCTGGAAAAAAAAAGCCACCCTAGAGTAAAGGGTGGCAAAACTTATATATTTAGATAGATACGGTACTTAATTAAGCATCGTAATAGAGGTAAAACTCGTAGGGATGAGGACGCAGCTGCAACTGCTTGACTTCGTTACCTAGCTTGTAATCAATCCAATTTTCGATAAAGTCTTCCGTGAATACGCCTGATTCTGTCAAGAAGGCGTGATCTTTTTCTAGTGCTTGCAACGCCAGTTCTAAAGAACCTGGAGTTGAAGGAACCTTTGCCAGTTCTTCTGGAGAGAGTTCATAGATATTCTTATCTAAGGGTTCACCAGGATGGATTTTGTTCTTGAGTTCAGGTAGCCGCTCCGGTACTGGGTACTGGGTACTGGGGACTGGGAAAAAGTTTTTTAAAATTTGGTGGTGGGTAAAAGCGGAAAGTTCTGAGCTAAGGTTTCCTTAGCTCAGAACTTTCCAAGACAGCCCCCACCATAATTTTTCGATTTGGCACCCAATCCCTAATCCCTAACGTGAGTTCGATGGAACTAAAAAATCGCAGGAGGTAGAGCAGGTAAATCTTTCGGGGAAATGTCAATACCAGGTTTTTTGGGTAAATAGGTGTAGGCGGTTAAACCAGCTATCAAGTTAACCAA
>NZ_JAIVFS010000072.1 GCF_020829645.1 Nostoc mirabile CHAB5784 | reverse complement strand
ATATTTGATTACTTCTCAATATTTCCGACATAGCAGCGCCTGTATTGTTCACAGTCTTCAAGGAATTTCAAAAATCTCAGCAAATCAGAGCATTTTTCTCTCACCAGAGACATAAAAGAGCGCTAATCGTCATTATCAGCCGCCGATAACAGTGCAATGTTAGCAAGTGTTGCAACGTGTTGACTTGTGAACAAATCTTTTATAGTTCTTGACGTGTTGGACAGATGATGATTTCATTCACATCAACATCACTGGGCTGCTCAATAGTGTATGCGATCGCACGGACAATAGCGTCTGCATCAATGGCGATCGCATAAAGTTGATTAATTCCCGCTGCTGTGTCTTTATCGGTAATAGTAGTAGTCAACTCAGTGGCAACGGCTCCTGGTGAGATAGCCCTCAGTCCCAGCCGATGACGCATAAGCCAAGATGTAGAATGATTACTCCAATCAGTGCAAATAGCTAATCGCTCCCGTACCGAATACGGCTTAAATTTGAGGTGTGATTAAAATGGGTTGTAAATACAGATAAAATATTATTAATAACTTCAAAGCAATTTCAAATAAACCAAATTGAATGACTCGATTTGTACACGACGAATTTGCTTGCGTATTACCTTGAAGAACTTTTAAAACCTTATGGAGATGTAAAATCATCATCAAAAGTATCAGGAGAGATCAAAGAAATTGATGTGTTATTTACTCCATCAGCACAGCAAACCTCTAATTTAGGATTGTTAGGGCTACTGGGAAGATTTGCAGAATTTCCGGCAATATTAGAACCCTTACGGGTTCGCCAGTCGCTCATGGGGGAAACCCCCATCGCCCTTGGCGTCTCCCAATGTGAGAAGACCGCGCTGGCTCACCATTTCGCAATGCCGCTTCTGGTGATGAAATCTGTGATTGTATTCAAAAATTATTAGAAGTAAAAGCTCTCTTGCGACGAGATGCTAAAGCGAATAAAACAAGACTCCAGGAGTCAGATATTCCGAAACTATGGGTTCTTAGTCCAACTGCATCCCCAGCACTACTATCGAGCTTTAATGTTAATCAGAAAAGCGATCATCTCATTTGTTTGGAAAATCTTTTCTTTGATGCGACGCGCATTGGTTTCGGCGTAACCAAATGGAGGACGAGGAGCCACCCAAACGTGCATGGGGACATCAGGACGATACCGCCATAATTGCTGGGCGCATTCTGTGGCTGACTGACTTACAGCATGAAACACACCAAACACTGCATCAAAATGAGGAGTGCAAATGTCAACTCCCGTACCGAGACTGGGAGTGATTAAAAAAGCATCGATATCAATAATTGCAACGTTAATCTCCCTGATGAAAATGACATTTTCCTCACTGCCACTGTTCTCCGAATGAATAGCCCACACCCGTAACTTGCGGTCTTCGCTGGGTTCCGGTGTTTCATCGCTATCATCTATCGATGTCCCATCATTCAGCGCTCGCTCCAATTTCTTGATAAACCGCTTGCTATCACTCACCATCATCAACTTTTTACCCAACATGAGTTGAGCATGAAACTCGGCAACGATCGCACTGCTGTTTTTCCCCTCGTACCAATAAACCTGACGACCACCGGAACGAGATTCGTTTTTGATGATGTAGGGTTTTTCCCCGTCAGGACGCATCGAGATGAAGAATTCAATGGTCAAATCATCCAAGTGAGCAAATTTGCGACTTTTTTGCGCCATTGGGACTAAATCAGGGTGCAGGTATTCCAAGTCTTCCTTGCCCACTCGACCGTTCCAAATTCCAGGAAGTGCGATGGCGTACCCGCCCACCGTAGGTGATCACAACATATCCCAAAGTCAGCAAGCAACCTGCCTTTTTTTCTACCTCCGTAAGAAATACCGGGATTACGGGGTGAGCCATGACCCAAGTCCAAAAACCTAACGCTTCTCCTTCCGAGGTAACGGTGATATGTTCTGGCATCGGCACGTCATAGCGCAGAGCTATCAACCACCAAATGTGTAGGGGAACTCTCAAGTAAGTAACACGGTTGGGAGTTTTGGGTGGCGATTCATATTTAACTGGCTTTTGGGTTTGTTCAAGGGTTGTCTTGTCCCATTCCAAGCGAGGGCAATCGGGTTTCATCCGTCCCCAGTCCATCGGTAGCCAGGAGTTTCGGGGGTCAAGTCCACTAGCCCACCATGCATTCTTTATGTGGGCATATCGTTGTAAGTAGCCATCACGCAATCGCCCATCGTTACGTCGGGCAGTTTGGGGCAGGGCGTATAAAAGCACTCCAGGCGAGGGACAGGCATTGTTTTACCCGCGATCCTGATTTGATTCTGCTGCCATTCCAGTTTTAAACAGTGCTGGTAGAGTTCATTAGCTTGTTTTGCGATCGCTATATCAGGGATTCCGTCGGTTCTCCACTGGCTCAGGTCGGCGGCTGAAAATCCTTGTAACATAAGCTCTTTGGCTAATTTTGAGGGTGCTAGGTCGGCGCTTGATTTCAAAGCTTTTCTGATAGATTCGTCATCAACTCCAGCTAGTCGTGCAGTGGCTTTGATACTGGCTTTACCATGACCATTAGCGTCAACTTCAATCTCTTGTTTTATCTGTTCGATGATTTCGGCGATTTCAATTTGTGACATAACTTTAGTTGGATAATAATTTTTCGTTGTGTGATTAGAGAGAATTAGACATTTACCCGCATCAAACTTTTTTCACCGACTAGTGAGAAACGATTGGATATAGTCAGTGATTGAGTTAACGTTGGCGACATCAATTCAACAAGGTAAAACCAAGAATTATTCACCAAAGCAATCCCCAAAATCAGCCGTTGCTTTGTTCCCTTATCGTGAGAACAGAGGATGACTCTTTCGCCCAGAACAAAAGCAGGTTTTTGCACAGAGATAGTTTCTAATTCTCTGTCCAACCTTGTGGCATCCCAATCATTGCCTCTACTAGATGTACATTGAGCGATCGCTGTGTATTCATGCCACCTAATAAAATTTGAATGTCACGGATGATTGTTGCCCAATCTAAATCTCTACTCCATTCCCTGTAAATCTTGGTCTTGGTTGCAGCATCGTAAAGATTAGAGAAAACCGTGTTTTCGTCGCCAGCATTCGCAACGATAATCAGTGGCTTAGAAAAATCCTGAACTAATGAGGCAGCAAGAAGAAAGCTTTTTGCGAAATTGGTTTCAATGCCAGTTCTCACTACATAAAGTTCATCAGCACTTACGACAATATCCAGCTTCAGGTTGTCCTTTGGTTGAGTCTTAGCTGTTCTAACGGTTGATCTAAAAAATATTCATCAAAAATGGATTTACCATCAGTAGACACGTCCAGCATCGACAATCGCCAGACTGCTTCCAATGCCGAGTCACATGGCATCTGCTGACATTCCCCAGTACGCATCACCCACCAGCCGCCGTCAGCGCATCCGACTTCACCCAGTTTCACGTCGTTCTTGTATATCCCATCGTCCAGGATTTCAAACCCAAACTTTTCGCATTCATTTCTGTTTTCAGTCCCTGTTCACAAGCTATTGCCAAAGGCACTGCACTTGGCGCAATCGCAATTAAGACCCACACTCAAAATCTATTTGCACTCGATTCTAACCAAATGCCACTAAACCAAAAAGAGGTGGAGTAATGAATAAGCCAACTTCTAGGCGCAAAAAAGCCACCTCTGCTGCATCTAGTAATTCAGAAGCACCCCCTGACTCTGCAAGTGAAGATATCTCCCAGCAAGTAGACCCAGCTTCAGCAACAATTACGGTTACTGCTGTTGAAGTTCCTGAGTTAACCGACCAAGAGCAAAGCGATCGCTTACACTTAGAGCGTAAAGTTGAAAGGGCATTTTTTGAGGCAGGTAAGGCGTTGGCAGAATTGCGCGAACGCAGATTGCACCGTTCCACGCATAAAACCTTCGAGGAATATTGCCGCTCTCGGTTTGGATACACTCACCGCCATGTGAATTATCTAATAGCTGCTTCAAATGTCGTTGACAACATAATAATGGGAACCAATGGTTCCCAAAATGAAATATCGGATGAAATGGGAACCAATGGTTCCCAAAATGAGATACCGGATGAAATGGGAACCAATGGTTCCCAAATTCTGCCTACAAGCGAACGTCAAGTTAGACCTTTGGTTCCAAAGGAACCAAAGTCACAGCGCAGTTGTTGGCAAAAAGCGGTAGAAGTTGCTGGCGGTAAAGTTCCTACAGGTAGAATCGTCAAAGATGTTGTGCAGCGCATAATAGAGAGAACCAAAGTACCGAACACCTACCAAATTGGCGAAGTGTGCCAAATCCTTGCCAAGGACAATCCCGAACTGAGGGGCAAGGGTGGGTGCTGGAGCATCGTCAGCCAAGTGAATGAGTTTAGTTGCACCGTGAGAACCTGGGATGGAGAGTACACTGTTGGGTTGCAGTACCTAAAGTCTTGCAACTACCTACCTGCCGAGTGTGAGCAGATGCGGCAGATTTGCGATCGCATCAGTCGGGTGTACTCCAGTGGGATGGAGGAGACAGCCAAAAATCTGTTGCAGTTGTTGGGTAAGCTGAACCGCCCTTATCTTACTGCTGTGGAAGAGAAATTGCTAAGTGTGATAGAGAAAGAATACGAGATTATAGATTAATGCTATGCAGTTCTCATGTGGACGTGAATGAAAACGAATGCCGCTCGACTACTTGATAAACCGTACTATGTTGAAGTACCTGGGAGAGTTGAAACGCCCGTATTTAACTTGATTAAGTACCGAGCATTGCTAGTTTAAAAAAGCTACCCTCTGTATGATTTGCTAGTAGAGATATTATCTAAAAATAAAATTTCTGATCGGTGCAACAATTTCATATTTACATCGTCTGCCCTGTTTGTTTTTGTAACCTGCATCTAACTACCAAACTGTGATTGTTTACGACATTCAAAATTTGACTAAATTCTATCCAGGGCGAGTTCATCCGGTGAATCACAACATTACACTGCATCGTTTGCGATCGCCATCGCCTTTGGCGCTTATATTTTTCTTGTTCTTTATTATCCCCAGGTCTTTCCCTCACTTGTTCATAGCTATCTACAATTAATTCATAATCTGTAAGTATTTCTTTAACTACCATTAAGTCAGATTCGTTTTTTTTTACTTGTTCAATTAAACTGGATGGTAGCAATTCTCTGAGTATTGGCAACCAATAGTTAAATGTATCATTTGCGGTGGACTCACTCACTCCAAATTGGATACCAAGAAGCTCAAATGTAGTCAGATGCCTGAGATAAACCAACGTTAAAATTATTTGTTCTTTGAGCGATAATTTTGGTTTACGACCTCCACCACCAGCAATAATTCTAACTTTTTTGGATTCTAATAACTCTTGTAACTCAAAAGTGTAGTCGCTCCGCATTTTGAATTAATTGTTGTAACTGTTCATACTCCAGACCAATTAACCGCTTTGTTTTTTTAGGATTCTCTTCAATATGATTCAGTATGTCGCTCATGTTTCTGTGTCAAAAAAGCTATTTTATGTTCTTTTACCACAGAATGTTACTATTTTGGAGATGTCTACCGTTGATGGTATCATTACCAGCATCGCCATAGAGATAGACGTTACCAAGAGTAAATCCTGAAGCATCCAAGATATTGTCACTAATACCACCAGTCAGCGTTACTCGTTCGATACTGGTGAGGGTATCGCTACCTAACCCAGAAAGTTTAGTGTTAGTCAATGTAAAGTTGACATCACTTGATTCATTCTGTTAACGAATCAATGCCATCGCCACCATCGAGGGCATCATCACCCCCACCGCCAAGAAGGTAATCATTGCCATTCTCACCGTATAGGTAATCATTGCCAGCACCACCGTTGATGGTATCATTACCATAACCCCCGTATAGATAGTCATCGCCAGCATTACCGTAGAGGCGATCGCTATCATCTACACCGCTTAAAGGTATCTGCCAGCCCAGCCGTAGCTTTACCTACCACGCTTGTCAGGTTAGAGCCATGCAAGACGATAATTAATGTACCGCCAGACTTAGCGAAGCGAGAAAGTAAATATTGGATCGCCCAGGTGCGATCGCTCTCCTCTAACAATCAGAGTAGCCGCATCGCCTCATCAATCACTAGCAATAAGTTTTTATGGGAGTAAGGATCACTTCCATCTAGACCCTTAAGAAATTTCAATAAATCACGAGCGACGAGTTCATCAGCCCTATCCGCATCTTTCTCAGGGTACTTAAGGGCAGAGGTTAAGTTGCAGGCAAAGGGGTAAACGTCCACCCCGGCTGTAAAGTATTGGGTGTTCAATCCGGGGTCAAGTGCAGTTGATAATGTTGCCAAGATTGCTGCTAAGGTTCCCTTGCCACCTCTCTGAGTACCAGCGATCGCAATGACTTGAGAACTCATCTAGCACGAGTTGAATTCTTAGTCGTCTAAACCCGGATCAAGAAGTGTGGGGTTACTTGCTGTATTTTGTGTCATGATTGTGTTTACTTGGAATTGCATTTTGGTGGCGATTGCATTTGTCTTGGATTGCAACCGCCCTTTCTCACTTTCAGCAACTAAGCTGCTACTGCCGCTCGGACTCCCAACGACGCAATCACCTGTTCTGCACTCGGAGCCACGCGATTGAGTCCATACTGTCTCTTTCTTGCGTACCAACCTTCTGCGTTACATCCAACGAAGCCTACCAAATGCCCATGACGATAGACTTTCGTGCTGAATACTAGATAATCAATCTCTCCGTGGTACAAACCAAAAAGAGTGCAAGCTTCTTTCAACTCGGACTCCAAGCGCTGATTCCGTTCCCGTGGTGTTTCTGGTAGCGTTGCTTTAACTTCTGCAACTCTTGTAGCGAACCAGTTCCTGTCAAAGGCTAATCGTCCGCCATTCTTCAACTGCACCCATACCGTAATCCCGCCTTCTATCCAGATGGTGCGAACTGATTCGGGTTTCACCTGAATAATCTCGCCAATGATGCGACGGTCACGAGATGTCAGGGGGTCTTGGGTTGGGGCTACAGCTTCGCTTGGGCTTCGAGGTGGCTGTATAGTTCAGTTTGGGCTGTGGCTTGCTCGTCTTTGAAGGAAGCATTTGCAAGTGTGACTATTTGATTAGGCTTAAAGCTTGAAGGCGCTTGATGTGTGCAAAGGGATTGCGTCATAATAAGGATCTCCTGCCTCTACATGGGGTTAGGTTTTCACAAAAGGCGATCGCGTAAGTTTCTCAGGCTAGAGCGGTCGTCTTTTGTTTTGCTATCTTTAGTATAGGCTAAAAAATTTCCTTTATCAGCATAAATACAGGCTAGTGTATAGGTAAAATGGGTAAAAGTCCTATTTTATAGGCAAGAACTAGGCTGACGAGTAGAATTAGGTATAGGCTAAAAGCTATGATTGAGCAGAAAAGGACATACTATGCCAAGAAATCTTGCGGAAGGGGAAACCCAAATGAACTTTCGCATCCCAGAAGAAAAGAAAATTGCTTTCTTAAAAAAGGCCAAAGCGAGTGGAACTTCTGCTAGTAGACTTCTACTAGAGTTCATTGACAGTTATTTAGGAATATCGCCAAGAAGTGACGACGAAATTGACAACATCAAGAAGAAAGTTGCAGAGCTTGAGGAGTTTAAGGAACGTGCTGAGAAAATCCTGGGGGAATTAGCAGCCTGAGAAGCGCCTCGGAGCAACTCAGGCTATCACGCGAACGGATTCGCCAGTTTTTAGAATTTGAAGATGAAGAAAAACCCCCTAAAACATAGCTTCGGGGGTTTTGCAGTTAATGAGATCCCTGCCAAACCTTCGGCAGGATTTATCACTATAGGCTAGCCTAGCAACTAGCCTATAAAAATTATATACTAATTATTACTTAATGATTTACTTTGTATAGGCTAAAATGAAACTATATTTAAAAGCTAGGCAAAAAATGAAATGAGAAAATTAAAAACGGATGTTACTCGATTACAAAGTTTTCAGCGAACAATTAGTGCTGCGCTTGACCGTATTAGTCCAGTGTTAGACTACCTTGTGAGGCAGTCTGACAATGGAGCAGGAAACGATCAACCTGAGTAATTATTACCCCTGCTGCTTAGTAAAAGCGATCGCCGCCGACCAAAGCAATGCGATCGCCCGTTCAATTCATTCACCACAAAGTGAACTAATTATAATGCTGACACATTTTTGGAAAAATCCATCTTACAGCTACCCGGTTCACTTTGGCTAATTTGCAACACCACAACTTTTAGGCATTTACCATAGTGGGCAAGAGATATGCTGACACTAGAAAGAGAACAAGCAACAGCGCTTGATTACGGCAACCTCAACATCAGTATCCAGGAAACCTTCACCGCCATCGATAGGTTCGAGTGCTTCGCGGTAGATGAAATCCTCCTGATGCGGGAACAGCAGATTTACCTCCAAGCTGGATATAAAAACTTTGAAGAATACTGCCAGCGTGAATTATACATCTGGGGTGGCTACCGGCGAATCAACCAACTGCTAGGAGCCAAAAATTATTCAATCCGATCAACAATTTGTCAACTACGGCTATGACCTGTTAAGCAATGTTACATCTTTGACAACAGAAGCGGGAACCACTAGCTACGGTTACGATAAACTGAATCGTTTAGATACTGTTAAAGATGGCACGCGACTCCTAGCAGATTATGATTATGATGCTGTTAGCAACTTAATTCAGACTAAGTTGGCTAACGGTTCTGTTGAATCACGGCAGTACGATACACGCGATCGCTTAACCCAAGTGACAACAAAAAACGTCACTCTTACAATATTCTCCGACTTTAAATATACCCTTGATGCAGTCGGCAATCGTAAGAAAGTCGAAGAATATTCTGGTCGCAGTGTTGATTATACTTACGATTCGCTCTATCGCCTGATGTCAGAAAAAATCACTGATGCCACGGCAGTCAACCGCACTCTTGGCTACACAATTGACTTAGCAGGTAATCGTTTAAGCAAAACTGATTCCCTGTTCGGGCTAACTACCTACACGGCGTAGAGCTGGCGAAGCTGTCATGAAGTGCAAACTAAACCGTTTAGTTTAAAAACAGAGCATAACTATAAACGTTTCTCTTTGAGTCAGGCGATCGCTATCGCTTCTTGTGCGATCATGTTAAGAGCGTAACCGCCCGTCGTTGGCGATACCAAAGGGCGATGGCGCTTTTCGCGTGCCTGATGGCGATAGCGTAACCGCCCGCTCAAAGAGCGATGGCGCTTACGCTATCGCTCTTTGAGCGATCGCATTCTAATAGAGGTAATAGACATCGCCCTTTGAAGGACATGAGGCAAGGAGCATGGTTGGATATTCGTGTTCATGCAACTGTCTCAATCAGCAAACGTTCGTTCATATCCAACTTGAAAGTACCATAGGGATTGATATGTAGCTAAATCAAAGGTGAAAGCGCCCGCAAGTCAAGTTTAGTCATTAACTTCATCCATTGCGGTTGTGACAACAGCTGCTGAATCATTAATGTATTAATATACACCAAGTAAATTTGCAGCAGATGTAAGGATAAAATAGCCAACTCCTGATCTTCCAAACGATCAACCAGGCAGGAGGGTAAAAACCCGATGCAGTTACCGTCGGGTAAAAACCCGATGCAGTTACCGTCACACACCGAAACAAAGATTATCCGTCATGTGAAAGTTGAAGGCGATGCCAGTCCCTACGATGGCAACCTAATTTATTGGAGTTCACGAATCGGGAAACATCCCGAAGCGACTATGAGAGTGGCAACGCTCCTAAAGTCACAGGAAGGGAGGTGTACTTACTGCAGAATGTACTTCCGAGACGAAGATGTGCTGGAGATTGACCACATAATCCCCAAAAGTTTGAGAGGCAAAGACGAATATAAAAATCTCCAGATATTACACAGACACTGCCACGATGAAAAGACAACTGAGGATGGTTCAGTTGTGAAGTACACATGACAACGTGCCGAATCATTGAGGAGCCGGGTAATGGGAAACTATTAAGCACGGTTTTGAAGACCAGCGAGTTTCGCGAGGGACTCTCTGAGTTTACTAGTGTCAAGATAGCCTTTCTAGGCTGGCGCGTGTGGTGCGACGGGTTAAAGCATGAGGTGTATCTAGCTCTTGTGCAGGTTGGCTAAGGAGGCGCGATCGCATTTCGTCACTCAGCCCTTGAACATGGGTAAAATCTGCTCCAGCAATGCTTTCGGGATGCTCGAAATCAACGCCAGTCAAATCTGCTGCTCGTAAATCAGCTCCTGCGAGGTTGGCTCCATTTAACCGAGCATTGCGTAAAGATACTCCTGGCAACCAGGCTTTCCGCAAGTCAGCCTGACTTAGCCGCGCTCCCTGAAGATTAGCATGAGTTAAATCAGCCCCCCCCAAATATGCTCCCAACATACTTGCACCTTGCAAATCAGCATGACGCAAGTTGGCTGTATTTAGCTGGGCACCATTCAAATAGGCATTTGGCCCAATCGCCCCAGAGGATTTGTAATTAAAGCCTTCGGGAAACAGGGTTTGGCTATCATATCTTGCCCCTAGCAGCTTGGTGTCGGTCAAAATAGCTCCCCGTAAATCTGCGCTACTCAGATCGACTCGGTACAAACAAGCTGCCTGTAAATTGGCATCCCTTAAAATCGCTTGGCACAGATCGGCTGCCCGTAAATCAGCACCACTGAGATCCGCTGCACTCAGATCGGCTTTGCTGAGATTCGCTCGAATCAAAGTAGCTTGATGCAAATTAGCTCTTTGCAGTTCTAAACCACTGAGGTTGAATTGATATAAATCTTCTTGAGTTAGAGCAAATCCTGCTTTGAGGACAGCCAAAACCTCTTGGGGTGTCTTGTGAGTTTCCCTGCTGATCATGGGTTGAAATTGTGAGATTATTTAGGGGTATTGTACCGCGATCCATCTACAATCATTAGGGTCTAAGAAAGGGTCACAAACCCCGCGTCTAAAGACGCGGGGCTTGCAAAATAAAGACTAACCACCTTTTAAATGCAAGACTAAAACAGTGCGGAGCCGGAGACGCTCCGCCTCCGGTCTAGCTTACAGGCTTAGAGCCTAGACTGAATTGCCTGGGCGTGGTAGCCCACAAAATGTTAAGAATGCTTCCCAAATTTTTAACCTCTTAGGCAAAAAGTAGCGTAAGCGTTGCGGTAGCGACGAAGGAGCGTCTGGGATATACACACCTAGCAATAGGATTTATCGTAAATGTTTGTTCCAGTAGTTGACCAAAATAACCGTGCATTGATGCCAACGACTTGCAGTAGAGCAAAGCGTTGGATTAAATCAGGTAAGGCAACAGGATTTTTTAAAAAAGGAGTATTTTGTGTTCGATTAAATCAAGAGCCAAGTAATAGAAATACTCAACCAATTGCCGTCGGTATTGATCCTGGCAGTAAACGTGAGGGGTTCACTGTTAAGTCTCAGGCGCACACTTACTTAAATATCCAAACTCATGCCGTTGATTGGGTAAAAGAGCATGTAGAAGTTCGTCGTAATATGCGACGCGCTAGGCGATTTCGTAATACCCCTTGCCGACAGAATCGCAAAAATAGACTTGTAAACAAACAAAAATTACCACCATCAACTAAAGCAAGGTGGCAATGGAAGTTGCGAATTTCCAAGTGGTTAACTTTAATGTTCCCTGTCTCAATATTTGTAGTTGAGGATGTCAAGGCTAAAACTTGGAGGGCTGCAAAAAAGTGGAACCTAATGTTTAGCCCTTTGGAGGTTGGGAAAAAGTGGTTCTACTCAGAACTAAAAAGGCTTGCCAACCTGGAAACTGGAACGGGTAATGACACTTACGAGATGCGGCAAGCTTTGGGTTTGAAAAAATCTAAAAATAAATTATCCAACAAATTTGACGCTCACTGTGTTGATTCATGGGTGCTAGCTAACTATTTTGTTGGCGGACATATCAAGCCAGAAAACACAGCATTGGTTGAGGTTGTGCCGTTAGAATTTCATCGTCACCAGCTTCACCGATTACAGCACTCTGCGGGACATATTCGTTCTAGATACGGCAAGACAATTAGCGCTGGATTTAAACGTGGCTCAGTAGTCAAACACCTTAAACATGGATTTTGCTATGTGGGCGGTTGGCAGGAATCGCCAACAAAAAAAGATCCAAGCAGAAAAACAATTAGCTTACACAATTTAAACACAGGTAAACGATTAACACAAAATGCGCTACCAACTGAATGCAAGTTCAAAGCATATTTTTCCTGGAGAACCACAGCAGTTAAAACTGCCGTTCGGATTTCCTCCACAGCAATCAAGTCAAGTGTTTCCATCCGTTTCGGGGATTTTCTTATGAAGGATAAAGGATCAAGGATGAAGTAAAAATTTTTCGGTAACTGTCCCAAGCGTAAGTAGCGTGGACAAGATAAATTTTTTCCTAATTCATGCCCATCCTTTGATATTTCGTAGAATTTCATACTTAATCCTAGCCTGCGGCAAGCCGCTTCTCTACGAGACGCTACGCGAACGCGTCCACATCCTTTATACTTCTTTTCCCCCCTTTTTATTAGAGGATCAGCTATGCCTTTTGTACCACCAATGACCATGATGGAGTTTTTCGGTAAGAGTGAAGGGGTCTGGTTTACCCAGCGCACGGTGCATCACTTTGATACGGTGGCGGATGAGTCCGGAGAATCAAAGCTTTATGTAGGGGCGATCGCACTTGATGACCCACGGGTAAAAGCAATCTGCCAGCCCCAAGGTATCGATCCAGCTAGTGCTAAAGGAGGTGCTAGCTTTATGTGGCAAGAACATGACGACGATCAAGAACCCAATCCGGATCGTGTCGCTGTCTTAATTGATGTACCAGATGATGAAACAGGGCGATCGGGAAAATTGCTTCGTAACCAAGGCTATGTGGAAAAAATTCCGGTAGTTAGCCGTTACTGGTTTGGACAAGATGGTATTTTAACCATCGATACCGAATATGAAACCAACCAAGGTCAAGAACGCTGCTGGTTCATGACCGATGATTTTCGGGTGCGCGTCAGCACAGTGCGGATGATGAATGGAGTCTATTTGATGACCTATTGTTCTGAACGACGCTATTTAACTGAGGCGAATTTAGCACAAATGGTGCAACACAATTTATCTAGAGCATCCCTATAATCATCTGGTCGCTCATAATCTTGAAAGACTTGCTATCAGTTATAGGCAATAATTCTGGCGATCGCCATAACTTAGGCATTGCACCATTACCTAATGCTAACGTTAAGGATCGTTACTTTGTTTAACATATTCGAGACGGCGAATCTGGGAATACCGTATTGTCTGGGATCAAGGCAAATTAGTCTATAAATTTTATGTATAAGTGCTTCCTTGAGCATCTGGAACAATGGCTTTTGCAACGGTTTACATTGGAGAGTCGCCCAATTCCCCCAGGACTAGAGTATCAGGTGAGCGATCGCGGCAGAAATCCCGCCACAATTCAGAGTTGGTGCTATCAGTGCCCACAGTTACGGAAAATCCGCTATACATACATTGATGCAGGCGCAAGTGCCCAGATTTTTAATAGTGTGATTTATCCCAGTCATCACTATGATTTGCCCTTACTCGGCATTGATTTTCTCTCTTTCGGTCAGGTAAAAAACCTGATTGTGATGGATTTTCAGCCTTTATTTCAAGATGAAGCTTACTTGAGGAAATACATACATCCATTGCAGACATTGCATGATTTGTATCCAGACTTGGCACAAGGCTTGGAAATGAAATTTTACGATGCTAATCAGTACTTCTCAAAATATCTCTTATTTGCCAAAACCGATGCAGAAACAGTAAGAACGAGGGTCTTTGAGGCATTCAAAGACTATCTGAATTTGTACTGGCAGATGCTAGCCCAAGCTGAACCTCTGAGCGACGAGTCAGACATTCAACGGATTGTCAAAGCCCAAAAAGACTACGATCAATATAGTGCCGATCGCGATCCTGCATCTGGTTTATTTAGTAGCTACTTTGGACATCAATGGTCAGAGCGATTTTTGCATGAATTTTTGTTTGAGGATGCTGTGCCATTAGTAGCTAGTGCAGCCAAATAGTGATTTAAATCTACATCACCACCACAGAATATGGTGATTGTTAATTTTGAATTTTGAATGCGTGAATTTTGAATTGGGAGCGAAGCGACATTGACTCTCTATCAGCCATTTTTAGATTACGCGATTGCGCTTTTGCAAGAACGTTTGAATTTGCAGCCTTATGCAATTCCTCAAGGGTTTGAGTCGAAGCAAGCAACAGTGGGCAAAGGCAAACATCACCAAGAGGTTTTAACGACTAGCTATGCCTATCAAACTACCAAACTCCGGCAAATTCGAGCCGCCCATGTCCAGGGAGGTAACTCACTTCAGGTATTAAATTTCGTTATTTTCCCCCATCTGAATTACGATTTGCCCTTCTTTGGCGCAGATTTAGTTACCTTGCCAGGAGGGCACTTAATTGCCCTCGATATGCAACCCCTATTTCGGGATGATTTGGGGTATCAGGCGAAGTATACCCAGCCTATCCTGGCAACTTTTCACGCACATCAGCAGCATCTACCTTGGGGGGGCGACTTTCCCGAAGAAGCCCAGCCCTTTTTCTCACCCGCCTTTCTCTGGACGCGCCCCCAGGAAACTGAGGTAGTGGAAACCCATGTGTTTGCAGCGTTCATTGACTATCTACAAGCCTACCTGGATTTTGTTGACCAGGCGCAACCGATAACCGACTCCAAATATTTAGCAGAAATTGAGCAAGCTCAACTGCGTTATCTCCGCTATCGAGCAGAAAAAGACCCAGCACGGGGAATGTTCACCCGTTTTTACGGTGCTGAGTGGACAGAAGAATATATCCACGGGTTTTTATTCGATTTGGAAAGAAAGCTGGCATCAACGATTAGATGAAGTCAAAGGTAGAACCAGGACGATCGAAAAGGTTTGTCCGTTGATGACTGAATCTGAGAAAATCGAACATGGGTATTTTAAATCTACTTTTAGGAAACACAACGGATATGGCTGATACTACAGAACTCACCTCAAGCGCTCAAGCCAGCCCTGAAGAACTGACAGAAGCGATCGCTGAATTAGAAGAATATCGGGAACGCCTGGTTAACGATACCTTGTCAATGGCGCAGCGTGCCAAAATTATGAAGGCACAAGCACTTGCTAGCCTGCAACCTCAGCTTACCCAGCTAGATGCAACTCTTGAGTCACTACGACAGCAGCAATCTACTCTGACATCTGGTAACTAGATCATAGAACCTCACGGGATGCGGGAAACTCAGAGTCTTCAGACCTGAGAGGGAAGCGGCACAAGCGATTTTAATCGCACTCAATATTAATTGCTCTGGATGAGTTATAATACTTTCATGGCTCAATCCATATCTGTTAAATGCAAGCTTATAGTACCCCCTAACTTTTGTGGCGAAATTGACCGCACGATACAGGGGTTTGCCGATGCTTGCAATCAGATTTTGGAAGTAGCAAAACGTGAGAATTGTTGGAACACTACCAAACTTCACCATCTGGTTTACAAGCCAGTGCGTGAAGCAACCGGATTGAAAGCCAACCATGTTTGTCAAGCTATCCGGCGAGTTATTGGCAATGCTAAGGCAGTTAAACAAATCCACAAATTTAGACCCACCTCTCTTGGTTTGGATATTCGCACCTTTGTTTATAAGGAAGAATCTCAATCGGTCGGGGTGACTTTGATGTGTGGGCGAGTTGAATTTAGCTTGTCCATTGGTGGATATCAAATTGCATTGCTGAGGGGTCAGACCCCAACTAGCGCAACCCTGAATAAAACCAAACAGGGTGAATACTTTATCAACTTTGTTGTTGATATCCCAACTCAGCCTACTGGCAAGACTCCCAAAGTAATTGGGGTCGATCTTGGTAGAAGAGATATCGCCACCACTTCTACGGGTAAATCGTGGAGTGGTAGACAGATTCAAAACGTTCGTGACCGTTATAGCAGGGTCAGATCCAATGTTCAATCCAAACGCACTCGGTCGTCTAGGCGACTTTTGAGAAGGCTCTCTGGGAGAGAACGCAGGTTTCAAGAATGGTTGAATCACAATATTTCTAAGCAACTTGAACAAGTTGCTAGAGAACTGAATGCAAGTTTGGCTTTTGAGGATTTGACTAATATTAGACAGTCACTCAATACCAAGTCTAGAAGCAAAGTTGAACGTCGCAGAACTAATAATTGGGCGTTCTATCAACTGCGTTTGTTTGTTGGGTACAAAGCGAACATTGCTGGTGTCCCAGTAATATTTGTGCCACCCGCCTACACAAGTCAAACTTGTTCGCGTTGCGGACATATTCACCCTGCCAAAGGCAAATCTTACCGTAACGGAAAAGTTTTTAAGTGTGGGCATTGTGGATTTGAACATGATGCTGATATAAACGCGGCTAAGAATATTGCTGCTTTGGGGTTGTCTGTAAGCCAGCCCGAAAGTCCGGGGATGACGTGCCAATTGCAAGGACAGATGTCAATGTGAAGGTATATTCGATCTGGGCTAAAGCTCAGTGTCTTTAGACCTGAGTTGCTTACTTAACAATAACGGTGATAGGGAATTTGTCATGAGTCAATCGCTCAACTTTGAAGCTCCAGCAGTGGATGATCCTATCCTGCGAGTGCAAGCTGAAAATGATGATCTCGTTCAGAGGGTAAATGAGCAGATTACACTAGAAACCTTCGATTCTACAGATCAAAAAGTTCTTCAACAACTAGTGGAGGGTTTAGGAGATCCACGGGGAATGGTGCGACTGCGGTTTGCCGAAACCTTGGGTGAAATTGGTGAAGCAGCAACGCCATTTCTCGTAGAAGCACTGGCAAATCATTCCAATGTAGTTGTGCGGCGGGCTGCTGCCAAGACACTCACTATCATATCTGACCCGCGTGCTGTGCCAGACTTGCTTCATGCTTTTCTGAATGATGAAGATAGGGTAGTCAGAAGTTCAGCCGCCGGGGCGTTGGCCAGAACAGGAGAAGCATCTGTACCAGCGTTGCTGGAAATTTTAGCATCAGACGAGCATCCACAGGATATTAAAGGTCTTGCCGCATGGGCGTTGGCGTTTATTGGATCGGAAGCAGCAGACCATTTATATAAAGCATTGAACGCCGCCTCTTTGGATGTCCGATGTGCTGTCATTGGGGCCCTTGGTCATGTGGCGCAAGAGCAGTCAGACGAAAAATCCTGCAACCTTCTGGTTTCTGCTCTGACTGACAAGGAAGCGCTTATCCGCACTGAAGCAGCCGCAGCCTTGGGACAAGTGAATTATCCTCCCTCTGTGCCGCATTTAATTCTGGCAATTCAAGATACCGATTTAGACGTGAGGAAGGCAGCAATCAATTCCCTTGGTAAAATTGGCGATCGCAGTGCATTAAAATCATTACAGCCGCTACTTAATGATGAACAAGAGGTGTTGCGGGTTCTAGCTAAACTAGCGATCGCGCAAATTGAAGGCCAGTCCAAAGCAGATGATTGGTAATGTTCCCGTTCAGCTGCTTGCTGTCTGTTTGAAAAGTATTATTCCTAACATCTAAGCCTCGGAAACCTAACCCCCCTAGCCCCCCTTCCCTACAAGGGAATGGGGGTTTCAAAGCCTCTCTCCGTTTCGGGGAGAGGTTTGGAGAGGGGTTTCTAGTATACTTTGCGACTTTTCAAACATCCTCTAAGAGGGTGTTTATAAATAAAAAATAAAAAGCACCGCAGTCATTTCCCAAAACAGGTATTTTATTGGCTGTGCAATGGAGATTGTTAAACGCTCTGATGACACTTCGATTACAAAGCGTTACCAAATCAACCACTCTTGTAATGGTCATAAAATTACTGACTAGGAAAAATTTGAGAAATTTGTCGAGGTGAATGGGGATAAAACTCAAGTAGAGATGGCTGAACTATGGTCGGGAGAAATTAGCGATGTCTTCTCTTCTTAGGCTTCTCTTTCAGAGACGCTAACGCGAACGCCAACGGCGAGCTTCTCTACGAGACGCTACGCGAACGCTTACGCACAATATCAAGAGCCTTAAATAAAATTGGGTTTACTCGTAAAAAAAACTTATGGTTATCAAGAACGAGATGAAGTTAAACGACAAGAATTTAGAGAAGATATAGCATTATATAAACCAGAGAAAATAGTTTATATAGATGAAGCTGGAATGGATAATAGAGAAGATTATGGCTATGGTTGGAATGCCTTGGGTGAGCGTTTTCATGCACTCATTCATTGGCAGGAGAAAAGGCCGGGTTAATATGATTGCCGCATATTGTAATATCAGGTTCGGTTAAACACTTATAATATTTGTAGGTTGGGGAGCCACTGCGCCCTTGCGGTTTCCCGACTTGAAGCAAGTGGCGTTTGAGGAACGAAACCCAACATTTTATCCTTGTTCATGTTGGGTTTCACTCCCGTTCAACCCAACCTACATTGATAGATTTTATTATAAGTAATCCGACGTACTTGATATAATGGGAATTTATTTGCTCCATTTACTATTGAGGGAGCTTGCAACAGAACGGTATTTGAGACAAGGCTTGTAACTTGTTTAATACCAACGCTAAAGTCAGGACAAATAGTGATTGCAGATAATGCTACATTTCATCGCGGTGGACATATTAAAGAATTAATTGAAGCAGCAGGCTGTCAATTAAAATATTTGCCATCCTATTCACCCGACCAAAACACAAAATTGAGCGGTGCTGGTCATGGTTGAAAAGTCGAATCCGTAAACAGCTAATTCAATTTGACTGCCTTCGGAATGCTATGGAACATGTTCTTCGTGCAGCGTCCTAACCGTATTGGCGGCTGCTATAAATCAACTTTTTTCTAATTTATGGGCCCAATAAGCAGTACCGAGCGATGCCTACGGCGGGCTACGCCTACGCAACGCGCTACGACAAACGCGCTGCAAACTTTCTAGGTGCAATTTATATGGCTGCTTCTGTCATTTAGCTCAATTGATGACACACCCTAGACTTGGTATCGAGGAAAAAGTTTTAGTTACTTTCAGTAGACCGAAAAGTTCTGCGATCGCCACCGGAAAGGGCGGGTACGCAATCGCACTACGGAATGAGGCAAATAGTCATTGTTATTACAGGCATCCTTTCATTTTTTGCACAGCTACTGCCTGATGATCGCTCTTTTTTAGTGTAAAGTCCAGTTTAATATAAACGGAAAATATAAATTTATCATAAAGGTATCTTGACAAATTGTACGTAATTTTACTAAATAAAAGAGGAGCTAATACACGAAAAATTGAGGAGTATTTACTTTGTCTAGATAAACTGCCTTTTAAAGAAATTTTGAATTTAACAGTAGTGTCATGGCGGCAAATGATTTAAGAATCACAGTTAGGTTAATATAAGAGGGAGTAATTACAACACACTTTATAAGACTCCTATTTGATTGCGTGAAAAAACTCGCCCTCAACTCGAAAAGGCTGACTCCCTACTCCCTACTCCCAACCTACGCAAAGAAGTTCAGAAATCAAATCGGATTGCTATATATATCCACTGTTAATTATTTAGCCACAAAAGACGAATAAAGCTTTGTTTAAGGAAGCTTATCAGCACAAGTGTCTTCAGGTTAAACAAGCAGCATATTTGACAGAGTTCAGTTAAATCCTCATAGGTATGCCTTGGAGAGGCTAAAACTTTATCAGAATTTATTCAATCTTCATTAAAGATTTTACGAAGATTATTTAAGTGATTGTGTTGCAGAGGATGACAGCATATCTACCAAAAAGATAGAAGAATACAGTTGTTTATCATGGATACAGCAACAATGAGTTGTACAGAGCATGTCAGGTATACTTACCACTGCTTGCTAACTAGAGTTTGTAGCGTTTCGCCAGCAAATGCATAAATACAAATTTTTATTGATGAAAAAATTTCAAAAGAATGTCATATTGGCGGTTCATTGGACACAACAAGCTTTCAAATTAATCGCAGTAAGTCTAAAAGTGAAGTGACAAGTTTAATTTTCATTTGTCTTTCAATAGTTTCCAGTTCAGTTCAAAAACTGATACTTTGGGTGGAGATGAGGTAATGTCATCAGTATTTTCCCAACAACTGCTAGATCAGCAGATTACCCTTATTTTGGGTGAAAAACTTTCAGAGCAAGAAATCGCTAGCTGCTTAAAACTGGCAGAAATCTTTGAGCCACCAGTGGCAAAGCAGTTTTGGCTAACAACAGCAGCGAACCCAGGAATTTACATCGTTCTGGCGGGAAAAGTTAGAGTGCTGGATAATGAGGAAAACTTAATCACGACCTTGAGTGCAGGGTCATCTTTTGGGGAAGCCACGCTGTTTACACAAGAAGCTTTTCAGCCATATGCAGTTAGAGCCTCGACTAATCTCAAGCTTTGTTATCTCAAACAAGAGATATTGCTTGGGTTGATCGACCACTTTCCTGGGATTCTCGATCGCCTATTTAAACGCGCAGAACTATGGGATTTGATGATGTTATATCGTCAAAACTCGCAACTTCCAAGCAACCCATTGGATGTACCAGGAATACTCAAAGCCTTATCCTTATTTGAGCGGCACAATCTAAGTCTACAGCAGCAAACAATTATACCAAATGATTGCAAGTTATTGCTGTTGCAAAAAGGAGAACTGCGGAATTCTGAAGGTCACACTTTAACACCAGGCAAAATTTATTCAGAGGCAAAACCTGGTGCTTGGCAAGCCACACAACCAGTAGTAGCCTACATTCTCCAAGATTCAAATTGGCAAACAGCTAAAGAGGGCTGGCAGCAACTGTCAGAATTTGTCGAACTCGAAGAGAGAAAAGCTGTTGTTGAGAACCAAAAGACACCTCACAGCAAGTCAAAACCAGAGCGAATAACTTCTTCTGGTAACGTCATTTCTTTTCCCCAACGAGCACCATCGCCAAAACAAAAGCAAAACAAATCTCTGCCTTACTTCCCCAGCCCTAAAGTCAAGGTAAGGCAGGTGTGGGGAAGCCTCACTAAAACCTATCCCTTTTATGCCCAACAAAGTTCCGCAGATTGTGGCGCAGCCTGCTTGGCAATGATTGGTCGCTATTGGGGTAAGCAATTTAGCGTCAATCGCTTACGAGAGCAAGCTAATGTCAGTCGCAGTGGATCTTCTCTAAGAGCTTTAGCCGCAGCAGCAGAAAGCCTTGGTTTTTCAACTCGACCTGTCAAAGCTAGTCTAGATAAATTTGCAGAGCAACCTCTACCTGCGATCGCCCATTGGCAAGGGAAGCATTACATTGTAGTCTATAAAATCACCAATAAACAGGTGATTGTCGCTGATCCAGCCATTGGCCAACTGAGCCTGACCCATGCTCAGTTCAACGAAGGGTGGACTGGTTATGCATTGCTTATGCAACCCACAGCACTTTTTAAACAAGCCGAAGAAGGCGAGGCATCATTGTGGCAGTTTTTTGAGCTAGTCAAACCTTACTCAAAAGTACTGCTAGAAGTTTTCTTGGCTTCGGTACTGATTCAAATATTTGGACTGGTAACGCCCTTATTCACGCAACTGTTGTTAGACAGAGTGATTGTGCAAGGTAGCACAATCACTCTCAACGCTGTCGGGTTTGGGTTGCTGATTTTTGGTCTGTTCCGCATCATTATTAACGGCGTGCGGCAATATCTGCTAGACCATACAGCCAACCGTGTTTCAGTAGCAATGTTGGTAGGTTTTATCAAACATACCTTCGACTTGCCTCTTTCGTTCTTTGAGTCGCGCTACGTGGGGGACATTGTTTCTCGCATCCAAGAAAATCAGAAAATTCAGCGTTTTCTAACAGGCGAAGCACTGTCAATTTGCTTGGACTTGATGACAGTGTTTATTTATGTAGGATTAATGTTTTGGTACAGTTGGCAGATGGCATTGCTCGTGCTATTGATTGTGCCGCCATTTTTCCTGCTAGCACTGTTTTCCACTAGCATTTTGCGTCGTCTTTCCCGAGAGATTTTTACGGCTGGTGCAGAAGAAAATAGCTATTTGATTCAATCCTTAACAGGAATTCGTTCTGTACGGTCAATGGCAATTGAGCAAACAGTGCGCTGGCACTGGGAAGAACTGTTAAACAAACTCATCAAAAAAGGGTTTAGAGCACAAGTTGTTGCCAATCGCCTGCAAATTATCAGTGCAACCATTGAAACATTAATAACTACAGGATTACTTTGGTATGGGGCATCGCTGGTGATTCAAAACCAACTCACCATTGGACAATTAGTCGCTTTCAATATGTTGCTAGGCAACGTCATTCATCCTTTTCAGCGTCTGAGTGTCCTGTGGAATCAGTTGCAGGAAGTCATGATTTCTGCAGAACGCATTAACGACGTGTTGGAAGCGGAACCGGAAGAAGACTTGTTTGCCTCACCTCGTCAGGCTTTGAGAAAATTTTGTGGTCGCATTCGCTTTGAAAATGTGACCTTCCGCTATCACGGAGAAAGCGAGACGAACGTACTAGAAAACCTTAGTTTTGAAATCGAGCCTGAGCAGACTGTTGCGGTGGTAGGAAGGAGCGGTTCTGGGAAAACCACCCTATCTAAATTAATTTTGGGGTTATATCCTCCCACCGAAGGTAAAATTTTAATCGATGATCATGATGTGACAAGTATTTCTCTCAAGTCGCTGCGTTCTCAAATCGGTGTTGTTGATCAAGATACTTTCTTGTTTGGCGGTACAATCCGGAAAAACCTAAGTATTGCTCATCCAGAAGCTTCTTTAGAAGAGATTATTGAGGCGGCGACTCTAGCTGGTGCTAATGAATTTATTCAGAAATTACCGATGGGTTACGAAACCCAAATTGGTGAAGGCGGCGGAATGCTGTCTGGTGGTCAACGGCAACGTTTAGCCATTGCCCGTGCCCTCTTGGGAAATCCTCGTTTCCTCATTTTCGATGAAGCTACCAGCAATCTTGATGCAGAGTCAGAACGGATTATTCAGAACAACTTGAATACTATTCTCAAAAGGCGTACCAGCCTGATAATAGCTCATCGCCTCTCCACGGTACGTAATGCTGACCTCATCCTAGTGTTAGACAGAGGCATTTTAACCGAAAGCGGTACACACGATGAGTTAATTAGCAAAAAAGGTCATTACTACTACCTCAACCAACAGCAACTTGCTCAGGCAGGTTGAGTTGAAGCAAGAAGTTAAGAATCAATACTTTTCTCACGAGTGCTACTTCCGACCTCTCCCTTTTCCCTGCTCCCACACCTCTTCATATTAAAGATGAAGCTATGCCACACCCATCTCTCAATTCATCATCTGGGTTTTCCAAACAGGAACCGGATGAGTATAGAAAATACATCCAGCCAGAAGATAATGCAGAATCTTTTGATCTTCAAAACAAAATAGAGACGCCCAATAAGGCGCAGGATTGGTATTATGGCACTGAAGAACTGCTAGATGCTTTACCACGCCTATGGACGCGCTCTTTGCTGTATGTGCTATTCGGCTTTATTGTTATCATCTTACCTTGGTCAATGCTCTCCAAAGTCGATGAAACAGGGAGCGCTCGAGGGCGCATAGAACCAAAAGGCGCTACCCAAAAATTAGATACTCCAGCTAGTGGGAGTATCACTTTTGTTAGGGTTAAAGAGGGCGAAACCGTAAAAGCAGGACAGGTTCTACTGGAGTTGAATTCAGATGTTCTAAAAACTCAACTCGAACAAGCAAACTTAAAGCTTGAAGGGCTGCAAAATCGGCAAGGTTCTTTAGAAATACTCAAAAACCAATTAATAATTTCTGTGCAGACTCAGAAGCAACAAAACCAAGCTCAACAATTGGCAAAACTTTCTCAAGTTGAGCAGGCACAACAAAATCTGAATACTCTCAAAGCTACTTATAACTTTCAGAACGCGCAACAATTGGCTAAAGTTAACCAGACGCAGCAAGCTCTCGGTTCTGGTAAAGCAGTATATAAAGTAGCCGAGATTAGTTTCCGAGGTGCTCAAGAAAAAGTTCCACGCTATAAAAAAGCCTATGAGGAAGGTGCCATTTCACAAGACCGCTTCAGTGAAATGAAACAGTTAGAAAAAGAAAACTATGAACTTCTTCTCAAAGCTAAAATCGAGATTTCTCAAGCTCAGTCCAGCCTTAAAGAACAACAGAACATCTATCAGAAAACTCTTCTTCAGGCTCAGTCGGAGATCCAACAAGCCTCTCTGCGCTTGCAACAAGAACAACGCAATTATCAAAGCCTAATCCATGCAGGTAAGCTGGCAGAACTTCAAATACAGGAACAACTCAAAGAACTACAAACACAAATAAACTCCCTGAAATCAGAAATTGCTCAAACCAGAAGCCAGATAGTATCCATCAAGATTGAGTTGCGCCAACGAGTGGTGCGATCGCCTATTGATGGTGTGATTTTTGAATTGCCTATCACCAAGGCAGGATCTGTAGTACAAATAGGCCAGAGAATTGCTCAAATAGCACCGGAACATGCTGGCTTAGTACTAAAAGCCAATATGCCCAACACCGAAAGCGGTTTCATGAAAGTGGGAATGCCAGTCAAAATTAAGTTTGATGCCTATCCATTTCAGGAGTATGGCATCGTGGAGGGGAAAGTCAATTGGATTTCTCCTGACTCTAAAACCAGGGAAACACCTCAAGGCAATATAGAAACCTATGAGTTAGAAATCACCCTAAAGCAGCCCTATATCAAAAATGGTGACAAGCATATCCCATTAACTGCTGGACAAACAGCCACTGCTGAAGTCATTGTCCGCCAACGCCGCATGATTGACTACATGTTAGACCCATTTAAGAAATTGCAGAAAAGTGGTTTAGAGCTTTAGTTTACAATCATCAGTGCTTGCTTATCATGTCGAACATTTTGAATATTTCTCAAGAAGATATAATTCACAAGCTTAAACTTTCCTGCCAAATCCCTGGTGTATTGGAAGCTGTTGCTACGGAAAAAATTATCGCCAAAGCAGCCCTAGAAGCAGAAATTACGGTCACACCAGAAGAAATACAGGAGGAAGCAGATAGAATACGGTTTGAGCAAAAACTTGTTAAAGCTGCTGACACCTGGGCATGGCTGAAAAAATATCATCTTTCTCTAGATGATTTTGAAACCTCAATCGAGATCAACATACTCTCTCGAAAGTTGGCACATTTTCTATTTGCAAATAAGGTTGAACACTTCTTTTACCAACACAAACTCAATTATGTTGCTGCCGTTACATATGAAGTCATCTTAGAAGATAGAGATTTAGCTTTGGAACTGTTTTATGCCCTTCAAGAAGGCGAAATCAGCTTTCCAGAAATAGCTCGTTATTACATCCAAAATCCAGAACTTCGTCGTGCGGGAGGATATCAAGGTATTCGACACCGTAGAGATTTTCGACCCGAAATTGCTACTACGGTATTTGCTGCAAATCCACCACAAGTTATCAAACCCATCACTACACAGAAAGGGGTCTATTTGATTTGGGTGGAGGAAATCATTCAACCGCAATTAGACGAACAGATGCGCTTTCAAATACAGCAAGAATTATTTTTTGATTGGTTAAAGGGACAAATCGAGCAACTAGAAATTGTGGTTCAGCTAGGTTCAGATAGCAATTTACAACTATCCCAAGAACGTCTCCCGTCAGCTTAAGCCCATACCAGTTTTCAGTTAACTCTTCGGCTAAACATGTGCAGCCTGGATATTTTGATTCTGAAAGTATTAACAGAGTATAAGAGGATGTCTGAAAAGTTTTTTTGTATACACCTAACCTTTGGAGATCCCCCTAAATCCCCCGTTAACAATTCAAAATTCAAAATGACGCTCTCTACGAGACGCTGCGCGAACGCGGACTCGCTCATAGCGTTGCCATGCCGTTGGCGCAGCCTAAGAAGAGAAGGCTTTACGCTGCGCTAACAAAATTCAAACATTTTAGACATTTTCAGACGAACGCGAATGCGTCTCTAAGAGTTGAGAAGTGCCTTCTCCCAAGGGGAGACGCCAAGGGCGATGCGCGGGTTAAGAGCGTTGTGGCAACTACGTTCGATTTAAACCCCGACTGAAAATGATACTACGTGTAATGGTTGGGGTCTTAACAATACTTGGGTTAAGGATAATTGTAGGTTGGGTGGAACGTAGTGAAACCCAACAAACCCGCGAAAATGTTGGGTTTCGTTCCTCCACCCAACCCAATACGGTTCGGATAAGACTCGATCCCCCCAACCCCCCTTTTTAAGGGGGGCTAAAAATGGCTCTATTTCCCCCTTTTTAAGGGGGACTAAGGGGGATCTTTAAGGCCTATGCACCTTAACCGAACCGTATTGCCACCCAACCTACGCAGTTTATGGTTTTTGGCGCTAACTGAACTGTATTGGGGGTCTTAAACCCTTTGATTTCCGATAAATTGGGGGACTTTAACTAGTTCCGTGGGTTTAAGTCCCCCGGTTCAATAAAAATTTTGTTTTGTGTTGGGGTTAAATCCCCATTACAAAACAAAATTTACGAAAGCGTTGCGGGGCGAACGCGAGTGCGTCTCTAAGAGTTGCCCATTACGAATTACGAATTACGAATTATTAATGATCCTAGATGTGAAGTAAATTATCACAACGGCATTGATTGTAGCAATCTTCTTTAATGGTAATCATAGCAAGGCTTGGCCTATATAAAAGACGATGATTTAATTGTAAAAGTGTTATAAAAATCACAATTTTGTCGTCAATTACATAGAATTTTAATGGGAGCATCCCAATTTTGCACAAAGGTGTAAGTTAAAAGCGAATGAAGCGATAGCGTAGTGTTCGCGCAGCGTGTCGCAGACAAGCAATCGCAAGATATGGGATTGCTTCACTCCACTACGTTGCGTACCCTGCGGGAACGCCTTGGGCGAACGCAATGACAATTCATAACGTGGTTTTGATATAACTTACACATTTGGGATGCTCCCATTTTAATGTTAATCAACGATTTATTTTATCAAATAAAAATGATGTCGATAACCAGCAATTTGCATTAATATAAATTTTATTTTATTGCTTACGGCAATAAAATAAAGTTTATGTAAAACTACTATTTATTGATTTTTAATAGTGTTATTATTCTTTTGTCACAAAAAATAAATTCTAGTGGCACAAAAGCAAACAAGTTAACTTTACTAATTCTTAGAAAAGTAAAATCATGATTATCAATGATCTTTCTCATGTAGAAACCGTTCTTGAAGATAAGAACATTCAAGGTGGATTAGCAATTGCAGAAGCTTTCTCTGGTGGATCTGCTGTTGGTAACTCCTTGGCTGTCACATCGACTTCCACTTTTACCTCTGCTTTTTCAAAGAGCTTCCGCTTCAGAACGTTTAACTCAGCTAGTTCTAGCTCTAGCTCTCAATCAGTTTCTGCGAACTAAATATGCCCTAGTACTACAGTGTAGCACAGTGCATTTAAGATAGAAAAATTGCTGAAAGTTTTTTACAACTTTCAGCGATATATCTGTTTGCCAAGAAGAGCTTTATTTATGGAACGATTAAGAATTTTCGATCTCAGTTTTTGTGAAAATGAAGTTTCCGATCTTAGTCAAGTACAAGGGGGACAACTTGAAACTGGTTTAGCAGTTAGTTTTAATGCTGCTAACAGGAGCAATTTTGATTCAAGCTTCTCAGTTCAGAGGACTGGTTTAACTAGTGCCAATATTTTAGCTAGTGGTGGTGGTAGCGCTAGTGGCGCTGCTGCTGGTGCTGCTGCTGGTGCTGCTGCTTTTGGTGCTGCTGCTATTGGTGTCTTTGCCTCTACATCTGCAACAGCTTTTTAAAGCTTGTATAACCAAATTTTAGGTAGCCTTTATTGGCATCTCCATAAAAGCCGCTTAGTTTAAAATCTATTACCTAGAAGCCACGACGAAGATCATGGTTTTAATTAGTAGATTGTACACAGACAATAATCCTAAATAGGAAGTTAACAAAAGGAAAATATGGTGAAAATTCGTGATTTAGACTGCCAGCAGGGTTACTTAGAATCTCTAAATGATGTGAAAGCCGAAAACTTAGTTGGAGGCGAGGGTGCTGTAATTCTACTATCTACAACTGGAACCTTACTTATTGCCGACTACACAGGACGTAATGAGATACAAGCTAGTAATGCTAGTTTTGCTTCAATTACAGGATCTTTCTCTAATCAAACAGTACAGGGTGGAACTTTGATTCAAGGAACAATAAGACCAGTAAGACCACGTTAGCCTCAAATGCCTTTTTTCAAGTTTAGCAATAAAACTTAACGGAAGTCTTCTGGTCGTTAGAGTATGTTTGTAAATGCAAACATACTCTAAGAGGTTGTTTGAAAAGTCTTCTTGTCGGTATCAAAAGTTTTAGATCCCTCTAAATCCCCCTTAAAAAGGGGGACTTTGACTCCTATACCCCACTTCTTAAGGGGGGTATAGGGGGGATCAATAATTACCTAAAATCACAGCCAAATACTTTTCAAACAACCTCTAACTCTATAGTCAAATAAAATAACAATTCGCTTGTTTGGCACTTTGGCTTGAGAGGATGTTTGAAAAGTCATGATTGATGTATCAAATATTTTTTACCCCACCCTAACCCTCCCCTTATAAAGGGGAGGGAACGGGATTTTCTTGTTTCCCCCCTTGATAAGGGGGGATTAAGGGAGGTAATAATTCGATTAAAATCACAACATACCACTTTTCAAACATCCTCTGAAGTGCTTCTAGACCAATAATGGTGTAAAAAATGCTGGCGTTCAAGATAATTACTGTAACAGTCAATTATCAAGCAGATATAATTTTCATATTAATAATTCTGATAATTAAGAACTAAGACAACAATTTAGGTGGCGTTGTAGTCTACCTAAATTGTTGTTTTTTAGCAAATATATATTAAAGATAAACTTTACAAAAATTAAGGATAAAAGGTCTTGCAAAATTTTTTAAATTGTTTATAGTTATTTTGTTGAACTAAAGCAGTTCAGCTTTCAATTAATCTCTTTTGAATAGATAGAATCTATGGCTACGATAAAAATATCTGAATTGCAGCCAGAAAGCCAATTCGAGAAACTTTCTGATGCCGATTTACGGTTAGTTAATGGAGGCCAAGCGTTCCAATTTACTACAGTTGGATCTACTCTTGTCACAGGTGTAGCTATTGGGGGGGGAAGGATTGAAAACGGTACTCAATCAACTGCTAGCTTAAATGCAGGGGTTGGATCGCCAGTTGTCAATGCTTCTCTTTTTGCTGGTGGTTTCTCACGATCTTTCCCTGGAACTTAAAAATCATCAGGGAAAATTTTAGAAGGATAGTAAATAAGATACGTCAACGTATTACCAAGAAAACTCAAAGAGGAAATTATGGCTAATATCAAAATCGCTGAATTACAATCTAGCTTGCTTGAAGAAGTATCAGCTACAGATTTGGAGGCTGTTCATGGGGGTCAGACACCTGGTGTTCAAGCTGTTGGCTCAAGCTCAGGAGTCGGCGTAGGTTTTTCTAGTGGTGGATCATCGGGTGTCGAGACAGTGAGTCAGAGTTCCCTTGGTGGTACACTAGGAAATTTCACCGTAGTCTTTGGAACAGCAAGCCGGGGTTTTACTTTACCCTTTTAGACAACTTAATGCTTTAGGCATTACCTAAAGCTGCATATTTAGGGCTGGAGTTAAACTTTGACTCTAGCCCTTCATTTTTAACGTCGTACTTGTAATGTCGCTAATGGCGCGATGCAAATGCATATTCATTTCAGTCAAGGCTTTGAAATTTTATTTAGATGTGTTTGCCTTAGAGCTTGTTTGAAAAGTAGTTAGCTGTGATTTTAGGCACTTATTGATCCCCCCTAACCCCCCTTAAAAAGGGGGGAACTGGAATTAAAGTCCCCCTTTTCAAGGGGGATTTAGGGGGATCTAGAACGTTTTGTTACCGAGAAGAGAACTTTTCAAACATCCTCTAAGTTTTCGTTCTCTAAAAATACTAGGAATTAAATTATGGGGGCTATCTTATATCCACTCTATACGGTAGCTAATTTAGTCTTAGCTACATGGAGCATAAGTTTATGGCAACACTCACACCATGCCAACATATTGTTGCTGCTGTTAGTGATAGCTGGAATGACCTATGACAATCTGATTATTTCGCTGGGTCGTTTAATTAATGAAGGTAATTTCCTAAAATTACTTAATCGTCTGCGCTTCTTATTACATGATTTATTGATTCCATTGTTAGTGGTGGTGGCTGTTAAACTAGCTAGTGCTGCTGGTGTGTTGTGGGCAAGTAAACCGATTTTGCTCTCTGGTTCCTGGACGATTACATTTGGTTTGATTGGATTGGCATTGGTGACTAATTTTAAGCACTTGGAACTTGCACCAATAACTTTTGCTGGCAGTTTGCGATATAAACCTAAAAAGAGTCAAGCGCCAATTTTGACAATTTTAATCGCTTTGTTAGTTGGTGTGGCAGGATTCTACATTTGGCGTGAAATCCAATGGCCTTGGATGTTTGTGGGAACAGTGGTAATGTTTTTTGGCAATGCTTTACCTACAAAGATTTTTGGTTCTCTAGTTGGTTCGGCAGTTGATTTTGTATTTATCTTAGCTCTGTTGACAACACAGATTGTATTGTATTAATTAGGGATAATTTCGCCCCTCTATAAGCCCAAACTTTAGTTTAAGGCTTGCTGCAAGATGGGAATCCAATCCATAAATTAGTAATCAAGGGTAATAGCATGGCTCAGACTGTCTCTAAATATACAGAAAGTCTTCCTGCTCCAGTGTCACCAGCAAAGCAGCATCGCACCAAAGCGGTTCCTTTGATATTGGCAACGGTGACGATTTTAGCAGGTATTGGTTATCTATTTTGGAGCTTACAGCCGCAACCTAGAGCAGACATACTCAAGGTAAGTGGACGGATTGAAGGTTATGAGACTGAGATTGGCGTCAAGCATTCGGGACGAATTGAGTCGATCGCAGTACGCGAAGGCGCAGCGGTTAAAAAGGGTGAAAAATTAATAAAATTAGATAACAGCAACGACCAACTGCTGCAAGGACAACTGCAATCTGCAAAGGCACAGGTTGCGTCTGCTCAATCTGATGAACAACAGGCTCGTTCAGATGTAGAGCGGGTACAAGGTGAGATAGAAGAAGTCAACAGCCAAATCCTTGAAGCACAACTTAATTTACAGCAGTCTAGAGGTGATACGGTAGGTCAAGTTAATCAAGCACGAGCTAACACTGCGGCAGCTAGGGCACAAGTGGTGCAAGCGCAGGCGGTACTCAAACAGGCAGCAGCAGAAGTCAAGCTAGCTAAAATAAATCGCGATCGCTATGCTAAATTGTTGAACGATGGAGCAATTACCCAACAGCAATTTGACCAAACACAAACTACCTTCGACACTGCGATCGCAACTTTACAGGCACAACAGGCAGCAGTAAATGCGGCTTCTGAGCAGTTAAGCGCTGCCCAAGCGGGACTGAGCCAAGCACAATCAACTGGTTTCAACCCCGGTATAAGAAACGCGCAGTTAGAAGCGTTAAGGAGAAAGCGTGCTCAAACCTATGCTCAAATGAAATCTGCTTGGGCGCAAGTGAAATCTGCTCAGGCAAAGGTCAAAGTTGCGTTGGCATCAGAGCAACAACTCCTTACCCAAATTAAAGATTCCAATAAAGACCTAAATGTTGTCAGTCCTCTAGACGGTGTTGTAACTGCCCGCAGTGTAGAACCAGGTGCAGTGGTGGATAGCCAAACGAACATTCTGACGGTGATCGATCCCTATACGATTTATTTGAGGGGTTTTATCCCTGAAGGGGATATTGGCAAAGTGCGCCAAGGACAGGTAGCTAAAATCTTATTAGATTCTGCGCCTAATAAACCCCTCAAAGGTAAGGTAATTGCCATCGATCCACAAGCCTCGTTTACACCTGAGAATATCTATTTTCAGAAGGATAGGGTCAAGCAAGTTGTTGGTATTCGCATGAGTGTTGAAAACCCTGCGAGTTGCTTTAACCCTAAAAAACCCTACGCTGGTGCAGATTTACCCTGTGCCAAGATTGGGATGCCAGCTGATGCAGAAATTCTATTGAAGGGTGCAGAGTAATAGGCAATGGATCACACAGTCACAAGTGGCACTCAAATTTTACCCCAAGCCGTAAGTCTTTCAACTGAAAGCATCTACATTCGAGGCTTGCACAAGCACTATGGTCGTTTAGCCGCAGTGCGGGGGATTGATTTGACAGTGCAACAGGGTGAGATGTTTGGGCTGATTGGCCCTGATGGTGCAGGGAAAACCACAACCTTTCATATTCTAGGTGGCGTGATGGAACCCACAGCCGGAGAAGTGCAGGTATTTGGTCAGCTTGCACGGGATGCTCGCTCAATAACGGGGTATTTGACGCAGCAGTTTTCTCTGTACTTGGATCTCAACATTAATGAAAATTTACGTTATGCAGCAGGCTTGCGGCAAGTGCCGGATGATTTGTTTTGGACACGTCGCGATCGCTTGCTACGCTTGATGAACTTGGAGCAGTTTGCCGAGAGGCAGGCTGGAAAACTCTCAGGCGGTATGAAACAAAAACTAGCACTTTGCTGTGTTTTAATTTCACAGCCCCAAGTCTTGTTACTGGATGAACCCACCACAGGTGTTGACCCGGTTTCACGGCGAGAGTTCTGGGATGTGCTAGCGCAACTATCGGCGGAAGGTATGACTATTGTCGTTGCTACACCTTACTTAGATGAAGCAGAACGCTGCCATCGTGTAGCTTTGATGTATGAAGGTCAAATTCAAAAAATTGGTACTCCTGCTTCTTTACGCTCCAGTTTAGCTTTACATCGCCTAGAAGTTCATACGTCAAATCTGCAATTAAGCGAACAAGTCTTATTACAGACTGCACAAGCAAACATTGTAGATGTGCAAACATTTGGCGATCGCCTTGATGTCCTTGTCAAGGATATGACTTTAGGTCATACACAGGTGCATCATCTGCTGCAACAGCAACAATTATCATCCTTTAGTATTGAGTGTAGTAGCCCCACATTAGAAAACGTCTTCGTTACCCATTTACGGCAACAGGGGTTAGCAACACAATTTTTTCCATTTCCGAGAGCCAAGGCAACAAACAAGCAATGGAAAGTGGAGAACTATAGCTTAACCGTAACAGAAGGCGATAGAGAAATTAACTCTAGTTCCTCATCCATTGCCATATATGCTCACAACCTCAACCGCTTTTTTGGCAATTTTCAAGCAGTCAAAAGCGTCAACCTTGAGGTGCGCTACGGCGAAATATTCGGACTCTTAGGTGCGAATGGATCTGGGAAAACCACCACAATCAAAATGTTGTGTGGATTGCTTAAAGCCAGTGGTGGTGTCATTTCTCTTGGAGGCGAAACAAGCAACCTCCGTAGTGCTGAATTGCGGCGGCGTATTGGCTACATGAGCCAGAAATTCACCCTTTACGATGACCTAACAATTTTGGAAAATCTGGAGTTTTATTGCGGTGTTTATGGTGTACCTCGCAAGCTACGCCAAGAGAAAATTGATTGGGTGATTGCCATCTGTGGCTTAGAGGGGCAGGAAAAGATGCTTACCGGGCAGCTACCGGGTGGTTGGAAGCAGCGAGTTGCTTTTGGTGCTTCGGTAATGCACGAACCAGATATTCTATTCCTTGATGAGCCAACATCAGGGGTCGATCCGCTTGCACGCCGCCAGTTTTGGAAGCTGATTAATGACTTTGCCCGCAACGGGACAGCTATTTTGGTGACTACGCACTACCTTGAAGAGGCTGAACAGTGTAATCGCATGAGTTTTATGGTTGCGGGAGAAACCGTCATATCGGGTTCTCCTAGTTCGATTAAAGCCAGTCAACCCGGACAACTTATGGAGGTTATCGTCAACCAAAACCAAGCTGCTGCCGATTTACTCAAACAATACCTTGAGCCTTGGCGTGTCTCCATCTTTGCCGATAGCTTACACGTTGTCCTTGACGATCCCGATCAAGAACTTCCTCGACTCTTAAAGCTGATAGAATCTGCTAAAATCACCATTTACCGTGTCCGCCCCATTTCTTTCTCCCTAGAAGACGCTTTCATCGGTATAGTACAACGAGCGCAAAACTAGAATTTTTTATATTTTTTTATATTTATGAAACGGATTTTTGCTCAGTTTACCAAAGAACTAGTACAGTTTCAGCGCGATCGCCTGACATTAGGGTTGGCATTTCTACTGCCATTTATGACGTTACTAATTTTTGGGTTTGCAATTCGCTTAGAAAGTAAAAATATTCCGTTAATCGTACAAGATTTTAACCGTACAAACATTAGCAGTAGCTATATTGAGCGACTATACGCCACCAATCAGTTTATGCCCACCCAATGGTCGGGAAACGACCCGGTGCGGGATGCCATCGACCGTGGCATTGCTAAGGCAGCAGTCATTATCCCTCCTCAATTCAGCCGAGATGTGCAAGCTGGTAGAAATGCTACGATGCAAGTGTTGATTGATGCTACGGATGTCAATAATGCTCGTGTCATAAAAAACAGCATTCAGAGAGTGACGAATTTTTTTATGCAAGAGCAAGGACTTATGACATTTAATAGCAGCGTCACACCTCGAATTCGTTTATGGTTTAACCCCGGTCGGTTAGAGTCCTTGTATATTGTACCGGGAGTCTACGCTGTGGTTTTGTGGATTTTTCCGTCTTTACTGACAGCGATCTCAATGGTGAGAGAAAAGGAAAAAGGCACCATATTACAACTTTACGCTTCTAGTATAAGTGCAACTGAACTGTTACTTGGTAAAGGACTGGCTTACCTGCTGATAGCTATCCTTCAAGCATTCATAGTGATGGGGCTAGGGTCGCTAATTTTCCAGGTTCGCTTAGTAGGCGATTCTATCACCTTGTTAATAGGAACCCTCCTCTTTCTCACAGACAGTGTTTTGTTTGGTTTGCTATTTGGGGTACGAAGCAGTAACCAAAATGCTGCTGTACAAAGTGTCTCTGTGATCGGTTTTGTTACCTCTCTATTACTGTCTGGTTTTATTTATCCTATTAGCAACATTCCCTTTCCCATATCACTTATGCCTAACATAGTTCCCGCCCGCTATTTTATAGATATCACTCGTGATGCATTTGTCAGGGGTACCGGATGGGCAGGAGTTTGGTTTGATATAGTCATGCTGATTGTTTTTGGATTGGTGTTTTTTAATATAACGCGTCGTGCTTTAGGTAGGATGCAATTGCCTTATTAAACTGTTACTTGCTAATTATTGATTCCTAATTATTTTAAGCTGTTGCGCCTAAAAGTTGCACTCTTTGTAGCGTAGATTCCTTACATTAAAGGCATTGCACACACAAATTATATAACCTAAAGCTTACTACCCTCCAACCTCTAACTACTAACCAATATGTTTTTTTCACGACTATTTAATAGTTCATTTTGGGCATTACTTCGCAAAGAAATCAATCAAATTTTGCGAGATAAGCAGTTAATTATTCTGCTGATTGTGCCACCAACGATGCAATTATTACTTTATGGATTTGCACTTAATCCTGATGTACATAATTTGAAATTGGGTGTTATTGATTATGCGAATGTAGGTGCTAGTCGAGAACTGGTTCAGGCAATGACCTCTAATGGCATTTTTAGCATAGAATCTGTACCAACAACTGAGAAAGATTTAAGCCGTCAAGTAGAAGAAGGCAAACTGAATGTGGGGGTGCTCATTCCACCAGAATTCCCCAGAAAGCTGGCAAAAAAAGAAGCTGAGATTCAAATATTCATTGATGGAGTGGATGCAAACGCAGCAGGCATTGCCAGTGGCTACATGACTCAGATTATTCAAAATTATAATCGTAACTTTGGGCAAACCCAGCTGAATCCTCCAGTATCACTCCAAGTGGTGTTTTTGTATAATCCAGGGCTAATAAGTAGCTGGTATTTTGTGCCGGGAGTCATGGGTCTAGTGTTAACGCTTGTTGGAACACTAGTTTCATCAGTCGCTGTTGTGCGAGAGAAAGATAGCGGAACTTTGGAGCAATTACTTATGACACCAGCCGCAAACTGGGAAATTTTGCTTGCCAAAATTTTGCCCTTAGCGTTTTTGCTCATGGGAGATATTCTGCTAGCTTTGACTTTAGGACAATTGGTCTTTGGTTTGCCGTTGCGTGGAAATTTTCTACTATTTTTTGGGCTGTCAATTATATATCTGCTTGTTGGGATCAGTATAGGTCTTATGTTGGCGATGTTTTCAAGCTCGCAACAACAGGTGGTACTGATGTCATTTTTCGTCAATATGCCGATATTGCAGACTTCTGGGGTGCTTGCCCCTATCGAAGCCATGCCCCCCTTTTTTCAAGTCCTATCTCTGCTGAATCCCTTACGTCATTACATTGCCATTGTTCGAGGCATTTTACTTAAAGGGGTTGGTTTAGAAGTGTTATGGATGCATATTCTGGCATTGCTTAGTATTGCTGTTGTGTTATTAACTATTAGTCTTAGCAAGTTTCGCAATCAATTAAGTTAGAGGATGTCTGATAAGCTGTTGCGCCTTCAATTTGCACTAATATTTTTTTCAATATGATTGTGGGGTGGGCAACATGAGCGCCCTGATAATGCAAGTTGTATACGTAACAGCTTACCAATTCTTTATGGGGGCTAACCAGAATACGTGGTGCGTGAAAACAAAAAAATTATTTTCAACGATCGCTAAAACTTACAGCAGTTTTCATATATTTGAACCACATTTATCGTAGGGGCACAGCATTGCTGTGCCCTTACTGCTTCCCCCGGTGCAAATGTACTAAACTCCAGTTAAATCCTTATTAACCAACAACGCAGCCGAAGAAGCTTTTTTAAGCTTGCGTATCGAGGCAGCACCAAGCATAGTGCAACTAAACAGTGAACCTAGAATTGTTGAGGGTTCTGGGACAGTATAGACGTTCACCTGATTACTTTTAGATTCTACTAAGGTTAAACGAGTTGACTGCTCGAAAGTACGGGAATATTTACCCTTAAAGCTAGTCGAAGCATATTCCTGTTTTCCGCCAAAAGATTTATCAATAGAAGGCTGACCTAAATCAAAAGTTATGTTATCACTCGGTTCAAATGCAAAAGCATCATTGTTACCTAGAGTTGATAAATTTCCATAAATATTGAAAGAGTCCAAAAGCTCATTACTATCCCTGTCGTATAACTGATATGAAAACAATCCATAAGCATTTGCACTTTCAGTTAATGCATCATCAATGGATGTTTGAAGCTTAAAGAAGCCACTGAAATCAAAAGAAAACTCTTTGTCTTTGTCTACTGTAAAGTCATAACCGATAATCCCAGCCAAGCTTTCCGCCGACCCTGTATAGCCATAACCCTGACCTTCAGCTTGGCTGAAGGACCAATTGGAGGCAGAGTTGTTTACATCGACATTAAACTTAGCCTCAGCTTTAGCATCAGCACTTACTTGACCACCTGTGCTAATTGTTTCAGTCACAGTATCAGTCAGAGTCTTAACACTTAAAGGGCTGCTACTAAAGTTGTTTATGTTGAATTTTGACTCAGAATATGCAATGGTAGCAGCTTGGCTCGGCGAGGTTGCCAATATCGAAGTAGCGATCGCTGGAGTAGCCAGTGCCAAAAAACGCATTACAAATTTAATGTATTGTTTCATACAATTCCTTCTTTTTTCTTTTACGAGGCTAGTGTTGTAAATTTGTCATGCTTAATGACTTGCCTTACTAGTGAGCAGGCAATACCGTTGAGTTAAGGAATTTCTTGGTTGAGGCAGGTAGGGGAGGCTCTTGAAAAAGAAGCAGGGGAGCTTTCTAGCAAAGGGGATAGAACAGAAAGGGGATTCGACACTTCTCTACCAGAGGCTGCGCGTAGCAAGATCCCCGTAGGGGTACGACAGAGCTACGTGACCACCCCGCCTGTTGCGTTAGCTTCCCGTAGGGTACGAGAGCCACGCTGTTGTGGAGGATTCAGACCCATATTGCCCCCTTCATTCCACGGCAGTTCTTGAAGAGGTCATTTCCCCCAGCAAGAATTGCCTCTTCGTTGAGGAAAGAGGGTTATTGTTCAGTAATTCTTCTCTCCCCCCTGCTTCCCCTGCTCAAACCGTATTGAGTGAGCAGGAGCAAAATATAGGCAAGCAGGATGGACAGCTTGGGAAATTCTCAAGCCGCTTTTGCCTTATGCAGAAGAAATCTTCTATTTAATAATGAATGCTTTTTTACCGCTTTAGCACCATAAATTTAGTAATAACCGCATCAGTGATTTTGTCATGAACCCTGGATCGCAGATAATTAGTTACATACTTATGCTAATCGTGCATCCGTTCATTTCTTGTAAAGTTTGAGTAAAATAAAGTGTTTATTAATTGGTATTTAGGTAAAAATTCAGGAAGGCAGGAGATAACAATCACAATCTCGTAGGTTTTCCATAGAGTGGGACTTTCATCTTTAGACTTGTCCGAGAATTGAAAAAGCAGTCTGTGCCAGGGCTATTTCATTCTCAAAAGTAACGCTGAATGATATAATTAAAGGTTGATTATTTGCCAGCAATTTGACTAATGTCTGAACCAGCCATCTTCAAAGCATTTGCAGACTTACCAGACCCGCGTCAAAGTAGTGGTCAACGTCATACACAGTGTCTTAGTGTAAAAAAGGCAAAATGCAGGTATGCTAAATCTATAACAATGCAATAAGTGTGTGGGTTTATAACCTCAGATTTATCTCGTAGCGATCGCAAAAGCTTACCAGCTTCTCCTGTTGCTTTTGCACTCCATTCACTAATCGAGGACTTAACTTGCTCTAATTCTAAAATTCTCGCTGTTGTTGAATCGTAACGATCGCCTGCTCGACAATGATTTCCACCAGTTGTTCCAAAGCCAACTGTATAAGGGTTTCACGGTCTAGTTTCAGAGGCAGGTTTTTTTGCATCAATGTGATATTCCACCTCAGATGTCACACTTGTCAATACCTCCTGACCTGAATCCTTACGGCAAAACAGAAAAAGACAATAATAGTTGGCTTAATCTTTTAATCCCTAAACCTATACGGGAGTATTTGTGATTTGAACCATAATTTAGCCAAACGGTCACGAAATAGTTCAAAAGTAATTAGGACAAGATATGCTTCATACTTGAGATGTGAGTTGTAATAATGATAATCGTATAGTTGGGGGAGACAGGGGTGAGCAAGGCTCACCCCTGTCTCATTAATAAATAAACAGAATGGGAAGAAGCTGCCGTAGGCAGCTTCTTCCCCCACCCAAATGATTATCATTCTTATGTAGGTGACTGTGACTCATGCCCAACAGTGTCTCGCTTGGGTTTGCGTTGTCCAACTCGTGTGCCTGACTTTTTCTGGTGACTCTTATCTGTTTGCTGTTGCGTGTCCTGGGTTATCGTCTGAACGTCAGTACTGGAATTACTAAGTGGCGTTTCAGTAATTTCAAGATCAGGAGTAGATGTAGTTTTCTTGCGAGTCTGCTTCTTTTTAGGGGCGCCTGTCGCTTGTCTTGGTGTTTCAAAATGCTCTTTAATAAATTTATCTAATAATTCACTTGAATCTGTAGGCGATTTTGGTTGGCGATTCCCTTGCTGATGTGTGCGTGGTAATAACCCGACATAACCGCAACCATAACTCGCTTCTGCTTCACGGAACTGTTGTACCCATCGACCAGGTAAGCCAGAACTGATTGTGTAACATCTGTTGTCAAATTTGATTTAAATCCCAGGTAATCTGACAAAAACATTAAGTTCTGGGTAAAAATGGGATTCAATTCGGCATCAGTACGAACGCAGTATTTTAGACCAAATTGTGATGCGTGTGCTTCTCCTGGTGGGCAACGCCAATGACCGGATGCTGTTTTTTGATAACGCCCAGGATATTTTTGTGCTAATTTCTCTAATTCATTAACTGTTTTCCACTCCTCCCAGCACGCACCATCATGACGCAACACAAAAAATTAGAAAGTGAATCGGGCGCAGTAAAGCTAGAAGCAGATAAATCTTATAAACTTGCGCCTGGTCGAGTACGTCACCTAGAGAAGGCTCCGCGAAAGCGCTTGCCAGACATAAGCGAGGAAATGTGAGATATGCCTGGAGCGATGGTAGGCGGGTACGCCATCGCACTTAAATATGTTCTTGTTGGGGGCGTAAGCTGTTAATCGTAGCGGTCAAAACTAGGACAATTGCCAAAACCAACGCGGCATTTCTGAGCATTGAATTATCAGAGTGCTTGAGTGCGTTCGTCGCAGACGTTGGCGCAGCCATCGCTACCAATGCCCAGAGTATTACTCCTGTATAAGCGATGTCTCGACGCTGGATGACAAAAAATGCTGCAACTGCTGTTGCTATCGATACCATGATCAGAGTCCAGATTACAGCAGAAATCCCCCAACCGTTCCACCCGTGAAAATACAAGGCACACGCTACGTTGACAATAGTCGCCACGCTAATCCAGCCTAGATAAATGCTAATCGGAAAGTGAACACACCATTTTTTCAGCCGAGGTACACGCGATTTGCCAATTTCTAACTGCACATAAACACCAATCAGGGGCAACAGAATCAAGAGCATTGCAATTACAGAAAGAGCAAAAAGCCGAGACAAAAACAGATACACCCAGATACTTTGAGCAACACAGGCAATCACCAATAGATAACCTGTCTTACGTAAATCAGGCTCATCTCGTTGAGAAGGCAACGCTTGGTATACCCCAAAAGCAAACAACCCAAGGTAAATCAGCCCCCAGATAGCAAAAGCGTAATTGGCAGGGATAATCAGGACATTTTTAAACAAAGTATTGGAAATTTCCCCTATGCTGAGTCCATTGAGCGGAAAAATGTTCGATACTACGTTGATAACAAAAGCACCAAAGATTGCAGCCAAAGTAACAAGCTGCCGCGAAAAATCCTGGTAATTGCCTCTTGTGGGCTGGTGCATAGGATGTTAACTCATATCTTTTGTGCTTTTAGCTTACATCTGAAAAAGAGTGATGCATATAAACCACGAGTCTTGCAGTGCAAGTTAATGAGGAACCAGAGCGATCGCTTGTCTCAACTGGGGTGTGAGCCTACGGTGGGCAGATACGCCGGGATCACTCTGCTACTTCATCAGGGAGTAATGGAGTGCGATCACCTACGGTGGGCGGGTACGCCATCGCACTTTTTTGCGTATTCAAATATTTGAATACGCAAAAACTTAAATACTAGTCTAATTTGGCACCTGGATGACCATTCTCAACAACAAAGGAAGCAAAAGTGTATACAGGCGCATCTGGACGACTCACAGTTG
>NZ_JAIVFS010000071.1 GCF_020829645.1 Nostoc mirabile CHAB5784 | reverse complement strand
AGATGAGGACAAGCGTTGGACACTTGCTTGCAACTATCCTTCGGCTTCGGTGCATTAGTAATGCTTTGGTAAATAACCTTATCCAGTCAGGATATTTGACTCATTACGTGCGCCATCGAATCGCACAAGGAGATTTCTATTATGAACTATGCAACATATACACAGCAAGCAATTCCTAGTTATTCTGTTGATGAACAAACCCTCGCCCAAGCTGAACTCGACAGCCACCTCGAAACCCAAGCCGAAGCTGTAGCCCCCACCCAAGATCCTCTCACCAGCAGAGATCGCCGCATCATTGCCGAGATTATCGAAGTGGAACCCGAATCCGTTTGTACCATCTGGATCGAAGGCGGAATCACAGTATGGGTGCAGTTAGTCGGTGGCGGACGGCTACCCTTCGATAGGGACTGGTTCGCTACAAGAGTTGCAGAAGTAAAAGCGACTTTACCAGAAACACCACGGGAACGGAACGAACGCCTGAGCGATGAACTGGAAAAAGCCTGCACTGTTTTTGGTCTGTACCACGGTGAAATTGACTGGTTAGGATTCAGCACCAAACTCTACCAAGACGGGCATAATGTCTGCTTCGTCGGGTGCAATCAAGAAGGGTGGTACGCAAGACCAAGACAGTACGGACTCAATCGTGTGGCTCCGAGTGCAGAACAGGTGATTGCCTCGTTGGGAGTCCAGGGCAAACGCATCTAAATTACTCTTGATCACAACCAAGGTTAAGAACCAATCGATTTAATCAGCATTTCGCGTTTGATTTATTTTCCAAGCTTCAAAGTGATGTCTACGACGGGCTACGCCTACGCTAAACCTATGTCAATAAGCAGCTATTAATGCGACTATTTTTAAGTTTATTGAGAATAAACTCTTCTTGTTGACATGATGCGGCCGCCCTGGTTGGGAGTCCGAGCGACAGTAGCGGCTTAGTTGCTGAAGGTAGAAAGGGCGATTGCACACCAAAAGAATTGCAATCGCCAACGAGTTTAATCTCGAATAAACACAATCATGACACAAAGTACAGCAAGTAACCTCTCACTTTAAGTAAGTGACTGTCAGTAGAAAACTCTCCTACCTGCTACAGATGCGAATGCAGAAGTGTAATAAATCCCTAGTTCTGGAAGTGAGAAAAGGCGATTGCTTCCCCAAGACAAAAGCAATCGCCTCTACAACGAAATTTATGACAATTCAAATCATGGCACAGAATATGATTACCACATTTCCTCTTCAAAAAGCCCAGTCGGATGATCCAAGAGAGAAAATTCTGTTACCTCCAACCGACCCCAACGCAGAGGTCATGGAAATCCGTGGATACAACCTGGTTTACGTTAACGGAGCTTGCCCCAGAAACTATCGTGTTTACAAAGCTGATTCGATGATTGGGGTGATATTTCAGCATATTACCCACTGGTCGAATGCTATAGATAAGATAAGATTCGATACGCCCAGGCTGTAGATGCAGCAGTCGGGTTGGATGAATTTATGACGGTGGCAAAGATATCAAGAACGGCTACAGAGCAACCGCTCACAGAAGAGGAATTACTCGATAAAGAATTCGATGCACTGACGAGTGAGGAGTGGGAACGGTTAAAGAAATACGTTCCACAAGCGAAGTATTTGGTTGCAGTGTAAGGAAACGGGTGGGCAGGATAGACCCACCTATTAGGAAGGAGCAAACTTAAATTTTATCCAAATAGAACAACACAACTCATCGGATAAACCAATGGAACCGATAGAAATACTGAAGCAATTCAACTCATGCTACGTAAATATTCAGGCGATTGCCCAAAACGAAAACTGGCTTTTGTTGATTGCTGATAAAAAGATTGATTCAGAAGCAGCAACTCATTTGGGCGATGTCCTGCATTACTTGGGTGAGGCAATGGGTTGTGTGGAAGAAATCGTTGAAATCAAGTTTAATCAGGAATCAGAAGTATGAAACTCTACGCAACAAGTATTCCTCAAGCTTTACCAAGTTGGGCAACTATTGTATCGAATAAAGCAGGTTTGATTGAGGTTGAAATTAATGATGAAGACCCTAGCTTTCATTCAATCATTGAGGAATTATCTACTGAAATTCAACCAGGAGTTGTTGGTGTAAAAGCTGGAGATTTATGTCAAAAACTCAGTATTTAAATGGTTGATACTAACGAACAAAATTGAAAACCAATATTTAGCAAACCCGATATCTTATGAAATTCACAACTGTATCTGTTAGCTACTCCAGAAAATTCAATCTTGGCGACTACGAATCACTGGAACTAGGTTGTTCTTTATGGGCGCAAGTGGAAGATGGGGAAGACGCTGATGGAGTGACACAATTCCTCTATCTGCAAGCCAAAGCTTCAGTAAAACAAGCGGCAATGCCTGTGCTAAAAGCCTCAGAGTTTCAAATTACTAAGGCTAAATCTAGCAAAAAAGTGTCCGATGATGTCAACGAAAATGATTGGTAAGGTGAGAGGAGCCGGACAATGCAAGAATTAATCAAAGCTTTAATCAAGGCAAAGTCAGAGTTTAATCCGATTCAAAAAGACGGTACTAATCCTCACTATAAACGCAAATATGCAACATTAGATGCTGTCACTCCTGCATTGGGTAAACATGGATTAGTAATAATTCAAACTACTGAAATCTGTGAAGGTAAAACAACACTGCAAACTCATTTGTTTCATGAGTCTGGAGAGCGCATCACCAGCACCTATCCTTTACCTGAGATTGCTGACTCTCAAAAGTTTGGTGCAGCATTAACCTACGCGCGTCGTTATGCCGTTTGTGCAATTTTATCAGTCACGGCTGATGAACACAATGATGCTGAAGCCACTGCTACTCCTAAAAAGACTGAACAACCGCAGAATAATATTAGACCTCGCAAAGAGAATCAACAGTCTAGGATTCAGCCAACAAAACAAGCTGTAACTCCGCCATCAATTAACCCAAAAGATTTGCGAGTCAAAGAAGTTCGTACACTTTTAAATTATCCACTCGATTTAGTCAAAGAGTGGCTGCATTCCCGAAATGTTACGAGTCCAAGTGAGCTTGATTCTCTTCAAATTGATGAACTAGTGAAAACTATGTGTTTGGCTTGGGCTGGTAATAAGTTTGAACATCCAAATCATGTTACTAATTCTTATCAAAAGCATGTAGTTGACGCTGTAGCGCGAGGGGTAGATGAAACAACAGCAATCAGCGACTGGATGGAGGGAGCGCTTGCACAATTGCCTGAACTTAATTGAGAAGAGAAATCATACTTCAAACTAGGGGTAGAGAAAAAGATGAATCTTTGGTCAAGAATGGATTTAATTGCATTAACAAATGAACGCTTTCTAGGAGAGTTTTACGATTTTATTTCTGATTATGATGGCGGATGGATGATTAAGTTCTTCTATCTGATTAAAGTAAATGTTGCTCTCTGGTTTGGATGGGAGTCACAGCCGGAATATGACGATTGGCATTGGGGACTGGGGTATTTTGGAGAGGAATACCGATATGACTGGAATGCGCCAATAGGATCTTGTGATTGGCAAGAAATTTGTACTCCCGTCAGTTTTCTAAAATGGCAATATGGTATCGGCGAAAACTCTAATTACTAATCAATAATAGGCTGTTCCTTAAAGGATTAAAAATGTCCAATCTCCCACCAATTAATTCAGTTGTCAAAGTCATTAAAGCACTGACAGAAAAAGACCCAAGGTTAGGGCAAACAGGTACAGTCATCCAATATTCAGGACATGGAATGGTTTGTGTTCATTTCCCAGATATGCAACCTGGCCAGGGAATTTTTTTCAATTCACATCATCTCAAAATCGTAGAGTCATAGCCAAGATTATGCCGAGAAAATCTACTCATCCCGCCCCTACTGACCATTCCTCATTGTGCCTACAGTATCTCCGTCATTGTGGGGGTAGCGCACGATTGTGTCATATCAACTTCAGTCTTAGTGTGATTCAAATGTTGGTCAATCAAAGAAAAGTAAAGATTAAGAATACTGGTGCAGGGTTTTTTATTGAATTGGAGAATGTCTAATGACTAACCACAAACAAGTTGTTTACCAATTAGACCACAAGAGTAAATTGGTTCTTCGCCGCCGTACTAGGAGAAGATTCAACCCCAAAATTTTTATTGACCGCACCATAGAAACAACTGCAATCGCCTCTCTGCTCTTGACTGGCTTTACAGGAGTTGGGGCAATGGGGTGCTGGGGGCTGGAGATTATCGAGACAAATGCTAACCCCAACATCATCATCTCTGGTTGGCAGCAGCAGAAAAGTATTTGCTTGGGTGTAATGCTGGTAAGTTTTTCTGCCTTCTTAGGCAGTTCTTTAGTCGGAGCAAGTTTCAGTATTCAACGAGATAAATTTTAGGGAGAGAAACAGCAATGGAAATCAGATTAACCACAGCAGAGATTCGGACTATATTGCAGGGTTGTCAATATACGTTGCAGCTTGTGGGGAGTAGTAAGGATTATCGCAGGCTTCAATCGTCCGAGTACTTTTCTACATCAAATGATGTGGTGTTAAATGATGCATTCAATGTTTTGGGAGAAATAGTAGATGCAATTGATGACGTGGAGCAATTTAATCAACAAGGAGAATCTGGACATAGAGCAATAAATTGAAAATACACGCTTGTTGGGTAGTTCTGAACGTCCTGAACTAGTAACAAAGTATGAATTATAGACTTTTTAATTCAATTCAGTTAATCAGACAATTCGTTGAAGTTCGTCCAATGAAATGTCAGTGCCAGCGATGTGAGGCTGATTTTACTTGGGAGTGCGGATACATTGGAGTGCAAATATGAAGGCAAAAATACAATGTACATGATTGGTACAGGAATGTTTGGGCTGGGTACTGGGGGATGTATTGGTCAGGTTTTAGTAGAGAAAAGGCAACAGCGAGTAGTACAAACACAGTCAAAACAAAGATAGGAGCAATCGCATGGAAGCCTCAAAAATCATTACTATCCCGAATCACTGGACATCACCAAAATACTCGTTAGGACAAAGAACCAAGCAAGGGATGATTGTAGGGGTTCAGTATTGTCTATTTGAAAACTTGGTAGTTCCTGAACGAGACGGTTCATGGCGATATGCGATATTAGTTAGCGCTGAAGATGAACAGGTCGAATATATTTCGGAATTTGGGGTTCAATTACCACCTGCTCAAGAGTTGCGTTTGGAAATAGAAGGTGAGATTGACTTTTGCCGACGCAAGATTGAGAACTTGACACAGCAGTTAGAGGCGCTCTGAAAAATCGGCCTTTAATAAAAAAAGCCCCAAAAGCTCGTTTTTCTCAAAATCTGACCAAGTGTGCCGCTTTGAGTTGTGACATCTCTAATATTTACCCCAACTGGATTTGAGGCATTTTTAACCGCTAAAAAATCAAGTTTAAAAAGAAAAGCGGCACGGAAAGCGGTCAAAAAAGGGAGAAAAATGGCTCTAATTATTGCAGGGAGAGAGTTTCAGAAAATAGTGGCTGTGACACTAGAAATATAAGGGTTTCAGAAAAAGCGGCCCGATGTCACAACGAGAGAATAGGGGTTTTGGGCATTTTAAAATGTCACGGCACACCTGATTTGCGGCATTTGAAAAAAGAAAATAAAAAAGGGGCAACATTCGCCCCCAAGGTATTTTTTGAATTCAAGCCGCAGCCCATCGTATCCATTGCTCAACTTCTGGGCGACTTAAACGTTTAGAAGCTTTGAAAGTAACTTGCTGTTTTCGTGCCCAACGGTAAAGTGTTCGTACTGTTACCTGTTTACCTGTAACTCTAAGAATGATTTCTGGTAAGTCCTTTCCAACTGCGTTGGTGTAACAAGCGTTATAAATTGCTTCAGCTAGATGCAATTCGGCAAATGGATTTCCTGAGAGTTTAAACTTAATTTGAAACAGGGTGAATTTTTTATTCGGCTCTAACTTCTTCATGTAAGCTAAAGTCAATAGCCACATAGCTTGTTCCTTTACCACTTCCCTAGCGTACTGTGGAACTTGGCACAGCCTTAACCATTTGCGCCAAGTACGCTCTGCTATGGGATGGCAATAGACTTGCTCACAAGAAGTTTTTAGCCAGTCTAAAGGATATTTTTCCATAATAATAAAGGGAAAGGGGAAAGGGTAAGGGGGAAAGGAATGGAAAAGAAGAGAATTGAAAGTTTTGAAGATTTAAGAGTATGGCAGAAAGGAATTGAGTTAGTTAAACAAGTATACATTTTGACTAAGGATGGTGAATTAAGTAGGGATTTTGGATTAAGAGATCAGTTGAGAAGAGCATCAGTTTCAATACCAACAAATATTGCTGAGGGGTTTGAGCGATATTCTCGTAAAGAATACGTGAATTTTCTTAATATTGCTAAGGGTTCAGCAGGAGAGGTTCGTAGCCTTTTAAGAGTTGCATTGGAAGTTGGATATTTAGACAATACCTTTGCCAAAATAAGAGCCTGTAAAAATTTCGGCAAAAATGGCAAAATGACTCATACATAAGCGTTTAGCTTCCAAGCTATCTTGTAAGCTCAAACCCTTGATACTGCGGGCAATACATTAAAAAATGCTTGTGGGAAACCTTGAAGGAATTTTTAGGACTTATTGTTTTTGCCAAACCTTTGAGAACAGGACGTTAATATATCAACTCAGCCTCGTAAATTGGCGAAGGTATTGTTAGAAAGACCAACTTACGACCAACTGTATAACCAAACTGTGGAGTTGAGTCGTATGCTTTTTACTCAAATTCAAGCTATAAATCAATCGATAAAGTAAAAAGCATTTTCCCTTCCCCCTTCCCCTTTCCCCTTTCCCCCTTATATTTACTCCTCCGTAGGTATTGCTGATTCGTCTACTAAAAATGTTTCCCAATCTACCGTTTCGATATCGAACACGTCTTTCAAGCCGTTGTTTTTGAGTATGTCTGCAACTAGTTCACTAACCGTAGAGTGATTGATAGCCGCTTCTTGCTTCAAGTCCTGACAAACTTCTCGCCAATTCCCTTCGCTAGAAACCCGATCAATCAAAATTGCTTCTGCCATACGAGTTTTGCTTACTCCTCTGGTGTGTCCCCATAGAATCAGGCGTATCTCCTTAACTAAGGGAAGGTTAACGGAAAATCTTCGGTCGCGTTTGTCTGCCATGTTTATGATGCCAATTAGATGACATTATTATACTTTTTAGCGTCCTATTTCCTAATTTAATGCTATATCCAATAAATGGATGCTAAAAGAACACCATTAATTGCATAAATGGAAGCATATTGTGGAAAAAATTCAACAATTCCTTCAACCCTACAATATAGAAGTCACTGATGATGAAGTCCTTCAACTCTGCGCCCAAGTTGACGCTGACATTGACCAATTGACTGATCAACAAGCCCAAGCGATCGCTATTCAGATTCTTGAGCTTAGGCAAGCGTCCGGGAAACTGGCTACCAATGGCAAATCCAAGAATACGTCCGGGAAACTCGGTAAAAACTCACCCCGCCGTAAATCTGCTCCTCCATTGCAAGGAGCGATCGCTCATGCATCCCAGGTTTCAAATCAAGAAATTCAATCTTTGGAGGATGTTCTCAACGTTGGGATTGACGCTTATACAACTGATAAAGCAGACCAGTTGTTATCAACGATTCGTAATGCTCCCAAGGACGTGGTGAGTAAGTTTGTCTCTAAAGCGATGGAGGAAGAAGCTGACGTAGAATCCTTTCGTGCAATCGGTAACGAACTCGTTGCAGGTATTTTCGGCATTAGCCCAACAAATGCAGCCGAGTAGATTCACTGGATTAGCAGCAGTACTCAATCTGCTGCTATTAACTCTTGTATTAGGCGTGGCATTCTATGGAGCAACAACAAGAAACTCGTCACAGACCATTGAATATTCACCTGAAGAAGGACGGCGAGTTGAATCTGTCGGGGCTGACATTAAAAAACCTCACCAACGAGGAATTCCTAATCGTCCAGCAACTTATTGATGAGTCGAGAGTGCGATCAAACAACGCCAATAGAGTTGAGGAGCTAATGCAGCGAGGTTTAATGGCTCAAGGGGTGATTGCAGCTTTTGCTATTTTGATGTTTTCGTTCATCGGCATCTACGGTATTTATCGTTACATCGGTCAACAAGTTCAACAAAAAATGGAGACATACAGTAATGTTAGGTAAATGGCTTCCTGGCTTATTCGGTAGCAAAAATAATGGTGTAGTTTCAACGGATTTAAGAGTTGGTAATGCAACCGCTATTGAAGGAAATCTCCCTTCATCAATCCGCGAACGCTACACGTTACCTGCTTACACTACAGCACAGCAAGTTCTGGATGAAGCAGAGGTAGCTGGTACTTTAAAGGCGCAGAAGTGGCTACATACGAAGTTTTCCCGACACAAGCTCTCTTCATTGCAATCCTTGGCAGAGATGTATAAAAACCAACTGGCATATTCCCAAGAAGCCATGAAGGTTGAGGAAGATTTGCAGCGAACCAGAGCGTTACATGGGGAAGCAGTAATTCGTCATGCCTTCGGTTCTATTGAACAGCAGCGCCAATTAGGGGGATACGAGAAGGCGTTTGATGAAGTGGGGGACAGCTTTAGGTTTTGAATATGACCCACGAATTTTATTTAGTGATTAATTACGTTATCCCTGGCTTTAATACTAAAACTAACCAAGTCACAGATATCCACGATTACTGTTATGGATTGTATGACTTGCTCTGTCACGAACTAAAAAATTCAGAACAGTTTATCGTTGCCCGTGCTTGCCTTATTAAACCAGGTCAAAAACCAAATCTTCCTTAATTTGAGTTAATCGCATGAAGCTATCTTTTGTTGGATATGCAGTTTGTGGAGTCGGGCTGTCAATGTTGATGGGGTTTCTCTCAGTTGCTAGCCCAGTCAGTCAGTTTGTGCTGTGGATCATCAGCATGATTTGTATTTGCGGCTTGGCAGTTGGGTTATTTAACTTTGCTGGCTTAGTCGTCAAAGGTTTTGGATTTAACCGCAAAACTTTCACCATTGGATTAATGCCTGGAGTGATATTCCTGTTTGTCTTCTTGACTTTAGTTGCAGCTGGTGTTGCTTTGGGGGTGAGATAATTTTATGCCATTTGAACTAGAACGACTAACTGCCAGTGGGGTGATTCATGCAGAGCGAACTATCTTATGTTCTTTAGGAGCGAGTGCAGTAATGTGTCTATCTGCTCCTTTTTTCTTAAACACTGACCGAATAACAACCGGGATGCTGCTTGGTGCTGGAACGGTGAGTGCTGGTTTATTTGGAGTATCTGCCCAAATCAGTGAAGGCAAACAGAAAGTATACCGCTCTTTACAAGAAGCTGACCTGAAATCACTTAAGCAGCATTTACAAGGTGAGGCTGTTTATGATTATGTCACCACTGCGATCGCAGCTAAACGCCGAGTCGCTGATTATGTGAATCGGCTACCAATGCAAGAGCGCCCCCGGTGGATTGCTGAATATTAGTTACAAGGTTTGGTCACACTAAGAGAACCACCAGCACAACAATCACCTCCACCGGCTGGTATTCCCAATCCCGATATTGCTGACATTGATGAAGAGTCAGTGCAGTCGGTGATTAATCCGGGTGCGATGAAAATTCTGCAAGCGATCGCAGCAAATTATCCTGACTACATCAGAATTGATGGTGCTTGGTTAGATGAACTGTGTGATGCAGCATCACATCAAGATATGACCCTTCGCAGTAACCACCATTTTTACCTGTCTGGTGGCACACAATCGGGCAAATCCACTCTTGCAGGGTTGATTATCAATAAAATTGCTGCAAAATCTCAAAGCCCGGCAATTGTGATTGGCAGCGACCCAAAGGATGATGTCACTAGGTGGTTGTGCAAATTTAGCCGCAAGTTTGATGGCATGAAAGCTTTAAGAAATTGGATTACCTTTGCTACAGACCAAATTGACAAGCAAAAGGCAAGAGTATCCGTTGTTGGTGGTGAATGCCAGGGTGTCCCGGAATTATTATTTGCCCAAGACGAGGTGGACTCTGTATTTGGTGGCGGCAAGGGACTTCCAGGAATGGTTGATGCTGACACTGCCTTTATACTTGCAGGGTTTTTGGAACTATATTATTAAATTCACCGCCGGACTTAAAGGACATGGGGTGTTTATGGGGCAGTCCCCACTGTCTGGGGAAACCGGATTTAGTCGCCCGTCCTTGAAAAATGTTTGCTTTATTGCGATGGGGCAGACATCGAGTTATATTCTTGACCATCCCCAGGACTTTGTAAATGTCAAAAAAGAGATTCTCGAAATCTTGCGACAGGCTTGTGAAATGTTGGATAAAGCTGGACTCAGATATGCCCTACTAATTCCTACTCGGTCTAATCCCTTTGTTGCCCTAATCCCAGAATTTGATATCAAGGGTCTGGAACAAAAACAAGATTCCAAACCGAATGATGACACTGTTGGTAGTTCTAAAAATAATCAGCAATCCTCACAGCAGCAGATTGACTGGTATGAAGAAATTAGAAAATGGGCAACACAATTAGGAAGAAGACCGCATTTTCAGGAAATCAAACAGAAGTGGCACGAATTAACGGGGCAAGAGTTAAACGAAAAAGGCGTTACCCTACTGCTGGAAAATCTCGGCTACCCGGACAATTAAACTGGAATACTCGATATGGTAATCCCAAAGAGTACAGAAAGCAAGTAGCGATCGCTCACCGAAAAACTCACAATTATTGTGTAGTCTGTCTGACTAACAAAAGTAAAGAGATCCATCACGCTTACTATGGGAATGACGTTATTGGGGTATCAACATTTCCTACGTGCTACCGTTGTCATGATGAGATTTGTCATAGTCCGACTAACTGGATTAAGAATCCTAGTAATCCTGTTTGGGGCAATCGTAACACTGACGAATTTATTATCAGATTACGATTAGGGTATCAATTACTCTACGGAGGAATCAAACGTGTTTAATTAGTTAAGCAGTGTTGTTAATTTTTCTGAAAATCAAGTTTTAAGTTAATTAGAGAAGAATTGTCATGTATAACGGCGAATACGATGATTTGAATTTTGAAGAACACTTACAACTTACTGAATCCGAAATCCGGCGACGACATCAGCAACGAATGTTCGCACGGAGAAATGCTCAACTGTTGCAGCAAGAGTTGGAGCTTGAAGCTCAGTTAATCGAGGAAAATCCTGAGCTTGCACAAACTATTCACAATTTCAATATGCAGGAAACCCAAGCCCAACAGCAAGGTCTTAGAAGCGGTATACAAGAAGAATCAGACCCGAAAACTCAAAGTGTTTGGAGTAAGGTTTTTCCTGGGTTAGGAGGATGAATGAAAATTTTTGATATTAAAAATCGCCTTAGTTCATTAGTTAAACAAACAACTCAAGTCGGCATTGAGTTGTTAGTAATCTTATTAGTAACTGGTAGTTGTCCGTCTGCATTCGTAGTAAATTCAACAGTTTGAATTGGTATTGTATTTGTTGTGCTTTGCCAGGCAAAAAGGGTATTAAATGATCGGGAGCAATCTTCAAAAACGATAGCACTAATTCAAGAAAGCAATTAGAGGTTTTAAGTATGGATACTGAACGGGATTTCTTATTTCTCAACGAAAGAATCGCTAGCAAATATAATCCCTTTTATGAAGGAGAGTATCTGGTAATCCAGACCTATCCCCGTGAGCATAAGTTAATTGTTGAGCATCGCAGTTTTGATTACAAAAATGCCAAAAGTCATTGTGAACTAGAAAATCTAGCTCATGACTATACATCATTTTCTCTTAGAATTTTCCACGATGATAAACTGTGGGAGGTAAACTATGAAGGCGAGCCACAAAGTATTTCTAAGCAACAGAACTGGAAAATTGCTCAAGAATATCTAGAAGCTCACTACGCGACGCATACTGATGGTGAGGTGGTCGTATGCCAATGCAGTTACCCATATTTTTCGTCACTCACTAGTCATATTAGCAACAGTGATGAGGTCATGACTTCGTGGCAATCGCTCACTTGTCTAGTTAAAGACTTGGGGCGAGATATTCAAACCTGCTCCAACTGTAATGCATCCTTAGTTCGAGCAGATGAATCGGAGGATGATGATTTTGATTTTGATGACCAAGTTAGCCGACCAATAGCTTGCATCGGTTGCACTAACTATCATGGAGTTGACTATGGGGACAACGTGCTAGTCTGCGGGATACACCCAAATGGGTGGGATAGCGAGAATTGCCCAGATTATCTTCCATAACATTAATCTAAAACTTGCATAGACAGTGTAAACAACTATTTTGATTCATGCTGTCCTGTGTGAAAAGCCATCTGCCAGAAATTATGTTCAAATTTTGCCACCACTAAAAAAGATTCTTCAGCTTGTTTTTGAATATCTTCCTCTGCCGTTTCTAAAACCTCATCAGCTTGCTGTGACAAAAGTTTTACATATTTTGTAAAATCAATATTTCCCCATCTTTGTGCAAATTCATTGTAAGGTGCAGGCATCTTACCTGGTAGTTGCCAACCTTGATTATAGGCTAATTCAATAGCCCAAAATGCAGTTGCTTGTACAGGATAAGGCTTGTCTGCAAGACTTTGCATATATTCACAGTATTCTCTACAGGTTGGTTGTTTTTTTATATTAAGATTCAGTTGTCGTTGGGTAGCTTTTTCTTGAAACCAATTGAGTTCGTCTTTAAGAGCTGCCAGTCCTCCAAGTATCACATCAAAATGTTCTGGAGGTGCGCTGGCTAATACTCGCCCTACCATCCGCGTAAATTCCACAACAAACAGATAATCTTGCATCAACCATGTATTGAATTGCTGGGGTAGAATTATACCTAATTGACACTGTTCTAGGAAGGGATGCACAGTTGCTTCTTGCCAATCTTGAGCATGATTTTGTAAAAGAAGTTTGCAGGTAATAGTCATTTTGGCTCAATAGGTGTTTCGGGGAGATGGAATGAAGAGGAGCAGACTGCTAAGATACTAACGATTCTACCTCTTACTGAGGTGACATTTTTTATCAGTCAAATCCAGCATTAAAAAACTCAAAGTCCCCAAAAACAAAGCACCGCATCCAATTACCCGCAGTAAAGAAATAGACAGTTGGCTATCCAGGGTAAGCAAAGTTGGAAACAAGAGAAATACGCAACCAATTCCTATTTCAAAAACAGTATTGGCTATTAACAGCATTCGCATTTAGGAAAACGCACTTCAGACTCGCACACACTTTAACATAACTTTATATGCAAGACTCACATACAGGCGATGCGGCTGCTGTCATTGTTAGAGGAGAGCGATCGCACCTGGGCAATTCAACGACGTTTGACAGCAGATTGTGACTTTTCCTGATGGCGAGAGGCTGTTGGTCAATAACGAGAAGAAGTATACTTTTAGCAGAAGGTACAGGGTGAGCGGTTGGGAGTATGTCAATGCACTTTTGCTTTGAACCGATGAATGCGGCTGAGGCAGAAAAACTTACTTGCTGGCATTATCAGCCACCTTACCAAATGTATAACACTACATCTGATGAAACACTAATTGGGTCGTTTGTAGACCCTGAAAACGCTTACTATAGCATTCTTGACAATGGGAAACTGGTTGGTTTTTGCTGCTTTGGTAAGGAGGCTCAAGTCCCAGGAGGTGATTATACAAAAGACTCACTCGACATTGGTTTGGGAGTGCGCCCCGACCTTACGGGTCAGGGAAGGGGACAGATGTATATTGCAGATGTCCTCAATTTTGCACGTTCAAAGTTTTATCCCACCCTCTTTCGCATTACAGTGGCAGCATTTAATGAACGTGCGCTCAAAGCATGGAAAAAAGCCGGATTCCAACAGGTACAGTCATTTCAAGCACTAGACGATAAGGAACTATTTATTATACTGGTGCGGCATATTTGAGAAGTCTACTGTAGAAAGTACATCTGTACATTACAGTTTTCTAGTTGCCACTTGGCCTGTTTACATCCCTGCGTATTATGGTTGGTAGTGTAACGATGCCCTGCCCTACGCTAAGAGCGATCGCCCACAGCGGAATGTCCAGTTCACCAAAGTTTACGCCCGTAACCTGGGTGTTCACTTACCACCTGTCAAGCTTTCAGAGCAAAAGTGAGTTTGGGGAACTTGTGGAAGAGATGGAGTTGTCAGAGATACAGTTAATTTCCAGTGGTTGCGTTGAGTTGACCCCTTTTCCCTTTGCCAAGATTGTTTGCACCTTGTGTCACCTTCGGTTCTTCTTCCTTACTGGAGTTAACCATTTTCACCAAAGAAGAATTGAGATAACTTTGCGCTGAGATATACAAACTTTCCCAAATGTCTTGATTGCGGCTGATTTTTGTGCCGACTGTATTCCCTGCTGTTTTCTCCGATACTAAATATTTACGGAAATAGTTAGTCCACAAGTGTTGTAGAAAATCTTCGGCGAATTCGTCAAATGGCAGAATCCACTTATAGTCTTGATCCAAGAATACCCGATACGATGCAATTATTGGTAGTGCTAGGTCAGTTGGCGCACCAAACCCAAATGAATACTTGCTGTCAGGTAACAACGTAGTTTTACGTATATCAATTGATGCTAAATCGTTGACACCCTTTCTTCTGGGGTTGCTGATATAGTCTTGGATTATTTCATAGAGTCTTTGCTCTATCCACAAGGCAAAAGATAGCAGAGGCAGTAAAGCGGTTAGCCGTTCCCTTTCCGTGTCTGTAATGTTAGATGGAATACTCATCCCTGCTGGGTGCTTGGTTCGTTTATTGCCGTCGGGATTGTATTTATTTCTATCGAGGCAGTAAAGCAACTTCAGCAAATGGGTGACATTGCACTGGGCATTTCTAGGAGCGCCGCTTTGGTTTTGGTAATAGGCTATTCTAAATTTTCTATCTTCTTTGTGTTCTAACTGGGCTAAATACTGTTTGATGAATTTGTAATCACCCCTGGCGTTGACTTTGGAGCGAGAATCTACTGGCGTTGTAGTATTTGAAGCCAGGGCTATATCTTTGGCTGATTCTTCAGTCAATCCAATGTGAATCGTAACTTTTACCCTAGCCTGGGTTAGGTCATATTTGTAATTTTTCGCTTGCTCAAATGCTAAAACTGTATGCGCTCCGTTGATAATGCCATCGCTACCCCCCTCGTTAGCTTCTAAGACTTCTAGCTCCAGTTCAGTTTTGTTCTTGACAGGTTTAGCTTTATTGGCTGACAGAACGATTCCACTGTGACGAGAGAAGAATTTTGCAGGTTCGGTCGTCAGTGAGTCGAAGATTTGTCTGTAGGTCGCACTTTTGCGGTTTGGTTCCCGGATGTTGGGTTCTAAAGGGAGGTCTATAGGGAAGCTATCTACATGGGCGGTGGCGATAATGCAATTGGGGTTGGCTTGAAAATAGTTATCTATCTTTATGTTCCAAGTCTTGGGCATAGTTTGTTTTAGTTAAATTCGTCTTGGGCTTATGGAGTCAAAGAGCGGTAAATTGGGCGATGCTCAATCTCATTGCTGGGTATCGGTTGTGGGCGACTGGTAAATTTGACGCAATTCATCTATATTACTCACCGTTTCCAGCCCTGAAAGAATTGCTCTTAATTGCTCCACATCCTCAATTGTTAAAATCTCTGATAACAGGCTTAATCCAACAGTCCCAAATCTCAGTTTTAAACCTAATTCAATCCCTTCTAGTAGTCCTAACCGGATACCACTGCGTTCAAAAGAAGTGACATACTGCATACGTTGCTCTGCCTCCAATTCCTCTACTTCAAAAAGAAACTCTCGTTCTAAATCTTGAGGGAGTGTCAATACCCAGTCTACAAAAGCCAACAAGTTTAGAACATCCTCACGCTCAAAACCCTGCTGGTATAATTTACGCACTAAATTTAGTTTCTGCTGCTTGCGTTGTAACCTGTCGCTACGAGTTTGTACTGCTGCTAAATGTGCCATCACCACAGTCGCCAATGGGTTACGGCTGGCTTTTAGTTCAGACTGACGTTGTTGATAGTCTAACAATTTGACAATTGGAAACTGAAACTCAACTTTAGTGCCAAACAATTCATAGCCAAACCGTGACGGTCGCCAGTTTACCTGCTCATCACCTAGAATCGCCAAGGATGCAACAGAGCGCTTATATCTATCGTAGATGCGGTAGTTGTAGGTAAACATCCTTTCGCTAAAATCTGACTCTGACTGGGATTGGATTTCTAAATGTATCAGTATCCAACTTTCCTCCCCACCAATGCGGTATATTTTTACCAGCTTATCTGCTAGTCTTTTCCCTAGTTCGGCATCACGCACCACCTGCTCTAATTCTTTGTCCAAGAACTCAGGCTGTCGTGTCCAATCTATTTCCCGATATGCTTGAGGAAAGAAAAACAGCATGAAGTCTTCAAAATACAGTTGTAGTATCTGCTTCCAGGGCAAATCATATTCGGTTTGGGGGTTGGCATCGGTCATACTCAAAAACCTGGAACTCACGCCCCTGATTGTATTACTAATTGCCCTGGTATGACTTGAGGCAGGAAGCAATTCGGTTGAGGAAGATACCAACAGCGAAGCATCGCACCTCATAAATTTTCTCGTGAAAAAGCACGGGGCAGGGGAGAAAATAGATTAAATCACCAAATACTTTACTAAAGCTTTCTACCGTTCACACCCAATGCCATCTCCATCTCTGTCGAAACCATGAGGGTCAGGTGGCAATACTCTAAACCTTCTTTGGGTAATATCTCGGCAATTCAAATCGGGTGAATTCTTTGGAATGCAAAAATCTGGGTAAGCAGGATCGCAGTTATTCTGTTGCTGTCCTTGAGTTGGCACTGAAGTTGCCCGTTGAGCAGCTTTGTGGCGGAAGTCCCAAGGCATCACAGGATTAGCCTGACTCCAAAATGCTAAACGCTGTTGTTTGGCGGTGTTTTCACCCTGCAACAAACTATCTTTAGACTCTGGACAGCCTTTGATATACTGACGATACACTACAGCCTGTCCCTCTTGCACCATATTGAGATTGACACTGCGATTCTCGACAAACACCTCTGCAACCAAGCGCTTGTATTTATCAGTTTCAACAGCACGTAGGGTGATTCCTTGTCCCACTGGCAGCAATTGTTTGAGTCTTGCTGATGATTGCTATCCCCAAGGACTTTGCTTCATCTCTGGTGCATCAATGCAAGCAAGGCGAACAGTCACAGTTTTGTTACCAGTTCTCACCCGTATGGTGTCACCGTCACCGACGCTTACAACTGTAGCGGTAAGATTGTTGGCAAATACGGGTAACGACATTTGAGCTACAAGCAGAACGCTAATTGCAACAAAGGGAATTTTATGAAGCATCGGTAGTAATAATCACTATATAATACTTATGATGCCCAGAGAACTAATTAAAAGTAGCTAATAAAATTAGTAACTTGAGATTAATAACCCAAATTGTTAGTTAACTTGAAGCTGCTCTTTTATGCTGTGGACGCAACAGCAAGCGATCGCGCTTGTGTAACATCCGCAATTCCACACTCACATTCCCCCTATCGTTGCCCTATGCTGTCTTGAGATCAACAAGTGCTACAGCGGAAGCAGCGATTAGATTGCTAGTGGTAAAGCAATTCATCTATGGCGCTACTTTTTCTTTAAACTGTTTCCCAGCAGAAGACGCAGGCACTTTGGTCGCTGGAATAGTCATTGGCTCATTGGTTTTGGGATTACGCCCTTCGCGCTCTGAGCGATCGCGTCGCTCGAATGACCCAAACCCAATCAGCGTTACCTTATCCCCATTGGCTACAGCTTCGGTAACGACTGACAAAAAAGCACTGATGACTTCATCAGCTTGCTTTTTTGTGACGTTGGCCTTCGCTGCTACAGCATCCACTAGTTCACATGAGTTCATAAATTGCCCTGAAGTCTTGTTTTGAAAAGGAAATTTACTTTACCATTACTACCTTTTGTGAGGATAGGGGGAAAACGACTAACAATCAAGCAGCATACGAAAATTTACAATGCACGGCTACTCCTGTGGCGACTTGAAATTAAGGGGTAAAGCCAGTTGAGTTTCAGGAGAGCATTTACTGTAATCAAACAGTCAATCTACAGTTTGCGCTTTTCTCATGCGATTTTTGCGGCTTTGCACAAGGTTTATTAGCAAAGTAACCAATAGCAATCTAATAGGTTACATCAGCAGCTCTCTCGATATTTCTCAGTGCGATGAATTGAGCTATTGGCTGCGGGATTGGGGTAAATTACGATGCGCTCTAGGGTGTTGAAAGTGATCGCGCTCTTGTTACATCTAATTCCACTGTTGCTGGCTGTTGTTGCTCCTTGACAGCACCCAGTTCCTCAATAAGTGAGGATAAATTACATCTGGCTATGGACACTCAACTTCGACAGCAAAAGAAATTATTGGTACAAATGTATTGTAGGCTATGGTAAGTTAAACTATGCACCTTCTATGGTTCCGTCGAGATTTACGATTAACTGATAACGAAATTGTCACAATAGCAACTGCTGACGGTGCAGGAGTTTTGCCATTCTTTATCATTGACCCTTGGTTTTATACCTGGGCTGATGTGGGAACTGCCAGAGTTCGGTTCTTATTTGAGTCGTTGGAAAACCTCAACTCAAATCTCCAGAAGTTAGGTAGTCGGCTGTACTTATTTGAAGGCAACTCTATAGAAATTTTGCAAGAGTTGACGAGGCAGTTAACTGAGCTTAGGTATAAACCCAAACTTTTCTTTAACCGTGATGTGCAGGTAGAGTATGGGATCAACAGGGATAAGACCGTAATTGATTTTTACAAACAGTTAAACTTTGATTACCACCTTGGACTAAACAACTTTCTGCAATCAGTAGAACAACGTGACCAGTGGTTTAACGAATATTATACCTATCAAAGACAATCCCAATATAAAACACCAGCAACTATTAATACGCCTCAAATCACACTCAATCTACCACAGCTAACATTTGAAGAACTTAAACATAAGTATCACAGTTTTTCGACAGAAGAGAAAATTTATTTTTCAGGAGGTGAAACCGAAGCACAAGCCAAGCTAGACTCATTTTTTCAGAAGAGATATTACGGTTATCACTGGAAGCTTTCTCGTCCAATGTTATCACAGCTTGGAGCAACATCTCACTTGTCACCACACCTGACTTTCGGGACTATTTCAACCCGTACTGTCTATCAAAGTACTAAAACCACAGCAGAAAAATTAAAAACTCAACCCAAGGCAGAATTCTCCCTCAAAGCATTTCGAGACCGTTTACGATGGCATGATAGTTTTACTGCACGGCTCTATTTCCATCCAGAAATTGCTTACACTAACCGTTACCCAGAATTTGATCAACTATATACCCCATCAGTGTTATCAGGAGCAAAACAAGAATTATTTCAGGCGTGGCAACAAGGAATGACAGGCTTTCCATTGGTTGATGCCAGTATGCGGCAACTTCAAACGATGGGCTGGATGAATTTTCGGATGCGAGCAATGTGCGCCACCTTTTTAACTATCAATTGTGGTATTTCCTGGCATCACGGCGCTAGACACTACATGAACTATTTAGTAGATGGAGATTTAGCAATTAATAATTGGCAATGGCAGATGCAATCAGGTGTTACTAATCCCTTAAGTGATACTTTTCGCATATATAACCCAAATAAGAATATTCCCGAAAAAGACCCAGACCTCAAATTTATTTACTATTGGATAAGCGAACTAAAAGGTTACAGTCTACCAGAAATTATTCAAGGTAAATATATTGGCACTAGTTCTTATCCACAAACTATTTTAGATTGGGCTAAAACCCGCAAAGTTAACGGTAAAATCATCTCTGACCTTCGGAAAAAAGTAAGAGAAAGGTTAACTCTCCAAGGTGGAACAGAATATGAAAGTGCAGTTGCAGCTAAAGAAACAGTCAATAAATACTGGCAGCACAAAGATAAGCAGTACAAAGAATTCAAGGAATTAAAGGCAGAACTAGAGTAGTTAAACAGAACAATTAACACAGAGTTAGTAACCGTGCGTAGTCAGCGCAAAAACCGCTGTTCCATCGCCTTTGGATCTGACTAATTCTTAGAGGAAAAATTGTACCTCTGGAGCGATCGCTCCCCCATTTTCAACAGTAAACAAGCACTCCTGGCAACAGTGCGATGGCGTAACCGCCACACGACCAGGTGATCGCCTCAACAAATGGGAACTCTGGTAATAGTTGCGTTTCTCACCGTCATTACATTCTTAAACTTCCTCAAACCCAAACCAGCCCAGCCAACAATTGATAGCTACGGACAACAAAGCTGCGGCGTTAGCCAAGAGCAAATTCAATCGCTGATGGAATGGCTGTTTGCTAGTCTGCTAAATGCGGGTTACTTGGGAAAAGCGCATATTATTTGGTACAACAGCGAGAACCCAGACCCCAGTTTAGAGCAAGTGATGAAAAAAGCTATGCACTCCTGTGAGCCAATCTTTTTGTATCGTTGCGGTGGTAGGGTGTCGTTGCCGCCTACTGGGTATTACTGGCGGATGATGGACGAATACCCATCGATGCGGATTTATCAGTTAGAGGTTAGGGATGGAGAGTGATGGGGTTTTCAGTTCTGGCCCAAGTGGGAGCGATGTCTACGACGGGCTGTTTGGTGTCGCTTAGGGTTTCCTCTAAGAATTAAGAGCGATCGCTATAAAGCGGGTGCTTCCGCCATCCCATAAACTAACTGCTGTCGAATGCTTATTTTGTAGCAGGTGGGGTGTCAACTCGCTCGTTGAGTTCTTGAAGTTGTTGATTTAATTCTCTTTGTCGTTTGAGCAAAATTTCCAAATCTTGCTTAGTTGCTAAATCCGCCCTGAAAGCGTGAATAAGTTGATTTAGCTGATGAATGGCACGTATTCAAACCAGCAGCTTTCTTCATAGCGTGTAACTGGGTGCGAACCTCGATATGTGCCATAGCTGATACCCAGATAGGCAACCTGCCTGGGGAACTGTGTTGCGTCCGTCGCTTGATGTTTGTGACAAAGTTTTTGATGGATAGAAAATAATTGTTGCTAGTGCCAAGGTAGTTGTAACGGTGGTGAATGAGAGCAAGCCAGCAATTGATGACTTCTTTTACATTGGTCGCAGCTACAAGCCATTTACCCCTTCACCTTATCAAATTAATATTCGGCTTTCAAACATAGCTTAATTCTTAAAGTAGATGAGATAAATCATTAAAAATGCATATACTGCAATTATCAAGCAATGAATAAACGAAGCTCCTGGTTTTAGACCAACTAGGAGCTTTTTTATTAATTATCCATCTCAATTAGGGGGTATATCACAAGAAGTAACAGCGTTCATCCTCAAGGCTATTAATAGTTGATTCTGCTGGTAGATTGAATGTCAATGCTGGGATTGCTATTGTGTATTTGTCATTAAAAAACGTTTATCAAATTAAAACAATGAATATTCTTGCTTGGATTGTTTTAGGTCTAATTGCTGGTGCTATTGCAAAGGCTATCTACCCCGGTCATCAAGGCGGCGGAATTCTCGGAACAATCTTATTAGGAATTATCGGTGCTTTTGTTGGTGGTAGTTTGGGTGTATTCTTCAGTACAGGAACCTTGACATTAGCCGCCCCCACACTCAGCATTCCTGGTATTGCAGTAGCGGTTCTTGGCGCAATTGTCGCTGTTTTCTTGTGGAACTTGCTAAATCGTCGCAGTGCTGTGTAATCAATTAAATTGGAATCAATTAATAGCAAAAATCTCTTAATTCATTTCACTGTATTTTCTCTCTGAATTGAAATAAAACAATAGCGCTTACCTATATTTAGGTAGGCGCTAATATTATTTTGTTGGGGTGCGATGCCGTTCACCCTCAACCCCTGGCTAGAAGAATTAAAGAACCAACTGTCCTGTCTGCAACCATTTCAAGATTCCACTCCTTGGATAGTAGGTATCGCAGCCAAAATAGAATAACGGCGGATATCTTCTAGTGGCGCAGCTATTAATCCTTCTAGCTTGGCTATTGCTGCTTGCACATGGGGTGACGCTAAATGAGTATCCAGTGCTGCCGCAGATTCCCACTCTTCTACAAAAGTAAAATCTGTTGGCTCTGATTGATTTTGTAAAAGTTCATATTTAATGACACCTGCTTCAAGTTTCGTTGATTCAATCAGTCCCAATAATAAAGCTTTGAGTTCTTCTACTTTATTAGGTATTGCCACAAAACGAGCTACAACATGAATGGTTTGGTTAGTCATTGGTCAATGGTAATTAGTTATTAGTCATTAGTCCATAGCCAACTGTTCATAGTCAATAGTTACTGCGGATTGCCTTCGCATCAGTTAATCATAAGGCGATCGCCCTTCTATACTGAACAAAACTTAGCCCAATTGGTACGCCTTCGCCTCACCTACCCCATCAGTCCTGATATTCCTCGCGTCCGCGCTTGGTTGGAGCGTTTTAGCAGTAGCCGCAAAGTTTCACTATCACCTGAACAGCAACAAGCAGTAGAGACGGCTGCTTACTCTAGATTCACCGTAATTACAGGTGGCCCTGGTGTGGGAAAAACATTCTGCACTAGCACCATAGTCAGTTTGTGGAAGGCAATGGGTAAATCAATTGCCTTGGCTGCACCAACTGGACGCGCTGCCCAAAGATTAGGTGAGATGACAGGGTTGGAGGCAAAAACGATACATCGCCTTTTGGAATTTGACCCCAGAACTCGCAGTTTTAAATGCGATCACACTAATCCGTTACCCCATAGTGCAATTATTGTAGACGAAGCTAGTATGCTCGACTTGTTTCTGGCGTATTCCTTGATTGAAGCAGTTGCAGACAATGCTCAACTATTATTAGTGGGAGATATTGACCAATTACCATCGGTAGGGGCGGGTAACGTGCTGGCTGATTTGATTAATTCGCGTCAAGTGCCTGTGGTGCGCCTCACTCAAGTATTTCGTCAAGCTGCTACTAGCAAAATTATCACTGCATCGCATCTAATTAACCGGGGACAATATCCCAATATCGAATCAATTTCTAACACACCTCAATCTGATTGTCTTTGGCATGGTGGAGGATTTGAGCCAGAACATGGAGTGCAAGCAATTAGCGAGTTGATTACTGATTTGGTTCCCAAACTTGGTTTTCACCCAGCTAGTGATGTACAAGTGCTTGCACCAATGACAAGGGGATTAGTCGGTACACGCAATCTCAATAATGTACTGCAACAGTTAATTAATCCACCTAGTCCAGAAAAAATTGAAGTAACCAGGGGTGGAACTATTTTTAGAGTTGGTGACAGGGTAATTCAATTAACCAACGATTATCAACGCGAAGTCTTTAACGGCGATGTGGGATTTATTACTATTATTGATACCGAAGAACAGGAAGTAATCGTCCAGTACCAAGAGCGCGATGTTACTTATGATTATGCTGACATGAATGAAATTGCTTTAGCCTGGAGCGTTAGCATACATAAGTCGCAGGGTTCTGAATACCCAGTAGTGATTTTGCCTTTGTACATGCAACATTACATGATGTTGACTCGGAATTTACTTTATACAGGGTTAACCCGTGCCAAGAAGCTGGCGATTATTATTGGCAGTAAGAAAGCAATCAGTATGTGCGTTCGTTCTACAAAGTCGCAGGAGCGATATACTCGATTGCAGCAGAGACTACAAGCAGCGATCGCACCCCAGTCAACAAAATAAAATCCCCACACTTAGCGATAAAAGATATACAATCTCTTTTGTTCTCCACTTACATGATGTGGGTGGTTTTTGATTTTACTAGAGCGATCACCCTTAAAGCTTATTACCAATTTAAGAAACACTCTTTTATGGCTGAGGTAGTTCGTCTCGATGGGTATGCGCCCACTCGCACATTGCCTCAACAATCGGCATTAAACTTTCACCTAGAGGCGTTAATGAGTAGTCTACGCGGGGTGGCACTTGAGCAAAAACCTCTCGGTTAACAAGTCCGTCTTGCTCCATTTGTCTTAGTTGCTGGGTTAATACACGACGGGAAATACCTGTAATTGCTTGAGAAAGCTGGGAAGAGCGCTTCACTCCCCGCGCCAGATGCCACAGGATTATAATTTTCCAGCGTCCCTCGATGAACTCTAGTGTCAGTTCCGCAGGACAAGTGGGTTCAGGGCGGTTCATAGTATATACGTCTGTTTCAGTTCCTATGTTACTTTTTTGTCCCTACTTTAATGAAACGAATATACATGCTAATTGTGAATAGAGCAAAATAATTTAAATTAATGGCAGTTTTCACTAATACATCCTCGTGAATCATGGTTGCTCTCATTCGTTGGAGACAATTGCATTGGGCAGAGTATGCAGCAGAACTTTTAGGAACCGCCCTGCTGGTTTTTGTAGGTTTGAGTGCTGTCGTTTTCAACTTTAGTGCAGGCTTGCCAATGGAACAATGGATTCCCGATCGCAGTTCTCGTCTACTATTGACCGGGTTGATGTTTGCGGGTACGGGTTCGCTGATTGCCATCTCACCGTTAGGTAAACTCAGCGGGGCGCACATCAATCCTGCTTTGTCACTCGCGTTTTGGGTACGTGGAAAAATGCACCGTATAGACTTTGTAGGATATGTCTTTGGGCAGTTTCTTGGTGCGATTTTAGGAGCCACAGTTTTAATTGGTGTTTGGAAAGAATACGCTACCAACGTTAAAAACGGCATGACGTTACCAAGCAACAGCTATTCCCTTGGGGTTGTCTTCTTGGCAGAAGTTAGCATGACCTTCTTGCTTGTTTTCGCCATTTTTATTTTCCTCAGTCAGCATCGACTACTACGGTGGACACCGCTAATGACATGGCTATTGGTGGCAACAATGGTTTGGTTAGAATCACCAATTTCTGGTACGAGTCTCAATCCTGCCCGCAGCTTTGGCCCCGCATTCGTTAGCGGTAATTGGCAGGATCAATGGATTTATGGCATTGCCCCTTCATTAGGCTCCTTACTTGCAGTAGGAGCCTTTCATTTTTTAAAGGTGATTGGGACACACAAGCAGGATATTTTGACCTGCAAGCTGTTTCATGTACCTCACTACCGCAGCATTTTCAAGAACGTCAGCGCACCTTGCCGCAGAGAATCTCATTCATAAGTAGTCTTGCAAAAGAAATTATCTAGTTAAGAAGGGGAATAGGGAATAGGGAAGAAATACGGTAATTTCAGTCGTATTGAAAAATGCCTAAATATTTATGCATACGTACTTAAATTCAAGCAATTTTCAACTGTCAAAGGAGAACTCGATGAAACTTGATGGAAAAGTGGCGTTGGTAACGGGCAGTAGTCAAGGGATCGGACAAGCGATCGCTATCCGCCTAGCTCAAGATGGAGCTAGTGTAGTGATTAACTACCGCTCTCATCCTGAAGGGGCACAGGAGACATTAAATCAAGTGCAGGCCGCTGGCGGCAAATGTCACATGGCGCAATCTGATGTAGGAGCAACAATTCAAGCTGATTTAGGACAAGTTAGTGAAGTTCAACGATTAATTAGTGAAAGTATTGATCGCTTCGGCCAAGTAGACATTCTCGTGAACAATGCTGGACTGGAAAAACGAGCAGACTTTTGGGACGTGAGTGAACAAGACTACGACAAGGTGACAGATGTCAATTTGAAAGGTGTGTTCTTTGCTGCTCAAGCTTTTGTCAAGCATCTCAAGCAAACAAACCGTCCTGGCAAAATCATTAATATTAGCTCGGTTCACGAAGAACTGCCATTTCCCCATTTCACTGCATATTGCGTCAGCAAAGGCGGCGTTAAGATGATGATGCGAAATTTGGCAGTGGAGTTAGGCCCTTTGGGAATCACAATTAATAACGTTGCTCCAGGGGCGATCGCAACTCCAATTAATAAAGATTTACTCGAAAACAAAGAAAAACTCGACACCGTGCTAAAAAATATTCCGCTGGGACGGTTAGGTAAACCAGAGGATGTCTCAAACTTAGTGGCATTCTTAGCTTCATCTGATGCCGATTACATTACAGGCTCTACCTTCTATGTTGACGGTGGCTTGCTGTGGAACTATCAGGAACAATAAGCCTGTGAAAACTGACAAGCTCAGAATTAATCAACTTTCACCCCAGAACTACGAATGGTATCTCACCTATTTACAGGCTATAGATACTAAAAACGTTGAACTGTATAGCAGCTTTCTTGCAGAGGATTGCGTTATGCTCTCCAACAATCATCCTCTTGTTCAAGGTAAAGAAGCGATTGTCCAGTTTCTCTCGAATTACTGGACGACATTTGATAGCTTGGAACACGACTTACTGAACATTTACGGCAGCGATTTGTTTTTTGTTCTAGAAGCCTTAAACCATTACAAACGTCAGGATGGAGAGGCTGTAACCCTGCGAGCAGTCGCCTTTACCGATCGCAATCAAGCAGGTTTAGTAACTTCCGTCAGATTTTACACCGATACAACAGAACTGTTCTCGTAATCCCCGCATTTAAAGAAAGCAGGGGGGCAGGGGAGGCAGGGGGAGATGAGGGGGATAAGGGGGATGAGGGGGATAAGGGAGATGAGGGAGATGAGGGGGATAAAGGAGATAAAACTTCTGACTCAGCACTCAGCACTTTTTAAACAGGAGATATTATGGGCAGCTTAACGGATAAAGTGGCGATTGTTACAGGTGGTTCAGGCGGCATTGGTTCGACGATTTGCGAACGATTGGCGCAAGAAGGAGCCAAGGTTGTGGTTCACTATGGTGGTCATGCTTCTTCAGCAAACGAAATCGTCAATAAAATCAAAACTAACGGTGGTGAAGCAGTTGCAATTCAAGCAAACCTGAGTAACGGCGATGAAGTGACAAAACTGTTTGAGAAAGCCCACCAACAGTTTGGAACGCTCGATATTCTTATCAACAATGCTGGAACAGGAGTAGGCGGCCCTGTTGCCGAGATGGATGAAGCTGCATTTGACAAAGTGTTTGGACTGAACGCCAAAGGAACCTTTCTGTGTATGAAAGAAGCTGCCAATCGTCTCAATAACAACGGGCGAATCGTCAATATTTCCAGTGGTCTGGTTGTGCGCCCAATGCCGGGATTCAGTTTGTATTGTGGCAGTAAAGTAGCCATTGAACTCATGGGCAAAGTGCTATCGATGGAACTGGGCGATCGCGGCATTACCGTCAACACAGTGTCACCAGGGCCTACTGAAACTGAAATGTTTGCTAACTCTGGTGATGATGCTACCACAGCAGCAGAGCGATCGCCCTTCAATCGGCTTGGCAAACCAGAAGATATTGCCGATGTCATCGCATTTGTTGTTAGTGAAAAATGCCGCTGGATTACAGGACACACTTTTCAAGCAGGCGGTGGCTATGTGTAGCAATTAACGTGATTCAAGATCGCTCAAAATAACCATGCCTTTGACACAAACAGTACAAGCATTCTTTGATGCCTACACTGCCCACGACATTCCAGCAATGCTAGCGCTTTGCTCACCTACTGCGACATTCCGCTATGTTCCTCTGGCAGACACTGGTACAGGTTCAATTCACAAAGCCGCTGCCCGATTGTGGCAACTGTATGTAGATTCCTTTCCCGACTTCAAAACTCAAGTCATAAATTTGATTGAGGGCAAGGATAGTACTGTCGTTTGCGAGACATTAAACAGCGGCACACAAGCTCAAGACATTGGCAACATTCAGAACAAAGGTGGCACGTTGTCGGTTCCTCATTTATTCATTTTTGAGTTTAATACTCAAGACTTAATCGAAAAAATTATCGCCTTTTGGGATAACGACACAATTTACGCTCAGTTGGAACATACCGAAACACACAATTAATTAGGAGAAACAGCATGGCAGGCAAACTGAATGGCAAAGTAGCGCTGATTACAGGTGCATCTTCGGGAATTGGTGAAGCAACCGCGATCGCTCTCGCGGCTGAGGGAGCGAAAATTGCACTTGCGGCTCGACGAGTCGAAAAATTGGAGGCTTTAGCCAAGCAAATCACAGATCAGGGTGGACAGGCACTGGTAATTATTGCTGATGTGACGGATGACGCTCAAATTCAAGAGATGGTAGAAAAAACTCAGTCTCACTTTGGCGGTGTAGACATTTTGATCAATAATGCTGGGGTAATGCTGGTCGGCCCGGTTGAGGGTGCAGATATCGGTGATTGGCAACGCATGATTGATATTGATTTACTGGGTTTGATGAAAACAACCCATGCTGTTCTGCCTGCACTCAAGGCACAGGGCGGCGGACATATTGTCAACATAGCCTCGATTGCTGGTCGCATTCCAATTCCCAACTATGCAGTCTACAACGCAGTCAAGTTTGGGGTAGTTGCCTTTAGCGAAGCCCTCCGTAAAGAAGTGATTAAAGAGAAAATTCGCATCACTGTAATTGAACCGGGAGCTGTGGCAACATAGTTAACCAGTCAAATTTCTGACCCAGAGGTAAGGCAGCAGGTGGAGGCGTTCTATAAATCTGTTGACCCGTTGGAGAAAGAAGACATTGCAGCTGCGATCGCTTACGCTCTCACTCAACCTGCTCGTGTTAGCGTTAACGAAATTTTAATTCGTCCCAGCAATCAGGAAATGTAATGAGAGGGGGCAGGAGGCAGGAGGCAGGGGGCAGGAGAAGAACAGCTTTATGTTTGGCTTTGAAAGGTAGTTTGTGTACTTCACCAAGTTGAAATCCACTGTCTATTTTTGCAATAAGTCTAATGAAGTTCCAAGACTCGTTCGCGAGTATCAAAGACTCGTCCGCGAGTATTAAAGACTCGTTCACGAGTATTAAAGACTCGTCGGTAGGAAACAAAACTAGATGAAAATTGGCATTATTGGCTCAGGTAACATGGGCAGGTCGGTAGGAATTCTTTGGACAGAACGGGGACACGAGGTTTTTTTTGGTTCTCGTGAGGCAGAGAAAGGAGAAGCTCACGCCGAACTTGCGGGACACGGCGCAAAGGGCGGCACAAATGATGAAGCGGCGGCGTTTGCAGACGTAATCTTTTATGGTGTGCGGGAGCTACCCTCTAAGGTTTTTTCCTCAACTGAGGTGCTGGCAAACAAAATATTGATTGTAATAACTCACCCATCCCAGAAGAGTTTGCATTTGAGCCAATTGCAGAATCCATCGCTGAAAAGTTTGCCGCCGATGTACCTAATGCCTACGTAGTAAAAGCCTTTAACACCTTTGCTCAAGAAGTGTTTGAATTGAGTCCAGACCCGCTCAAGCAATATCAGGTATCGTGCTTTGTATGCAGCAACAACGAGCAGGCAAAACAGACGGTGATGAGCTTGATAGCAGAAATCGGCTTCAACCCCGTCGATTGTGGGGAATTGCGTCGTGCCCGCATGGTTGAGGGTTTGGGCGATTTTATCCGATTTATGATTGGTGGCAGGAAACTAGGCTCTTATGCAACAATTTCAGTTCATCAACTTCCAGAAGCAAAAGAACAACGCTTAGGCGGACGTAAACCAGGATATGCGTGAAGGAGGCAGAGGGGCAGGGGAGCAGGGGGGACAAGGGAGATGAAGGAATTTCTAATACCCAGTCCCCAGTCCCCAATCCCCAATCCCCAATCCCCATTTCCCAGTCCCCATTCCCTATTCCCCAGCCCCTAATCCCTATTTTCTAAGAAGGATTACTTGCATGAGTTTTGAACTTGATTTGTTTTCACCCGTGAAGTTAGGTTCTCACACCTTGGCGAATCGGATTGTCATGGCTCCAATGACTCGGTTACGGGCAGTGAACTCGATTCCAACAAATTTAATGGCAACTTATTATGCTCAAAGAGCTTCAGCCGGCTTAATTGTGACTGAATGCACAATGGTATCACCTCTGAGTTATGGTTACATCAATTGTCCAGGCATTTACTCGCCTGAACAAACCGCCGGATGGCAGCAAGTGACGCAAGCGGTTCACGATCACGGCGGCAAAATTTTTCTGCAACTCTGGCACAGTGGACGGGTGGCGCACTCATCCCTATTGAATGGAGAATTGCCGATTGCACCCAGCGCGATCGCGGCGGTTGGAACGCTGCATACTCCGGCTGGTAAAGTGGATTTAGAAACGCCGCGTGCCTTGGAAATTGACGAAATTCCGCAAATTGTCAAGCAGTTTCGGCAAGGGGCAGAAAACGCCCAACAGGCTGGCTTTGATGGTGTGGAATTACATGGTGCCTTCGGCTATTTAATTGATCAATTTCTTCAGGATGGCTCGAACCAGCGGACGGATGCCTACGGTGGTGCGATCGCAAATCGTGCCCGATTTCTGTTGGAAGTGGTCGAAGCTGTCAGCAGTGTTTGGGGAGGAGAGCGGGTTGGCATCAAGCTGTCTCCTAGCAACACGTTTTATGGAATGCACGACTCGAATTCTCATGCTACATTTCGCTATGTAATTGAAGCCCTAAATCCGTTTAATCTTGCCTACATTCATTTGATGGAGCCAGATAAACCTGATTTAGAGACTGGTAAGGTAATAAATCCAGTGCTGTCAACGTTTCGCCCATTTTACCAAGGCACAGTGATTACTAACGGCGGCTATGACAAATCCAAAGGCAACGACAAAATAGAGACAGGGGAAGCCGATTTAGTTTCCTTCGGCAAGCTATTTATTGCAAATCCAGATTTACCCAAGCGCTTTATAGAGGATGTCGAATTAAATCCTCCCGATTCTAAAACGTTTTACGCTCAGGGTGACAAAGATTTAGACAAGGGATACACCGACTATCCATCTCTCGAACTGCAACCCAGCTAAGTAACACAGTTTCGTCAATTCGTAGCGAATTAAATTAGGCAAAACTCTGCGTTACTCCGCGTTTACTTTGCGTTCCTCTGCGTTTAAAACGAATTGAGGGTTGAAATTTCAACGCAAAGGGGCGCAGAGGTAAGCGCAAAGGTGAATTCAGTCGGCGGAGTCGGTTTCCGTTCCGTCGAACTGATGAACCCGAAGGGTACGCAGAGAATTCGCGCTTGTATTCATAAAATGCTGTACTAAGTGTTATTGAGCAAACCTTCATCAGATAACCAAAGGGGAACTATGACAGCAGAAGAACAACGGTTACAAGAAGACCGCGATCGCAAAGCCTACTGGCGACGCTGGGGATCGTACTTGAGTGAACGGCAGTGGGGTACTGTGCGCGAAGACTACAGCCCGGATGGATCGGCTTGGGACTACTTTCCCCATGACCATGCTAGGTCACGTGCCTATCGTTGGGGCGAAGATGGTATTGCTGGAATTTCTGACAATCATCAGCAGTTGTGTTTTGCGATCGCCCTGTGGAACGAACAAGACCCAATCCTCAAAGAGCGGATGTTTGGCTTAACGAGCAGCGAAGGCAATCACGGTGAAGATGTCAAAGAATATTACTTTTTTCTAGACAACACGCCAACTCATGCATACATGAAATGCTTGTACAAATATCCACAGCAGGCATTTCCCTACACTCAACTGGTGGAAGAAAACCGTTGCCGCAGTAAGCAGGAGCAGGAATTTGAATTGATTGATACAGGCATATTTGACGAAGACCGCTACTTTGATGTGTTCGTTGAGTACGCCAAAGCTTCTCCTGAAGATATATTAATTCAAATTACAATTGCCAATCGCGGTTCTGAAGCCAAGCCACTGCATCTACTACCTTCGCTTTGGTTTCGCAATACCTGGTCATGGGATAACAATAGTAAAAAACCGCTGCTAAAGGTGCACAAATCAGAAGCAGATTTGAGCATCATTGAAGCGTCCCACCCTTGTATGAACAATTATTGGCTCTATTGTCAAGGTGCAGCAGAACTTTTGTTTACCGAGAATGAAACGAATTTTCAGCGGTTGTATGACGTGGAAAATGCATCACCTTACGTCAAAGATAGCTTCAATGAGTATGTAGTCCATGAGTGCCAAGATGCCATTAATCCTGATCGCACTGGCACAAAATTTGCTGCTTACTATAAATTGATAATTCCACCCGGCGCAACGCAAACTATACGCTTACGGCTAGCGGATTCGCCCCACATCGGCAATCCCTTTGGTGAATTTGAGCAAGTTTTGGGCGATCGCATCAAAGAAGCCGACGAATTCTATCAGCGGATTACGCCGTTTCAACTATCCGATGACGAGCGGATCATCCAGCGGCAGGCGTTTGCGGGGATGCTGTGGAGCAAGCAGTTTTATCTGTACATCATCGAAGATTGGCTCAAAGGCGACCCTGCTACTTTGACTCCCCCCGATTCGCGTCGGAGTGTTCGCAACACAGATTGGGTGCATGTATATATTGATGATGTTCTTTCCATGCCTGATACCTGGGAGTATCCTTGGTTTGCCGCTTGGGATTTAGCATTCCACATGATTCCCTTGGCAATGATTGACCCAGATTTTGCCAAGCGACAACTGCAACGCCTGACACGGGAATGGTACATGCATCCTAACGGGCAGTTACCCGCCTACGAGTGGGAACTGAGCGATGTCAATCCACCCGTACACGCATGGGCAGCGTGGCAGGTCTATCAAATCGAGCAGAAATTCTACGGACACGCTGACAAACGATTTCTTGAACGAGTATTTCAAAAGCTGCTGCTCAACTTTACTTGGTGGGTTAACCGCAAAGATGCCGAGGGTAAAAACATTTTTCAAGGCGGCTTTTTGGGCATGGACAACATTGGCGTGTTCGATCGCAGTGCCCCGTTACCAACAGATGGCGATTTAGAGCAAGCAGACGGCACAAGCTGGATGGCAATGTTTTGCATGAACATGCTGACAATTGCCCTAGAACTAGCGATGGATGAACCCATATATGAAGATATTGCCAGTAAATTCTTCGAGCATTTTCTGCGAATTGCCGATGCCATATGCACGTCAACGATCAGGAATATCAGGTGGACTACGAACCGGCTGAATCCACAAACAACTTATTTGGTGGCAATTCTAACTGGCGTGGCCCGATTTGGTTTCCGATGAATTACCTGCTTATCGAAGCCCTACACCACTTTCATCAATACTTAGGAGATGACTACAAAGTAGAATGCCCGACTAATTCTGGACAATGGATGACGTTGAGGGAAGTGGCGATCGAGTTGTCAGAACGACTTAGACGGATTTTTCAACAAAATGCCAACGGGCATCGACCTGTCTACGGTGCCGTCGAGGTTTTTCAGACAAATCCTCATTGGCGAAATTTGCTCACCTTTAATGAGTACTTTCATGGCGACAATGGCGCTGGCTTAGGAGCAAGCCACCAAACTGGCTGGACAGGAGTGATTGCACAATTAATTCATCGGTGTGGTGAAAGTTTATAGGACTAGCCCTTTCAACGTGAACGTTTGTACTATAAAATCAATGATGTTTTTAACCCAATTTTGGGATTTTGGCGATTGCTTACGGGTGGTATCGGCTAACTTGGGAGTGTTAATCAAGTCACCCAAGGCTCATAACCGATTGGCAGAAAGAATTCTCACCCAAGAGGAAGTACAATTACTGATAAATTCCACGACAAATGGACGCGATCGCACTCTGGTTCGTTTACTTTACTTTGCTGGTTTACGGGTATCGGAACTGTGTGGCTTAAAATGGCGTGACCTCAAAAGCCGTGGTGATGGGGGTCAAATCACAGTATTTGGTAAAGGTGATAAAACCAGAACTGTGCTAGTGGGTGCTGGTATTTGGCGCTCCATTAACGAGTTAAAAGGTTACGCCAAACACGATGACCCAGTGTTTGTATCTGGTAAAGGCGGTCATCTGTGTCGCAGTATGGTATTTCATATTGTGAAAAATGCTGCCAAACGCGCTCTTATTGAGGGCAATGTTAGCCCCCACTGGCTTAGGCATAGTCACGCTTCCCACAGTCTCGACCGGGGAGCGCCGATACACTTGTTACAGAAAACGCTGGGGCATAGTTCAGTAGCCATCACTGAAATGTATCTCCATGCTAGACCCACTGATAGCAGTGGTTTGTATTTGCCAGATGATGATGAGTAGGGGTGCGATCGCTAGAATATGTATTGCCCAATGGGTTTAGATTGTCGCCAAATGACAGGTGTTGACTATAAATGCTCCAACATCTCAACCTGTATGGAGAATTCCCATAAACAATCAATGGTCAAGATTGTGTTTTATCTACTCAACCAACTTTCTGTGCCAGCTAGAAGACATAAAAGTTAATGAAAAATCACTGGCTGAGTTGTTGCAAGAAACAAACCATGATTTAGAATCTGTGTTGGCTAATGAGTGATAATTTTGTGATTAGCAATCGTAGAACAGATGAATTGGCATAAATTCTCAGCGCTAAATAAACATTAAAATTCTAGAAGCTCTGCAATATTTAACTGACAATGACGTTCACCTATTCTCTATACCCAGATAATTGGTCAGACCTTGCTATCGCAGTTAAACAAGAGGCTAAATGGTGCTGTAAAAAGTGTGGGTTACAGTGTATTCCCCCTGGTGAAAAAATATCAGATTTGACACGCTCAAAACGCAGAGTGTACACGCTACAGGTTCATCATTGGGACAGAAATCCAGCAAATAACCACAGAGGCAACCTTATAGCTCTTTGCAGTGGATGTCACCTTCATTACCATCAAGGTGGTAAGTCTAATGTTTCACCAGGGCAGTTATCTTTGTGGTAGGTAAGTATGGATGATACTCAACAACTAATCGCTATCCAACAAGAACTAAAGCAAATTGCTGATAAGTTAGGAAAGATTTTTCCTTCAACCCATCCCCAATTTGACAGCGTGTTTGAAGACCTGGGCGCGGCTGGATATTATATGCGTGAGGCTGGTTATCGTCTGGAATCAGTTCTTCTTACCGTGCAAGGTGATAGCGGCGTTCGAGCTTCTGAAGAAACTGAAATTGAGTAAAATGCTTCCTATCCTCGGACAAAGCCAGCGCTCATTGCCTTGGGATATCCGCAGACGGGACCAACTACGAGTAAGTTTTGAGTGATCGCTCCACTATTTTCTTAGAGGAAAGGAGGAGCGATCGCTAATCAAGGCATCGCACTATAGTTGTATCTTGGCTTCATTATCTTCATCGTCTGGATACCATGCTTTAAAATCATACCCGTCGATAGTTTTTTGGTAATCATATTCCATATCTAAAGCTTGAGCGGCTTCAATAAATTGTTCTAGTGTGCCGTCATGCCAGATAACATATTCACTTCCTATTGCCTCAATAATTGCCTTAGCAGCATAACCCTGCTGGATAGATATCAATTGACTTCTCTTGCAAAGTTGCTCCTCTTGGGGAGACTCCAAGACCGCGCTTTGCGCTTGATGTTGCCAAGTTCGGCAAATGCGGCAGCTGTAGCCCCAGTCATACTTTAAATCCTTATAATGATGGGTTTTCATTTCACAGTGGCGGCAGTATAGGAATTTTGAAAGGTCTAATGCAGTTGTCATAAATAAGATTATTGTTACTAATTATATATTTCCCTTAACTATCAAATAAATCTCAGTAGTTGTCCAAAAAAATCATAATTATGATTAGGAAGATTGCGATCGCCAAATCGTTGGCATTGCCACTCCAAGAGTTGGCATTTACAAGCGAGGATAATCGAGATATTCAGTGCATTCAGCGTTGTTAACGCTACTGATGGCATACTGTCCGGGAGCAACTGGCGATCGCTATCGCTCCTCATCAAAAGCTTGTATAGAAGCGATGCCTACGGTGGTCACTGAGCAAGGCGCAAGTGCGGTAAACTACGCGGCTGCTCTCAACTGACAATTTTCTTAGAGTCAAAGGGCGATGCCTGCGGCGGCAAGCTACGCGGGTTGGGGGTGCGATCGCCATATCGCCATCAAACTAATTACAAAATTTATATTTAAAAAAATTGCAACAAAAATTTACAACGTGTCCGGTTTTGCGCGTATCCCGGCTGAACCCCAACTACGCTTACAGAACAAATACACCACAACTACAGGTTAGATCAGCGAGTGAGGAGCAATCAGTTTCTTAGAGTCAAAGGCGACCTAGTGCGATCGCCTGTCTCCAGCTTTTTAGTTCAATCCAGACTGTTTTTTACTCTTGAGTTTGTCATTTTCAAAAGTAGCGGTGATTTTGGAACCATCAGGATTTTCCCAGACAAAGCTTGCCATTGTTGCAGAGCGACTGACCTCGACACCTCGGTTCAAGATTGACCGCACATCTGTTAATGACATCCCTATTCTTAACTGTTCATACTCTGCTCGACCGAAAGGGCGAAGTTGGACTTGGGCAGATGGTTCAAGCTGCTGAGAATGAAAAGCAGCTTGAAAACCATACGGTAAATAACCAAGTATTGCTACTACTACTCCAGTTGGAATAATGATCTTTACATCTACCTTTGCCAGCAATCGAGCGAGAATGTTATTAGATTGTGTGGGGTTAGTTTTATTAACCATTGAAGTAACTCCATAAAGTTTATTGTTTGGTGCTAGTTTGGTGGCCGCCAGACTAGCTTTAACTGTCATACCAACTTGTAACTGGTACAAAGCAGGCGTTTTCATTTTTTGATTTTTCAGCAAATAACCTCCTTGCAGATAATGTCACCAGGTTATAAACCTACTTTGTCAACCTTGCTGAGTTTGTTATTCCCACTCCCAGAAGAGTTAGTGGACGTTTTTGTTGAGGTATCAAAACCGCCCATCAATAGAGTTCCCTGCATAACTCTTTTTAGCTGGTTGGCTTTATCTGGCTACGCTGATAGTTCAGCAACTTAAGCCATAAAAAGTAGGCGATTGCAGTCATTACAACCGAATCGCCTTATAAGTACTTAATTCTAGTTTCTTACTGGAATTGACCGCTAAACTGTTCGTTGCAAACAGTTTTTTCTTTTTACATGGTATTCGGGGTAAATCTAGCGAGCGTGTATGAGGGGCAAGATAGTACAAATTTACCTAAAACTGAGGTTTGTAGTATGCCAATGACAGGACTGAAACCCTTATGATTTCGTTACAGCCTTGTCTAATAAGAAGCAAATAAGGCTTGGTTGATTTATCAAGAAGCAATGGCTAAAAAGCTTATGCAATAATAATTTCAGCCTATCTTGCCCCTAGTGTCAGCTACGCTATATTTACCCCAGATTGTTGCAGCTTGACCAAAAGTATCTGCGATCGCCTGTTTCTGGTGAATCACAGTTTTTAGTACAGTTGCCTCTTTAGATTTAGATAGAAGTGCGATCGCTTCTTCTAGCTTGCCTACGGAAAGCTCCGCCAAAGCGCTTGCCAGTTAGCGAGGAAATGTGAGATGTGCCTGGGGCGATCACATTTTTTATGTAAAATTACTGAATAAAGGTAAGGAGAGGGGGAGAAAGTTGGCTAATATAAGAGGAATTTATAGACATTGGTTTTATGCCATCCTGGTAGCAGGAATGCTGCTTTCAAATCCAGCAAGAGCGGCTGTAATTAGTTACAACGAAGCAAGCAACGGTGACTTATCTCAGAGTTCTCAAGATTCACCTGTGTTTGACCTGGATATTGGTACAAATACTTTCACTGGCGAGATAACTTTCTCTTTCTCAAATGATTTTGTGCTACCTGATCTTGATTCTTTCGCTTTCAATATCCCGGCTAGTACTCGTCTTGAATCAATCTTGCTTAACATTTCGTTGTTGCCTGTAGGTTCCGGCATTTTTTCTACAACGGGGTACGACCTCCAAAACTCCTCGTTTAACTTAATTGCTTCAGAGTCAATTCCAATCCCTTCCGCAAACCTTAACTTGTTTGCATCAAATCTTCCATTGGGTTCCGGTCAATTTGCCTTACAGAATTCTCTTCTTGGTGGATTTTTAGAACTTGGTGAGTCTCGCACGGCTGGATACACTTTTTCTGTTAACGTTGTAGCAGCAACCCCAGTTACTGAACCTTCTTTTATGTTAAGTACGCTCACATCTAGTGTTTTAGTGGGTAGTTTACTGTTGAAGCGTAAACAAAAAACAGAGAGCTAAAGCAATATATAATTTAGCTTACACACTGCTGGCGTGCGAAGCTGAAGCTCTCAACTAATAATTTTCTTAGAGTCAAGGCGATCCAGTATTGCACTGCGTAGTTTACCGCCTTCGGCATCGCCTTTTTTATAGATTTTGCCAAAGCGAACATCGTCAGCAACTAACAACCCAATTCTGATCACAGGCAAAGCCTTTCGTAGCAACTTTAGAGGAAGAGGTAATCAACGGTGCGATGGCATAAGCGTCTGCTTGTGCGCGATGCCTACGGTGTTCTCGTTGCGATCGCCTACCTCATGCATTTCTGATAAGCAAATTTTATTAGCGCTATCAGCCTTTTAGTGTCAAGTCCTGTTGACCAGTTGTAACAATATTGTTATATTAATTTACATAAATTAATAAATAAGCAATAAAAAAACTATGTACACCACAGTTAATGAAAACGGCGTTCTCAACAACTACCCCACTGAACCCCAGGTATACTGCGCCCAGTATCCGGCAATTTGGGAACAACGTAACTACGTTACACAAGGTGCAATTGCAACTATGTTTGTTACCACTCTAGTTTGGGTTGCTTTTGCGGTTAGTTAAGATTTTTGTGCCTTCGGTATCGGTATCTCCCATCGACATTTAGGCTTTTCCCCCGAACCTCGGTACTCAACGCCGGGGTTTTTTGCTGTGGAGTGGGATAGCGGCTGCTCTCAACTAACAATTTTCTTAGAGGAAAAGGGCGATGGCTGTTTGGGGGTGCGATCGCTTTTATTCAAGCGAGGATAGCAAGGCGATGCCTACGGCCGTAAACTACGCACCCATCACTAATACACCAACACCACAAGCAGGACAAGGGAGTGAGGGAAGCGATCGTCCCCATTCAGCTATCTGGCGGAATTCACCAGATAGAGCGACTTATTTAGTGAAACAGCAACTTCATTAAAGAAGCGATCGCTACGACAGCCCCTAAGATGGGATGCCAAAACCTACATAGCTGTCGAAGCCTCCAAAGAAAATCTCTCCGGTGCTTTGACCTATCATTAAGTTGTAAGTTTCTATTGTTTCTGGACATTGTTGTAACCTTTATTACTAGTATTTGCTAGACTCGCTGACTTGGTGGCCTCGGAAACTGCCAAGCCAGCTTTAGTAACAGGTGTAATTAGCACTCTGTCTACAATGTTTAAGTGTGGAATTTTTGCGGTTGAAGAAACTGGGTATCTTCTACCAACAAGTAATGTCACCACCACTCACCACACTTAGTAACTCTGTCAACTTGACAGATGTAGCTGTTATTCCCTGAGTTAAAAAATTACAGTTCCCTGAGAGTCCATCCATCATCCCCGTGTAGCCTTGTGGACAAATAGACAAGTCGCTGTGCCTCTCAAGCACGGAGAAGCGGGTGCAACTCCCGTCAAGGCTTCCAAATGAGGATGTAGCTCAGTCGGAAAGAGCGCTTGTTTCCGAGGCAAGTGGTCACAGGTTCGATTCCTGTCGTCCTCGTAGTATGTCCAGGTCGCCTAATGGTAGGGTGTTGGTCTGCAAAACCGACTGTGCGAGTTCGACTCTCGCCCTGGACTCCAAACGTTGCAGTGTAGCGATTTACGGCAAAGCCCCAAGCTCATAACTTGGTATATGCGAGTACCCTTCCCTTCTCTACGAGAGGCTGCGCCAACGGGACGCTCCGCGAACGGGAACGCTGGCGCGAACGACTCTCGCCACTGCTACCAAATGCACAGATGGTGTAACGGCAACACCACAGTCTCCAAAACTGTTGTTCTGGGTTCAAGTCCTAGTCTGTGCGTTTCTGGTGCCGTAGGCAAATTGGTAAAGCCACAGGTCTTTCAATCCTGGGGAAAGCGGGTTCAACTCCCGTCGGCACTGCCTTATGGGTCGGCTCGCCTATTGGTGTAGGTAACGGTCTGTAAAACCGCCGCGTTCAGTGTTGCTGGTTCAATTCCAGCCCGGCCCATTCTGGAGAGATTGCTATCGGCAGGGCAAGCTGTTTGCTAAACAGTCGTGGATGTAAGTCCACTGTGGGTTCAACTCCCTCTCTCTCCGCCTTTGAGAACGTGGTGTAACTGGATAACATCTCAGATTACGAAACTGAAGATTGAGAGTTCAAGTCTCTCCGTTCTCGCTTATCCCCCGGTAGCTCAGTTGGTAGTAGCGCCTGTTTGAAAAATAGGAGGTCATCCGTTCAATCCGGATCTGGGGGACTGGCACATTGCTTCATAGCTCAATGGCAGAGCAACGCGCTGTTAACGCGGGGGTTGTAGGTTCAAGTCCTACTGGGGCAGCCATTTATTGGGAAGTAGGCAAACAGGCAAAGCCGTCGCACTTTGAATGCGAAGTTTGAGGGTTCGATTCCTTCCTTCCCAGCCTATATATACTCCTGTAGCCCAACTGGAAGAGGCGGCTGTTTCAAAAACAGTCTGTGTACGGGTTCAACTCCCGTCAGGAGTACCAACGGGATGTGGCGCAACTTGGTAGCGCGGCAGCTTTGGGAGCTGAAGGTTGCAGGTTCAAATCCCCTTGATTCCACTGATGGTGTCTGAAGCCAAAGCGGTCGCGGCGCCCTTTTGTGGAACCAGTCATTAGGGAGTTCAAGCCTCCTCAGACACCCCTTCAAGGAAGATGCCGCTAAATGGTCGGCAACCGGTCTTGAAAACCGGGGTACAGTCAACTGTAGGGGTTCGATTCCTCCATCTTCCGCTTTCCACCTGAAGCCGAAAAGTGAGGCGCTGTGCTGATAACACAGATACAGGAGGGGCAGTACCTCCCTGGTGGATTCTTTCTGGTAGGCGTAGGTCGCCGCAGGCATCGCTCAGACTATCAACTAACAATTTTCTTAGAGGAAAGGCGATCCAGTGTTTCCTACTGTGATCGCCTACCTCACACATTCCTGCGCCATCGGTATCCGCCATTGACAGAAAATATTTCCCCCGAACCTCGGTACTTAACGCCGAGGTTTTTTGCTGTGGAGTGGGATAGCGGCTGCACTCAATTAACAATTTTTCACTCATAGGAAAGGAGATCCAGGGTGCGTAGTTTACCGCCGTAGGCATCGCCTTTTGTCGTGTCTTCTGACCAAGAAGCTTGACAACTACCTTACAGCCCTTACAACCTTAATTTGTGACACAAAAGCTTGAGGAACTATCACGCTCAATTCAAAAATTGGGCATCCTTGAACCTTTGCTTATCCGTCCTTTGCCTAGTGGTGATTATGAACTAGTAGCTGGTGAACGTCGCCTTAGAGCATCTCAAATGGCAGGGCTAACCGAAGTGCCTGTAGTCGTCCGTGATATAGATGACATCACCACATATCAGGTGCGACTTGTCGAAAACCTGCAACGCGAAGACCTCAACCCCTTAGAAGAAACCGAAGGCATCCTTGAATTATTAGCAATCCAGATGCAGATAACCCAAGAGGAGGTTAGCAGTCATCTCAACCGCATGAGAAACGTTTGTGATCGCTATAAACAAGAAAATTCTGAACTGAGACATAACGTTATGTCTCAACCCCAAACTAAGATAATTGAAGAGTTATTTGCGTCTTTGGGGCGCATGAGTTGGGAATCGTTTGTCAAAAATCGCCTACCACTGCTCAACCTTCCTGCTGATGTACTGGAAGTGTTGCGTTCTGGAAACCTTGAATATACTAAGGCACGAGCGATCGCCCGACTTCAAAATGAGGATACCAGAAAACAACTCTTAGAAGATGCGAAAGTCCTAAATCTCTCACTGAGCGAAATCAAGCGTAAGATTCAAGAAATTGAGTCTGCTGCTCAATCAGAGTCATCAGAGCAAACAGAATCGGCATCCGTAAAAGACTGGAGTTTAGACTAAAAGCGATATGAGAGAACGCAAATCAAATGGAATTAGAGATTAAAAATATTATCTTGTCAGCCTCAAAGTATCCGCGACCTTTAATAATTATGTAGTATATCTGCCCCAGCAAATAATACAATAATGATAATCATGGAAAGGGTGGGAGAGAAACGAG
>NZ_JAIVFS010000070.1 GCF_020829645.1 Nostoc mirabile CHAB5784 | reverse complement strand
GTAGTATTGGGCGAATAACACCGCTCTAGATAATGTTTCAGTTTGAATTTGCCAGAAATTACTAGAATTGCGATCGTAATAACAGTCGATCAAGTGCAAAGCCAGGGCAATCCTTAATAATTGCGTTTATAACTGTCACCACTTTTGCCACTGTCACCGGTGACAGTAGCCCTTTTACTGTCATTAGTTTGTACTTTTTGAGAATTTATTGACTGTTGTCGCTGCCACGATTTTATACAGTTCTCTAATGCTTCGTCCGTAAGTGTGGCAGTTGGGTTATCTTTTTGGGCTGACCTCCAAATTGAAGAAGCTTCCCTGGCATCAAGGGTGGGGTAACAACGGGCGCAGTATTCATCAAATAAACCCCGTGGTTCTCCACTAAATCTATGCCCCAGGTGGCTTAGTCGGTTAGCTGTGCCAATTAGGTTTCGGGCTAGAGCCGCACCTTTACTATTTCTCTCTCCAAGTCCTGCCCCACCATCAATTAATGATCTGTCTACTTTGGTTAAGCAACATAAGAGCGGCACGTCACCACTTGATATATATAGTGGAATCGACGGAGTAACTATCTTTTGCTTTGGAATTATTGCTCTTAACTGGTCGTAACTGTATCGGTTTTGAGAGTTGAGAATGATCTTAAAGTAGCAAAAGAGCATTGTATAAAGCTGGAAGCATCTAGGCTGGACGATGATTGTCTAGTGGGCAAGACGAGAATATATGGAGAACTGCCCAAAGCAGCGTTTTTCTATGGTAGAAACAAAGAAATTATTGATTTGAAAAAGCAAATTAATTTTTCTAAAAAATCTTGCATAGCCATAACTGGAATAGGAGGAATAGGTAAAAGTCTATTGGTAGCCAAAGTAATCGAAGAAATACTTTTAGATAAATCAGATGCATATGAATACATAGTTTGGAATACAGTTACTCGTTATTCCTCCATTGATGAAGTAGTCACTGAATTAATTAGTATTTTCGACCTAGAAGCAGAGGAAGAAACTCTGCTAGGAAAAATTTCTTTGCTATCAAAGCATTTTCATTTGCATCGTTGTTTACTAGTATTAGATGGTTTTGAAAAAGTGGCACAAGTAGAGAGTTTTAAAAGAAGATTAGAATATGAAGACTTTTTTGTTGGAATTACAAAAGGTCGTCATAAAAGTTGCATATTAGTAACGAGCCAAGTGCCTTTAAAGGACATTGCTTACGTAACTCAAAGTTTGCCTATTGAATCTTTACGCTTGGAAGGCTTAGACTCAAATGCTGCAATGCAAATGCTACGTGATAAAGGATTATTTGGGGACGGATGTATACAATTAATTGAAAATTATCGCGGAAATCCATCAGAGTTAGATACAGTTGCTGAACGAATTAATCGCATTTTTGGAGGGAATGTTCAAAAATTCTTTGATTATGAAACTACGGTAATTGGGCCTAGACTTAAAGTAATGCTTAATATGCAATTTGGACAAGCTGGCTTTTTAAGCGATCTCCAAAAACAGATCATGATTTTTTTAGCAGAAGAGCTATCAAAAGATTCAACTCCAATTCCTTTTTTTAAGCTTGTTAGTGGATTAAAAGAGCGATTAGCTTTAAAAGTGTCAGTTTCTGAAGTAATAACAGCAATGGAAGCCTTAGATGAACGTTCATTAATTGAAACTAGTAGAAAATCAAGTAAACAGGAAGTTTGTTATAGTTTGGAACCAGTAGTTAAGAAGTATATTTTGGTCGATGCACTCGGCTTGGTGTACGATAAGACAAGTGCATCACAAACAAGTAATGCCGTTCAGGAGCGAATGTGAGCTACTGTATAAATCCTCTTTGTACTCAGCGTCACAATCCTGATGATATTGAAAATTGTTTAGCTTGTGGGAATCCCTTATTAATAAACAAACGTTTTCGTTTGTTACATCCGTTACGTTCTTTAGATAAAGATCCATATACTTATACAGATATTTTTGAGGTTGAAGACGTTGGTATTGTCGAGGATGAGGATGATAGCACAGAATCCTATCCACATCCTCAAAGAAAAGTGATGAAAATCTTAAAATGGATAGACGAGCCTAAATTAGTTGAACTGCTTCGACGAGAATCAATTTTATTGCAAATTCTTGACCATCCTGGAATTCCTAAGTCTAATAGAGGAGATTATTTTGCTTTGAGGCTGAATGACAATCGTTTAGAATTGCATTGCTTAGTAATGCAGAAGTTTGAAGGAAAGGACTTAGGGAAGTGGATAAAATCTTATGGAAAAATTCCTCAGAGCCTAGCACTTGATTGGCTTTCACAATTAATGGATATTCTTGATTTAGTTCACCGCTCTGGTGTGTTTCATAGAGATATTAAGCCAAATAACATTATTTTTCAACCCAACGGCAAATTAGCACTTATTGATTTTGGCGGGGCAAGAGATATTACTAGAACCTACTTAGCGAAAGTTAGTACTAGTGGAGGAACCAGTACAGGATTAGGTAGTGGGCATGACATAACTATCGTTCGGACAGCTTGTTTCTCCCCTTTAGAGCAAATTAATGGGCAAGCTGTACCACAGTCAGACTTTTACGCATTGGGCAGAACTTTTGTTAACTTAGTTACTGGTATTCCTTTAATTCAAATTAAAAGCGACGAAAGAACAGGGAGGCTACTTTGGAGGAATAAAGCACCTCATATCGACAAATCTCTGGCTGATTTTATTGATGATTTGATGGCTCCTTTTCCAGGGCAGCGTCCGCAAAATACTCAAGTAATTTTGCAAAGGTTACAAAAGCTCCCTCTACAAAATAAAATTTATAAATTAATTAGGTCTAAAATATTTATAACTAGTGCAACGATTGCATCCATTACTTTAGGAAGTTTAGGAATTTCTAAAATAGTTCTACCTATCATAATTAACAATCTAGTGATTCAGGGGGAAAAGTTAGAGGCTGCAAATGATTCTCAAGCTGCTCAAAAGCTTTTTGACTCAGCTATAAAAATTAATCCCCAAGTTAAAGCTTCTATTTCTAAGTTTTATTTTGACAAAGGGCTTCGCAGTACAAATAGCCTAGAGTTAGCTAAAAATTATTATGAATTAGCGATTAAATATAATGACAGAGATATAGAAAGCTATAACAACTTAGGTATTGTCTGTAAACAATTGTACGATTACGAATGTGTAATTAATACTTACAGAAAGTCTTTTAAATTAAATTTTGATAATTGGGAAGGGCATTATGGGCTAGGTATTTTTTACGATGATAAAATGAAATATGATTTAGCAGAACAACAATATCAGCTAGCTATAAAAAGTAATAGTAAAACAATATTACCTATCAATAATTTATCCAGATTAAAGATTTTAAAGGGTGATTATAATACAGCGATTTCTCTTGCTCAAGAAGGACTTAAAAAAGCTAAAACTCCTAGATTACAAGCAGTTTTGTATAAAAACTTAGGTTGGGCTAAATTTGAGCAGAAGAAGTATGGGGAGGCAAGGCAATATTTAGAAAAAGCAAAAGAATTAGATATGCAGAGAACATCTATTCTAAGCATTCACTACAACGCTCCCTGCATTGCCATTACCTAAAGTGTAAGAATTAATATTGCTGCCATTCTGTAAAATAACTTTTGATGTATTAACTGTTAAAGTACCAGCGTTTCCAGTACTGAAAGCTCCAACAGCTAACTGGGTCGATGCAAGAGGAACAAAAGGATTAAACCCACTTAGTTGAACACTCTGGTCGGCATTAATAGTTAAATTTCCTCCTTCGCCTGCTCCAAAAGTTCCAGATATTATTGTTCCTCCCATAGAACTTATGAATTGTCCTGTATTGATTATGATTTCTCCGCCTTTCCCAGAAGAAAAAGTATAATTACCAATGCCACTAGCAATAGTAGGATCAATAGAAGAAAATCCTACTATTTTTGCCGATTCAGAAATATTTAAAATTATATTGCCGCCAGATCATGTACCAAAGAGTGCCAGTGTTCTCAATATGTCACCCTATTCTCCTGATTTTAATCCGATTGAACTTTGGTGGTCGCAACTTAAAGCTTTTTTACGTCAATTCTCTCCAACCACAACAAAAATGGTTGATATTCTTATTGCGACGGCTCTTGATTTGATTAATCCGAAACATCTAAAAAACTGGTTTACAGACTGTTGTTACTGTACTTCATGAACCTGCAATCTGCTGTAATGAAGTGGATTTTTCATTTTGGTAGACGGTCAAAATTCCGTCCTACCATTTTTTTGACACCAAGTTAATATTTCGGACAGGTCTAATAAGTAAAACTTATCATAGAGCCAAGGCAATCAGCTTTTTTATATTCCCTAAGAAAACGGTATCATACACTACTATTTTTTAGCGATCGCAGAACTTTTCGGTCTACTGACTGTGCTTGAGTCTCAAGCTATCACATACCAATTAGACAGCTAGGGAATGCACCCTGATTTCTTAATTTAGCGCACCTTCATGCAGAATTGGTATTATATACTCGCAATGTAAATTTTAGCAAAGTTAGCAAAACGATCTACATTCGCTATCGGCTAAAAGGCATTTCGATTCAGAACTTACGTAAGATCCAATTAAAAATATAAACTTTTTAGCTTAAGTTTTCTATTTTAACTGGCTAAAACCAGTCTTGAGATAAATAATTATCTACAAAGCCTTTGAGAGATACTTACTCTCCAGGTCTTTTACTAATAACTTACCCGATTAGGTTCTCTAATTTATTAGGGTAATACTTTTAGTAAATGAAAAAATCTGAAGAAGTAATTGCACCAATATTTTCAAAAGCAGTAAGTTTTATACACTAGGAGATAAACAATGTTGGCTACTACTCAAACACCTCTTATTTCTTATGAAGCAATGCAAAAATCGGCTCGTATCATTAAATACGTTTATCAGTTTTATTTTCCGATTCATTGCCTTTCTCCAGATGATATTTGTACTTTTTACCCTGTTCTCACATGTGTGGAAGCTACGATCTATCAAGCTGATTTGATTATGGAACAAGGGCAAAGTTCAAAAATTATACATAGCCCAAATGACGATGATAGTAGTTTAAAACTTTTAAAATATAGTTTAATTAATCTTTTAAAAGAGCTTAATTATTATGATTCAGTAATTGAGCAAGAATTAGCAAAAGGAGAAGAATTTATCCACCTAGAAAACAAGATAATGGTTGAAGGATTAATAAGATATTCAGATGTTATGCGTATTGCAGAATTACGTTCTTCTGATATTCGCCTTCTTCATCTCATTTTATTCCGAATGCTCGGAAAGCCATATGATGAAAATCTTTTATCTCTCGTTTGCTTAGTAGAAATTATTGCTGATATTGAGGACGATTTCAATAATTATGCTGCTGACGTTGCTCAAAACAGCTATAATACTTATCGTATGTTTGTGGCACTTTACAAAGAAAAAGCACCTCAATATATAAAAGCAGAATTAGAACATTACGAAAATCTTTTTCAGGAGAAATTAGCTAATTTTGTAGATGACGAGAAACAAAGATTGATGGGAATATATTCTCAATTTCGCAAATATCATTTTTCAGCTATTCCTGAACCAATTATTGAGTAGGTTTGTCATCAAATGATAAACAATTAATGATTTTTTGATAACCCCAAAATATTGTGTTTTTAACCACTTGTTGTTAGGAAACTGATTCTCTTGCTGGAGTAGTAATTATGGTGATGAAGATTTTTTCAACAAAAGACATCGTCGTTTCCTATTACATCAATCGAAAGAAACCTTTGTGGAATGTTATTGCTCTCTTCTACATCTTGAGTGGCTATTGCGGTGGGCTAGTACTCTTGGTAGTAGCTAATATTTGGCTTAACATTTTGGGAGTCATATTATTCACCCATAGCTTGGCTCTATCTGCCTATTTTTCCCACGAGTTTATGCATGGCACGATTTTCACTAATATGCGTTGGAATGTCGTTGGTGGCAACATCATGCTATGGCTAAACGGTGGTTGTTATGCCAGATTTAAAGATTTGGCGCAAGAGCATATTTTTCATCATGTTAATAAAGTGGATTCTGTGGTTTTTGACTTACCTGCCTTTATTAACAATCTTCCTAGACCAATACGCAGCCTGATTCTAGCCCTAGAGTGGCTATATTTTCCGGTGATTTCTTTGATATTTCAGTTTTGGGCATTGACTGCTCCTTTTTGGAATCCAAAGCGTCGAAATGAAAGGATGCGTGTCATTATCCTGCTTATAGTGCGGGGGTTATTGTTTACCCTGTTGGGATTAATGTCACTCAAAGCATTAGTACTTTACTTTCTTGCATACAGTAGCATGATCACCATATTGCGGTTCATGGATGCGTTTCAGCACACTTATGAGACATATCCCGTTGGCTTGCCTTTCCCCAAGCGTAATGAGGCTTACGAACAAGCTAATACCTTTACAACCTTAATTTCTCACCGATACTGGTGGTTGAATTTGCTCGTGTTGAACTTTGGCTACCATAACGCCCATCACGCACTGATGAAATGCTCTTGGCATAATCTCCATGAATTAGACAGGAATTTATTCGCGGGGCGGCAACAAACTCATCATTTGACACTATCACAATTGCTCAAAAACTATCACCGCTTTCGGATTGCCCGTCTTTTCTTAGGTCAAGGTACAGCGGTAGATGAGCAGGGTAATTTAGAACTCAATAATTTCTATGGTGCTATTGGTGTGTCTTTTCTAGTAAAGGCTTGATACTCTGTTACAGAAACTTGCGCCCCTATAACAAGTTTCTGAATGCTAAGTATCGATAAGCTAAGAGCCAACATTCATTAACCTAGAAAAAGGTCAAAGATGATAGAGTACATTTCAAAGGCATTTTTGGTTTGTTTCCTTGGATTTTTTCCAGCTTCAGAAATTTATGTAGCTATTCCTTCAGGCATCGCTCTCGGTCTAGATTACTATTCAACTGTAGTTTGGTCTATCGCAGGTAGTTACACCGCTGTTCTACTAATACACTATGGTTATGAGCGTTTTAGCCAAATACCACAAGTCAAAACGTGGCTCGACCGTTTTTCATCCCAACGATTTAGAAATTGGATAGATATTTACGGAATTGGATTCGTCCTAGTAATAACTCCATTGCTTGGTGTGTGGGTTGTAAGTGTAACAATGAAAGTTTTCAAAATGGATTCCGGACTATTCTTGGTTTACTCTTTCATCACCGTGGTTATATCTACCGTTGGCCTAACAGCACTTACATACGCCGGAATAGATCTGGCTGCAAATGGCTACAAAATGATAATTGGTGTAGCAGACTAAGCCCATAAGAATGCCCACTTTTACTACTATTAAGCATTTGAAACCACTTGGTTTTTACAGGAGATATATATGCATCTGAAAGATTTGACTCATCCTAACCAATTGCACAGTCTATCAATTGAACAACTTCAGCAAATTGCTTCTCAGATTCGACAAAAGCACCTAGAAACTGTAGCAGCTAGTGGTGGTCACCTTGGTCCTGGATTAGGTGTAGTAGAACTCACGGTAGCACTTTACCAAACCCTAGATTTAGAACGCGATAAAATCATTTGGGATGTGGGTCACCAAGCCTATCCGCATAAACTGATTACCGGTCGCTACAATTCTTTTCACACACTGCGGCAAAAAAACGGTATTGCAGGATATCTCAAACGCTGTGAAAGCAAGTTTGACCACTTTGGCGCAGGACATGCTTCCACAAGTATCTCTGCTGCTCTAGGTATGGCGATCGCACGAGATTTGAAAGGCGAAAAATTTAAAGTGGTAGCTGTGATTGGTGATGGTGCACTGACAGGTGGCATGGCATTAGAAGCGATTAACCATGCAGGTCACTTACCTAACACTAATCTGTTAGTAGTTCTTAACGATAATGAAATGTCCATCTCCCCGAATGTTGGTGCTCTTTCTCGCTACCTCAATAAGTTACGCTTGAATCCATCAGTACAGTTTTTATCAGACAACCTCAAAGAACAATTCAAGCATCTACCTATTGTAGGGGATTCCTTTTCGCCAGAACTTGGACGTCTTAAGGAAGGGATGAAGCGTTTGGCAGTGACCAAAGAAGGAGCCATGTTTGAGGAACTAGGCTTTACTTACATCGGGCCTGTAGATGGTCATAATCTTGAGGAGTTAATTGCCGCTTTTGAGCAGGCACATCAGATAACAGGAGCAGTTTTAGTCCATGTAGCAACTGTCAAAGGTAAAGGCTACGAATTAGCCGAAAAAGACCAAGTAGGCTACCACGCTCAAACCTCCTTTAATCTCACCACCGGCAAAGCCATCCCTTCCAGCAAGCCTAAGCCTCCCGCTTATACCAAAGTTTTTGCTCACACTTTGGTGAAACTTGCTGAACAAAACCCCAAAATCATCGGTATTACTGCTGCAATGTCAACAGGAACAGGTTTAGACAAACTGCACGAAAAGCTGCCCAATCAATATATTGATGTAGGTATTGCCGAACAACACGGTGTTACTCTAGCAGCTGGTTTAGCCTGTGAAGGTATGCGCCCAGTCGTGACAATATACTCTACTTTCTTGCAACGCGCTTACGACCAAATTATTCATGATGTCTGCATTCAGAACTTGCCTGTCTTTTTCTGCCTGGACAGAGCAGGAATTGTTGGTGCAGATGGGCCAACTCACCAAGGAATGTACGACATTGCATATTTGCGTTGCATTCCTAACATAGTACTAATGGCTCCCAAAGATGAAGCCGAGCTTCAGCGGATGCTTGTCACTGGCATAGAACACACGAAGAGTCCAATTGCTATGCGGTATCCTCGCGGTAGTGGTTATGGTGTCTCCTTGATGGAGGAAGGTTGGGAGCCTCTGCCCATCGGTAAAGGCGAAATCCTGCGTTCCGGCGAGGATGTTCTGATAGTCGGCTATGGTTCGATGGTTCACCCAGCTATGCAAGCAGCTCTACTTTTGAGTGAGTATGGCATTCAAGCTACTGTAGTGAATGCTCGCTTTGTTAAGCCTCTGGATACTGAATTGATTGTGCCCCTAGCTCAACAAATTGGTCGAGTCTTCACTTTAGAAGAAGGCTGCGTAATTGGAGGCTTTGGTTCAGCTGTAGCAGAAGCATTGCAAGAGCATGGCGTATTGGTATCAGTGACACCGATAGGAATCCCTGACAAATTAATTGACCACGCAACTCCAGAGGAATCCAAAGCAGATATTGGCTTAACTAGTGTACAAATTGCCGAGCAAATACGACAAGCTGTCACATTGCCAGTACAAAAGTTTTCTCAAGTTTATTAGTACAGCACGGCGTAAATAAACCACTTATTGCAAATCAATGAAACGCTTGCGGTATAAAAATTCTAAATTCCGCCGACTTGTACTAGTTTCTTTTGAAGTGTTGAACTTGAAGCTAAACTTTGACATCCAGGGGCAAAAATCTATGTTCACTATTCCATCTCCAACTATTGTCAATACCTCTTCCCGCCCACTTTCTGAGACCACCATTGTCCGTCGTAAAACACGTCCCGTTCGTGTTGGTCATGTCATCATTGGCGGTGGTCACCCTGTAGTGGTGCAGTCCATGATTAATGAAGACACTTTAGATGTAGAAGGTTCAGTAGCTGCCATTATTCGCCTTCACAAAATTGGCTGTGAGATTGTCCGTGTCACCGTGCCTAGTCTGGCTCACGCCAAAGCCTTAAGTGAAATTAAACAGAAATTAGTCGAAACCTACCTTGCTGTACCCTTGGCGGCTGATGTACACCATAATGGCATGAAGATTGCCTTGGAAGTAGCAAAGTATGTTGAGAAAGTACGAATTAATCCTGGTTTGTACGTATTTGAAAAGCCAAAACCTAACAGAACCGAATATACCCACGCCGAATTTGACGACATTGGCGAGAAGATCCGTGAAACCCTAGAACCCCTTGTGGTTTCTCTACGCGATCAAGGCAAAGCAATGCGGATTGGCGTCAATCATGGTTCCCTTGCTGAACGGATGCTGTTTACCTATGGTGATACTCCAGAAGGTATGGTAGAGTCTGCACTAGAGTTTATTCGCATTTGTGAATCTCTAGACTTTCGCAACCTTGTTATATCTCTCAAGGCGTCACGAGTGCCAGTGATGTTAACCGCTTATCGGCTGATGGTACAGCGAATGAATGAGCTAGGTATGGATTATCCCCTACATTTGGGGGTGACAGAAGCTGGTGATGGAGAATACGGACGTATCAAATCCACTGCTGGAATTGGCACACTTTTAGCTGATGGGATTGGGGATACGATTCGGGTATCGCTTACAGAAGCTCCAGAGAAAGAAATTCCCGTGTGCTACAGCATTTTGCAAGCACTGGGTTTAAGGAAAACGATGGTGGAGTATGTTGCTTGCCCTTCTTGTGGTCGTACTTTGTTTAACCTAGAAGAAGTGCTGCACAAAGTGCGAGAAGCAACCAAACATCTTACTGGTCTAGATATCGCAGTCATGGGTTGCATTGTCAATGGCCCTGGAGAAATGGCAGATGCTGACTACGGTTATGTTGGTAAACAGCCTGGTTATATCTCTTTGTATCGTGGCAAAGAAGAAATTAAAAAGGTTCCCGAGTCTCAGGGTGTCGAAGAATTGATTAACCTAATTAAGGCAGACGATCGCTGGGTAAATCCTTAAACTAGGCTGAAAATTGGATATGTAGCCAGTCGTAGTTAGAAGAGGAATCTAGCTCCATCAATTTGAATTAACACTTTCTCAGTTTCAGAAAGTAATATTAAGAAACTGTGTTCAACTTTGTGAACTAAAGCTGGGCTTGATATTCATCATTGACGGCTTTAACTCTTCTAATACGACTTGGTTTTAATCAACTGCAAACTATCAGGTTAATTATTGTTTTTGAAGGGAAACTAAAATAATAATTAGTTTTATCAAATTAGATATGCGGCTTGATATTTTTCTAGAATATTCTTCAATTTTGGGATAACTTCTGATTAAGGCATATACACTTGTTAAAGTTTTAGTATCTGTTATTTATTAAATGAGGTATGACTTATGAGTACAGGCGCGACTTTGAATTCTGTTTGTGATGTTGCATGGGTATTTACATATGTGGCCATTATTTGGCGAGGTTTCAAAGACCGTTCATTAGGTATGCCTATGGTGGCTCTTAGTGCAAATATTTCATGGGAAGCTATTTATTCATTTGTTTATATACCACCTAGTAACGCTTTACTATACGCTAGTATCGCCTGGTTTACCTTCGATATTCCAATTGTTTGGCAATGCTTCCTCTATGGATACAAAGATTTTCCATCTCCCATAAAAAGGAAGAATTTTGGGTTAGTTTTTTTAGCTTGTATAGCTATTTCTTTTTCTATTATTTTGGGAATTGCTTCGGAATTTAATGATATGAAGGGAGTTTATACAGGTTTTGGAATAAACTGTATGATTTCAATTCTTTATGTATATATGCTTCTTCGACGCAATGACATAGCTGGGCAGTCCATCTACATCGGAATTTACAAGTTAATTGCTACAATGTTTGCATTTTTAGGCTCATGTTTTGATGCTCCTGGTGATATTGATAAAACCTTAAGCTTTCAAACACTAATGACAGAAATTATTTTAGAGCACACCTATCCCACAACGCTACTCATCAAAACTTTATATGCAATTATTTTGATATTCGATCTATTGTACATCATACTTTTTTATCTAAAATGTACGAGGAAAAACATTAATCCTTGGGCAAGGTTTTAATTTACTTGCCTAACACCTTAAACTGAATTTATCCGATGTTGGAGAAAAATAAACGGCTAAATGAATGAAATGTAGTGTCATAATATTGAGGAGAGATGTTAAATGAATACTAAAGTTTTTGAATTTTCGTTTCAAGACTCTGCACATAACCAAAGCCAACTATCTAGTCATGAAATCAAGGTAGCGGACACCAAGAATAAATCATTACAACTGCTTGAAGTTGACAAAACTCCAGAAGAAACTACCTTTAATCTGTCAACCTATTTATCAGAACGACAAACCTTAGTTGAGGGAGCGCTTGAGTGCTCAATCGCTGTAGTTTATCCGGAAAAAATTTATGAGGCTATGCGGTATTCCCTGCTGGCTGGGGGAAAACGCCTGCGGCCGATTCTGTGCCTTGCTAGTTGTGAATTATCTGGAGGTACGGTAAAGATGGCGATGCCTACTGCTTGTGCACTAGAAATGCTTCACACTATGTCTTTAATTCATGATGATTTGCCTGCTATGGATAATGATGATTATCGGCGAGGTAAACTGACAAACCATAAGGTTTATGGTGAAGACATTGCTATTCTCGCTGGTGATGGACTTTTAGCCTACGCCTTCGAGTTTATTCTAGTTCAGACAAAAGGAGTACTATCTGAGCAGTTGTTGAAGGTAGTTGCAAAGTTAAGTCATGCGGTTGCAGCAACGGGTTTAGTAGGCGGTCAAGTTGTTGACTTAGAATCGGAGGGATTGAAAAATATTAATCTAGAAACTCTCAACTTTATTCATACTCATAAAACTGGGGCTTTGTTGGAAGCTTCTGTTGTTACAGGGGCACTCTTGATGGGAGCTAATGCAGAGGTTTTGCAACGGCTTTCTCGTTATGCTTACAATATTGGTCTAGCCTTCCAGATTATTGATGATGTACTGGACATCACAGCAACTGCGGAACAACTAGGTAAAACCGCAGGCAAAGATTTACAGGCACAAAAAGTAACTTACCCCAGTTTATTAGGCATTGAGGAATCTAGATATCAGGCGAAAAAGTTAGTCGAGGAAGCTAAGGCTGAACTCGCTCCTTTTGGACAGAAAGCTATCCCTCTGATGGCGATCGCTGACTACATCACAGCTAGAACTCACTAGCCAGTAATCAGTAAACAGTTATCAATTATCACTGTTCACTGATAACTAAACTGTATTTATTATGACAACAGGAGTGAAAGATGAATACAAAAGCATTTAAGCGATTGCTCCATAGTTCCGAACGTTACTATCGTAAGGGATTTGGGCATCAAACAGAAGTCAACAAGATGCTATACTCTGAGTATCAAAGCAGCTTAATTCAGCAGATACGGGAGAACGACTACACATTGCAAAAAGGTAATGTCACAATTAAGCTAGCAGAAGCGTTTGGATTTTGCTGGGGAGTAGAACGAGCGATCGCTCTGGCTTATGAGACACATCAGCAATTTCCCACCGAGCGTATTTGGATTACCAACGAAATCATTCACAACCCCTCTGTCAATCAAAACTTAAGGGAAATGCAAATTGAATTTATTCCAGTCAACGAAGAGGGAAAGAAGGATTTTTCTGTTGTTGGTACGGAAGATGTTGTGATTCTACCTGCTTTTGGTGCTAGTATTGAAGAGATGCAGCTGTTAAATCAAAAAGGCTGCAAAATTATGGATACGACTTGCCCTTGGGTATCTAAAGTGTGGAATAGCGTTGAGAAGCACAAAAAACGTAACTACACTTCAATTATTCATGGTAAGTACAATCATGAAGAAACAATTGCAACCAGTTCCTACGCAGATAAGTACCTTGTTGTCCTAAACCTGCAACAAGCAGAGTATGTCTGCAACTATATCCTTCATGGTGAAAACCGTGAAGAATTTTTAGGCAAATTTGCCAAAGCTTATTCTCCTGGATTCGATCCCGATACCGACTTAGAATGGGTGGGTATCGCCAATCAGACTACCATGCTCAAGGGAGAAACCGAGCAGATTGGTAAGTTGTTTGAGCGGACGCTTATGCGTAAGTACGGCCCAGCCAATATCAATGACCATTTTCTCAGCTTCAACACCATCTGTGATGCTACCCAAGAACGTCAGGATGCAATGTTTAAGCTTGTAGAAGACAAGTTGGATCTGATGGTAGTTGTTGGCGGTTTTAACTCTTCTAACACGACTCACCTTTGCGAAATCTCTACTGAACGCGGGATTCCTTCGTACCACATTGATAGTGCAGAGCGCTTGGGGCCAGGTAACCGCATCCAACATAAAAAGTTGCATCAAGACATTGAAGTATTTGAAGATTGGTTACCTTCAGGTCTAATTGTTGTAGGAATTACTTCTGGAGCTTCGACACCAGATAAAGTGGTTTCTGATGTTATTGAGAAGATTTTTGCCATCAAAGCCGCTATGAACTGTGTTTTAAACTAGTCGAACTTTCTTAACTGTAAGAAAGGGTCACATTCCAAAAAGGTCTGTGTGGTCTATAGGTTACCTGTCTACTGCACTAACTCTCTACTCACTAACAATACCACCATATCAACTACAACCTTAGTAGAAAAATATATGCGCTCTTACTCCTTACTTGCTTCAGCAAAAATCAATTTGTATTTGGAGATCATTCGCGATCGCCCGGATGGCTACCATGATCTGTTAATGGTACTCCAAAGTATCGACTTGGCAGATCAAATTGACCTGCGATCAACTGAAACTAATACTATCCAGGTGTATTGCAACCATCCAGAAGTACCTCAAGACCATCGTAACCTTGCTTATAAAGCGGTAGCTGTCATGGCAGAGCACTTTCCGCACGCTTTTGTCAAATATGGTGGTGTCGATATTACAATTCACAAGCGGATTCCCGTTGGAGCGGGACTGGCTGGAGGTTCTACAAATGCTGCTGCGGTTTTGGTTGGGCTAAATTTGATGTGGGAATTAGGACTCAATCACAAACAATTACAATATCTGGGGTCTTTACTTGGATCGGATGTACCCTTCTGTATTGTTGGTGGTACAACACTGGCAACAGGACGGGGCGAGTACCTTACTCCTTTACCAGCAATAGATAATTTTTATGTGGTATTAGCAAAGTACCGCAGTCTTTCGGTTTCAACAGCTTGGGCTTACCAGACGTATCGTCATCAACACTTGCACTCCAACGTGTCAAATTCTTCTATGACAGGACATCCTGACCAACGAGCATACTCAGGACAAATCGTGTCTGCAATTGCCCGCCAAAATCAGATGCAAATTTACCAGTTGCTTCATAATGATCTAGAGCGAGTAGTACTGCCAACATATCCTCAGGTGCAGCAACTGCGAGAGGAATTCCAACGCTTGGGATGCCCTGGAATAATGTCAGGTTCTGGCCCGACCGTGTTTGCTTTAACCAAATCGCAGGCTCAGGCACAACAAGTTGTTGAAGCTGTAAGCGCTGCTATTTCTGACCCTGATTTAGAACTGTGGATTTCTCAATTTACAAATTCCAGTATTCGTGTCTTATCTTTTGACAACTAAGTTTTGAATTTTAACTTTCTCAAGGAGGATACATGGTTAGAATCATTGCGATCGTTGGTATGCCAGGGTCAGGAAAGAGCGTGGTAGCTGGGTATCTTAAGAATAATGGTTTTCCTATCATTCATTTTGGGGAAATTATTATGAATGAAGTTGAAAAACGAGGTTTAGCAATCACCCCACAAAACGAACAAATAGTGAGAGAAGAAATTAGACAAAAGTATGGGATGGATGTCTGTGCCAAACTATCCTTACCAATAATTAAATCAACGCTGTTAGAGCATCAATTAGTTGTGATTGATGGTTTATATAGTTTTAGCGAGTATAAAACTCTCAAAATAGAATTTAAAAGTGAATTACTCGTTGTAGCAATTTTCACTCCTAAGTCTCTTAGGTATGAACGGCTCACGTTTAGGCATGAAAGACCTTTAAAAATTGCAGAAGCAGAGAAAAGAGATTTCATGGAAATTGAAAGGATTGAAAAAGGAGGCCCAATTGCTATGGCAGATATAACCATAATTAATGATGGAAATCAATACCAGTTATACAGAAAGTTAGAAGCATTACTGGCTGAAATATTACAAGAAGTTTACCTCTTACAGCAGCCAGTTTATAAATATTAGAATTTATTGAGTTGATTTTTCATAGGAAGGAGGTTAACTGAAATAAATATTAAACTGCAACCATCAAATAATCCTAACAGGTTACAAAAATCAAGAAAAGTTTTAAGTTGGTTATACCCTTTCTCAATAAATATAGACTTAATAACTTCATAAGCTTTACGTACTATTCTAGAAAGATAGTTTTTATGAAGTGCAAATTGACAGAGAATTGGTATTAAAACTAGACAACAATTATTGCATTGGGAACCCTATTATTATGAAAGCAATATCTCTCCTTGGCTCAACAGGCTCTATCGGTACCCAAACTCTCGATATTGTTAACCAGTACCCGAATGAGTTTCGGATTGTGGGATTAGCAGCTCTACAGAATGTAGAATTGCTGGCTCAACAAATTCGTGATTTCCAACCTGCGATTGTAGCTATCGGTAATACACAAAAGTTGCTGGAGTTAAAAAATGCGATCGCCGAGTTAGATCCCCAACCGATTCTTTTAGCAGGAGAAGCTGGAGTCATTGAAGTGGCTCGTTACTACGAAACTGAAATTGTGGTGACTGGCATTGTGGGTTGTGCAGGGCTATTACCTACAATTGCAGCAATTGAGGCAGGCAAAGACATTGCTTTGGCAAACAAGGAAACACTGATTGCAGGGGGGCCAGTTGTCCTCCCCCTAGTACAGAAGCATGGTGTAAAGTTATTGCCCGCAGATTCAGAGCATTCAGCGATTTTTCAGTGTTTGCAGGGAGTACCAGATGGAGGGCTGCGGCGTTTGATGCTGACTGCTTCTGGAGGAGCATTCCGGGATTGGTCTGTTGATAAGTTATCAACAGTCACTGTTGCTGATGCCTTGAAGCATCCTAACTGGTCAATGGGTCGCAAAATTACAGTTGATTCCGCCACTCTGATGAATAAGGGATTGGAGGTCATCGAGGCTCACTGGCTTTTTGGCATTGATTATGACCATATTGAAATTGTCATACATCCCCAGAGCATTATCCATTCTCTGATCGAACTGCAAGACACCTCAGTGTTGGCGCAACTAGGCTGGCCCGATATGCGCCTGCCCTTACTGTACGCTTTGTCTTGGCCAGAGCGAATTTACACCGCTTGGCAGCAGTTAGATTTAGTGAAGGTGGGCGAGATGACCTTTCTTGCACCAGACCACAAAAAGTATCCCTGTATGCAACTAGCTTATGCTGCTGGTCGAGATGGAGGTTGTATGCCAGCAGTACTCAATGCTGCGAATGAAGAGGCTGTAGCTTTATTCTTGTCAAAAAGAATTCAGTTTTTAGATATTCCGTGTTTGATTGAACAGGCGTGCGATCGCTACCAAGTTCACAACTGCTCGTCCCCAACTCTTGACGACATTATTGCAGCAGACCAATGGGCTAGACAAGAAGTTGTTACCGCTTCTCAGACTTTAAAACGGAGAATGATTGCAGTCTAAAAAGTTCTGTTTAGCATTTAGACATCCAGCTTTTTATTTTGCCTCTCTTTTTGTTTGAGAAAAAGTTTAATTATTTAATAGGCTCATGAATATTAGGATTGGCAACGGTTACGATATCCATCGTTTAGTTGTAGGTCGCCCTTTGATTCTAGGAGGGATAGAAATTTCCCATGAAATGGGGTTATTAGGTCACAGTGATGCTGATGTACTGACCCATGCAATTATGGATGCTATGTTAGGAGCTTTAAGCCTGGGAGATATCGGTCATTACTTTCCACCCACCGATCAAGAGTGGGCAGGTGCTGATAGTCTAGTTTTGCTAACTAAAGTTCATCACTTGGTACAGGAGCAAGGGTGGCAAATCGGTAATATTGACTCTGTAGTGGTGGCAGAACGTCCTAAACTTAAACCTTATATCCCAACAATGCGTGCGCGAATCGCAAGTGTTTTGGAACTGGAAGCCTCGCAGGTAGGCATTAAAGCAACCACCAATGAAAAACTAGGTTCTGTCGGACGAGAAGAGGGGATTGCTGCCCATACTGTAGCCTTGTTAGTATCTTCTAATTGAATAAGGTGTGGGTAAAAATCTGCCTTTGACACCCTACTTTAACAGGGCTTTACCTTTGTACTATTCGATATTACACGCTATTTCTATAGGATAAGTTATGTACTTACTAATTCCAGCTGCTGGACAAGGTCGTAGAATGCAGAGTAGTCGAAATAAACTGCTGCTCACTTTGTTAGATGAACCTATAATTGCCTGGACACTCAAGGCAGCTGAGGCTTCTGAGCAGATTCACTGGATAGGCGTGATTTGTCAGCCAGAGGACTTGGTAGATTTTCAAGAAATTGTGGCAAACTTGTCGCTAACCAAGCCAGTGCATTTTATTTTAGGGGGAGCAACCCGCCAGGATTCGGTCTATAATGGTTTACAGTCCTTACCCGCAATGGCAGAACGCGTGTTAATTCACGATGGAGCTAGGTGTTTGGTGACACCAAAGTTGTTTGACCGATGTGCTCTTGAAATTCTGAATTCTCAAGGTCTGATTGCTGCCGTTCCTGTCAAAGACACGATCAAAATTGTAGAGCCACAAACAAATGTGATTACTAATACACCAGATAGATGTCAACTCTGGGCTGCCCAAACCCCTCAGGGATTTGAAGTGGAGCTACTACAACAATGTCATGATAAAGGTCGTTACCAGGGTTGGGAGGTAACAGATGATGCTACCTTGTTTGAACAATGCCAGCTGCCTGTGCAGATTGTCCAAGGAGAAGAGACGAATTTGAAAGTGACAACGCCTGTTGATTTAGCCCTTGCCGAATTCATCCTCCGACAACGATTGGAAGAGCAGTTAAGGCAATCTCTTGACACTATATCAACGCTGACGAGGTGACAAGTCGTTTAAACAAATGGGGTTTTGGGCGTTGCTCAATCAAGGGATGAAATTTTACGTATTGAAAACTAAAACTCTTTATTTTCTGTGCGTGAGAAATATCATCATGCAAATATGCAAGGTCAAATTTTGAATTTGAGAGTAAGTAGGTAGACACAATGAAACGTAAAATGCCAACCAATGAAATCAGCTTCTAGATCAGCTTTTACCTTCAGCATAGCTGCCTTCTACTTATGTCACTTTTGCAAATATCAGTAAATCACAAGCTTTTGAAAATGAATGTAATACGCTGCAATGCCTACGGCGGGCTACGCCTACGCAGTATTAAATCGGGTGATTTATGCCCCTAATTTTTAGCACCTAACAAAATCGCACTGCTCCCGACATTGCCTTATTTATCGATTTGAAAAAGAAGCCCGCCTAAAACTTCTGATAACAATGTAATTATGAGTGATTCAACGTTTCTCAAGTTGTTTCCACAACCGCGACCAGAGTAAGTTGAAATCGTTTTGAGTTGGATCAAACCAGGCTTCGACTCAAGCCTAATCCAAGCGCAGCTTACAAAAGTTTTATCACAGGATCTGCAAGTTTTAACACGGAGTACGATATGGATACCAAAGAACAAGTAGATATGTTTAGCTCTGCATTCACAGCCAATCCCTATACTACCTATGCTCACTTGCACAAGAATGCCCCGATTTATCGTGTGATGCAGTCTAATGGACAGCCCTTATGGCTAATCACGCTATATGAAGATGCCATAACAGTGCTTAAAGATCCGCGCTTTGTCAAAGATTTCCGTAATGCTATAACGCCTGAGCAGCTTGCAGAACTGCCGCCCAATGAACCGACTTTAGAGATTATGGAGCGCAATATGATTGAAAGCGATCCACCAAATCATACACGGTTGCGCGGTCTTGTTTCCAAGGCATTCACCCTTCGACAAATCGAGCAACTTGAACCACGAATTCAAGAAATTGCAGAGGAACTGTTGGATGCAGTACAGGACAAAGGCTCAATGGAACTGATTTCAGAGTATGCGTTTCCCTTGCCTATGATTGTGATCTCGGAAATGCTTGGCATTCCTAATGAGGATCGTGACAAATTTCATCAATGGTCGAAGGCACTGGTTGAGGGACTAAGTATTATGAATACTTACCCTGATAAAACAGCTCTTGCTGCTGCTGCTGAATTCTTTGATTACATCCGCGCATTATTAGATGAGCGGCGTATGACGCCCTCTAACAATTTGATAAGTGCTCTGATTCTGGCAGAGGAGCAAGGCGATAAGCTCACAGAAGATGAATTGATCTCAATGATTTATCTCCTAATCCTTGCTGGTCACGAGACAACTGTCAATTTGATTGGCAACGGTATATTGGCATTGCTACAACACCCAGATCAGCTTGCCCAACTTAAGAATAATCCATCGCTCATTAAGTCGGCAGTTGAGGAGTTTTTGCGTTATGAATCGTCTGTGCAGACCACAACTTCACGTTATACCAAGGAAGATGTAGAGATTAGTGGGCAGGTCATTCCTAAAGGTGAACAAGTACTGGTGGTGCTTGGCGCTGCTAATCATGACCCAACGCAGTTTGACAAAGCCAATGAACTCGATATTACCCGCGAAATTAATCAACACATTGCATTTGGGTATGGCATACACCATTGTCTAGGTGCACCACTGGCACGCCTTGAAGGACAGATTGCTATTAACACATTGCTGCGACGGCTGCCCAACTTACAATTAGCTGTTACCCCTGAGGAATTACGCTGGCGTTCCGGTCTAAATATCCGTGGTCTTCAAGCGTTACCCGTTAGGTTTAAATGCAGCGTATAGTACTTTGTCCAGTTAAAAAAGAAAAGTTGAGACTGACGCAGCGAAGCGGAAAATCAGGTGCAAAATCCTCTATGCATCATTCCCGTATCGATGCACAGAGGATTTTTCAGTTTGCACACCAATGAGAAGGTATTGTCAGTGAACACACTTTTAATTTCCCTGATACCACTTGCTGCTGTTGATAGTCTTAACCCAACTACAACAGCACTTCAAATTTACCTGCTAATTACACCAAAACCTCTGGTTCGTTCTATAACTTTTATCTTGGGAATCATTGCTGGATATTGGACTGCTGGCTTATTGATTGCCCTTGGTTTTAGTAAGGTAATTGTAAATGTGATTAACAGTGCTGATAAATTTATCTATGTGATCCAATTTATTATCGGTATTGTACTGATTATCATTGGTTCCACACTCAATCAATCCTTTGGTAAACAAGCGACTATTAAACATCCTAAATCGCTCAAACCAATGAGTACATTTGTCTTGGGTGTCGTCGCCACTTTATGGGATGTTCCTACAGCATTACCTTATATCATTGCCATTGAGCGGATTGTTGCAGCAAAGCTAAACCTGCTAAAACTCATAGGTGTATTAGGCTTCTATAACTTAATTTTTGTCTTGCCACTTATTGTTTTGCTATGGATTTACATCATGATGGGCAACAAAAGTGCTGTCCTGCTTGAAAGAATTAATAGACAAATGGCGAAGTGGTTTCCCAAAATTATGCAAGTCCTTATGGTCTGTTTTGGTCTATTACTTGTTGTTGATTCTACTATTCATGCTTTCAATCGCTTGCTACAGCAATAGTAAGCAATTTAAAATTTAAAATTAGGAAAACTAGTACTAGCAAATGTTCTAGTTTTTAACTGTATGCACTGGGAATGTGTGACAGCTTAAAAAGTAGTTGTAATTCAAATTCCCCATATAAATTTTTCCCACTGGCATAACCTCAATTAATCCTATTACTTTAATTTCTTCTCTGCAAGAGGCTAGACGAAGGCAGCTGAAAATTTTCATTTTTGAGTGTCAGCTGTGTCAGATCCTGTTTTTGTAATGCACAACACATTAGACCTCTAGCAAAAGTCCTAAATAGGTGGGAAAAGTAAGTGTTTAGGAGAAGAGGTCTATTGTACTTGTACTTCCCCAACACCCCAATACTCACAGTATTCTGATAAAGTTGCGTCTGGGTATTGTATCTTTCAACCATTGCAACTAGAACTACTATCTAAATATTTTTTAAGCGAGCGTACCATCTCTCGAATTACATCACTCTTTGTTCGCTGCGTTTTTTCACAGTATTCCTCCAAAATTATTTTCTCTTCCAGTGAGAATTGAATTGTTAAATTAGCAACATTTTTTTTGGGCATTATCATTGACTTTAAATTACTTCTCAATGAGAGTTTATTGACAGATGGCATCTAGCTTTAACTTGTTGCCAATGCTTAGATCCTGTCCTCCGAGGTGCTATAGCAATCCGAATTGAATCGTGAGAAAATATGGAGATTAAAAGTACGTCTTTATAAGCTTTTTAGCCTTTCTATCTCTCACGAATGGTTTAGGATTGCTATAACTACCTAATTTTTCAAAAATTGAGAACTGAAACAAAGAGGAATGTATTTATTTTCTTCATTGCTGTGTGTATAGTGAGGAGTCCATCCAGAGATATCTTGAAATAAGCGAATAGCGCGAATCCGGCGATCGCTACAAAGATCAAACCAATGCAACGTTCCTTTAGGGACTACTAATAAATCACCTGCTGAAACTTCAATGGCAACAACTGGAGAAGTTTGAGGATTAATGTGAAATAATCCATGTCCCTCAATGATAAAGCGAACTTCATCTTCATCATGCCAGTGTTCCTGACGGAATTTTGCTAGCATTGCTTCTAGATTTGGGGTATCAGCATTGATATCAATCACATCAGCTTTTATATATCCACCAGCTTGTTTAAGTAGCTCCAAATCAGGTGCGTAGACCTTCAGAATCTCATCTGCGGTTGAATTTTCTGTTAGAGGATAAGAAGGCTGCCATTGCTCGTAAGCAATCCCAATATTTTGAAGATAAACCCTAATTTCAGATAAATCAGTCAACTTTCGTTTTTTTTCAGCGATATTGAGAGTAACCATAGCTATCTTAGAGTTGATTCGTAAAGAAAATCTAAAGAGAACTGAATCTGGCTTTACTCAGGTTATAGGCTAAATCGAGTGTAGTTATGTTCTTGTCGATGAGCCGTCTACCCGCGATTGAGAATCCGCACCGCAAACCCTACCCAAGTGATTTAAGCGATGCCGAATGGTTAATTCTCAAGCCTCTTCTACCTACATCCAAGGGATTTGAGCATCCTTTGGAATTGTCTAAATTGGAAGTTGTTTGGGTAGATCAGGGCTATTCAGGAAAAAATTTTGCTCAAGCCGTTAAGCAAGTTTGTCGGCAACAGGTTCGAGTAGAGGTGATTGAACGGATATCAAAAACATTTGAGCGATTGCTGAAATGATGGATTGTGGAACGGACATTCGGGTGGCTCAATCGATTTCGGCGTTTGAGCAAAGATTATAAGTTGTACACGGAGGTGAGCGAAGCTATGATTTATAGCTGATTGATTCGTCTTATGGTCAAGCGATTGAAGGCTTAAGCTTTTGTTTACGAATCAGCTCTTACAATTCGATATATGTAAAAGCGTTGTTAACCAATAGCTAACGTGAGTTTACGATGCGTTAGCTCAAATAAAAATTCTAGAATCTCCAAGTGTCGTCTTGCCTGAAATAAAGTATCTCCCCAAGTGTATAGGCCATGTCCACTCAGACATAGCCCATAGAAGCATGGTTTATCATGCAACAGAGAGCGAATATCGTGCTGCAATTGATGTATATCCTGAGAATTAGGCAGGATAGGAATATTGATGCTCTCTTGGTGAGTTGTGATACCTTCCAATCCTTTAAGCATTTCGTAACCTGAGATTGTCAGTTTGCCTTGGGGACAGAAATGCTCGGATAACAGAGTGCTAAAAATAGAATGGGTGTGTAAAACAGCCCCTGCACCCATTTCTTCTATGATTGCCAAGTGTAGCTGTGTTTCTGCCGAGGCTCGTCCGTTACCTTGAATGACTTTGCCTTTGGCATCTACCTCAATCAAGTCAGCAGGTTGGATTAATCCTTTATCGACCCCACTTGGAGCCATCAAAAGAGTCAAAGGATCTCGATTTAACACAGCACTAAAATTACCTCCTGTACCTGTTGCCCAATCTTTGGCGTGAATGTTAGCAATTGTCCAGCTTAATGATTCTCGAAGATTAGCAGAAGTGCTACAACAAGAGTTGAGAATAGAATTTTTCGTCATAACCAACCTGGAAGTAAGTTCGATTTTTCAACACAGTCTTGTAAAAGACTTTGCACACTAGCTTATGGCAATACCAGGGGCTTACCTGTTAAGTATTTATCTAAAGCTGGTGCAATGCTAGACTGTGAGGGTGGGTGGAAAGCAAGGGCACGAGCAGCGGCCAGCAGATAAGCCACTTCATTGGAACTAATAAAAGCCATACCGCCCAGTAATTCTGCGGCACCCATAGTTACACGCTCAATAGTATGTTGTACAGCATAACGGGTAAATAATATGCGTGTAAAGGTAGCGTCGCTAATATCACCTTGCATTACAGAGTAAGCAGCACTTTCCAAAGCAGCCATCGCTCCCTCAACTTCACTCACTAGCAGCATTCGTTCAGTAGGCGAACCCTTTTCTTTCAAGAGTGTACGTTCTACAAGGGCACTAACAATTCCCAGATAAGAAGCAGAAATTAATAACTGGAACCAAAGCAATCCTTTGGTGAGCAAGTTTCCCAAAGCATCTACCTCTCCCAAATTGAAAATCAATTCTTCTGGAACTATTACATCGCATAAAGCAAGTTCGTCACTTTCTGCGCCTCCAAGTACCCAAGTATTCCAGAAGGGACGGCATTCTAATCCTGGTGTACCAGATGGAATGATTACTAGTGCAAACTCTTGGGCTTTTCCTGTAGCAGATGGAATCAAAACACTTGCAGTTAAAAAATCCATTGACTTAGCTAAACTGCAAGGTTTTTTGCTGCCGTTTAAGACTAAACCATCTGAGGTTTGTTTTACATTGATATGTGAACTTAAAAAGCTTACGCCTGTTCTTCCTTCAGCAAAGCCTGAGGACAAATAGAGATTTTTTTGAGTAATCTGCTTAAGTAAATCTACAACTGACGAATCGGTTATCGATTCTAACAAACCCGCTACAGTGCAATGGTGCATTGTTGTTGCCACTGCTAATGATGGGGAACGACTGGCGATCGCCCGTTGGATGCGAACCGTCTGAAGAAGCGTTGCTCCGAGTCCATTGCAATAACTAGGAATGATTAACCCCGGGCCTCCAAGTTCGCGGAACAGGGGGATTGCAGGATTTCCCTGAGACTCCATCTTGAGTAGAGGAATACGCTCAAGTTGAGCATCAAGCGTTGGTAAAAACTGTGCTAAGGTTAAGCGTTCTTGTTCGAGAAAGTGCATAAAGCTCCTAATTTGAACACAGAGGAAGTTAGAAGGGGAAGGTCTTGCCACAAACAAGGAAATAGTAGCTCTTAGATTGCAACAAACAATTACTTCCTCTTCCCCTTTGCTTTTGTGTAATTAATTCTGCCCAAGTACTTAACTTGGATGAACTCAAACTATTAAATAACGCTCCCAAATCAGGTAAGCTACTTGTCCCTTACCTCCAACCAGCAGAGGAGGTGTTTTCAATAAAAGCCTATCTTTTTCAAACTCAAAAAAACGTTGCTGATCTACACCAATCCAATTGGGGAACAAGCTGGCTTCAATGTGATGAACTACCTGATTATCTTGAATTTCATATCTGCCGCAGTAGGCGAGGTAAGTCTGAGTTGCCTGTGCTTTCTCCTCTAAACTACCTCCTGTAGGATCTTCCGAAATAAACCGGGGACGTTGTTTATTCGTCAGTGTAGCGGACATAAATCCATCGTGAGTGTAAACGAGATAGCCAATTGCATCTTGACCATAAGGATAACTCACTTGACCCTCTGTATCTTGAATTTCGTAAGATACTAACCGCCAAGTCCCTACTAATTGGTTTTTAACTTTTGTATTAATCATGACACTACACTAAAACTGAGATTGTTTGTTTTTTTTGCAAACTGTTCAGCTTGCTTCAGGCTATTTTGCAATGATTGGGCTAGGGTTTGAACGTAAGGTTCAAGCCACATCGTGTAGTGATCACCAGGAACCACGTAGGTTTTCAGATTGTGAATCGATACCTGATTCAATCTGTTCCAAAGCTGCTGAGGTTGATCATTCATAACGTTAAATTGGTTTAAGGTTTTACTTGCTTGGAACAAAGTGACACAATCAGGGTAAGTCTGAAGATCGTACTGCTGAACCTGTTGTAGCGAAGTTTGAACCCCTGTTTTATAAGCAGAGAAAAGATGATGTATGTCTGCCAACTGAGTTTCTGAAGCGAGAACATCAGCTTTAATTGCTTGGTGAAGAAGATTGTTTAATTGCTGGTCAAGGTTGAGATTGTGCGAAGTCTCATAATTGAATGAGAATTCTGTATTGCGTCGAGCACCAAGATAGCTGGCAAACCAAGGTAATAGTATAGAATTCTCATTGTTAGGGGGAGAATTTGATACATCAAGCAGAGCGAGTAGGGCAACCTGATGTCCTTGCTGACGTATCTGTTGAGCAATCTCGAAAGCAACACAACCACCTAAAGACCAACCCCCTAAATAATAAGGCCCTTCAGGCTGAAGTTTCTTTATCACCTCAAGGCATCGAGCAGCCATTTCCTCGATTGAATAAGCAGGTACGGGAGTTTGGTGACCATTATTATGGTAATAATGATCAAGCTCTAAAGGTTGCAAGGCGTAAAGCGGCTGCTCATGATCAAGATGACGAGCTAGATTGTGATAACAAGAAACATCTAAACCACCTGGATGAATACAAACTAAAGGGGGCTTAGAGCCAGCAGTCTGGATGTGAATCAAACTGTGCTTCCAGGATGGAGATAGTGAGTTGGCAGTTGCACTACCAGATGGAATGCTTAGATTACTAGTCAGTTGCTCCAACACATACTTGCTGAGTGTAGTGATAGAAAAATTTTGGAGAAAGCCGGATGTTGGCAAGGACACAGCAAGATCAGCCTCAACACGGTATCTCAGCTCCACCGCCACTAAAGAGTCAAATCCTATTTCATTCAGTAATTGCTCCTGTGCTAACTCCGCTGATGGTATACCTAGTGCCCTACCAATTTGTTGGCATAGATAAGCGCTGACTTGCTGTTGGCGAAGTTGGGAATCTGCTGCAATTAGAGAAGCACGGCTTAAAGTGGGTTGCAGAGTAACAGGTAAAGTAGGACTTTCAGGGGTGGAAACTGTTGTTAAATTAGATTCCTGGATGGTAGTAGATATATCAATGCCTGAGTCAACTAAATTTCCTGAAGTTTGAGCAATGATGATATGTTGTCCTAATTCCTCTGTAGCTGCTCCTGCTTCTGGGAAGGCTGCCGTGTGTTCAAATCCGTGCTTTTGTAGAGCTTCTTGCCAACGCTCTCTAGATAGAAGTGGATTATCCTGCCGCCAAGAATCATCAAATCTCTGCCAACCTTCTATCAGTCTCGTGGAAATGTCAAACCAAGGGACATGATTTGTAACTTCGTTAAGTAGTAGTATTCCCCCAGGAGCGAGAAGAGAGTAAACGTGCTCTAAGGTTTCGTCTAAATTGTGTGTGGCATGCAGCACATTGGTTGCTACTACAACATCAAAGCTATGAAGGGAATAAGCTGCTTCAGGGGACTCTTCAATATTGAGTACTCCATAGTGAACGAACGGATAAGCCTTAAATTTCTCCCTAGCACGAACAAAGAAGAAGTCTGATAGGTCAGTGAAGTAATAGCGGGTTCGTTCCGGTGGAAGGAGCGGCAGCAAGGATACAGTTGTTCCTCCAGTTCCAGCCCCAATTTCTAGGATTCGCAATGGCTTGTCTGGGGGCAGTACACGCACAATCGATTCGAGAATGCGGCTGGCAATCCCATTAAAGTAACGAGCTACCGCCCATTTTTGGTAAAGGTATTCAGCAGTATCTAAAGACCCACCAGGAAATAGTGTCTCAAGGGCCGTCTTTTGCCCTGTGAGAATTTTTGTTAACTGGCTGCCACAGTTTTGGAAGTAATTCAGCAGTAATGGCACATCTGCAAAGACTTCGCTCATTTCTTGCAGCAGGACATCTATTTCGCAATCGGGCAACGAGCACTTACTGACAAAGGTTTCTTCCTGCTCCTGTTGGAGTAGACCAAGCTGTGTTAGTCGCTTGAGCCAATGCAGTAACAGTTGACGGTAATTTGGTGAAATGTTGAGTTGGGTTAGTAAACTATTTACAGAGTAACGCTCATCAGCTTGGGTGTAAACGCCAAACTTAGATAGGGTTTCGATAATATATGCATTAGTTAAGCTTTCGAGGAACCGATGTTTTGCTGGATAGGTATGAATAGCCAAATCTAAAGGAGCTTGCTGGGATTGCTCAAATCCAGCTGACTTAGCTGTTAGCCAAAGCTGTAGGGCGTCTGCTGGTAGCACTGATGAATTTGCCTTTCGCTTATCTAGCCAGTAGCGCGATCGCTGCCAGGGATAAGTAGGTATTTGCATTCTGCGGCGTGGATAGCCTTTGTCAAAGCCGAACCAGTTCACTGCTACCCCTTGCACATACAATGAACTTAAGCTCACAAGCATCTGTTGCCAGTCCGGCTGTTCAGGAGCCAAGCTAGGCAACCATAGTTTTTCTTCTGTTGGTAAACAGCGACGACCCATATTTAATAAGGATGACTTTGGGCCGATTTCAAGCAATATTTTATACCCCAAATTATGAAGTGTCTCCATACCAGCAGCAAACTTGACTGGCTGTCGCATATGTTCCCACCAATACTCAGGGGTTGCAATCTCTGTCGTTGCTATTTCGCCAGAAACATTGGAAATGAGGCAAAGTTTAGGGGTCGAATAGGTAACTTCCGCCGCGACGGTTTCAAACTTAGCTTGTAGTGGTTCAACCAAGGGTGAATGGAATGCATGGGATACAGACAAACGGACTGTCTTAATTCCTTGTGCTGTTAAAGAGGAGATGATCTGACTTAGGGCTTTACGCCTACCAGAAATGACAATATTCTCTGGGCCATTTAGGGCTGCTATACTAACTTCCTGAGCATAAGGTTGAATGGCAGTAGTTACTTGCGATGCACTAGAGAAGACTACGACCATCTCGCCATCTGTAGGTAGAGATTGCAATAACTCTCCCCGTTTAGCAATTAGTTTTAGACCATCTTCTAAACTAAATACTCCTGCAAGACAAGCAGCAACGTACTCCCCTACACTATGACCCATCACAGCTACTGGTTTTATCCCCCAAGACTGCCACAGTTTAGCCAAAGCATACTCTAATGCAAATAGAGCGGGTTGAGTATAAACAGTTTCATTTAAAAGAGAAGATTCTTCTGTCTTTGGGTAAAGGATTTCAAGTAAGGGCTTGTCCATGTAAGGAAGTAAAATTTCCTGACAACGGTTTATCTCTTGGCGAAAAGTCGCTTGGGTTTCGTAAAGTTGTCGTCCCATGCCAACATACTGTGACCCTTGTCCTGTAAATAGGAATGCAACTTTTGGAGTTTCCTGTGAAGTTTGACCACTGAGTAATCCGGCGTCTTTCCGACCAGACTGAAAAGCTTGCAATTGCTCGGATAACTGATCAGTAGTCTGAGCAACGATCGCCAGGCGATGCTGGAAGTGGGCCCGTCCTGTGTTAGCAGCGAAGCTAAGATCAGCGATGGAGATTGAACTGGGGTTAGCGATCAACTGTTCATATTCGCCCACTAGTTGTTGTAGTGCAAGATCGCTTTTAGCTGATAAAGTAAGCAGATGTAATGGACGCTCAACCGTTAGATTTTCCTGGGCTTGTACTGCCTCTGGAGCTTCCTCCAAAAGAATATGCACATTAGTACCACTCAACCCAAATGCACTGACACCTGCCAGCCGCTTTCCTGCTTGCTCATCCGCAATACTAGCTAATGGAGTTGGCCAGTGGGTTAATTGAGTAGGTACAGAAATTGACAATTTATCCCAAGGAATATACGGGTTGGGAGTCTGTAAATGGAGATGGGGTGGCAGTTGTCGATTTTGGAGAGCCAACACCACTTTGATTAGACCCGCAACTCCAGCAGCAGCTTCCAGATGGCCAATGTTAGTCTTCACTGAACCGATAAAAAGAGGCTCAGAAGGTGCTCGTCCCTGGCTGAAAATCTTTGCTAAAGCTAGCACTTCAATTGGATCGCCTAAAGGCGTTCCTGTCCCATGAGCCTCGACGTACTGAACTTGTGATGGTTGGACATTGGCATTTTCTAATGCCTGCCGAATTAGAGCTTCTTGAGCTGAACCATTAGGAGCTGTCAGTCCATTGCTATTACCATCATGGTTGGTCGCTGAACTGCGAATAACACTGAGAATTGTATCGTTATTAGCGATCGCATCAGATAAACGTTTGAGTACAATTATTCCACACCCTTCCCCTCGCACATAACCATCAGCAGTAGCATCAAATGTCTTACAGCGATCGCCAGTAGATAAGGCATTGAGCTTGCACAAGCTAATTGTCATCTCTGGTGTGAGCATGAGATTTACACCACCTGCTAACGCCATACTACACTCTTGATTACGTAGACTCTGGCAAGCCAAGTGAATTGCTAGCAGTGAAGAAGAGCAAGCCGTATCTACTTGTATACTCGGCCCGTGCAGTCCCAATAAATATGACAAGCGCCCCACACTAATACTACGGGCATTTCCTAAGCTACTGTAAGCATCAATTTGAGTCAGGTCACCAGAATTGACGCTCAACCGTGAGTAGTCATCAGAACTGATACCAAAAAATACACCTGTCTTGCTTCCCCTGATTCCGTCAGGTGCTTGACCAGCATTTTCTAATGCTTCCCAACTAACCTCCAGCAGTACTCGTTGCTGTGGATCTATACTGACTGCTTCACGTGGCGAAATGCCAAAGAATTGTGGGTCAAATTTGTCTACCTCGTTGAGAAATCCACCATAACGGGTATACATTTTGCCAGGTATGTTGGGATCTTGGTGGTAAAAAGCATCTATATGCCAACGATCAGCAGGAACTTCTGTGATAGTGTTCACACCGTGACACAGTAAATGCCAGAAATCTTCGGGGTTCTTGACACCTCCAGGAAAACGACATCCTACCCCAACGACAGCAATTGGTTCTTTGTTTTGATTCTCAACAATTTCAAGACTTGTTCTAGCCTGCTTGAGGGCAAGAAGTAGCCGTGATAGAGATAGTTCACCATTGTTGTTTTCAGCGATTTGGCTCATTTTATTTCCTTCTCAGCAACATTTCTTCTAATGCGGCAATTTCTTTCTCAATGTCAGCGTAAATTTGAGAATTAACAGAACTGTTCAAACTTGATAAGACTTTTGGCTGAGTAAAACTATCTGATGAACTCAAATTTTCCTTAAATAATGACTTTATAGTTCCTAATTTTTGGCTGATATGACTCACTAAGGAGTTAATGTTGGGGAAGTTCCAAACTGAAGTTGCTTCTAGTTCCAACGAGCTACCTAACCAATCTTGCAAATTTTGAACTAACTCCACAGACATCATGGAATCTAAACCATATTCAGTGAAAGGTTGATAAACATCAATACTCTCTGGAGAAATTTTCAAGCGCTTAACAATCCAATCTTTAACCCAATTTTGAATTTGTTCAGACGTTGCGGCAACTATCAAATTACTGATAATAACCTTAGAAGAACCGTTGGATTGGCTTTTGTTATTATGTTGTTCTCTAACTGATATAGAGTGAACGTTTTTTTGGGTTTCGTTAGAAGATACTCTTTGTTCATCAGGCTGAGATGGCAAGTATTCGGGCAAAAGCGATTTTTTCTGTTCTTGCGGTATCCATATTTGCAATTTAGGATCAGTACTCCATCCTCCAACTATATCTAGTGTTCCAGCTAAAAGATTAGCTCGGCAAGCGCTGCGTTGGATTTTACCGCTAGATGTCTTAGAAATACTTGCCATTTTGAGTAAAAACACTGCATCAACAGACAGATCGTGTGCTGCTGAAATATCTCGACGGATTGCTCTAGTAACTTCTTCTACATTCAGTTTCCGCAGATGAGTGCGTTCTACTTCTTGAACAACAATCAACTGAGATGTTACTCCAGTATCAATGGTAAACGCTGCTCCAGCACCTGAGTGCAATGCTGGATGACTTTTCTCTGCTGTTCTTTCAATATCTTGCGGATAGCAATTGCGTCCCCGAATGATAATCACATCCTTGATCCGCCCAGTGACAAACAACTCACCATCTTTGATAAATCCTAAGTCTCCTGTACGTAAGAATGGGCCTTCTTTTGTGTCTGCTAAGTAAGCACGGAACGTCTTTTCTGTCTCTTCAGGACGGTTCCAATATCCTTGAGCAACACTAGAGCCTGATACCCAAATTTCCCCAACCCAATCTGGGGGACACTGAGTAAGAGATGTTGGATCAACAATAACAACCTTGGTATCTAACTGCACGCTACCACATTTGACAAGCTTGCGAGCTTTAGTAGTCGAGTCAGTTAGTTCTTCAACGATATGGTACTTTTCTAGCGCAGCAGTTTGAACTGAGTAAAACGATGGTATTTCTCCTTTGCGAGAAGCAGACACTTTTAAGGTTGCCTCAGCAAGTCCATAGCCTGGACACAAACTATCCCAGCGAAAACCACAAGGAGCAAATGTCTTGGCAAACCGCCTTAGTGTCTCAAAGTGGATCGGTTCTGCACCATTAACAGCAATGGACCAACTACTTAAATCAAGGGTATCACGCTGCTCTGGTGAAATTTTCTGAACGCAAAGCTCATAGGCAAAATTGGGAGCTCCACTATGAGTTCCTCGGTAATGGGAAATTGCTTGCAACCAGCGAATTGGCTTTTGAATAAATGAGGTAGGAAGCATCAGAAAACAGGGAAAGCCTCGGTACACGGGTTGAATAATTCCGTACACTAACCCAAAATCGTGGTAATGAGGCAGCCATGAAACTAGCACGCTGTCTGATGTAGTTTCCCAACTCAAAGCCATATCTGCTGAGTTGGAAATGACGTTGCCATGACTAATCATTACTCCTTTAGGAGTAGCAGTCGAACCAGAAGTATATTGCAGATAAGCTAGTGTATCCTCACAAACTACTGGCTGCTTCCAGACTTCTGCTAAATCTTCTGAGAGGGTGTCTGTAGCTAACCACTGTAACTCTTTCGAGTTAGGAATGTTTATAAGTTGCTGCTGGGTTCTAGATAAAGCCTGGCTGGTAGTAAGAACAATTTGAGATTGTGCATCTGCTATTATTGCTTGAATACGCTCCATAGATAGTTTGTTGTTCCGTGGTGCATACGCAGGAATAGCAATCACACCAGCATACAAGCATCCGTAAAAGGCGGTGATAAACTCTAAACTTGCTGGGTATAAAAGCAAAGCTCGCTCACCAACTGCTTTAGTTAATTGCAAATAGGCAGCGATCGCACGGGCCCGGCAGTCTAACTGGTGATAGGTTAATTGAATTGGTGCAGCTTCGTCTGATAAGAAGGTAAAAGCGATTCTGTCGGGTTGTTGTTGTGCCCTTTGACGTAATAAGTTGACCAAGTTGGAGTATTTCATAACTTTAGGAAATTGAGACTATCATTTTGAACTGAGATGAGGTCTTTGTACTGGTGCGTTAATCCAGAAATAATTGGTATAGAGAAACTTGGGGAGCAGAAGGAAAATAAAACCTTATTCTCTTGTTACAAATCACTCAAAGTTATCTTGATAGACTATTACAGCCAAGTCTTTACAAAATAAAGAAGTTGTCTGTGACCATTTCTCGTAAGCTCTGATCAAAAGCATTAGTCACAGTTTTTAAATCCTCTACTGTGTGAGCAGCATTGAGCATCAATGTGTGTAACTCTGGTAGATACACGCCATGTTTACGCATATAGTAAGCTAATGCCAAATTTGCCTTGAAATTACTTCCTGCTAGCTTTTCACGATACAATTTTGTACTTTTGTAGCTAAATGAGAATGCGAAGATAGAGTAATTAGCTTTAATTTTGAAAGGAACATTGTGATGTTGAGCAATTTCCCGAAATTCTTGAGCAAGCCAATTTGTTTTTTCTTCAAGTTGGGTGTAAATTTCTGGATGTTGATGCAGATAATTTAGGACAGCTAAACCAGCACTACAGGTTAGCGAATTACCGCTCATCGTTCCTCCTACAAATGTCTTAGTCTCGTAGTCAAGAAACGGATCTTCCGAACTTTTGGCGATGTTAATCAACTTTTCCTTACCAACAACGCTGCCTCCTGGCAATCCTCCACCGATAATTTTCCCCAAGCAAGTTAGATCAGGAGCCACATTAGCTAGATTTTGTACACCACCATACGTCACCCTAAAACCTGAAACAACTTCATCGAATACTAGGGGAATATCATAATCTGTGCATAAGTTCCTGAGTTTCAAAAGAAATTCTTGATCGTAAGCCGCCATCGTCGCTGGCATTGGTTCGCAAATGACGCACGCTAGTTGATCTCTAGCTTCATAAATACGTTCTAAGCTCAGAGCCTGACCATATTGCAAAACCAGGGTTCCCTTAACGATGCCTTGGTGACTACCGAGTGAACCATCAATTGGTTCAGGCTGTTCTTTAGAACCTCTAAAGCGAAACCAGGAACTCACCATACCTTGGTCAGAGAAACCGTGGTAATGTCCTTCAAATTTAGCGACCCGCTCCCGTTTGCGGTAGGCTCTACATAAACGTATTGCTTGCAAAACAGCTTCAGTGCCAGAGTTAGAGAATATAGCCTTATTAGCACTGGGAAAAGCTTGTACTAGGGTTTCTGCCAAAAGTACTTCAGGCAAATGCCCCAAAGCGTTTACGCCTCCCTTATGAACAGCTTCCGTGATGGTCTTTGTGACAATAGGGTGAGCATATCCGAGAATATGAGGACCATAGCCACAAGAAAGATCGATATAAACATTACCATCAACATCTTCAATCTTGCTACCAACTGCGTTCTTGATAAATAAAGGATAAGTACTAGGAAAGAAATAGCGATCAAGGTGAGTTGGTGCAACTAAGGATTGTTTGGCGCGATCGCGCAGTTCTAATGAGCCGTTACTTGTTTGTGCAAAATACCGATCAAAGTTTGCTTTAACGGCAGAGTTCATATAGGGTGAAAAGCGATCGGTAAACTTGCGAGCATTTGCCCAAATATCAATTTCAGGGTCAATCTGGGAGATAAAGCCTTCACAGGAAAGGAATACTAGTTCAACTTTAGTAAAGTTGGTTGTATACTGAGCCTCGTATCGTCTCAGAACCTTATTCACATCTTGGAAATAGCTAATTGTTGACCACCGATTATTACGCTCATCAAAGTGTAGCTTCAAAACTTCTGTCATTTCTTGCTGATATGGTTCCCACTCTTGGAGCACTCTACTTTTGTTGGTAACAAAGTACTGTGTAAAGCGGTTGACTGCAATGCTCCATTCTTTCCGAGTACAAGCATAGTAAAAAGAGGATAAACCCCACTTTTCATCCTCACTCAATTGAACGGTAATACCATAGTCGAGTAAGATAATCTCACCTGTTTTAGTGAAAAAGATGTTGCCAGGATGTGGGTCGCCATGACAAAAACCATCCATGTAGAGCATGGTGTAAATTGTTTCTTGCAAGCGTCGGGCAAGTTGCGAAGCTGGGAAGTCAACCAAATGTGAATCTTTCCCACGGATTCCCTCCATAAATTCCATAACCAGCATCTTATCTGTGCATAGTTCCGGTATCAACATCGGGACGTAAACATAAGTATGCCCTTTAAAATTGGCATACACAGTTTCCTGATTTTCTGCCTCTTGTTTTAGGTCAGTTTGCACAACTAACAAGGTATATAGTTCTTCAAACCTAATGGGAAGATTAAGATATCGGATAGATGGCAATAGCGCATGAGCTAATTTCAGACACAAACGAACAATCTTTAAATTCTCTGCTAGTTGCTCACGAACATTTTTCTTGACAATTTTAACGGCTACTCGTTGCCCTGAAGTCAGAACTGCTTCATGAACCTGAGCAATTGAGGCACTAGCAACTGGTTTCCAGAAAAAGGTTTCAAACACAGATTCAATTGGCTTTTTGAGTTCCTGCTTCAGTGTCTGCTTAATATACTCTTCGCTGCTAGGAGGTGCATCGTCTTGTAATTGCCGCAGTTGGGTAGATAATTCGTCATCAATTAAATCAGAACGAGTTGCTAGAATCTGCCCCATTTTGATGTATAAAGGTCCCATCACCAGCAAATATTTATAGACCGATTGACTACGCAATAGACGACGCTGTTTATCTGTTTTACCTAAAGCAGTAAACCAGTAACCCAAGAAGTAGTAAATAGTTAGAAAAAAGCTACTGATAAAACGAAGAATAATCATCGAATTAGCTCCTATGTAAAAAGTCTGTACTTGATAGTGCATCAATTAGTTGAACAGTGCTAAGTATCTAAATTGCACTAAATCTTGAATACATAAGATCAAGAGGGAAGTATCTTTCCTCATATCTTATATTGTGTCCGGTTAAAGACTTATCATTAAGACCGCTCCAAGTGCAGAGGGGCACAGGGGAGAGGTTTTGGCCTTTCTGCATAGATTCGGTAATTATAACTAATTAGCCGGACATGATATTATTCAAGCTGATGAAGAGCATGATGAATTAATTGGAGATTCATTACTCATGTCACACCGTGAGTCAATATTTCTCTTATTTTGGAGTACAATATTCCCTATGTACTTGAATGATTTTTCAATCAATTAACCTCAAAATTACAAAGCTTAAAGCTTGGTGATGACAGTATTTCAAAATATCTCGAGAATAATTCACACAAGAGGGATGCAAAGAATTTAGAAAGCTATTGATTATTTACTAAACCGGAACCAAATTTTTAGGTTTCGATTTTGAGCGTTCCAAAGTTGATATTTCAAATGTATAAGCGAACGATAAATCATCCCAATCTAATAGAGTACAAAGCTCGTCATTACGATGCAATATATGTGTCAAATCTGAGGGAGCTAACCACTTTGCCAGAAAATTTCGGTAACATAATTGAGCTTTATCCTTACCTGTTCTTGCAACATCTCGTAGCATATTTTCAAAATATTCTCTGCTGATGTAACTGGAAACATCTGACAATGAATATTTATCAATAGACTGATCTGGCACTTGTTTGAGGTAGTCAGGCAAGCTTGCAGTCACAATCTTGAGTTTGGTTGTAGCTTGACGGATTGCCCAGTAGTTTTCTTCCCGCAGAAAGTGCGGTAAACAGTGTCTTCCAGGGTACTTGCCATAAAACATGAAATAAAGCCAGTCGTTGTCTTTTGCTAAATGATTACAAAAAGTATGATCTAGACGATCAAGTACATAAGAACTTGTATCAACATTTATCTCTGCAAACAGGTAAGGTTCATTTAACAAGTAGCGAAACACTGCTGGAGAAAATCCCACTCTAATCAGCCATCGCCAGAATGAGCTTGCAAGTTGTTGTTGGTATACGGAACGTTGTTCTTCCAAGGTGACAGATCGAAAAATGCGATCGAGCTGACAGCCAAATAACAATTGTGTTAGTGGTACAACTAATTTGATATAGAGTGCCTCGTGTTGTCCTGTAAAAAGGACTCCTTTATCAATTGCCCATCGATTTGCCTGAAAGTAAGCAACAGTATCTCTAGACATCTGATGTTGCAGTGAACAAAAGATTTCCCAGCGATTAGGGTGTTCATCTACACCAAAAAACTGTAGTAATTGGTCATAAGAAAGATTACGAATCGCAGCAAGCTTCAGTTCCAGCAAATAGTTTTGACCTGGTGAATAATCCACAGCGATTAAATGCTGAGGGTTACAAGCAAGCAAACTTAGTACGCGACATCCACTACCAGTCACACACAAAACTGTATCATCTGGTGTAATGTTTAAGGCTCGAATTTCAGACTTGGGATCTTCATCACAAGTGCTATATGCAATCCATCGCAACTTGCTATTAGCGAGTTCTTTAGCTCGATAATTTTCTAATATAATCCCATTGTTCAGACTGTTTTGATAATCTAGAGATATCATTGTTAAAACCTACCTTTTAGTACAATAAACCCTTGAAAAAATTGCAATAGCAGTTACGCAATTACACTTTATTTATCTCATGACGAGCAAGCTTAGAAAGACTGCTAATCCATTTAGCAGATCCTTCCCATTGATTTGGTCCATTCAACCTATATTGTGTAGAAACCAATGGGCCAGTAAGTAGTTCCCAAGCAATTTTAAAATTCCGCCAAATTTGGGGACGAGCATTAATTTGGTTGGCTATATCATCCATATAATCGAAGGCAGGAACTCGCAAATGTCGATACCCACTTGGAACCAATTCCTTCTCCCGTTTATCCCTGTCCGCTTGAATTTCTGCTGTCATTTGCTCTTCGGAAGGAAGAGAAACTTCTTTGGAAAGGACTTTAGAGAACCAGCGTGCTTGTAGTTCAGAACAGGGAAAGATAAAATTTCCATAGACAAATCCGATAAAGGCTAATTGAGGTAGTTCAGGATGAAATACATTTTTATAAAAGTTCAAACCCTCTAGGTTTTTATCGTCTAGAAAATCTTGTAGGAACGGAAGATTTAACTGAAAACCTGTAGCATAAACTACTATATCTGCTTCAACACTTGTTCCATCCTCGAAGAGAACTCGATTTTCTTCAAATCCCGATATACCTGGCTTTGTTTTTATTGCCCCAATACGAACACGATTCAAAATGTTATCATTCATGATTGGGACAGACTTCTCAACATTAAAACCCGGAAGCATATTGCATTTTTTATGCTCTAAGTAAACTGAGTAAAGCTTTAAACCCAGAATTAGAGATAGCAACTTTGAGGGCATGAGTTTGTTAAGACGACTTATATTGAAATCGATTGGCTGTCCTGAAGCGTATCTGGGTAACATCCATCGTTTTTTACGGAAACCCCAGACAACGCTATCAGCAGTATAGGATGCAACAACTGCAATATCTACTCCACTGGGCCCGTTCCCTAAAACGACCACTTTCTTACCTAAAAAAATTGAAGGTTCTTTGTAGAATTTGGAGTGGATTATTTGACCTTTAAACTTTTCTTGCCCAGGAAAATTGGGGATTTTTGGTTCATGATAAATTCCACAACAAATGGCGATCGCATCAAATATCTCTGTTGATTCTCCATCTGGGGAACAAGTTGTAACTTCCCAAAAACCTCCTACTTTCTTAACTTTCTTTACTCTCGTATTCAGTCGAATACAATCTATTAATTTAAAATGATGAACATAGTTATTAAGGTATTCTAATACCTCACTATGGTGGGGAAATTCACTAAAGTGATTGGGCATTGGATAATCAGAGAAGCCAGATACATACTTGGAATTCTGCAAATGAACAGTACTGAATGTGCTACTAACTTCTTTTCTGTAAACCCAAACTCCACCAATCTGATCAGTACTTTCAAAGATAACTGGCTCATGACCATCTTCTCTAAGACACTTAGCAGATGTTATGCCACTTGCTCCTCCTCCAATGATAGCTACTCGGCATCTTCTCGATGATGAAATAGTAGCAAATGACTCTATTAAACCAGAAAATGATTCTTGGTATCCCGGACTCAGTTGCATAATTTTCCTCCTCAAACTTAACTAAGTGGGTGGGAATAAATAAACCAATTTATTTATAACTGTTCACTAATAACTGATTTGGTCAACGCCTGAGCCAATACAGTAATTGATCAGAGGTATAAACGTCGCGATAAAAACTAAGTTGCTCACATTTTAGGTAGCAGGCACCTCGGTGTCCGCGTCGAAGTAAAGTTTCGTTTCCCTTAGCAATAACTTGGTTTGTTTCATCATCAAAACAATTCCATTCGCAGTAAACGACTTCACCATTGAACATAACAATTGGCCAAGCTATGGTTACACTTGGTTGAGCAAGAATCGCCCACCAATTTACTTGTTTATTTGTCGCTGCAATTCTGCCATAAAAATATCCATCAGCACATAAATAGACAATACTATTAGCGTACTCACCTGCTGAAATGTCTCCTCGTCCTTGTCGTAGTGCTTCACAGTGGGTTGGCCACCAATGTTTATTTTCCTGTTCTACTTGCTCTAAACTGTATTCTGAAGTGATTTCCGGTAAGACATCATGACGTTGAGAGATATATATTTCTGCATCTCTAAGTAGCTCTACTGCTAGTTCATTAGCAATTAGCTCTGGCTTAGAGTAATCTGCCATTAACTCACTGTAGTATTTAGTTCGCTTTGTCATTTTCAGCCTCTACAAAAATCTTATACCAATTATTTATATGTATGCACATAATCATGAATGCCTATAATCCTTGCTTTATAAGAGTTTGGAAAAGCCAGTTTTCTGTGCAACCTCAACGACAATTGGTATTAGCAAGGGGTAATTTACAGCATTTTGAAAAAGCTGGTCATAGAAAAATCAACAGGGGCGGGCTTTTTTAGAAAGTTTTAACTTTTTTCTGAAAAGTACTACAATGTTGTTTCATTTAGATACGATATACTGTAGCAAAGCAAGTTTAGCTTCTATTAGGGATATGCTCCTTACTGAAAAGAAATCAGAAAGTCAGAGCATTGTTGTCCTGAATGTGTATATAGCAGCCACCGAAATTAGAGGGAAAGCCTCCTTGCATGACGCTGGCACATAGAAGGTGGCTAAATTTGTGCTATAAGGTTCAAAGAGCAAGTATTTCTCTCAAGGGCTTTGTGTATAATTCTCTATTTCAAGATAGGTTTTAGCCAGTTAAGATAGAAAACTTAAGGGAAAAAGTTTGTGTTTTTTAGTTGGATCTAATGCTAAGTTCCGACAGAGACGATTTTTAGGCATTAGTGAATGTAAATAACAGTTTTGCTAACTCTGCTAAAATTTGCATTTTGTAGCATTCTCAATCAACCTAGTATTTAGGTAATTTGCACAGGTAAGATAGCTAGCTCTCTAGGGAATTAAGTTAAATAAAGTATAATTCCTTGTTTGCTAACAGTTGTCACAGTTGTCAGAAGCGATCGCCCACTAGCATGAATGTAAATTGCATTTACAAGTCAGTATCCTAAAACGTTTCTAGCTAAAAGAACTTATCTTTATCTTAAGTTTCTTATCTTGAGTTGCAAAAGTTTTGTAAACTTAGGAAACTTGATTACATCAAGCATCTATCAATCAATCAATTACATAAACGAGGGTGCATAAGATGAGTAATCAGCTATGCTACGAAATATTTGATTTGTCCACATTGCCTCTGCATAACCTTTTTCTGTAGTCCTAAAAGTATGGAATTTTCTGGCTATCTAAGTCGTTTTTGACCCCCTCTTTTCTTGTGAATGTCTAGCAAAACTCACAATTGGACATTGCCTCTCTCAAAGAAAGTCAGGAATTGCCCCTATCTCAATAATCCGAGGTAGTGGTCAAGATGCTGGAAGACATGGGAGTGCAATATGAGTTTGGTATTTTGGGGGGTGCGATCGCATTCCTCTAGCACAAGCTTTAACACAGTTTAATCGACTTATTTGACTGGTGATTTTTTGGATTGTCGCTTGTTGAACGTCTAAAGTAGCTCAAACCCCTGTAGTGTCTACATTTTATCCATTCAAGCTCATTTGTTTAAAATGCTTGGTGTAGCTGGGTTTCATCAGTTATTTAGCTTATTTTGCAACAACTCTATTCTGTAGCAACCGTAACTGAGGAAACGAAGTATGCGTAATGACTTTTTAATTGATACTGAATCAGCATGTTTTGTGTCTAAAGAAGCAGTGAAGACTTCTAACTGCACTCATAAGGATCGACCCACTTCTGCCGGAAGTGGCGATCGCTTTTCCCCAAAGATGATGAATGCAGACAGCATAGCCAAAACCCAGAAACTTTTAGATCAGGCGATCGCATCTGCCTGGCACACAGTGAAATCTGATCGCAGATTACCTACCTTGACCCCTATCCACTGGGTATGGCAACTGGCAGCTTCTTACCATCTAACTCACACCTACCCGCTACTGATAAAAGAAGCTTCTGGGCGCTTTGCTGCATTTGGTCGGACGAGTTTAGCACAGTGGGCTGCACATAAAGCTAAAGAAGAAACGGGTCATGACCGACTTGCTTTGCTTGACATCCAATCGATGGGATACAAAGCTGAGGCTGTAGTGGAAGCGCTTATTCCCATTAGTGCAGTGGTTTTAGTGAATTACTTAACTCAGAGTGTATATGCTCAAGATCCAATCGGTTGCGTTGGCTATTCCTATACGCTGGAACGTTTAGCGACAGGCATCAAAGAAAAGCATATCCAGTCAGTTGAGGCTTTGCTGCCATCCGACATTGTAGCCACCCGTTGTCTGCGCGTACACAGTAGTGTCGGCGCTGATGTAGAGCATATGGAAGAAACGCTTGAGATGGTTGCAGGGCTTGCTGCCCAAGAGCGCCACCGTGTAGCGATCGCTTGTTACGAAACTGCCCTGTTGTACTTCAGCCCACCTGAAGAAGATTACATTTCAGATGAAGAACTGCAACATATGTTGAAACCTCTAGAGTCACGTACACGTATACAAGCGAGAGTTGACATTCAGTGCCTCACCTAATAGCCGAGGCACCCAGAACAGTCCTTCCAAAGTTTCCTAGTTCAGTCCAAATAATTTCATTGAGGATGCTAATGATGTTATCAACCAAATTGTTTACTTACATTGCCTCTACTTTCTTGGCTAATACCTTGATTGTTAAATTATTGCCACCAGTATATGCTAGTCCGACTGAGCCTATTGAATCTAGAAATACTGTAGAGAAGCTAACGCTAAATCCATCATCTCTAACTTATACAGATGGCATCTTGCTCCAAGATAACGGTGCGGAAGTTTACTCAACCCATTTCAATCAAGGTGAAGTGATTCCATCTCTCTTTAATTCTAAGGGTTCGGGTTTAACGACCACCACAACAATTACAGGTATCGAGCAGCAATTTTTGATTCAAGATTTTGAGAGTAAAATTATTGACAACGATGTAGAAAATTTAAATAGCATCCAACTTGACTTGGACAGCATTTTGGCTCATGAGTTTGATCAAAAAGGGATGCTTATAGCAAGGTGTTGCTTGTAGAGTAAATATCTTTTCTAACCAAAATTGTATTTAGGATAAAACCTCATCCTAAATACAATTTTGACGTTGAGTAAGTCGGCGCGAAAAAAGCAAATGTTCTGTACAATTGATTCCGGCGTTTGAATAAAGATTATCAGTTGTACACGGAGTTAAGAGGTCAACAAGAGGACAAGGAGCAGGGGGCGGGGCGCAGGGGGAGAACCCCATACATTTTAGGTTGGGGCTTGAACTAAGGACGCATTATTTCTCGCGCTGCGCCACTCGTTATAAATATTTTTACTTTTGGACATAAATAAATTTACTTGCTCTGAAACCCGGATGGCAGGGGAAATGAGCGAATCTTTCTCCCCAGCTAAGAGCTCCCTGCTCCCCTGCCTCTTTGGTCATTTATAAAGTAAATATTAAGTAGGGTGTGTTACGGCTATGTAAAGATTTGAGCGTTTGAGAGAGTATGAATTAGCCGTAACGCACCACTTTAACGCACCCTACAATTTAAGGTTTACTTTATAAATCATCTCTAAGTAAAGCTATGATTTATGGCTCATTGATTCGTTAAATCACTAGGACTTACGCACTGTACAAATTAACCATAATGTGTATTACGAGATTTGGTCATTTCAAGCGCTTCGCATAACCCTGATTTATTTACATATTTGCGATCACTGGGTGCTAAAAATGGCTGAAATAACCAAATTGCGTATAGTACCTATGTACGATGCGTAAGTCCTAATCACATAAATGACAACTTTTGAGCCAAATCTATAATTTTGTGAAAAATACCCTGTTCTGTGATCAGTCCAGTTACTAGATGAGCAGGCGTAACATCAAAGCCATAGTTGGCAGATTGAACCTGTGGCACAGTAATACAAACCTTTTCTAATTTGCCTTG
>NZ_JAIVFS010000006.1:161559-185897 GCF_020829645.1 Nostoc mirabile CHAB5784 | reverse complement strand
AAAAGTCGAACATCCGCCCGAAAATAAATTTTCGGGCTAATAGCTCAAGTCGGTTTAAACCGACTAATAACAATAATTTTAGTCCGTTTAAACGGACTTTTGCTATAAGAGAGGGACTTGAGTCCCTAGCGGATCAAGGATTTTCGCAAGAGGTTTAATAAAAATTTTGTTTTGTGTTGGGGTTAAATCCCCATTACAAAACAAAATTTACGAAAGCGTTGCGGGGCGTTCGCGTTTAGCGTCTCTAAGAGTTGCCCATTACGAATTACGTTAGCGTAGCGGTAGCGAGGAACGAGCGTCATTACGAATTACGAATTATTTAATCAGTTACTCTTGACTCCCTTCATTTTAAAAGGGAGTTTTTTATGTATTATGATTATTTTTGATAATTCACCTTACTTAACTAGGACTTACGCAAAAGTTACGGAATAACGAACCACAGAGGCGCAGAGAAGCCAGTGCGTTGGGCGGGTTCCCCGACTTGAAGCAACCGGAGAAATAAGAGTGTAAAAGGGACTGGGGACTGGGGATTAGGGACTTGTACTGAGCGACTTGTGCCGAGCGGAGCCGAGGTAAGCCGAAGTATTGGGGACTGGGTGTAAAACCCTTAAAATTATGGTGGTTGCTCATTACCCACCACCAAATTTTAAAAAACTTGTTGCTTGTACCCAGTACCCAGTACCCAGTACCGGAGCGGCGTTCATCAAGAACACCAACTTTTATGTATGGTGGGGGACTCCGACGCTCGTTCCTCGGCTTAGCTACGCTATCGCCGCGACCTGTTGAGAGATATTTTGCGTAAGTCCTATTAACCTTACTATGATTGCGATCGCCTGGGTTGGGTGCTTGGTGCGATCGCAAGAGTTATTTAATCTACTTTTATGACAAAATTTTTGATTGCAAAAAGACGAAATTATGTTTTTGTTGTCAAACATTAGCTTTAAATACTTTTATAAAATACCTAAAAGTATCTAACTGCACAAATTAGCTATGATAAATAATTTTACTAAATGGCAATCTATTAACGCGTAACTTATGCCTGCTAAAGATCAGAAGGATCGTGTTCTGACAAATAGATAAATAATTTGAGATTCGACAAATAAATTAGTGAGATGTATGTTATGGTTTTTATAGGAATCAAAAAAGTAAAAGCACAAAAGACTTCAAGAAACTTTGAGGCAAGCTCAAGAAAGTTTTTTTGCTCTGGTAAGTCCACTTCAATTCGCTACATCTTTTTGTAACAAAAATCTAAAACTAGATTGAGTACGATAGTAGCCTTTCTAACAACTTGAAGTCAATCGAAATTTATCTAGGTATGAGCCAATAAGAGTTGGCCAACCTAGCTAGAGCATTACCCACCAAAGGCGATTACTCTTGGGGTCTGGGAACAAAGACTCTTAGTACAGCCTGACAAATCCATAGAAATACAGAATATTTACGAACTTATTCTTGCGGCAACAAACATTTTCAACCGCGAACTAAGTTGAAGCAGTTGCTGACTTTTGGAACGAAAACTTCAAGCAATATGGTGTTGTTCCACAATTTTTAGGAATTTAACCATACTGTCAAAACTCACCAAGATATTGTCTCAACCAGAGTGTTAGAGGTTACTTGTGCAAGCATTATAGTATTGCACCTGTAGCTGTCACTTTTGGGCTGAAACTTATCCTGCTGCATCAATCACCAAACGAGAAGCGCTATGAAGTTCTTAGGGACTTGACATTAGCAAAATCAGAGAAGTTGCAGTGACCATTTAGAGTGGATTGCAATTTGGTTGGTTGTGTGGTTCAGGGAACAAATCTGCGTTCATTTGAATTCCTGCTGCAACCACTCTTCAGGCTTGAGCAACCATTTGGGATTCTGTTACAACAACTGACAATGCTGAAGTCAAAGTTTTAAAGGCTTCGTTATTAGGAAATAGAAATTTTTCTATATCTTAAGCGATGTCTGACGACAAGCCGCTCTGCGTCTACGCTTCATGGGTAAATATGTCCTGATTTTAACTGTTTTTGCCAGGATACGATGTCTAGCGACAAGTTGCTATGCGTCAACGCCAATAGGCTCTACTTCCCTACGACACCAAGGGTAAACAACTACATCAAGCTTACCACCCATCAACTAAATCATTGTAGGAAACACAACCATGACTGACGAAAAGATTAGACAAATAGCTTTCTATGGTAAAGGCGGTATCGGTAAATCTACCACCTCTCAAAACACCCTTGCAGCAATGGCTGAAATGGGCCAACGCATTTTAATTGTTGGTTGCGACCCTAAAGCTGACTCTACCCGTTTGATGCTACACAGTAAAGCTCAAACAAGCGTTCTGCAATTAGCTGCTGAACGCGGCGCTGTAGAAGATATTGAACTCGAAGAAGTAATGCTGACCGGTTACCGGGATGTACGTTGTGTGGAGTCTGGCGGCCCTGAGCCTGGTGTGGGTTGCGCTGGTCGTGGTATTATCACCGCTATCAACTTCTTAGAAGAAAACGGTGCTTACAAAGATGTTGATTTTGTAAGTTACGACGTTTTGGGAGACGTTGTGTGCGGTGGTTTCGCTATGCCTATCCGTGAGGGCAAGGCACAAGAAATCTACATCGTTACCTCTGGTGAAATGATGGCGATGTATGCAGCTAACAACATCGCTCGTGGTGTTCTCAAATATGCTCACACTGGCGGTGTGCGTTTGGGTGGTTTGATTTGTAACAGCCGTAACGTTGACCGGGAAATCGATCTTATCGAAACCTTGGCAAAACGTTTGAACACCCAAATGATTCACTACGTACCTCGTGACAACATTGTACAACACGCAGAATTGCGCCGGATGACTGTTAACGAGTATGCACCTGATAGCAATCAAAGTAACGAATATCGCATACTGGCTAAAAAGATCATCGACAACGACAAACTCGCCGTTCCTACCCCAATTGAGATGGAAGAGTTAGAAGAGTTGTTGATTGAATTCGGTATTCTCGAAAGCGACGAAAATACCGCAATGCTGGTTGGCAAGACTGCTACTCAAGCACCTGTAAAGTAGTACCAATTAAATAATGGTTTAGGGTGGGCTACTTGCCCACCCTTTTCCCAATTTTTGCATTTCTTTGTTTCATATTCATGTCCGCTTGATTACTTATTCACCCGCTTTTGTCACTCTAGGCAGAGGAAAAATAGTAAGAAAATGAAAAGGAGTCAGAAGTCAGAATTCAGGAGCGGAGCAAGGAAAGCTCCGCCTCCGGTCAGAATACCCCAAGCAATCAAGTCAGGGGTTTCAAGCAAGGAAAAATTTTCTTTATATCCACGATTAAAATCGCTTGCTCTAAAACACGATTCATTCACTTTTTCGTTCAGAATTATTCTGAATTCTGGCGACTGACGCATGTATTCTTTTTCGGTTAAACCTTTGGTATCAGGTTACAAACGATAAGTCTAGATATGGCTACTTTTAGGTAGCTTTGTCCAGACATTATCGAGTGGTGACTTCTGGTTAAATACCCAGAGCTACTCGAGTTTCCGGCCCCACAACACCATCTACAAGTAGACCTTTACTTGCCTGAAAGCTTCGGACTCGGCTAACAGTTTCTTGACCGTAAATTCCATCAACTCTGAGATTACCTAAAGCTGTTTGAACGTCTCTTACAAGCTGACCTCTAGAACCAGGGGTAAGAATAATTGAACCGCCAACGCCACCTGGTCTAGTCACAGGAAGATAATTAGGTCTATCACCAACCCATCGAGCAAAAACATATCTACCCGTAGAAAGCCTAGCAAACCCGTTTTCATACCTTTCAATCGCTGGAAGTGTTGCGCCATTTGGTACACAATCCACATACGAGTAGTTAGTGCTTGGGCCTGTACGGATACGCAAACAACTGCCGTTAGTCCTGACATATGCAGCCGAACTCATTTGAATTTGGGCAGCAGCAATAAGTAATACACCAACACCAGCTAAAGCTAACCAAGCCGAAGATTTAAGAAGTTTTTTCCAATTGAATTTAGGTTTGGTGATTCCAGATGCCTCTTGTTTAGTAATAACTATGTCAGAAGATTTAAGAGGTTTTTTACTATCTAATTGAGATTTAGGCGGATTATATTTGGTGTTTCCAGATGCCTCTTCTTGAGCAATAAACATGTGGGAATAAGCAAGATATTCCATAATATGCTCCTTTATATGAAAAAATGAGTATTCACAGAGAATTAATTTAGTCTTCTCTGTATTTATTCTTAGTATATTTTATATCACTGTGCATTAAAAAGGTTTTCACTGGTAGCGGAATTAAGAAAAAATAAAATTAACATCAGTTCGACAAACCTCTCCCTGCCTTGAACTAAAGTTCAAGGCAGTCCCTCTCGCCTGTCAGAGAGGGACGATTTTGCGTAGAAAAATCAGGAAGAGGTCTTTTTGATTGAGCTAATTAAGCGGACACTATATAAGTCGTCGTCGAATTCACGTTGAAATCAGTTAAAAGATTCCTAAGAAAATGCGATGTTTACGACGGGCTACGCCAATGCGCTGATTTATGATAAAAATCACTAGGCGTTGGCATAATCCGTAGTAGACATCAATACGCTTGGGTTAAGGATAATTGTAGGTTGGGTTGAACTTTAGTGTTACCCAACAAATGCCCGAAAATGTTGGGTTTCGTTCCTCAAACGCCACATGCTTCAAGTCGGGAAACCGCAAGGGCGCAGTGGCTCCCCAACCTACGCAAATTTATTTTTCTGGCTTAACCCAAGCGTATTGTAGTAGACATCACATTTTCAAAATAAATAAAATTTAGTTAAAGCTTTCTTGCTTACTGGCTTCTGACTTGTTGCATCCAAATATGTCAAGCGTATTGTTTGAGTCCAGTTAAACTAGCAACCACAGAAGCTAACTCGTCTAAGTCTATCGGCTTGCATCGGTATATATCATAACCTGCTAATAATGCACGATTGCGGTCTTCGTCGTAAGCAGATGCCGTCAGAGCAATAGCTGGAATCTTTCTCCCTCGCTTTGCTTCCAGATTTCTGACCTTCAAGAGCAGTGAGTAGCCGTCTTCCTCTGGTAAATAAATGTCACTAATCAGGATGTCTGGTTTAAAGAATGACATTATTTCTAGAGATCACCTGCCGAAGCAGCTGTGATAACCTGTGCTCCGTCTAATTCAAACAGGAGGGTAAGTAAGGTTCTCGTATCAAAATCGTCATCCACAACGAGCAATCGCAGACCTTCAAAAGACATCGATTGATTAGACATTATTCTTACTGCCGTCGTGTAGCTCAAATAGTTGAAGTAGCAATTGCATCAAAAGGCAGGTATTTGTAAATGCCATTTGATGCTTACTTTACTAAATCTTAAAAGACTAACTAGCAAGTGTCTGTCCGGTTTCGGACATAGTAACTTAAAATGATTCATTGGCGATCGCGCCTTGGCTAATTGCCCAGCAACCGAGCAAATTCGTCTTGTATAACTCGATAACACTCGCAGGAAGTTGCTTCTAAATCCTCTCGATTCAGGATGCTAATATGACCACGCTGGTAGCGAATCATTCCGGTTCGGCTCAGGGTGCTAGCCGCTTCTGTCACACCGGAGCGCCGTACACCCAGCATCTGGGCGATAAATTCTTGTGTGAGCGGAAAATCCTCTGATTCTAGGCGGTCAGAGACTGTCAGTAGCCAACGAGCCAGCCGCTCCTCTAGGGTATGAAAACGGTTGCAGGCACATCCTTGTGCCAGTTCAGTGTATACAGCTTGTACATAGCGCAGCAGCAGGTTTTGAATAGCTCCACCCTGATTGAACTCTGTTTTAAGTCTCGCACGAAGTTGCTTCCAAATCCTCTTGGTTCAGGATGCTAATATGACCACGGTGGTAGCTGATCATTCCGGCTCGGCTGAGGGTGCTAGCCGCAACTGTAACGCCAGAACGACGTACACCTAGCATCTGGGAGATAAATTCTTGCGTGAGTGGAAAATCTTCTGATTCCAAACGCTCAGAGACTGTCAGTAGCCAGCGAGCCAGCCGCTCTTCTAAGGTATGCAGACGGTTGCAGGCAGCTGTTTGCGCCAGTTCAGAGTATACAGCTTGTACATAGTGCAACAGCAGGCTTTGAATAGCTCCGCCCCGATTGAACTCGGCTCTAAGTACATCTGCATTCATCTGCATAGCAGCGCCCGCAATCTGCACAAATGATGTTGTGGTTGTGGTCTTGTTTCCTAAAATTACCGGGATACCCACCATGCCTTCATTGCTCACTATCCCAACTTCCGCTGTTGAGCCATCTTCCATAGTGGTAACTATAGAAACCATTGACTTCTCAGGAAAATAGACCTGTGTGATCGGTTCGCCTGCTTGGTAAAGCATTTGCGAAACTTCGAGCGGAACTAGCTTTAGATGGGGAATAAGACGCTGATAATCACTGGCTGGCAGAGCTGCAAGCAACTTATTTGCTGGTTGCTCAAGGGCATTTTTGTCTAATGACATTGGAATTCTTCTGAATGTAGCCGTCTCTAGAAAAGGCAACTCGAGGCATAAGGAGAAAAATCAAGAATCTAATCCCAATGTCAAAAGGTGTAATTCCTAAAATAAGTTGTAATAAGAGTTTTTTATACTCCTATTTATAAATATAACGTAACTAAATTATTTAATGCAAAATAAAGGGCATTGCTGATTAAGAATACGAATTTGTTTCACGCAGAGGCGCACAGACACAGAGAGTAAGAGTTGAAAATATAGGAATCATATTTGATTTTTGAAATTATCTATGTAGGTGGGGAGTGGGGAGTAGGGAGTAGGGAATATGGAATCACGCTTTTCGAGTTGTACGGATTTTTTTCAGAAATCAAATCATAGTCCTATACATGATTTTTGCATTTTATATAGTAATCCGCTTTGATTGCGTGAAATTCTTTGCGTGGTGCGCGAAGCGCGATAGGCAGGGAATAGGGAGTAGGGAGTAGGGAATCAGACTTTTCGAGGTGTACGGTATTTATTCAAAAATCAAATAGAAATCCTATATCTAAATTCAGCAACGCCAGATCAAGTATTAATATGCCGCTTTGTAACTCCAATTGAATGCATCAAAAATGCCATACTCATCTCAGTAAATATTTCAATTGTCCAGTATAATTATATTTGTTTGTTACTTCAATCACATTGCTATAGACATGAGTATCCTTGGAAGCGATCGCAGGTTTTCGGTGCGTTACGCTAACGTGGTAACACATCCTACGCCTTCAATCACATTGCTATAGACATGAGTATCCTTGGAAGCGATCGCAGCAAAAAATTCCTGGTTATATAAATCATTAAAACCCTAAATCTATGTCATTGCTATCAGGTGTTGTAAACTTTTCTAAGTAAGCTTAGTATATTTTGATTGCGATCAATACAAGATACTTAGAACTAAGTATATTAATATAAATATTTATTAAGACTTAATTCTAGAAGAATCTTAAGATTTTTGATATACTACGGTAAACCTACTAACTTATTGTAGTATTCACTCAGGCTAAAACAGTCCATTTCACAAATATCCAAGAAAAGTAAGTATTTTCTAATACCATTTTAGAGTTTTTATTACTTAAGACTTGCTTATTTATCTGGTTAATCTATGCAATAATAAACAACTGTATCCATCAAATACGATTTATATATCAATTTTTAGTAGTATCAGCAAATATTAATTTGCTGAAAACTTTATATTGGTTTATTGCCAAATCCAGTGTTGTTTGAAGCTAATTTAATTACAAATAATAGCGTCCTTGACAAAATGCAAAATTTTCAACAAAAATATCACTGTTAAATCGATTGAAAAACAACGCGGAAACATGAAGTATAACCAACTTGGCAAGAGTGATTTAAAAGTTTCTGAAATTTGTCTGGGCACTATGACCTATGGACAGCAAAATACTATTGAAGAAGCCCACGAGCAGCTAGATTATTCTATTGCCCAAGGAGTCAACTTTATTGATGCGGCGGAGATGTACCCAGTTCCAACAAGTAGCGAAACTTATGGATTAACTGAAACTTACATTGGAGAATGGTTAAAGCGTCAACAAAGAGATCAACTTATTATAGCTACTAAAATTGCTGGGCCTGGTCGAGGCTTTAAATGGGTGCGTGGTGGAGCCAAAGCAATTGACCGTGATAATATCAAACAAGCTGTAGATGATAGTCTAAAAAGATTACAAACGGATTATATTGATCTGTACCAAATCCACTGGCCCGATCGCTACGTGCCAAGGTTTGGGCAAACGGTATTCGATCCGGCTCAGGTGGTGGGAGAAACGGTTCCTATAGCTGAACAGCTAGCAGTTTTTGACGACGTAATTAAGGCTGGAAAAATTCGCTATATCGGTTTGAGTAATGAAACACCTTGGGGAGTCGCCCAGTTTAGTAACGCTGCTAAACAATTAGGATTGCCCAAAGTTGTTTCCATTCAAAATGTTTACAACTTGCTGAATCGAGTATTTGACGGAGCCTTAGCAGAAGCTGTTTTTCACGAAGAAATTGGATTACTAGCTTATAGTCCTTTGGCGTTTGGCTTCTTGACTGGCAAATACCTAAATGGCAAACCAGAGAAAGCAAGAGTCACTTTATTTGAAAATTTTGGTCAGCGCTACTTAAAACCAAAAGTAAGTCAAGCAGTAGCAGCTTATGTGGAAATTGCCAAGCGCCATCAACTCACTCCAGCACATCTAGCATTAGCATTCGTGCGGAGTCGTTGGTTTGTGCCTAGCACAATTATTGGTGCAACGACACTCGAACAACTCAAAGAGAATTTAGAAAGTGTGAATGTAGTTCTCAGCAAAGATATTTTGGAAGAGTTGGATATAGTTCATGCTCAATCTCCAAACCCAGCACCATAAACAATTAAAAATTAAAAATTAAAGACAGTTTGCCTCGTTACCAGGCTCCAGCCTGGTAACGCCTTCCAAGAGCCTCTGGCTCTCATTATCAATTTTTAGTTTGTCTGGAATTATCTTAGTTTTATGGAGCAGTAAATCATTGACAGGTAAATTTCAAAATTCTCATTTGCTGTGTACCTTAAAAAGTTTGCTCCGAATTGGCCAGCAGGGTTCAACAAAAGGAGTGGTCTGGCTGTTGGTTGCCCAATGGGGCTTGAGTTTGATAGTTTCTGGATGTAGTCCGACTAACTCTGCTGATTCCACAGTTAAGGCTGTGAGTAACCATCAAGGTTCTGCACCTGAGAAACAGACAGTAGTTCGCATTGGTTATATTAAGGGAAGTTTGTCTGCGATCGCAAAAGAACGCGGTACTTTAGAACGTGAACTAACTCCCAAGAATATTAAGGTTGAATGGGTTGGTACATTCCCATCTTTTGCACCTGTATTAGAAACAATCAATGCTAAAAGTTCTGATTTAGGAGCAGGCGGCGATATTGCTGGTTTGTCTGCTTTATCTGGTGGAATTAATGCTTGCATCATTGCCTACCGACCCGCTAATCGCAAATCAGAGGGGATTGTAGTTCATGCAGATTCTCCCATTCGGAAATTCAACGATCTTATTGGTAAAAAGGTCATTGTGAATCGAGGTGGAATCAGCGAACATTTGCTATTAAAACTATTAGAAAAAGAGAATATTCCCAAAGATAAAGTAAGTCGCGTTTACATGAAACCTGATGAAGCCCTACCTGCTTGGGCATCGAATCATGTCGATGCTTGGGCCGTTTGGGACCCTTGGGTTGCGAGTGCTGAACTCAAGTACAATGCCCGACAAATTCCTTTGCCTGCACAAGTCCCGCATTACTCCCTTTATATGGTGGATAGGGATGCACTAAAAGAAAAGTCTGAGGCGATTAGGGAAATTATTGCGATTCTTGCTAAAGAGGCTGAATGGCTAAATAAACATCCCCAGGAGAATCAAAAAGTATACCAAAAAGTATCAGGATTACCGCCTGAAGTTGTGAAGCGTACATTTGAGCGCTGACCTATTGATGGAGTGCTTCCCTTAGAACCGAAAGTGATTGCCGATTTACAGAGTGCTGCTGATTGGATATATCAACAGGGAATTGTTCAGAAACGAGTAAAAGTGCGCGATGCACTCTGTCCCAGTTATTAGATTAAAAACTAGATATTTAGTAGGTAAAATATGACTTTTACAGCAACATCAGTTGAGCAGAATACTATTCGTCGTCGAGGTACTGGTTTAAGAGCTTACAATCCCGAAAAAGTCTTCAAAGGATATACACTTTTCACACCCCTAACAGGTCAAGGTGAAGTCTACCTCCTGAACTTGGAAGGAGAAGTAGTACACCAGTGGAATCTGCCTTATCCACCAGGGTTATACGGTTATCTTTTACCTAATGGCAACCTCTTTTATAACGGTAAGACTCCACCAGAAGAACCACTACGTTTTGCTTTGTGGGCTGCATTCAAAAGTGGCGTTGTTTTAGAAGCAGATCCCAAAGGAAATATTATTTGGGAATATAAGCATCCAGACCACCATCATGATGGACGCAGACTAGCCAATGGCAACACAATTCTACTAGCAATTGAAAAGATACCTCAGTCTTTGGTTCCTCGGATCAAAGGCGGCGTACCAGGTACAGAACCAGATGGTGATATCTATGCTGATGTGCTTTATGAAGTGACTCCAGCAGGTGAAATTGTTTGGACTTGGCACGCTCACGAACACCTCGATCCAGATATATTTACGATTACTCCGCAAGATCATCGACACGAATGGACTCATGGGAATACCGTCGGAGAACTCGCCGATGGCAACATTATAGTGAGCTTTCGTAATATCTCCACAGTTGTCATTATCGATCGCAAAACCGGAGAAATCATCTGGACGCTGGGTGATGACGTGCTAGCACAGCAGCACTTCCCAAACGAATTGGCTAACGGTAATATCCTGATTTTCGACAATGGCGCACATCGCCGTAACATTGCTCTCAATTTTTCCCGTGTGATTGAGGTAAACCGTCAAACGAAAGAGATAGTTTGGGAGTACACCGACAACCCGCCCCAAAATTTCTTTAGTTCTTACATATCAGGAGCGCAACGTCTAGCCAATGGCAATACCTTGATTACAGAAGGTGCTTACGGCCGGATATTCGAGGTGACAGTTGCAGGAGAGATTGTTTGGGAATACATCAACCCCCACTTTGCATCTCGGAATATTCCAGGTGAAAAATCGCCCGTAACTCGTGGGGAGCAAAATACAGTCTTCCGCGCCTTTCGTTATGCACCTGAAGAAGTGCCCTGGCTCTAGGAGAAGGCAGAGGGGCAGGGGGCAGGGGGCAGGGGGAGAAATAACTAATCCCTATTCCCCACTCTCACCAACAAATTTGGGTTATTTGAATATTACTCCAGTTTCAAAGTTTAGTTAGTGTCGAGAATTTTTTACGCTTCACGCGCCTCAAAGGGGCTTCAGGACACTAACAATTTAAGATTTGGGATTTTGGATTCAAATTCAATTCCCAATGCCGACTAACAAGTCCTATTTACCAAGGAACTTAAACATGGCTGAAATCAAAGTATACAGTGCAGTTGTTTGTCCTTATGCCCACCGTACTCGCTTGGTACTCCAAGAGAAGGGCATCGACTTCGATTTGATTGAAATTGATTTGCAGAATAAGCCTGAAGGGTTTACCAAAGTTTCTCCCTATGGGAAAGTGCCTGCACTAACTCATGGTGATAACCGAGTTTGGGAATCAGCCGTAATTAATGAGTATCTAGATGAGGTATTTCCCAATCCACCACTGTTACCCAGCAGCCCCATTGATAGGGCACAGGCTCGCATCTGGATAGATTTTGCTAACACCAGGTTTGTTCCCGCTTTTTCTACCCTTCTGCGGAGTTCAGATCCCCAAAAACAAGAAGAAGCTAAACAAGAACTATATAAACATCTGGAATTCATTGAAAACGAAGGTTTAGCAAAGCTATCTGGGGAAGGCCCCTACTGGTTTGGTGAATCCATCAGTTTGGTCGATTTTACTTACTTCCCTTGGTTTGAGCGCTGGGCTGCACTGCGAGAGTATCGTGGCTTTGCCCTACCGACTGAATTCAACCGTGTGCGGCAATGGAAGCACGCTCTTAAGGAGCGTGAGTCAGTGAAAGCGATCGCTCACTCTAAGGAATTCTACATTGAGCGATATGCTAAATTCGCTGCACCTACTCTTGCTGCTGTTTAAACGTAATTAATAATTATGTTTCAAGTGGGAATTTAAACCCCACTTGAAACATAGAATTAAACTCTTTACAATTACGAATTACGAATTACGAATTACGAATTACCACTTTACCGAAGTGAGCCGCACTTTTGAGGTAATGATAAGCTTCTCGTGCTTCAGTAAAGGGGAAAACTCGATCAATAATCGGTTTGATTTTATGTTGTTGCATCGCCTGATTCATCGCCTCAAACATTTCCCGACTGCCAACATAAATTCCCTGAAGTGTTAAACTCTTAAAAAGTATTGGCATGGGGTCAATTTCATTTCCTCTACCTGATAATACGCCAATCAAATTAATACGTCCCCCAATGCGGACTGCTTGTAGTGATTTTGGCAAAGTGCCTGCACCGCCTACCTCAACTACATGATCTACACCCGTGCGATTGGTTAATTGGTAAACTTGCTTTTCCCAATCTGGCGTTGTTTTGTAGTTGATTGTCTCGTCAGCACCAAGCTGTTTGGCTCGTGCCAATTTCTCATCGCTGCTGGAAGTAATAATCGCCCTAGCACCATGTATCTTGGCGAACTGGAGAGCAAAAATCGAAACTCCTCCACTACCGAGTAATAAAACACTATCACCTGCGCGAATATTACCTTTTGTCACCAGTCCATGCCAAGCTGTGACTGCTGCACAGGGTAAGGTTGCCCCTTCAATGTAGGATAGGTGGTCAGGTAATATCACTAACCCATCTTCGTGTAATACGACATACTCAGCCAGCATTCCATCGATACCGCCTCCAAGATCGGATTTCATTTTCTCTTTGGTTAAAGAGCCATAAATCCAGTCTTGGAAGAAAATACCAGCGATGCGATCGCCTATTTTAACCCGTGTCACACCTTCCCCCACCGCCATGACTTCCCCCGCACCGTCAGACAGGGGAATTAAGGGATATTTTTGTCCAGAACCGTAAGCTCCTTCAACGACAAGCAGATCGCGGTAATTTAGGGATGTTGCTTTGACTTGAATAAGAACTTGTCCCGCAGTTGGTTTCGGTTCAGAGCGATCAACTAATACGAGGGCATCAATCCCGGCGTTGCTTTGAATTTCGTAAGCTTTCATTGGCGGACTCCTTTTGCCAAAGATCATAGTGTAGAGAAATTTTGTGCTGCTTTTCTACACCAAGATAATTACTGGTAGCAATTATGTATGAAGATGCGCTAAATCATATTTAAGTAGAAGAAGGAAGTAAGAAAAACGTAGACGCAAAGCGGCTTGCCGCAGGCTACCGCAAAGGACGCAAAGGACGCAAAGAAAGAAAGAAGTTAAAAGGGTTTGGTGCAGCCTCACAAAGAACTGACTTTTTACGGGATCTGGAAAACCTCTCTCTAAATCTCTCTCCTAAGAGGAGAGAGACTTTGAATTTTCCCCCTTCCCGCCACGGGTTGGGGGTTAGGGGGTTAGGTGAATCGTTAGCTTTTCCACATAACGTGAAAAGTCAGCACAAAGAAATGCTATAAGGAGGGGAAAATAGATAATTAAAAAGCAGTAGTTTAATATGATATTAAACCACTGCTTTTTATTGTAATAGATAAATAGTGACTACCCTAAGTGATAGTCATTTAGCCTTATGAGCCTGGTTGCTGATCGGGAAACATACACTTATCAGAGTCACAACCACTAGGGCCAGCCTCTGACATTTCGCCTAAATCGTAGCGGCTTAAGACTGCACAGAAATCATCTGTTTTACGCCGTGCTTTCACCTCTTGATTTAAGCGATAGTAGGTTGGTTTATCTATCGGTTCAAATGGTAAACGTGGGAACGATTGCAAATCATCAAAACGAGCTAAAAGAGCGGCTGAAATATATCCTTCATCATTCTGGATAGTTTCGTAGATGCGCTGTCCTAAAGGTTCGATTTCATCAGAGCGAAGTTCTAAAGTAGCTGATGTGTTGTGAGTCACGTACCAACGTTGAACCTGGAGGACAAAATCAAATTGGGCTAAGACTGAAAACTTTGAAACATCAATTTCATCAGCACCTGGTAAATCAGCCCAAGATACAGAAACAGGAATTTCTACTAACCATTCACTCACCCGTGAATCAAAGGGATCGTTGAGCAAATTACCTTGTTCATCTTTATCTGATTGAGAGGGAATGACGTTGTAACCGTAGTCAATACAAGCTAAGGCTACTGGGTCATTTTTGCCGAAGGTGATGCGGCGAATAAATCTTTGCGCTTTTGGGGGATGCCATCCTGAACTAGCATTAGTTAATAATGCCTTCGTGCCACTGGGCTGGACTGTGGTACAACGATTTGGACGTTTCAGATTGTGGCGATCGCAGTAATCCCAAACCACCCGATGTACAATATCTTTCCAAGAACTTAGATATTTTTCTTCCTCACGCTTGAAAGCTAACCCTTGTGCAGTAGCGGGCCTTCCTTCTTCCCACCAGCGCAGCCAATCAACACCAAAAGCATGGACAAAGAAATCAAATAAACCAGTAAAAGAAACTCCCACAATCGGGTCTAATTCACGACTGTATTGATAGCGTGGTTCCAGGAATTTGTGATTTAAAAGTGCTGCTACAGATAGCGCCCCAGCAGTGAATGCCTCCTCCTGTTCTTTGTAGTTATGTGGATCGATTTGATTAAGGTGAACCTCAGACAAATTACAGTGAAAATTACTACCAATGATTTCCAAATTTGTTACCCTAGAGGCTTTTTATCCCCTAGTTCTACTGTTTGATTATTCGCAGTAGCTCCGCGTACCTTTTGCAGATGTCACTTCAGATAATAGAAGTGTTTTTCACATCCGCCCCCGCACTCTTGGAGAGATTATATTCTAGACAACAATTTTGGATGTAATCTAGTTTCACTCTCTACGCTGTACGGTGTCAAAGGCTTTTTAGTTCCTTTGATTACCACGGGATTAGCATCTCAGCCTTCCCCGTTTTTGCGAGGTTTTTAACGTGAGGCAAAATCACTTACCACACGGATTTAGCCCATAGCGAGCCAAACGATGTTCTAGCTCATTAGCATCAAGCTGAGGATAGCGTTCCTGTAACCACTGTTTTGCTGTTCCTTGTTCGTAAGCTTGCAAAAAATGAACTTTCAGAGCCTGTGTTGGTAGCAAATCAATATTTGATCGTGCTACAGCTTCACCAGCCCATTGAATTGCTCCCTCGCCACTGTAATATTGTTTGCGGACAGCACCAATGGATTCTTCTAAAGTTGGCTTGCGGTGAAAAACTCTGGTATGGTTTGCCATCCTGAGTGCATCGCGCTCTGGATCAATTCGCCAGTTGCCACTTTCATCTTGCTGCCATAAATTATCTTTGGCATCGGCGAACAAAATATCTTCGTTAGAACCTTGCCTCATGCCAGCTGAACGCCTAATGTTACCTGCAACAATTGTGACAGCCGCTTGATCGATTAATAAACAGCATTCAACTGAATTTAATTGTCGTCCTTTAGCTTTATTCAGGATGGACGCACAACACTGATAAAGTCCGGGCAATTTTACAGGATTAGCAACTCCTCCAAAGCCGTTGAGAGTTTCTCCTGCTTTTCGGACATCGCTGATATCAACTGATACTTCAACTTCTGCTGAAAATTGTTCATCAGTAGAGAGTTCTAATAGGGCTTGATATGATTCAACCCAACCTTCACGGCTATCTCCAACGTGAATAGTGACGTTGTTGCCTTCTATATGAGTTTCAGTATATTCACGTCGCTGTTGCACAGGAGTGCTGCCAATTTCACCTTTTACAGTGACATTCAGTTGATTACGGATGGGGGGCAACTGGTTAATAAATTCTGGTTCTAGGACGGCTCCAGTACCATTAAACTAAGCAGCACCCTCACGAGTGCTACTCGTCTTCAAAACCGGACATGAGACTTTCACCTCATCCGGCTCCTCAATAATCATACCTTTGTCATAGGAACTGTTCAAACTACCATCTCTGGCGGTTTTTTGGTCATGGCAATGTTTATGCAATGCTTGCAGGTTATCAAATTTTCTTTTACCACCTAAGCTGATTGGTTGTATATGGTCGATTTCGATTTTATCTTCAGTTGTGAAGGTAAGACCGCATTGAGAACATTTACCCTTTTGCTTGTGTAGTATTTTTGCAAGTAAAGATGAAATTTCTTTACTTTTTCCTGTTCTTGTTCCCCAATAAGTGAAGTCACCGTTAAATGGTGAGGCTTCACCTTTAACCTTGATGTGGCGTACAATATTTATCTGGGTGTGCTTGCTGAGACTATAGCTTTCTTTAGTGTCCGGATTATTATATCCGAATACCCAATTATCTTTCCCAACTGTAATCCAATATTTGTTGGCAATCCATTCACTACCTTTATTGTCGTGTCTGGATTTTGCCCATGCCATTAGTTTCTTATAAATCATGTGATTTAGAAGTCTAAAGGTATCGGTTGAGCAGACTGAAGAGTAATAATTTCTCCATCCCTCTATTATTGGATTGATTCTTGCAATCAGCGCCTTTTGAGGTGCGGCTTTATGGGAGTCAATAATGTCAGCTATTTCTTTATAGTGGCGTTTTATTGCGTTCTTATTTGGTTGAATTATCGTTTGGAAACCTAGTATTTTACCATTGGATGACCGTGCGCTCATTCCATCGTTTGCTGGAAATTGTCTGATATTAAAACCTAAAAAGTCAAATCCAGGATTTTCCTTTTCGTGTTTCTCTAATGTATGACAAATTCTAGTCTTGCTTGGTTTTAATTCCAAACCGATGTCTTTTAAGAAACCTTCTATTTCCGCTTTTGCCCCTAAGACAACATTGATATCTTCGTGAATAATTACGAAGTCGTCGGCATACCTGATTAAACTCAATGCATTTCGGTTTTGCTTTTTCCCCCAATTCCTTCCGGTAGGGAGGGTATTTGCATACTCCTTAATCACTTCTTCCATTCCGTGCAGCGCAATATTAGCCAGTAAGGGTGATATTATTCCACCTTGCGGCGTACCTGCTTTCGTTGGGAATAATTGATTTCCATCTACATATCCAGCTTTTAACCACTCTCGTGTTAGCCGTCTCATTGATGGATACGTGTTAAGTTTTTCAAGTAGCTTTTTATGATTAATGTTGTCAAAACACTTTGATATATCCGCATCTAGTACATATTTAGCTTTACCATGTAGAGCTAAATATATAGCTTCGATTGCGTCGTGTACGGCACGTCCTGGTCTAAACCCATAACTATTTGGCTCAAATTTTGATTCCCATTGTGGTTCTAGGGCTAACAAAGCGATCGCTTGTTTTGCCCTATCCTCCATTGTTGGGATTCCTAGGGGTCTTTTTTCGTCTGTTCCTGGTTTTGGAATCCACACTCGACGGGTTGGTTTAACTTTCCCATTTATGCCTAGATTCTTTGCTAGTTTCAGCCGACTTTCGTAACCGAGAGATTTCATCCCGTCGACCCCTGCTGTTTTCTTGCCCTGGTTTTCTTGGGTTACTTTTCGCGTAGCTAATAGCTTTGCGAACCAGGATTTCATCAAGGTTTTTTGGAGTCGTCGCATTGCTTTGACATCCCCACGTTGAACAGCTTTGTATATGCGCTTTTGCAACTTGAACACTATCCTCTGGATTTTCTTCCAGTTGATTTTGTTCCATACCACCGTAGTCTTAAAACTCGTTTTAGTCGTTTTCATCGCTACTTGTACCTATACATATCTGATTACCGTGAGTCTGTTAGCGTATCCTACGCATTACCGTAGGCTTTTGCTTTTGACTCAATCTCGCCACATAGTTCTTCTGGTTAGCACCTACTCAGGTATTCGACCTCCTGAGAGAATTTATGTGGTTACTTCGTTCCTAATAGTCATTGATTGAAAGGTTAGGTTCCTACTGTTCACCGGGGTTAAGAGCGGTGCAAACCGAACGGTTGTATTCCGGTTGCTCTCCCCTTGCCTTTTGGCACAGCCTGTTAATCCACTAGGCTGTTTTATATGCTCACGATGATTCAGACGTAGATTCGCTTTCGCTAACCATGCTTTCTTGCTAGATGTGTCGAAGTCTGGATTGGCTTCTTAACACCGTTCATTCCCGCTTCACGGATTGATGGCTAGTCGCTACCGTGGGGAAAGTGCTTTCACCCTTGCACTTAGGGGGTTGGACTTCATCAAATTTTACTATTTCCAAGTTTATCATTGGATATTTCTATCTTTTTGATTTTGAAAAAGTTTTTCCTCTTGATGTCACCAACATGACTATTAAGTTGTCAAGGTTCTTACCTATAAGGCATGATTTACCTTGCGACTAATCCTCCAAGACCCTTACGGGTGTTGGTTTCTAGCCAACGAATCGCACACAGCCCATCATTGCCAAATCCATCATTAATCCGAAGGCATTCCAGTCTTCGAGATTGGTAGAGGTGCAATTATAAGCCCCGGAAAAATTCTTTGGCTTGGTTATCCAGTCTGTACCACCAACCCATAGCCAGCGCCCACTGGGCATAGCTTTCAAGTTGCGCTGCATCTTATTCAGTATTACAGCTTCTTCTTGAGTTAGCTTTCCCAACTCGACTAAGCCGAGTAGAGTGCGATCGCATACTTCATCCCATGTTTCCCTTAATCCCGCCTTTGTTCGGCGGCTATAGGTTCTAAAAAATACGGGATTAGCAGCCGGTGCAGTTTCGGGAAACTTTGCACTCTGGCGTTTTCTTTCGAGTTCTCGAACCATATACTAAGTGTCTTGCGTTCTTGTTGCGTGCGGACAGATTATGACTATACGCCAAGTAGTTTGAGTATTAAAGATTGTCAAATTGTCCACTTTACGCTAGCTATAGACCGTACTATCTGCAACATAAATTTATGATGTATAATGTCCTTCACCGTTGGGTAGCATCTCAAACTCAAGTTTTAATTAGCACATATAAATTTATAAGTAAAATCTCTTTATACCCAGGGCTATTTCGTTCTAAACATAAACCGCCCAGAACTAAAGTTCCGGGCTAATAGCTTAAGTCCACTAAAGTGGACTAAAAGCCTTTCTTAGTCGTCTTTAGACGAATGAGTGCTATTAGCCTCAGAATTTATTCTGAGGCGGGCTAGATGAGAATGAAATAGCCCTGCTTTATACCGATTCTTATTTAATTACTTAGCGGAGGCATAAAGTTTGCTTAAAATTATGCAGGTAGAGACTGAGGAACATAAATCTCATATACACGAACTGTTTTGGGAATATTTTAACGAGACTAAGTTGATATTCAGCCATCAGTTTGGCATCAATTTAGATGTGAATACATTCTTTGAGCAATATATAACTCAACTTCACGAATTTATACCCCCTTCAGGACGCTTGCTTTTGGGGCAATACGATGCAAAAATAGCCGGCTGCGCTTGCTTGCGAAAGATTGGTGAAGATGTTGGCGAAATTAAAAGGATGTATGTAAGACCAGAATTTCGCAGAAAAGGAATCGGTAGAGCATTATTAGAAACTATCATCAATGAAGCTTCTAATATTAGTTACTCAAAGATTCGTTTAGACAGCGCCCCTTTTGCAAAGGAAGCACATACACTTTATCGTGTATATGGCTTTCAGGATATCGAGCCGTATTTGGAAAAAACAGAGATTCCTTTAGAATATCGAGCAAACTGGGTTTTTATGGAATTAGTTTTAAAATGATCAATATCCGCTGTGAAACTCTGCCAGACTACACAGTAATAGCTGAGGTGAATACATTAGCCTTTGGGCAAGAAAATGAGGCTAAACTTGTAGAGAAAATTCGCCGTTCTGACCGCTATATTTCAGAACTTTCTCTGGTTGCAGAGATTGAAAATGTTGTAGTCGGTCATATTTTATTCAGCTACATTGACCTGGTGAGTGAAGAAACACTACAGGTACTCGGTTTAGCACCTTTGGTAGTTCATCCAAAGTTTCAAAGACAGGGTATTGGTAGCACACTAATAAAAGCAGGGTTAGAAATAGCAGAGGCAAAGAAAGAAGCCATAGTAATTGTCCTTGGTCATCCTCACTTCTATACTCGCTTTGGCTTTCAGCCTTCTGTTGTTTATGAAATCGAGTCTCCTTTTCCAGTGCCAGAGGAATTCTTCATGGTTAAACCATTGCAAAGCTATCAAAAAAGGTATAAAGGAAAAGTTTTTTATCCATCTACTTTTGATGGAGTGTAACTCGGGCACAAATTTAGGGATGAGGCAGATAAATAGGAAATTAGCCGAACGCTGCGCGTAGCTTGCTTCGGTATAGGGGTACGCGCCAATACTGTTCAGTTAAGCTTTTTTCTCTCCCCCTGCTTCCCCTGCCTCCCCTGCCCCCCTGCCTGCCTTAACAGATAAATTTCCTTAACTGAACCGTATTGGGGTACGCGCAGCGTCTCGTAGAAAGCGTCATTAAGAATTAGTTAAACACTCTGGCTTGATGCTTTCTTGGCAATAGTTTTTAAGCGAGTCGCTCTGCTTTTACGGAGACTCTCACTTCTGCGAACTCCACCAGCCATCTCATATTCGCGGCTGTCTTTGCCGTATTTAAAAGCAATCCCTGTGAGCATTTTCTCTGAGAAAGCGCCCAAAGTTTGTTCTAACTCTTCAAGTTCTAATTTGGAAGAGTCAATCATGCTGAGAATAGTGTTATGCCCCTCTAACTTGGTACGTACCTGTTCAAGTAATTGTGTCAGGTTTGTTAAGTTATAAGCATCCCCAAGATCCAGATTGGGATTTATTGCTTTGAGTCCAGCGAATCTTAACTCAGCATTTTCTAAAACGCGAGATGTGCGTTTTCTTTGAGACATAGATTTACTTCCTTGTGAGGTTTCTAAAATTACTATGCCCTACTGGAACTAAATTTTGGTTCAGCAAAATCCACAAATAATTATTGTATTTTGTAGCAGAATTTCTCATTCTACCAAAATAGGTATAATTTTATACTTTAATCACAAAGAAGAAAGGCGTAGCACTGGAGATTGGAGTCCATTACTAGCCATACGTGTCAACTTAAACTCAAACACTCAATTTATCGTAGTTTTAGATCCCCCAACCCCCTTAAAAAGGGGGCACAAGACTCTAATTCCCCCCTTTTTAAGGGGAGCCAGCGCGGTCTTGGGGTCTCCCCAAGTGGAGCGACTGGCGTGGGTTAGGGGGGATCTAAAATCTAGATGGTACATCGAAAAATCTTGAAATGCTTATCAGACTAGGCTTTCACGTTAAGTTGACACCAATGATTACTAGCAACCGCCAACCCAGGCGAGGTAATGAGTATTTTAGGGAACTCCAAAAAATAAATTATTCCGCTTGAGGTCGTTGACTGTTGACTGTTGACTGTGAACCGTCAACGATCAACAGTTAACAGTAGTAATGGAATATTTTTTTAGTTGGAAGTCCCTAAGATGGTGCGTTGTCGTGCAGTGCAACGCACCCTACTACAGAATAAGCTGTGTCAACTCCAGAACAAGCTGTAGTTACTAAAACTTGTTCGTTTGTAACTCCAGAACAAGCTGTAGTTACTAAAACTTGTTCGTTTGTAACTCCAGAACAAGCTGTAGTTACTAAAACTTGTTAAGTGATAAGTTCAGAACAATCTGTATTAACTACAGCTTATAGTTTACTTATCATTTAAACACTATTTATAACTAATAATTAAGCTGATTAAATAAAACTTTAGTTTTACTTATTAAACGACAGGCATTTGTAACTACAGCTTCAACATTTATTAGTACAGCTTAAGTTGTATTAACAACAGATGCTAGTTTACTTATCATTCGTCTTTGTCGTAGTCTGAATCTTCTTGTTTTGCTTTTTGTTGTTGGTTAAATTCTGTCACTAATTTCAGGTAATAAAAATATTCTTCATTCAGTTCAATATCTTGTGTCCAATAGGGCTGATGTTGCGTAAAATTTGCCCCAACAAAACTATCTGCTCCTGGACTGGATCTCAAGGATTAGTAAGCACAATTCTAAAGTTTTCATATTTTTTTGATTCTTGCCTGATATAAAAGTAAGGTCAAATAAAGCAGTGCTTATAACTTTGCTGCTATCTTGCGTCTACTGTATTATTCTTTGGTAAAAGCTTTTATGGATGATCAGGATGAGCGCCTGCGCCAATTGATAGCAGCATGTCAACACCCAGACGGCAGCCGGGAATGGCGAAAAGCTATGAGCCGACTTCTGATTTTAATTCAGGGACTACCGGAATTTAAAAAAAAACTCTTGCATAGCCCTCTTCTGTCACTCTCCGGGAGGGCGATCGCTAGAAGCCTCATGAGGCAATCAATACAAGCTATACTATTAGAAAAAAATTTGTCTTGTATTTGTTATTAGAAAAGAATCGCGCGATCGTTTGCTATACAAAAGCTCTAGATTTTAGAAAAGGCAAATGTTTTCGGAGAGTGACAGAAGAGGGATAGACTACCCCGATTACTTCTCAGATGCTTACAAGATATTGCTAAAGAGCCAATTGTACAGTATTACAACTTAGAAAACTGACAAAATCAGACGAGTAATCAGGTGGGTACAATGTTAGGAATAGCTCAAAATTGGCGGTATTGGTGTTGTAGTTTGGCAATGGGCAGCCTTTTGATTGCTTCTTCGCAAGAGCATGTTTTCGCTCAAATTACCCCAGATGGCACTTTGCCTAACAATTCCAGTATTACAAGAGATGGGAATACTTTTAATATTACTGGAGGAACACAAGCAGGAAGTAATTTGTTCCACAGCTTTGGCGAATTTTCTGTGCCTACTGGTAGCACTGCTTCTTTTAATAATGCTCTTGATATTCAAAATATCATTAGCCGAGTTACGGGTGGGTCAGCTTCTAATATTGATGGATTAATTCGCGCTAACGGTAGGGCTAACCTATTTCTGATTAATCCCAATGGAATTGTATTTGGTGAAAATGCCAGCTTAAATGTTGGTGGTTCTTTTGTTGCGACTACAGCGAATGCACTGCAATTTAGAAATCGAGGATTTTTTAGTGCTACTGAGAAAAATATCCCCTCACCGTTGTTGACTGTTAATCCTTCAGCATTGCTGTTTAATCAGATTAATCAAAATGGAGGGATTCAAAATAACTCAGTTGCACCCGCAGGGATAGACCCAGCAGGCTTTAATGCATTAGGTTTACGAGTACCAGATGGAAAAAGTTTGCTGCTGGTGGGTGGTAATGTCAGCATGGATGGGGGACGATTAAATGCTTTTGGTGGACGAGTTGAGTTAGGAGGGTTAGCGGAACCTGGGACTGTAACGTTGGGTGTAAATGGCGATAATCTCAGCTTGAAATTTCCTGATAATGTTGCGCGAGGTGAGGTATCCCTCACCAATCAAGCAGGTATATATGTAACTGGGGCCGGTGGGGGTAATATTGCAATTAATGCCAGGAATCTAGAAATATTAGGAGGAAGTATTTTAAGCGGTGGTATTGGACAAGGTTTGGGGACACCTGAAACTGTCGCGGGAGATATTACGCTTAATGCTACCGGGTCAATCAAAGTGGCTGATGAGAGCCTAGTTCTTAATGATGTGCGTTTGGGGTCACTTGGCAATGGGGGTAATATTACTATTGACTCCGGTTCTTTGTCGTTAAGCGATCGCGCTCAACTTAGTGCCTCAACATTTGGACAAGGGAATGCGGGGAATGTGACAGTGCGGGTACAAGATGCTGTAACTCTAGCAGATAGTGCTGAAATTTCCAGCAAGGTGTCAGCGGGAGGTGTAGGTAAAGGTGGCAATATCGACATCAATGCTGCAAGCCTCTGGCTAAAAGATGGCTCTCAACTTAGTGCCTCAACTTTAGGACAAGGTAATGCAGGGAATGTGACAGTGCGGACACAAGATGCTGTAACTCTAGCAGATAATGCTGAAATTTCCAGCAAGGTGTCAGCAGGAGGTGTAGGTAAGGGAGGTAATATTGACATCAATGCTGCAAGCCTCTGGCTAAAAGATGGCTCTCAACTGGTAACCTCTACTAAAGAAGCATCTCCAACAGCGCCAGCAGGACGGGGGGATGCGGGGAATGTCAATGTGAATGTTACAGGTATTGTTAATATTGCTGGGGAGAAAAACGGTTTTGCCAGTGGGATTCGCAGCGAAGCGGAAACGGAGACAGTTGGCAATGCAGGTAACATTACTATCGATTCTGGTTCATTCTCGTTAAGCGATGAGGCTCGACTTAATGCCTCAAGTTCGGGACAAGGTAATGCAGGAAATGTGACAGTGCGGGTACGAGATGCTGTTGACATTGCAG
>NZ_JAIVFS010000006.1:0-161463 GCF_020829645.1 Nostoc mirabile CHAB5784 | reverse complement strand
ATTGTTAATATTGCTGGAAAGAAAAACGATGGTTTTAGTAGGATTCGCAGCGAAGTGGAAAGGGGGACAGTTGGCAATGGAGGTAACATTACTATCGATTCTGGTTCCTTCTCTCTAAGTGATGACGCTCGACTTATTGCCTCAACTTCAGGAGTTGGGAATGCAGGCACAATTGAAGTTAATGCTGCTGATTTTTTTACCATTTCTGGCAATAGTTCTAACTTTAACAGTGGCTTGTTTGTTGACTCCCAAAGTCCGACGGGTACTGCCGGAGATATTATCGTCACCTCACCTAGAATTACCCTAGACAACAGTGGCACACTTAACGCCCAATCTGCATCGGGTAACGGTGGCAACATCAACTTACAAACTGATTTACTCCTTCTGCGTCGTGGCGCTCAAATTTCCACCACCGCAGGCACAGACAAAACTAGTGGTAATGGTGGCAATATTAATATTGATGCCCCGACGGGCTTCATTGTTGCTGTCCCAAGCGAAAATAGCGACATCACTGCTAATGCTTTTACTGGCATTGGTGGGAGAGTGGATATCAAAGCCAATGGCATTTATGGTATTGAGTTCCGTGAAAGTCCAACTCCCTTGAGTGACATCACTGCTAGTTCAGAATTTGGTACACAAGGCACTGTAGAACTGAATACACCTGGTATCGACCCCAACAGTGGCTTGGTTGAGTTGCCAACAGTACCAGTTGACACCCAACTAGCCCAAGGCTGCTATAGTCCAGGTTACGCTCAAAACCGATTTGTGATTACTGGACGCGGCGGTTTACCACCCAATCCCAAAGACATTCTCACTCCAGATGCAACCCAAATAGATTGGGTGGCTTTTAAACCCAGCAATAACAACCGTTCCCTACCACCTGTTACTAATAAACCAACAACCTCCACTCCCAAACGCATTGTTGAAGCCACAGGTGCAGTGCTAAACGTCAAAGGACAAATAGTCCTCACTGCTAATTCATCTAACGCTACTCCTCATACTTCCAGACACAACCCAATTCAATGTCAAAGCAATTCGCAATTTCCAATTCGCAATACTTCGGCTACGCTCAGTACAAGTTCGCAATTAATAATACCCCACGCACGCCACTTGCTTTATGCCGGGGAACCCGTCCACCGCAGTGGCTTATGAATGCGCTTGCTCTGAATATTGATACTACGTGTTTTGTTTCTTTTCATAATTAAAATTAGGGGCAATGACCTTGAAGGATGAATCAATTATCAATTACGTCCACAATTGCGAATTGCGTTAGCGAGTCTTGCCTACGGCACGCTGCGCGAACGAGCGTCACTGCGAATTGCGAATTGTTCGGTCATGGTAGCTAAAATTACTCCAACTTTTGCAGCATCCTGCTTGCTTATATCCCAATACGGTTCAGTTAAGGGCTACTGGTACAAAATTTTGAGTTTTCGAGACGCGATAAATCGCCGTCTCTACAAATGTTTTGGGTTTTCGAGACGCGATAAATCACCGTCTCTATAAATGTTTTGGTCTTATCTGAACTGTATTGGCTTATATCCGGGAACTTCAAAAAATAAATTATCCAATTTTTGGAATTACAACGACTTTCCCTCCCCCTGCTCCCAGCTAAGAGCTCCCCTGCCCTAAAAGCGATTGGATATTTTTTTATTTGGAAGTCCCTTACTTGTGTCATCTCCAGCAAAAGAATTAGAATAACCTTGAGCTTTCAATTTCTAAAGTTTGAGCTATGTTTGCATTAGTCTCGCTTGAGAAAATTCAGCTACCTGTGGGAGCAGTTGTGCGGTTGCCTGCAACCTGGCAAGATTATCAGAGTTTGTGTCAGCAACGAGGTGGCAATTCAATTCCCCGCATAAAATACCAAGATGGAGAAGTCTTACTCATGTCTCCTCTTCCCAAACATGGACGTGATGCCCATTTAATTGCAAATATCATTACAGTTCTGCTGGATTATGTTGGACGTGAGTACGATGCTTTTACTCCTGTAACAATGGAATTACCAGAGGAGAGTGGAATCGAACCAGACTATTGTTTTTACATTGACCATTGGGAAGCTGTATCTGGTAAGGAACGAATTGACTGGAGTGTTGATCCTCCTCCTGATTTGGTGCTGGAAATTGATGTAATGAGTTATTCTGATGTGAATGATTACCTCCCTTATCAAGTTCCAGAAGTCTGGCTATACCGCAAAAAACAACTGTGTATTTATCAGTTACAAGGTACAGAATATCTTGCTCAAACTCAAAGCCAATATTTCCCTGATATAAACCTCCAAGATATAGTTGCCAGATGCTTTGAAGTTACCTACGATCGCAATACCAGTGCCGCAATTCGTGAACTCAAACAGCGCTTAGGTTGAATTCACTTCTTTTTACATATTGCGCTTGCGTTTTTGCTAGCGGATCACGCGACTTGTTTTAATTTTCCTCGTTAGCTACAAGGGAATCAGAGCAAGCAGTATTTTTGCAAAAATGGCTCGCTTCATTAGCAATTGAAAATCATATCATGTCCGCTTGATTACTTATTAAACCCGAAGAACCCCACCCCTTAATCCCCTCCCCGCTCTTCGGGAGGGGAGACAAAGCGTAGCTTTGGCGGGGTGGGGTGCAATGACTGTGGGAATCATAACTAATTATGCGGACATGATATCACTGGTGCTGAAACTACACCCTTTGCCTCTAACGCAGCCGCAACCCTTAAAATTAACGCTTCATTATATGGTGCTGCTATCAATTGCACACCCAATGGTAAAGCATTTAAACGCTGAATTGGTACTGATAAAACTGGTAAACCAATAAAAGATAATGGTTGAGTAAATAATCCCAAATGAGGACGGACAAGAATTTCTTCACCATCCAAAATCATGGTTTGTTGACCAATTAGCGGTGCGGAAATTGGTGTAGTTGGCGCAAGAATTACATCAACATTTTGAAAAACTTCCCGCACGCGATCGCGATACCATTTTCTAAACCGTTGTGCTTGTAGATACCAGTTACTAGGAATTAACGCCCCAGCCAAAAAGCGATGGCGTGTTGCTGAATCAAAATCTTGAGGACGACATCGCAACTTATCCAAATGCAGATTTGCGCCCTCGCTAGCTGTAATCACGAAAGCTGCTGCACGGGCGCGGTGTGCTTCTGGTATCCTTACGTATTCAGTGACTTCTATTGCATCAGCTACCTTTTGCACTGCTGCTAAAGCTTCCGGTTCTGCGCCTTTGGTAAAATAATCAGTTGCGATCGCAATTCTGATATCAGAAATATCTTGTTCAAGTTGTGGTAAAACCAATTCAGGCGAACGCTTTGTGCAAATTGGATCGCGATCGTCTTCTCCTTGAAGCACATCAAACACCGTGGCAATATCTTGCACCGAACGCGCAAAAGGGCCAATGTGGTCAAAACTGCTAGAAAATAAAGCTACCCCAGCACGAGATAACCTTCCGTAAGTCGGCTTAAAACCAAAAACGCCACACAACGCCGCCGGAACGCGAATTGAACCATTAGTATCAGAACCCAGCGTCAACGGTACTAACCCCGCAGCAACAGCCGCCGCCGAACCACCCGATGAACCACCAGCAACTCGCTGTAAATCATGGGGGTTGTGAGTAGCACCGTAATGGGAGTTTTCCGTCACAAACCCATAAGCGTACTCATCCATATTTAAAGCGCCAACCAGCACAGCACCCGCTTGTTTCAGCTTCGCTACTGCGGTTGCATCTTGGGTAGCTGCTGGGTTTTCTGCATTAATTTTCGACCCCGCTAAAGTCGTTAAACCAGCGATATCAAAGAGATTTTTCACCGCAAAAGGGACACCAGCAAGCATTCCAGGATGATTACCTTGGGCAATTTCCCTGTCAATGCGGGCTGCATCTGTTAAAGCTGTCTCAGTAGTTACAGCCGTAAAACAATTGAGTTGATGATCCCGCGCTGCAATTCGTGCTAACGCAGCCTTAGTAACTTCCACCGCGCTAACTTTGCCTTCGCGTACAGCAGCAGCTATTGATACAGCATCATTCATGGTTCAAAAACTGGTGCAACTTCAATATCCTCCGCTAGAGAAAAAGAATTTACAAGATTAGCGATCGCACTAATTCTCTCAAAATTTGCCACCACCCCATCTCGATACTCATCTCTTATCTCTAAATCCAACAATAACGCCATTTGATCAACATACTCACCCACATTAAACCCTTCTCTTCTCATCTCTCCTCCTCTGTGCCCTCTGCGCCTCTGCGGTTAGTTATCTTAAACTTATAACCTCTTGTGGCAACACAAAAAATCCATCCTCCCCCGCCTCAAAATCAACAACCTGAAACACAGCATCAATATTTAACTCACCATAAATATGAGGAAATAAATTATCTACCTCCGCAGCTTCATAACGAATTTCAGCTTTAACTTGTTCAGAATCAATGCAAAGAATTACCAAACCCTTTTGATTGACAAAAAAACGATTCGCAACCCAGATTACTTGCGCTGCTGTCGAACAGTGGATAAATCCTTCCGAGTCTAACGTATCACCGCGATAGGTTTTGAGGATTTTTGCTTGTTCCCATTGTTCGCTTTTGGTGATATGTAAAATAGTGTTCATGGTAATTAATTAACAAATGCGATTAATTTTATACAGTAAACCCGGCTGTCATTTATGTGAAGGCTTGCAAGAAAAGCTAGAACAAATCCAAAATCTCAGTTTCGAGTTGGAAATTAGGGATATTACGACTCGTGAAGATTGGTTCGGTGCGTATGAGTATGAGGTGCCGGTACTTTATTTATCGAACCACAGAGGCGCAGAGGACGCGGAGGTAGAGGAGGGGAGTGAGAAATTATTGCCACGTCCTTCTCCTCGTGCTAGTGTGCAACAGTTGGAGCAAATGTTGCGTAAGTATTTAGCCAATTAGAAAAAAATAATGCACAATAAGCGCAAGATAAGCGTGTTATCAAAAAAGAAAAGGATACAGAGCAACTAAATTTATTGATGGGCTTGTTAATTTTGAATTTTGAATTTTGAATTTTGAATTCGGAGCGAAGCTACGTGACGAGGTTCACAAAATGAAATTGCGGGAATTATTAACGGCGGTAGACAGTGTTGAACAATTGCCTAGCCATCCGATGGAGGATGTGGAAGTTAGGGGTTTGAAGACGAATTCCCATGCTTGTAGTGTGGGAGATTTGTTTATTGGGATGCCAGGAGGGCGGGTTGATGGTGGCGAATTTTGGCAAAGTGCGATCGCCTCGGGGGCTGTAGCTGCGATCGTTTCTCCCGAAGCTGCACAAAAAAATCCTCCCACAAATGAGGCTGTGGTCATTAGTGCAAGTAATATAACTCAAGCTTGTGCCCAGATAGCTAGTGCTTTTTATGGTTATCCGGGGCGAAAACTCAAGCTGGTAGGTGTGACTGGTACAAATGGCAAAACTACAACAACTCATTTGATTGAATTTCTGCTGATCAAAGCTAATCTAGCTACAGCTTTGATGGGAACTCTCTACACTCGTTGGGCAGGTTTTGAGCAAACTGCTGCCTACACTACGCCCTTTGCGGTGGAACTGCAACAGCAGCTAGCAGAGGCTGTAAAGGCTGGTAGTGAGTTCGGGGTGATGGAAGTAAGTTCTCACGCTTTGGCCCAAGGTAGAGTGTTGGGTTGTCAATTTGAGGTGGCGGTGTTCAGTAATCTTACCCAAGACCATCTCGATTATCACACCGACATGGAAGATTACTTTGCCGCCAAAGCGTTGTTATTTAGCCCTGATTATCTCAAGGGACGGGCAATAATTAATGCTGATGATTCTTACGGAAAGCGCTTAATTGCCTCGTTAGATTCTGAGCGCGTTTGGAGTTACAGTGTCAACGACAACAGCGCCGATTTATGGATGAGTGATTTAAGTTACCAGCCCAATGGTGTCAGTGGTACATTACATACACCAAAAGGTAACGTAGCTTTTCGATCGCCTCTAGTCGGACAATATAATTTAGAAAATCTTCTCGCAGCCGTAGGAGCAGTTTTACACTTAGGGCTAGATTTGCAGTTAGTAGCGTCTGTGATACCTGAGTTTCCTGGAGTTCCCGGACGGATGGAACGGGTACAAATTGATGCTGACCAAGATATTAGCGTGATTGTGGATTATGCCCACACACCCGATAGTTTAGAAAATCTGCTGAAAGCTGCACGCCCGTTTATACCAGGAAAAGTGATTTGCGTGTTTGGTTGTGGCGGCGATCGCGATCGCACTAAGCGCCCAAAAATGGGTAAAATTGCTGCTGAATTAGCTGATGTTGCAGTGGTGACATCAGATAATCCCCGGACTGAAGACCCAGAAAGGATTTTGCAAGATATTTTGGCGGGAATTGCTGACACAGTGCAGCCAACTGTAATTTGCGATCGGGCTACTGCAATTCGTACCGCTATTTTACAAGCACAACCCGGTGATGGAGTGTTACTTGCTGGTAAAGGTCATGAAGACTACCAAATTCTCGGCACCGAAAAAATCCATTTTGATGACCGAGAACACGCACGCGACGCTTTACACCAAAGACTGAACATACAAGCCTAATTTGGGCATTGAAAAGAGGCAGAGGGGCTCTTAGCTGGGAGCAGAGGGGAATGAAGAAGCAGGGGAGCTCTTAGCTGGGGGAAAAGGGGAAACTTTTTAGCCTGCAAAACGCACCCTGCCCCAATTCCTCTTTTCCATCCCCCCTGCCCCCTGCCCCCTGCCCCCTGCCCCCTGCTCCCTGCCCCCTGCCCCCTGCCCCCTGCTCCCTGCCCCCTGCTCCCTGCCCCCTGCCCCCTGCCCCCTGCCCCCTGCCCCCCCATTCCCCACTCCCCACTCCCTTGTAGATGTAGTTTTTTATAGTTAATGTTTATTTCCGTAGGAATTTTGTAAAAAATGCACACATAAAGGTGAAAATCGAAGACAGAGTTATTTCTTGCTTCATCCAAATTGTGCTTGACTCATGAATGTTTCTCTGGCTAAGGATCTGTCTGTTTATCAACTGGTTATGGGAGTGCAAGCGCCTCCTAAACCATTGTCCCTCAGTCCTGCTACTCTGCTATCACTGGTGAGAGCGCAAATTGACTTACTAATTGAGCAGCAAATTGCAGCCACTTTATGGGTGAAGCTACCACCAGAAAAAATTTGGCAATCAGAACTAGCGCGTTATCAATCCTCGGTAGGTGCGTCTAGTCTCATTTATACTTGCCAGATTGACGAGAGTGAAAAAGGGCGAGATGGGGGAGCAGGGGAAGATGAGGGAGCTGGCGTTGTAGGGGAGGAAAATACCCCCTTATCTTCCTCATCTCCCTCATCTTCCTCATCTTCTTCATCCCCCTCATTCCCTCATCATGTCCCCGTTCACCTATCACCAGATAGCCAAATGCGACGGGAAAACTTTCTGATGGTGTTATCGCCCCAGTTTTGCAGTTTAATTTTGGCTCATCGACCACTTAAAAAACGCAAAAATAAGACATCGGGCAAGGTAAATACTAATAAAAACCAGCCGTTACTAATTATAAATACTCTTGAGGGGAGAGTAATTCAGCAAGTATTAGATGGTATAGAACAAGCGATTACGCCAGAATCATCCCCAATACCTGTTGATTTTATTTGTCCAGTTGCGCCCCAAGCCGCACTGATGAATCAACTGTTTGCAAAACAACTCCTGCGACAAGATGAAATTAATCGTCAAATCAGCGCAGTACGCACTACCAGGTTGCAGCAGCAAAATCAAGAACTACAAAACAAAGAGCAACTTAAAGATGAATACTTAAAAAATGTGTGTCAGGAATTGCGTACACCCTTGACGCACATGAAGACAGCACTTTCGTTATTGAATTCCCCTAATCTTAAACCCCCCCAGCGACAACGTTATTTACAGATGTTAAATACCCAGTGCGATCAGCAAAATTCCCTGATTACTGGTTTGTTGGAACTGGTGCAGCTAGAACGTAATTTAGAAGGAACAGCTTTAGAGTCGGTGCGACTCTCAGATATTGTACCTGGAGTAGTTAGTACGTACCAACCTCTAGCCCAAGAAAAAGGGATTATGCTAGCCTACACCGTACCCACTGAACTTCCATCTATTTGGTGTGTGAGTGGTGGGCTGAGGCAGATTGTGATTAATCTGCTGCATAACAGCATTAAGTTTACTCCTAATGGGGGTGAGGTATGGGTGCGTGCCCGAATTCAAGGCGATTATGTCCAATTAGAATTCCGCGACACAGGTATCGGTATTGCCGAAAGCGAGATTTCCAAAATCTTTGACCGATTTTATCGTGTGCGTACAGCAGCCAATGAAGATTATGGTGGTGCTGGGTTGGGGTTAACAATTGTACAGCAATTGCTGGTGCGCTCTGGCGGTTCTATTTCTGTGAAAAGTAAATTATATGAAGGTTCCACTTTTACAGTGCAACTGCCAAGCGTTGGCGATACCCCAAAAGCGATCGCAATAGAAAATGATTGATGAGTTACGTTACAATTATCCCCTGAGTTAACTTTATGGTGCTATAGCAATCCTATTTGAGTTATAAAAATTTTAGTCATTAGTCATTACTACTAATGACTAATAACTAGATTTCCCCACGGAAATTCAAGAAAATTAGCGATCGCACAAGCGTGCCGGAAAGACTTACGATCAGTTAAGCTTACCGATAATTCTTAGCTAGAAGTTTTTGGTAGCGCGGCGCTAATTTGGCGGAGCATCATAACTTGCCAATAAGGTACAGGAGCTAGCAATACAGTACCAGTTCCCTCAAAAGTATTCACGAGAAACTCACCAGAAGTCATCGAACCGAAAAGAGATTTGGTAGCTTTTTCAACGCGATAATTTAAGGTAGCTGTGCGAGCGATGGCAAAATTTCCATCCACAACTAATCGGTCATTTCGTAAATTTATTACTTCTACAGGGCCTTGTGCTGCCATCACTACTGTACCCCTGCCTTTGACTTTTGTTTGAAACAATTCCTCGCCACCAATTAAGCCTGATACAAATTTGTTTCGTTCAACTCCTACTTCTACAGTGCCATCACTAGCCCAATAAGCGCCACTATCTAAAATCCATTCACTACCGTCTAATTCTAGGATGTGATATCCCGATAACGAAGGCTCTAAATATAATTCACCAGTGCCTGTATATGTAGGACGGAAAATGTTTTCTCCCGTGGCTAGGGATTTTAAAAACCCGCCTGCTGAAGGGGCTTTAGATTGCATCTGAATGTTGCCACGTATATAGTACATAGCACCAGATTCAGTTCGGACTGTTTCGTTTTGTAAAGTTACCTTGACTAAACGTAAGCTTTCTCGTTCGATTACTTCAAAACTTGCCATAATTTTTCTTTTGATTTTTGCAGAAATGTGTACTTGGTTCTTAACCAGAATTTATATACATTGTTGGCATCTATTTTTACAGATGGCAAGTCAGAAAAATTTAATTAGATTGTTAAACAAAGTCTATTTGATGAAAATAAATTATCTCTGTTCATAAAAAATAGGTCAACCTAATTAAACATAAAATCCTTAGTAAATAGATCCCCAACTTTTCACAGAAGTCGGGGATCTATTATTGTGTTTTATTTCTACTCACCTACTGTTTAATTTAACGTGAGTTCTACGGGTTATATTGCAATACGGTTCAGTTAAGCCCTAAATCCAATGCAAGAGACGTTGCAATTGCTAGTCTCTACATACCAAAAATCCTTAACTGAACCGTATTGGGTTATATTGCAATACAGTTCAGTTAAGCAATTTTTTCCTTCTCTTTCTTCTCTGGGTGTTCTCTGCGCCTCTGTGGTAGCCTGCGGCAAGCCGCTCCGCGTCTATGTAAAAAAAACAACTTTAACAAAGAGTGCTAGCGTTAACCCAAGCGTATTGGGTTATATTGTGTCCGCATAAATTAGTCGAATAAAAAGACCTCTCCCTGGCTTTACTACGTAAAACCTGTCCCTCTCCGAGTCGGAGAGGGATAGACTTGAACTAAAGTTCAAGGCAGGGAGAGGTTTGTCGAACTCAGGTTAATTTAGAGTGAATATTTATAATTTTGAAAAATAGTTAATGAATCTTCACTGCTAAGTTTTAGCTCCTAATTTATGTTTATTGCTAACTTCTAAGGGGAGGAAAATCGTCAAAACTTCCCCATAGTGTGGACGCTGGCGCACAATCAGTTTGCCGCCGATCGCTTGAAACAAATGCTTGGTTGCGGCAATATTCAAACTAATCGTACCCGTTTCTGGTTGGAACATCAGCAATTGACCTAGAGCTTTGCGAATTGGTGGCGTTGCAGGTATGGCGGTTTTACTTGAATCTTTGCACCCAAATTGGGGCGATAATTGTAACTTAAGTTGATCTCCAGCCGGAATAACCTGTACTTGAATATGGCTACCAGCAGGTAAGCTGCGAGTGAAATTCTCTATCAAACCAGTGAGTACCTGATCCAGCATCATGGGATTACTTACCACAGTTGGTAGTTGCTGGGGTAAAACAACATTTAAAGTTAAGTTCCGCCGATGCGCTGCTTGTTCCCAACGGGGAATGCTCTGCTGCAACACTTGATCTAAAGACATCGGCGTGAGTTGAGTTTTTGGCGATTTTGCTGAGGTAGTAGTTTCCAATTCCGCTGCCTTAAACAGCAACTCCATCCGATCTATTTGCTCGGTACACTCGTGATCGATAATTTTTAAACGATTGATTACGCTGGCATCTAAATCTCGCCGCTTCAGCAGTAGGCGAGTCATGGTGCGAATAGTTGTTAAAGGTGTGCGGACTTCGTGAGCGAAAGCTTGGAGCAATTCTACATCAGGATTTGGGGATTCGGCTTTGAGGGTTGGGCATGGGTTATTTTCTTTGTCTTCCTTGTCTCCAGTTCCTATTAAAGAGTCCTTAGTCTCTTCCGCTTCTGTTAATTCCTGAAGCAACAACTGGCTAAACTCAATGATGATGCGGCAATCTGGCGCTACCGGAGAATACTGTTGTACTAATGTATCCAGGCGGGCAAAAAATTCTGGATTAGCCAGCATTACCCTTGCTCCTAGCGATCGCCAAGCCTGCTGCACTACCTCTGGCTCAAAAGAAAATGAAAAGGTTTTTTTACCGTTTTTGTGAGTTGCTAAAACCAGCACTAATCTAAATTTATCTGTAAAAACCAAGCAAAACTGTTCTGCACCTAGTGGATCGGCAGCTAATAAGGGAAGTACCGATTCATGGGGAGCGATTTCTTCATTTACAGACACGATTACATCTGGCATCTGAAATGGCATCAGCGCCAAAGGGTTAAATGGTTTTGCCGTAAAGGTTACTGTTTGTAAGCTTTGAGTTAGTTTTGGCTGACTAAATAAGGGTGCTGGTGCAGCTAAAACTAATCCTTGGGTTGTGTCAACTGAAGCACCTGCTAAAGTATTTAATAGCAAATGTTCTGTTGCTGCTAGGCTGACACGCCACTGCCGCTCTGCTTTAGCAGGTGAACATTCAGCCACACTTGATTGATTTTCAGCCAAGATTTCGCTCAGACTTGGCAATATCCATTTGTACACAGGCTTTCACCCCTTAATTCAAGAGCGACTAACAGCGTCTAGGGTAGAAATTTCACTACTACTTAAGAGGTTATAGCTATTTGTGTACTGATGACAGTGGTAGAACCGAACAATTCAGGCGCAATTCCCCCTATAAGTGCGATCGCACTTATGGGTTGAAAAACTACTCGCGCTGATTTTTACGATAGGCATTGCGATCGCAGAAAGCTTAATTAACAGCAGCAGCTGTTGAATGTAATCATCAGTATACTGGAGGTTGCCGTAGATGAAACTAACTGGGTTGTTAATTTCGTGAGCAAGGACATCGGATACAGTTGTTTTCCACACGACCTAAAGAGAGTGCCGCACCGCGATGAAGACATTGGTCTAGAAATACTACAACATTTCCAACAGAATTGCGGTACACGACAAATTCCTGGTTTAGCATTGTGATACGTTTGGGCTTATACCATTTCTTTCTGAGGCTGCGCCAAACCCTTTTAACTTCTTTCTTTGTGTCCTTCTATACGAGACGCTACGCGAATGCCTCCTTTACGGTAGCCTGCGGCAAGCCGCTTGGCATCTACGTTTTTCTTTCTTGTACTTATGGTTTAGTGCATCTTCATACAGAATTGGTATTACTAGTTACAGCAAAGCTGAATTCGCAGGTGTACCAGAAGTTTTTTAACATACTCTTCCCTTAACTATTAAATTTATCAATACCACTTTAAGTAAAAGCCAAAAATATCCACTTACTAATTAAGGAAAAAGCGTTTTAAACTAACTTGAAAAAGCCAGTTTAAAACGCCTTAAACTACTGGAAAGATCGAAAATTAGTTAGTGATAAATAATTGTTGTGTTAGTTGCTAAAAGAACCAGCAGTTTTCACCAAGCAGTTAACAGAGGAGTACAGTCGTGCTAACTACTAAACACTCTTGAATCAATTTATTACTCAAGTTTGTCAAGAAAACTACTAGATTTCCATAGATAGCAACTAAAAGCTTGTAATTTATATGAGTAGTGTTTTTTAGCCACCTAAAGCGTTGAATACTGTATTACCTGTAGCTCCTAATACTCCTCCTGACTTTTGCCCTATCTGACCTTGCCCAGTTACTGCCTCACGTTCAATCGCAGTCAGTGTCTGTCCTGCTGCTCCTGCAAGGGATTGGGTAGCACCAAACGTTGCTTCTAAATCGTTAACAGTGCTGCCGCCAACAATTGAGCTTTGTTGTGTCTCGTTCAACTCCTCAAATAAGGTTGCAGAAATATCTCCATTTACTATTGACATTCCTAAATCTAACATTTGAATAGCCATCAGTTCAACTCTTAATTCTATAAGTTACACAAGCAATTATACAGTTTATGTCATGTGATGTTATACATATTTGGAAATATCCTACTTTTCTTACTTTTCCTACTTTTTATTTTCGATAAATTCATGTCGTATAAATAGCAATTAAGTAATTTTATTTAGGCTATAGCTTAGAAATAAAAAACTTCTTACCTCTTGTATCCTTTTAGTATTGGCTATTTTTTCATAACAGAATAATTGAGGATTTATACAAAACATCCTACTAAACCTACTTTTCCCACTAATACTAATTATTGTTGTAACTAAATATACAATCATTACATTAGATGAAAAAATATTGAGTGTAATGACTACCTCTGCTATTAAACCAACTCCCCATCCACAGCTGCGTTGGCGTAGCCCGCGCTTCTCTACCAGACGCTGCGCGTAGCTTGCTTAAGAGGAGGGGTACGACTTGCCTCTGTTACCACCGCAGGCATCGCCCACTGGGGAAACTTTGCCAGCAGCCTCTTGATGATACAGCTGCATCATCTCCCCAATCGCCACAGCCTCACCTTCTGACATACATCACCTAACGGGAGCGATAGTCAACAGAAAGTAGCAAAATTTTTAATCTAGGTCTATTTTAGCGATCGCAGATGCAAGTTTGAGGAAGGATAAACCTCATTTCGTCAGATGCAGCAGGCTACGTAAAAGATTCTATGTGCGACGCCGAATAGCCCGTCGTAGATATCGCATTTTTTGAGTAGATTAACAATAGACCATCTCAAAGGCACTTTATGACTTCTTTTGATTCCGTTGAAGATTTGGTACTAGTTGCTGGTGCTACTGGTGGAGTGGGACAACTGGTGGTAGGCAAGTTACTAGAAAAGGGTTTGAAAGTTCGCGTTCTGACACGCAATGCCGCAAAAGCTGAAGAAATGTTTAACCAGAGAGTGGAAATTGCCGTTGGTGACATCCGCCAGCCAGCTACACTACCAGCCGCAACGCAAGATACAAGCCACATCATCAGTTGTACTGGAACCACTGCCTTTCCCTCTGCGCGATGGGAGTTTGAGCAATCCCCAAACTTGATTGAATGGGGAATCACTTTCCTTAACCCCAAATCTAGTGAAGCAAAAGCAAAGAATAGTCCGGCAAAGGTCGATGCCCAAGGTGTGAGCAACCTAGTGGCAGCAGCACCCCGCAATTTGAAGCGGTTCGTTTTCGTCTCTTCTTGCGGAATTCTCCGTAAAAATCAGTTTCCTTTTAGTGTTCTTAATGCTTTTGGCGTGTTGGATGCCAAACAGAAGGGCGAAGAGTCTATTATTAACTCAGGATTACCCTACACCATTATCCGCCCAGGACGCCTGATTGACGGGCCATATACCTCATACGACCTCAACACCCTGCTGAAAGCAAAAACCGGGGGTAAATACGGTGTGGTAGTAGGCACTGGGGATACACTTTCGGGTGATACCAGCCGGATTGATGTAGCAAACGCTTGCGTAGAAAGTCTTTTACACCCAAATAGTTCCAGGAAAATTTTTGAAATAGTCAACCAGGGACAAAGGCCGCCTGTAATTAACTGGGAAACTCTTTTCTCTGGGCTTTAGTGAGCGCTGAGTAGTATTTTATCCAATGCCAAATTCCAAAATATTGCTGATTATACCGAATACGGAAGCAATGCCTGCGGTTGTTGCTAGCCTACGCGCCTTTTAATTTTTGTTCTATTTTCGGTACTTTTGTAATTTATTACCTCTAAAGACGGCAAACACGACTCTACCGTTACGGTTCACCCTAATTACTGAAAGTATTAATTCTCATACATTAGACAAAGTGAAGGCAATAAATCCATGAAATAACTAAAAAAACTATTTAGTTAGTTTAACCGTCCTAAGTAAGGTTCGGGAAACCACCCTTCATGGACTGGCTAGCACTAAGCTTCAGTATATATATCAGCATATCTGGAGTTTTAACCCCAGAAAAGCCAAAACAAAGGTATTCATGCTGAACTGGCTGATTTATTGACCCTATTGGTTCAAAATTTAGTCCTTTATATTCTCATTCATTCATTTGTAGTTATACGGAGCCAGCACCTAAAATGGCAAAAGTAGTTGGAATTGACTTAGGAACAACGAACTCCTGCGTGGCAGTGATGGAAGGTGGTAAACCCACAGTAATTGCTAATGCTGAAGGTTTTCGGACAACGCCATCAGTAGTCGCATTTGCGAAAAATGGTGACAACTTGGTTGGCCAAATCGCCAAACGCCAAGCGGTGATGAACCCCGAAAATACGTTTTACTCAGTCAAACGCTTTATCGGACGCCGCTACGACGAAGTTGGTAACGAAGCTACGGAAGTTTCTTACAAAGTCCTCAGCAGCAACGGCAATGTCAAATTAGATTGTCCGATAGCTGGTAAACCGTTTGCTCCTGAAGAAATTTCTGCAAAAGTTCTTCGCAAACTAGTTGAAGATGCCAGCAAATACCTCGGTGAAACTGTAACCCAAGCTGTAATCACTGTTCCGGCATACTTCAACGACTCTCAACGGCAAGCGACAAAAGACGCTGGTAAAATTGCAGGTATTGAAGTTCTACGGATTATCAACGAGCCGACAGCTGCATCTTTGGCTTATGGATTTGACAAGAAGAGTAACGAAACCATCCTCGTATTTGACCTTGGTGGTGGTACCTTCGACGTATCCGTGCTGGAAGTAGGAGATGGAGTTTTTGAAGTACTAGCCACATCTGGTGATACTCACCTTGGTGGTGACGACTTCGATAAAAAAATAGTTGACTTCTTAGCTGAGAAGTTCAAGAAAGCCGAAGGTATTGAGCTACGGAAAGACAAGCAAGCTTTACAACGTCTGACGGAAGCCGCAGAAAAAGCCAAAATTGAGCTTTCTAGCGTTACCCAAGCAGAAATCAACCTGCCATTTATCACCGCTACCCAGGATGGGCCCAAGCACCTGGATACAACCCTAACTCGCGCTCAGTTTGAAGAACTTTGCTCTGACTTAATCGACCGTTGCCGTATTCCTGTGGAAAACGCCCTTCGGGATGCCAAGTTAAACAAAGGCGATATTGATGAAGTGGTGTTAGTTGGTGGTTCTACCCGCATTCCCGCAGTCCAACAGATTGTGAAGCAGGTATTGGGTAAAGACCCCAACCAAAGCGTTAACCCTGATGAAGTCGTAGCAGTTGGTGCAGCTATTCAAGCTGGGGTACTGGCTGGTGATGTAACTGGCATCTTGCTGTTAGATGTGACACCGCTATCTTTGGGTGTTGAAACATTGGGCGGCGTGATGACTAAAATTATCCCCCGCAACACCACAATTCCCACCAAGAAATCGGAAGTATTCTCCACTGCTGTGGATGGACAAACCAATGTAGAAATTCACGTCCTCCAAGGTGAACGCGAATTCTCTAACGACAACAAGAGCTTGGGAACCTTCCGCCTCGATGGTATTCCTCCTGCACCACGCGGCGTTCCTCAAATCGAAGTGGTGTTCGATATTGACGCCAACGGTATCCTTAACGTTACCGCTAAGGACAAAGGGACTGGCAAAGAACAGTCCATCAGCATAACCGGCGCTTCCACCCTGGATAAATCTGACGTTGACCGGATGGTTAGAGAAGCTGAACAAAACGCTTCATCTGACAAAGAACGGCGTGAAAAGATTGAACGCAAGAATCAAGCCGACTCTTTGGCATACCAAGCTGAAAAGCAGCTACAAGAATTGGGCGATAAAGTTCCCGATGCTGACAAGACCAAAGTCGAAGGTTTGGTGAAAGAACTGCGGGAAGCAGTTGCTAAAGAAGACGATGAGCAAATCAAAAAGCTTACTCCAGAATTGCAACAAGCGCTATTTGCTGTTGGTAGCAATATTTATCAACAAGCTGGTAACAGTGCTACACCTGGTGCTGAACCCCAAGATGGTGGTTCCACATCTAGCTCTGGTAGTGGCGATGATGTAATTGACGCTGATTTTACAGAGAGCAAATAATTCCCCTACTTCTTTTGGGAAGATTATTTAGTCCCACCTCATATTACCCACTCAGGCAAATCCCTAAGTGGGGATTTTTTTAGGAGTTATGAGTAGAGACGCGATTAATCGCGTCTGTACAGGAGTTAGGAGTACAGACGCGATTAATCGCGTCTGTACAGGAGTTTGAAGTTAGAGTAGAACTAATATTGGTAACTCTTAATCTTAATTCTTAACTTTATTCCTAACTCCTGACTCTCAACTCCTAACTCCCTTATGCCATATCCACAAGCACCTTGGACACTTCAGGGCTACGCTATCCAAACTCTGCATTTGGTAAATATTGACCAAGTGCGCCCTTTGATTCCCTTAGAGTTAGAAATTATTTCTGTATGGCCTGGTAAAACTCTCGCTAGCGTGTATTTATCTAATTATGGGTCAGGCTCGGTACTGGAGTACAGCGAGTTAATTATTGCCCCAGCTGTGGTTAATTACCAAAAGAAAATTGGTGGCTGGGTTTCCCATATTTATGTAGATAATGCTGATTCGGTGGCTGGTGGTCGAGAAATTTGGGGACTACCAAAGGAACTAGCGGAGTTTACCTGGGAACAAGGAAAGCACGTTACTGTACATCAGGGAAATCAGAGATTGTGTAGTCTTAACTATAATCAACAAAGCTTGGCATGGAGACAGTGGTTAAGTGCCTCTGCTTTTGGCGCCAAGGGTGCTGATTTGCTGATATTCCCTGCTGAATTTGAGTCGGTGTTGGGTTTGATTAGTTCTAAGTTAGAAATCCCCGCCGAAAGTCCTTTTTCTGGAATAGGTTTAGGTCAGCCTTGGTTAACTGTGCGCTGTGAGCAGATGAGTTTGCGGATTGATGCGCCAAAAGTTGTGGGATACATACACATCTAAATTTCTAAATTGAGAACAATAGCACGGCATATCTCATGACAAGGCACTTTGCGTCCATGCGTCTACGCTATCTTAAATGAGAGCAGGTTGTGATATTCTTACTTGTTGCATATTTACTTAGTCTAATTGCTTCCTAGCTCGCAGGTTGGTGCAAGATGTGATGTAAAATTATTTATGGTGCGATCGCTTGACAGTATCAGCTCACCAGTTATCACCACTTCATTGGCCGTCACCCTGAATGTAGAAGTTATTCTTACCAACATTGCGACATTTCTCCTTAACATCGCAATATTCATCATCAACATTACGATATTCATAAGCAATATTGCAATATTCATCATCAACATTACAATATTCATCATCAATACCGTAATATTCATCATCAACATTACGATATTCATAAGCAATATTGCAACATTCATCATCAACATTACAATTTTCACTATCAATACTGTAATATTCATCATCAACATTACGATATTTCGGTATAACCTATTTCCCAGTCCCCATTCCCCTTGGGTTAAGCTTTTTTCTCTCCCCCTGCTTCCTCTGCAACGCCAGCCTCCTTTGGCTCCCCTGCCTGCCTTAACAGATAAATTTCCACAAAGCCAAGCCTATTCATACAAACAGAAGCTCTACCTGCGTGGGCTAATAGACCTTATATTTTTTTGGAAATACCTTCAGAAAAGGCTAAAAGCCAGATGATAAAACTATAGAAGCAAACAGTTAAAAACTTATGGAAATGCGATCGCTGTTATTATCTCTGAAGATTGCTCTTTCACTTCTTTTTGTAGATGTCGTCACAGAGATAGCGATCGCTCTCTGCTTTTGGGTTATTCTTCAGATAATCATGCGCCACCTCACAACCACGCTTGAGCAGTTCCTTGAGGTCAAAATTCCAAACTGAAATTCCGTTGCCAGAAGGAGCAGCAATAGTTTTACCATCTCGACTAAAACTAACATCATTGCTACCAAAGCGCTCATAAGTTGTCAATAAAGTACCATCAATGCTCCAGAGTTTGACTTTTGTCACACCAGCTGAGGCAATCATCTTACCATTTGGGCTAAAACTGACTTTGGTAACAGGCTCATCAGCATTTAAAGTAGCTGAACTTTTACTATTTTTGCTATCTAGACTCCAAAGTTTTATTGTATTGTCTTGACTGGCAGAGGCAATAGTTTTACTATCTGGGCTGAAACTCACACTTGTTACCTTGTTACCATGCTCTTCAAAAGATTTAATTACTTTGCCATCGGTTTGCCAGACTTTAACGGTTTTGTCATCACTCGCTGAGGCAATTAGCTCACCATCTGGGCTAAAACTGACGCTGTTTACCTTATTTTTATGTCCAGTGAAAGTGTAAACCAGAGTACCATCACGCCGCCAAAGTTTCACAGTATTGTCGTCACTTGCTGAAGCAATCATCCCACTCTTAGGGCTGATACTCAAACTCTTTATCCAACTTTTATGCCCTGGCAAAGTCTTTAATAGTTGAGCTTCCTTGCCTGATTGTTCAGGAAGCTGCCATAGTTTTAATACATCATCACTCCCAAAAATTGCTATTTTATTGCTATTGGGGATAGGTACCATGCTTTCAACCCGATTATTTTGTACCTTAATAGTCTTTAACAGTTTTACTTTTGTCTTACCATTACCATTAATTCCCCAGAATTGTACTTCATTCTTATTAGTCTGGATAGCTAAGGTTTGACTATCTGAACTGAAACTCAGTAGGGGTTGGTAGTCGCAGAAATTATCATCACTAAAGTGCTCAATCTTTTTATCTGGAAGACACTCGAAAGTTTTGAGGAAAGTACCGTCAATCCGCCACAGTTCTACAGTACCAAAATTTGTTGTGATAATTAAAATTTGACCATCTCGGCTGAACTTTAAATCTGATGAATTATTGCTTAAATTTACCTTTTGACTTTTGACTTGAATAGTTCTAATTGGTGTACCATCACGCTTCCAAAGCTTTAAATTATCATTGCCTTCAACAGTAACAAAAGTTTGGTAATCCGGACTAAAACTCTTTACACGTTTATCCAAAGTTAAGAGAAGAGATCCATCACGCCTCCAAAAATTTACTTTGTTATTATCATTGTAACGAAGAATTATCTGACTATCAGGCGTAAAATCTAAGACTCCAATATAGCGGCTTTTGTCCTTATTCTGAAGCTTTACCAGGAAAGTGCCATCCATGCGCCATAATTCTGGTGTCTTCTCCGTCTCATTTTGCACTCGATTGTTAATAGCTATTATCTCCCCATCAGAGCTAAAATTTACTGACATTTTCTGATCAGATTTCAGACTCTTAATTAATTTACCGTCCCTTGCCAGAAAATTTACAGTGTTATCGCTGTCCAAAATAGCCAACGTTTTGCTATTACGACTGAAACCAATATTTTGGATATCACCATTAAAGCTGGTAATAAGTGTTCCATTGCGACGCCAGAGTTTAATAATCTTATCTTCACTAGCTGTGACAAGAGTTTCTCCATCTGGGCTGAAGTTGATCTGAGATACTTTATTAAGGCCATTAAGGCTGGCAATGAATGTTCCATCCCGTCGCCAGAGTTTGACAGTTTTATCTTCACTAGCGGTGGCAAGAGTTTCTCGATTTGAACTGAAGCTAATCTGGTATATCTTATCTTTGTGACCTTGGAGAATTTTAATTAGCTTGCCATCAGTTGATGATAGTAGTTCTACAGTATTATCATTCCTTACTAGAGCAATTGTTCGGTTATTGGGGCTGAAACTGCCATCAATAAATTTACCCTGAGAACTTTTGATAAAAGTACCATTCTGCGACCACAGTTGCAATGTATTAACCTGACTGGCAGAAACTAATTTATGACTATCGGTACTAAAACTAATTTTTGATTTACTTTCTGGCAAGGTTGTCTTTAGAGTGCCATCACGTTGCCAAAGTTTTACTTCTTTATTATTAATAGAGGCAACTATCTGACCATTGGGACTGAAACTGACTTCATTCACCTCCTTCACCTCATTAAACTCACTTTCATTAGAAGTTTGGAATTTTCTGCTTTCCAGACTCCAGAGTTTTATAGTTTTGTCCTCGCTTCCAGAAGCGAGCATCTTACCATCAGGGCTGAAGCTAATACTAGTGACTGTATTTCTATGTCCTCTAAAATTAAAGTTAACTCTGTTTTTAGTGTCAATCTTTAAAATTGATGCGATTAGAGTTTCTCCAGAGACGCTAGCCGTGTAAAGAGCCCGACCATCACGGCTAAAAACTGGACTTTGATAACTACCATACAATGAATTAATAAAAGAGCCGTCACGACGCCTTAGTGTAATATCACTACCATTTTCTACAACAATAGTTTGGCTATCGGGGCTGAAGCTGACGCCATTACCTCCTTGATTCAATGTTTTAATTTCTTTTCCATCTAGACTCCATAATCTCATCATATTGTTACTAGTAGAAGCAATTACCTTGCCATCCGGGCTAAAGTTGACGCTGTTAATGCCCTCCTTGTGTCCCCTGAAGGTTTTGATTTCTGTACCGTCCAAATTCCAAAGTTTTAAAGTTTCGTCGTTACTACCAGAAATCAATTTGTGTCCATCGGGGCTGAAGCTAAAAGTAGTAATCTCCTCTTTATGTCCTTTGAAAGTGGCAATTTTTTTACCTTCTAAACTCCACAATTTTAGAGTTTTATCTTCACTCGCAGAAAGTATTTTTTGACTGTTGGGGCTGAAGCCAAGCCTAGTAATTTTCTTTTCATGGGCTTTAAAATTTTTGATTTTTCTACCATCGCGATTCCAAATTATCACCACGCCATCTGCACTGCCAGAGGCTAACATTTTACCGTCAGGACTAAAGCTAAGGCTCGTGACAGTATCACTATGTCCTTCTAAGCTGTTACGCTCTTTTATGGTATAAACTGCATCTTGTAATGCAGTCTTTACTTGCATTTCAGTTTCGGGTTTTACTCCAACTGACCACCACTGTTGCAGTCGTTTACCTGCTTTTATACTTTTGACCAACGCCTCTAAATCTTGATTCGATTTTAGTAGCCCTTTTGCTTCTGTACTTATAGATATGAGTTGGGTATTGTTCTGACTTATCAACACCACAGGTAAGAATATTGTTAATGCTCCAGCTATCGTTCCTAATGATACTTTCCAAAGCAATCCGCGACGTGTTTCTAGTAGTTGCTGCTTAAGAACTTCATTCAGCTTTGCTTCTGTTAGCTTTCGTTGTTCTCTCTCCTTTTCCAACTCAGCAATTAATCTGGCTGATTGTTGCTGGCGCACAAATGGTACTAAATAATCATGTACTAGTTGATAGCGGTCAGCAGGTGATGCTGGTACTCTTAGGACTAACCCCGATTTCACTAAGATTTCTAAAACTAAGTCGAGTTTTTCAGTTTTTACATCTAACTCTAATTCCAAATCAGCACGAGTTTTTAAAGGGCGGGTATTATTTTCATCTGTGAGCAAATATAAAACTAATTTAGCTATCTGTTCATTATCAGAACCGCAGTCTTGGACAATTTCTTCTAAAAATCGCCCAACAAAGTTTTCTTTAGGCCCATGTTGCTGATACTGTTCTAGCTTCGTTATTTTTTCTGTTTGTAATTGCGCTCCTACTACTTGCAATTCAATGGGGCGTACTTCGCCTAAGTCTCTAGCTAAATCTTTCACCAATTCATCAATTAATGGTGCTTCTAAAACTGACTGGCTTTTTTGAGTTAAGTTTTGAATAATTAATTTAGCGTCTTCTAATGAAAAGTTATCCAAATGGTAGAGAATATCTTTATCTAAAACATTATTATTAATTACATCAAAGTTTGCCAGCCGATTATTACATTCTAATAAATAATGGAGATAATCTTCGCGTAAAGACAAGATAACCTTTATATAAGGGATATCTAAGCAGTCACGTAAAAATTCGTAAAATTTTCGTCTATTGCTTGGATCATTATAAATGAAGAAAAATTCTTCAAATTGATCGAATATTAAAACTGTCAGCAGGTTATAATCATCATGTTTTTCTAATTGCTTGAGAATAGACTTTTCCCCTGCTGCGTCTTCTCTTAAGGGAGGAGAGTATTCATAGCTTCTGCCTTCATAAGGAATGCGCGGTAAATCAGAAATAGCATCTCGTAAACGGTTGCCTAATTCTATAATCCAATCTGGGTAAGCTTGCTGTAAAACAGGCAAAACATCACGAACACCAATGGATCTCTGTTTCAATGCAGGGATTAATCCAGCCTGTAAAATTGAACTTTTACCAACACCTGATTGCCCATGAATAATTGTTAGTTTACGGTCATGTTGACCCATGCGCTCAATGAGGCGATTAATATCTTGCTGTCTTCCAGAAGCAGCGATTTCTGTGGCTACTGTTGCTTGTTGTTCAACCGATGGTAAAGTCGGGTTATTTACTATTTGTTGTGCTTGTAACCTACCTGCACCCATGAAAGCACGGAAACCATATTGCTGTTCAAGCGATCGCTGTTCTTGTTTAAGATGAAATGCAGTTCGATATTCACCTTTTTTAAAGTAGTTTGCTCGTAACTCTGCCAAAATCTGAATGTAAAGTTCTGGATCGTATTGTGCTTTGGTTTCTGTTCTGGCAGTTTCTAAGGTTTGCAGTGCTGCTTCTGGTTGATTGAGTGCAGATTGCGATCGCGCTAACGCAAAAAAATACCAACCCTGATGATACGACCTTTCCCAATCTAAATCTGCTTTCATCTCCTCTGAGACTGGCTCAGATGTATCTATTTGCAAGCTATCCAGCAAAGAAAGCGCTTGTTCGGCTGTTTGCTTTGCCTCATTCCAAGCGGATTTAGCAATTAGCACCTCAGCCAGAAAGCTATAAGCTCTGGCTAGTTTAAACTGATTAGGATAGGTTTGATGCAACGCAATTGCTTTGTTAGCAACAGCCTCCAACTCTTCCCACTGTTGCAAATCTTGCAGTACAGAACCCAAAGCGTTGATAAATTTTGCTACCAAATCTTGGCGATTAGCTTGCTCAAATACCTCAATACATTCCTGAAAATAATTTTTAGCAAAACCAATAGCACGATCGCGTTCGGGGTGATGTAACACTGCATAGGTACGCCACCAAAGTCCTAGAGAGTAAAGTAAACAGGCGCGTCGTTCTAGGAAGCGGGGTGATGGTGAATCGTTGACAAAAAGAGCTAAACTACGCTCGTAATATTGCCCTGACAATTCCAGTGAACTAGAATTCGCCCGACCTAGCATAAATTCTAAACTCGCTTCCAGTTCTGGATTCAAACTCAAACGACGATTTTGTAAATCATGCCATGCTGACTCCAACTCAACTCGGCGTGGAGAGCCAACTTGTAAATTCAGCGCTGTACTATCGAGATATCTGCCTGCACCAGCGGCTAAAACTTTTTCAAAGATTTCATCAGCAGTTTGCTGGATAAAATCAATTAAATCATCAGTGGCGATCGCAAATTCAACGATAGTACTCCAACTGTGTAAATCTGGTGCTAATCGCATGAGTTTGTGCAGCACGTCATCCGTTACCCACAACACCAACGGGAAGTAAAAATTTTTTCTAAACTCCTCCCTGACCTGATTAGCACCACTCAGCACTTGTTCTAGCTTGCTGACCGATTCTAAACCAGATACTACCAGCGCCTGGGGATGCTCAGAACCGAGTAAATTTTGGATAGTCTGGAAAAATGTTTTAATCGATTTATCCAAAACTATCTCCCGAATTTTCAAATCGCTCGACGCTTGCAGACTTTGCACCAAACGCCTTCGCAAACTAGCTCCATTACAAAGTGCCAAAATCAGGGAAAATTCTTCTTGAGAAGTAGCGATCGCCCATATTAATTCCTGTAAAGAATTTTCGTTGTACTTCAGTACATTTTCTGAGTGATGTCGGTTAACCATAGCTAAAATTCTGGCGTTTTTCGCGATTCATCAGAAATGACTGCAAATTGAGTTGTTGTAGTCCAACTGTAGAAATCAGGTGCTATCCGCTGAAGCTTTACTATAACCTCATCATTAACCCATAGCACAATAGGAAGTGAAAAATTTTTGAAATTATCTCTAAAAATATTTGTCGTAATTAGCACTTTATCTATCTCAGTAACTGATTCTAGACCATATACCATTAAGGCTGTTACCTGCTCATTTATTAATTTAGCTTCGATAAAGGTATAAAGTTTTGTATCAGATTTCTCAATAAATATTTCTTGAATATTACGTTCATATATTGTTAGCAGGTGTTGTCTAATAGAATTTTGTAGGAAAGGATCGTTACAATGCGCTAAAAGAACTGAAAAGTTTCCTTCAGATGCCTTCATTGCCCATACCAACTCCTCCAATGACTCATTATGGTAGGCAGTGACATTTTTCTGGCAACGTAGGTTTCTCATCACTGTAATTTTCTTGATTCTGCCAAAATCGGATTAATTTCAAACCAAGACCCCTGAGTATCTCGGTACTCATAGACGAATCGACTGTGTACCAAAATTCGGTATCCATCATCGCCGCTTACCCATTTCCGCTCTTGTACTTGGCGCAACAAGTCCCACTCATCATCTGTGATTGCTAAGGTCATTTGATTGCAGTAGGCTCTAATTACAGTTTCTAACCCTGCACGCGATAAAGGTAGTTTTCTTTCCTTTTTGATCCAATCGTTGAGCAGTCTGAGTAATTCGCGGACATGACCGCCACTAATTCGGCAGAGTCTTTCTAATGTTTCCGGAGTATCAAAAATCTCTGTAATCCAGCCGAGGCGCTCCTGTGGCTGATTATCAGGATAAACTCTTGCTAGTATCATCTGTGCCAATAGTGCCATACCTTCAGCGCATTCACTGCCATCGCGTAATTGCACTGGCACCATTGGTAACACTTTTGGATAGACCATAAACCGCTGTGTTAACCTGCTCAAGTCGTTGGAAAACATTAACTCTAAAGGCATGGTGTAAACCATGTGGCACTTGAGTTGAGTTAATTGTTCTCCCCGATCTACAAATAGATATTCAGGCTGAGGTCGTCCCCAGGACTTGTTAGCAGTCTCAACGCGATCAAGATTATCGACAATTACCACTAGTCCTTTTTTGCCGTGTTGCTTCAGTTTTACTATGGCAGGTTCGAGTAGTTCCTCGTTAATTACATCTATAATGCCTTTTGTGCGCGGCCCTAAATATTCTCTTAACTTGTTGCGAAGTTCAGGGCTATTTTTGGCTTTGGCTGTAATCTTGTCAATGCCTAGTGCCACCACTGATACTCCTTCTTTCTCATTTGCTTTCAGTTCTCCAATATCTGGATTTTTCGCTTCGGCGGCAAACTTACCCTCAGTACTCGTAGAAACTTTACCAATGCCAGGAATTGATGCTTCGGCAGAAACTTCAACTTCTGTCATCAACAGTTTAGCGGCTCCTTGAAGTATTTTCTTCAGACCTTGGGGTTCAGGAATTTCCAGTTTTTCTAAGCTATCGAGACTTTCACTAACTCGGCGAGCTACGCTCAATAAAATATCACTGATATCAACATCACCCATTTCTAGGTCTTGACTGGATTCAAAATATACTACATGAAAGTCTGATTGCTCTAATTCTGCTTTCAGCCTGAGCAATTCTGTAGATTTGCCGCAGCCGATATGTCCTGTAAATAATTCGCAGGTAGTCCCTTCCGGTGAGAAAAATGTAATATTCTCCTTTAACTCCTCAATAATCCTGCCACCGCGCACTGAGGAAAAATCAATATAGTACTTTCGATCCTCGGCATTTTCTACAGCCAAGGTCTTGCTAGGGTTGCAAGCTTGGTAAAACTTCTGCAAATCGAGTGTCATTTTAATTCAGTTCCTAAAGAATTTGTTTTTGAACACAGTTGATGCAGACCAGATTGATATAGCAGCCTCAAGCGTTTTCTGTAAATTAATAATTAAAGGTGAATGAGATTAAGTAGGTGGGTGGGAAAATTTATAAGTTCATCATTGCGAGTGTAACGAAGTGAAACAAAGCAATCACAAGAGTTTTAGCGAGTTTACATTTCGTTGCATAGTTCGGTTTATTCATGCTTACTTATCAGTCTTATGGCTAATAATGACTATGTACAATAATTAAGTAACTTGGATTAAACAAAATACAAAACTTCTTTTTTGTATGGTGTGTTAGCAACAGCGTAACACACCATTAAAGGTGCTTTCGGTGGGTTATAAATGTAACGCAACAGCAGTTATAATCGGCGGAAGCCGCCGCTCATACTGCCTCCACTACGAAAGTTGTAAGCTATTAAATCCATTTTCCTAAATCAGCCATTGTAAATAAAGCTACCATTTTAAATTGCTTAAGGGATTACTTCATAGGCATTTTGAATCTTGAATTCTGCATAGCAGTACTAGTTCTTTGACTCTAAACTACTCAAAATTCTTTCAACCAGTCGTGATAGTATTGATTGTACATCTGTATATTGAGTAGATATATTATCAAAAGTTCTTTTGATATTTTGGATATTATTTTCTCTTTTTATATCTCTAATAAAATCACGAATTGAATTTAGCTTTCCACTTAATTCTCCTCCTTCTCTAACATCAAGTGCTGGAAGCTGACTCATACCAAAGTTAATTTGACCATGATTAGTTTCGATTTGATTGATAAAGATTCCTGTATACTGGAGTGCTTTATCTGGTGCTGTTGCAATAAGTTCAGAAGCCTTATTTGATATGGCTATTACTACTTTTACATCAGATAATATTAAAGAATAAGAGCGAAGAAGTTGTACTAAAGTAGGAAACCCACTATTAACTTGCTTTTCCAGAGACGTAACCTCTCTTTTTAGTTCATCTAATTTAGGTTGGCGTTGAAATATATTTGTTTTTTCAACTGTATCTAAGATATATTTTATATCCCCTATTGTTTTAATTATAGAAGCTAATAATGACAAATCAATACTCATATTTTTACGCCTCAATATAAATATAAAGCTCAAATTTTTATTTCCTAGGATGAAGCAATATACATAACATAATCTAGCTTATCAAAATGCTGGCAATAATTTTTGAAATTATGATCTCCATATCTGTATAGTGAGTTGCTATGTTATTGAAAAGGTATATAACCCTTTTTACATCATCCTCACTGCATGACTTCAGGTCTTTGATACTATCACGAATCAATTTTAGTAATGAATCTAATTCACCTCTGTCTGACTCTGAATTATTCGTAATTGCAAGCCGATTTATTGCAGAAGAAATTTTTCCATAGGAATTTTCTGTATTATTAGTAGCCATTGGTTTATAATTTTTTGCCTCATAAATTAATAAAGCTGCTTTGTGTACTTGTTGTCTAGCCAATAAAACTTCTGATATCAATGAATGACAATTGTTAAGCGATTGATTGAATTGAGAAAAAATATCAATTTCTTCTATTAATTGTTTTTCAATACAACTAATTAGATTTTTTACATTTTGACATTTTTTCTTGATGGGCGACAAAAAAAATCTCCACATGGGTATTTTATGCAGAAATTCTTTTATATCTTTAATATTTTCAAAAATAGGATTAAAACGCAATCGTGAAGAGTTAGTAGAAGTCATCTTGATCTAATCTATTATATAGTTTTGCTTGTTCTTTATTTATTTTCCAGTATTCAAGCAGAGCAGTAACAACACTATAAATATCTCTCTGCTTTTCTTTATCTAGACTTGTAAGAATTTCTTGACAAAAATTATAAGCAGAAAGTGCTGCATCAAAAGCACTAGAGTAATCTTGTGTTAAAAAAAACTTATCATATCTATTAGATAGTTTTTCTAGTCCATCAAAAAGCGTTGAATCAATAATATCTTTAGCACTTTTATTTTGATGTTGCTTTTGAGATTCTACGCGCGACTTAAATTCTGTCTTTTCCACAAATAAAGGGTTAACATCAAACCAAGATCCCTCGAAATCACGGTACTCGTACACAAACATACTGCGGAGCAGCATTCGGCATTGGTTATTTTCAATCACCTTTTTCTCTCGGGCAATTTTTTCTAGCAACTGCCACTCATCGTCTGTTTTAATTGCTGCAACTCGCGAATTTTTTTGCTCTCGAATTACGTCTTCTAGAATTTGAGATTCCAGAGGTAGTTTCTTTTGCTTAATAATAGATTGATTGAGGATTCCGAGCAGATTCCTAACATGACCTCCACTGATACGACACAAACGGTCTAATGTTTCAGGACTATCAAAAACTTCTTCGATTTTGTCAATACGTTGCTCTGCTTTCAAATCTGGGAAAGCTCTTGCCAACACCATCTGCTGTAGTAAATCCATTCCTTCTTTGCATTCGCTGCCATCTCGATGTTGCACTGGTACCATTGGTAATACCTTGGGTTGTACTCCAAACCGCTGTATGAGTGTTGCCAATTCATTTGAGAAAATCAACGCCAAGGGGATAGTGTATATTAAATGGCATTTCAATTTTCGTAATTGCTCTCCCCGATCTACAAACAAGTATTCTGGCTGAGGGCGTCCCCACGGCTTTGGAGAAATATCCACGCGATCAAGGTTATCAACAATTACTACAAGTCCTTTCTTGCCTTCAACTTTTAGGTTCTCTATGGCGGGTTGGAGCAATTCCTGATTAATTACATCTATAAGTTGTGCTGTTCGTGGCTCCAAATACTCCCGCAATCGGCTGCGAAGTTCAGGGGCTTTGGTTTTAGCACCAATTCTTCCTATTTGTAGAAAAAGATGAATTTCTTCTTCACTGCCTTTATGAATTAACGAAGCTTCCAACCCTACTTCTGTGTGTAAACACTGTTCTGCTTCTTTGAGCAACGCCTGAAGACGCTTTGGTTGCTCGATTTTGAATGGTTGTAAACTTTCACTCACACTACTAGCGATCGCTAACAGAATATCAGCAATATCGACATTTTCCATTTCCATGTTGTTACTAGACTCAAAGTAAACTACATGAAAACCTTCCCGCTCTAGTTCTGCTTGGAGTCGCAGCAACTCAGTAGATTTGCCACAACCTATATGCCCTGTAAATAGATTACAGGTTGGCTCATCAGGTGAAAGGAAGGTGATAATTTCCTTCAATTCCTCAATGATCTGACCACCACGGACTGAGGAAAAATCAATATAATACTGTCCCTCGTCCTGATTTTTCACATTCAGCGTCTTGCTGGGCTGAGTTGCTTGAAAAAATTTACGTACATCCAGGTTTTCCACAATTTACCTCGGCGTATTCAATAAAATAAACACAAAGGCTTATTTGCTTTTCAGAAAAACAAAGTCTTTAGAGCCAGCTTGTGATAAACCTATGGTCATTTTTAATCAAGTGCAATACAAAAGCTAGATATGCTAAGGTTGCACACCCACTATTTCTGCAAATCCAGTTTCAGTAACTACTTTGCAAAAAGGCTATTCATTATTATCTACACAAACTCTGTCACTTATTCCGCAAAATTAAGGCATTTTTCTAGTAAATGTTAGTTTTTGACTATATATCGTCTAACTTCCCAACATCTGCAAGTTATGCAAAGTGGCATAAAGCCCTCCTTGTTCCAGTAGTTGTTCGTGACTTCCCTGTTCGATTAATTCGCCGCGTTTTAGAACAAAAATCCGGTCTACATTGCGAATCGTAGACAGGCGATGAGCAATAATAATGGCGGTACGTCTGAGCAAAAGCTGGTTTAATGCTTCTTGAACTAAAGCTTCTGTGCCAACATCTAAACTAGCAGTAGCTTCATCTAGTACCAAGATTTGAGGACTGCGAATAGCAGCCCGCGCAAAGGCTAAAAGTTGCTTTTGACCACTAGAAATATTTGTGCCCCGTTCTCGAAGTTGAGTATCATAACCTTGGGGTAATTCTTCTATAAACTGGGCAATGTTGGTTTGCTCTGCTGCTTGTCGAATCTGTTCAACAGTATAGCCATCTCCTAAAGAAATGTTGCTTTTAACATCGCCAGCAAACAAAAAGCCTTCTTGGAAAATTACTGCCATGTAGCGCCGCAGTTCTGCCTGTGGTACTTCCCGAATATCTACGCCATCTATGAGAATACGTCCTTGGGTGGGTTCGTAGAGGCGGCACAAAAGACGGATGATCGAACTTTTACCCGCACCTGTGGGGCCGACTAATGCAATTTTTTCACCTGGATGAATGGTGAAATCTAAGTCTTTAATTACGTAATCATCATTTTTGTAAGCAAACCAGACGTGATCAAAACGGATTTCTCCCAGTTCAGGCGGGGAAATCAGGTCTGGAGATTCTAGATTGGCAACTATCTCGTCTATATAGCCAAATTTCGCATCAAATATTGAGAAGCGGACATTGGCGCGATCGCGGATTTCTATCGGTTCATCTAATATATTGCCTACGCGTTCTATGGCAGTAAAACCTGCTTGAATTACTGTAAATTTTTCGGCAAAATCCCTTAAAGGATCAAATAATCGCTGGGCATACAAGATAAATGCAGATAATGTCCCAAAAGCTAAACTTTTTCCTAACAGTAACAAACCACCCATGCACAAAACAGCTGCGATCGCAATCAGACCAATCCATTCCAAGGTTGCTGAAATAAATGAATCATAAAAGATGGTTTTATCCACTTGCTGAGTGTAGCGGCTGTTTGTGGCGCGAAACAATTCGGCATTAAATTTTTCTCTGCGGAACAACTGCACCACATTAATACCAACCACATTTTCTTGTAGTTGTGAGTTCAATATAGAAAGTTCTTCCCGCCCTTTGTAATTGGCTTTGCGGTACTGTTGCTGAATGTAAACAATTAACCAGGTAATTGGTAACAACATCAATAGCAGTAAGCAAGTGAGTTGCCATTGGATGGAAAACATTAAACCCAAAATCACCAGCATGGAAAACAAATTGGACACAATGCCAATTGCCCCAGTAGAAAAGACATCGCCTAACACTTCCACATCGCTAGTGATTCTGGTAATTAATTTACCTACGGGTGTACGGTCAAAAAAGCGTACAGCTAAAGATGTTACGTGCTGGAATAAGTCTTGGCGAATTGCTGCGGTGATTTGTTGCCCTAACTTCTGTACTAAATAACCCTGATAGCCTGTTAAAATTAGTCGGCTTGCGATCGCAACTAACAATAATCCCTCCAGGATATTTAGCCCTTCGGACATGGGGCGATTCCTGAGAAATTCGTAAGTGCTTGGTTCATTGCGAATTAGGGAGATAGCTTGGCCAATCAACAGTGGTTGTACGGCATTAGCTAGGGCGATCGGTACGAGTAAGGCCATTGATAGCGCCAACAGCCGTCCGTTACGACGGGCATAAGGCACTAAACGCGAAAACAACCGCCAGTCATTTTCACTCCGGCGATCTTGCGTATAAGATTTTTTGAGAGATTGATAGATGCTCATAGTAAGAGCATTATATTAATGTTTATAAAAAAATACGCATGTTTAAAGTAGCGTTTGTCCTATTCCTCTGATACCATGCCTGAGATAGAAACTGCACGATTGCGACTAAGGCACTTCAATCTAAACGACTTCGATTACCTATTTCGCCTCTACAGCGATGTAGAAGTCATGAGGTATCTGTCGCCAAGAACAAGGGAACAAACCCAGGCAAGTTTAAGCAAACATATCCAACAGTGGCAACAACACAACTTTGGCATGTGGGCAGTAATATACAAAGAAACTGGTGCAATGATTGGCCGGTGTGGACTTGGGTTTCTGGAAAATACGCCAGAAGTTGAGCTTGGCTATGTGTTTGACAAATCCTATTGGAACATGGGACTGGCAACTGAAGCATCTCTTGCAACTTTAAAGTTTGGATTTTGGGAAGTGAAGCTAGATCGGATAGTAGCGATTGCACATCCAGAAAATATCGCTTCAGTGCGTGTAATTCAAAAGGTAGGGATGAAGTACGAAAAGAATGCTACCTATTACGGCCATGATGTAGTGTACTACGCTGTCTCACACACAGAATGGCAGCCAGATGATTCCCTTTACATTTCGCAATCTTAAAACTATCAGATCCCGCAGCCTACAGAATCATGGGCGAACCAACTGCTACATATAAAAACCACTGCTGCAAACTCAATAAAGCTATAGAGAATATATGCTTTAGCTCTTTGGTAGGGACGCATAGCTGTGCGTTCCTACTAGGTTATTTGTATTAATTACTTCATGCATATCCCTGTAAGTATGAAACGATACCATATTTTTCTGTTTAAGTCTTATATCTAAAGGTAGATGATTAAGGTTAAAATTTGGGAAACCTAAGAGAGGTTCATTCCTAAAAGATGTCCTGCCTATTTATCGCAGAATGCAACTGAGGTCAGATGACGCAACCTTTAAATCGAGTCAAAGAGTGGGAACAACGTCGTGATGAAGCAAGCCGCTACTACCAGAGGGGGAGATTCCAAGAGTCTCTGGATCTGGCAACGGAGAATTTAGACTTGGCTAGATCAATTCCAGACAGAGCCAGAGAAGGTTATACATTAAACGACCTTGGTTTAGCTCACCTCAGTTGCTGGCAACCTCAAAAAGCATTAGAGCGCTTTAATCAGGCGCTTTCGGTTGCTGTTGAAATTGGCAACGCGCCAGCACAAGCAACTGCACTTAGCAATCTGGGTTCTACCTACAGCCGTCTTGGACGCTTTTTGCAAGCGTTGGAATATTTTGACCAAGCACTACCAATATGCAGGCGATCGCAAGATACTCAAAGTGAAATTTCTACTCTTAATGATGTAGCACTAATTTATACCCGGTTAGGAGAACCGAAACGGGCACTGTTGCTACAACACCAAATTTTGAGGATGCGCCGATTGTTAGGTGACTTTTCTGGTGAGGCAACAACCCTAAATGGTATTGGGTTTGCTTACAATGTCTTAGGCAAGTTTGAGGAAGCTCTAGAATTTTTTCAAGCAGCGCTTCCAATTCAACGAGCAGTCAAGAATTTGGTTGGTGAAGCAACCACTTTGAATAATATTGCCTCAATCTATAGTGATTTAGGAAGACCGAAACAAGCGTTATTGCTCTACTATCAAGTTCTTTTGACACGTCGAGCAATCAGCGATCGCTCTGGTGAGGCAACAACGCTTCATAACATTGGTTATACCTATAGCACTCTGGCAGAGCATCGGCAAGCAATGAAGTTCTATAAGCAAGCCATTGCGATTCATCAACAACTCGGCGATGTGCTGGGAGAAATTTCAACTTTGCTGAATATGGGAAGCCTTTACGCCACAACGAAACGCAAAAAAATGGCGCGATCGTGCTATCAAAACGCCCAAGAGTTAGCAGAGCAAATCGAATATCAGCCACTCCTGGAAAAAGTACAGCAGTTTATAGATTCTCTGTAGGTTGATGCAGCACACTCAGATTCCCGACTTCTTTAAGAAGTTGGGAATTTTGTTGTTCGAGTTGAAGCTCAAAAAGTTCCAAACTTGGCGTAACTCTAAGAGGTTGTTTGAAAAGTGATTTGCTGTATCTTTGCACTTATTGATCCCCCCTAACCCCCCTTTTTAAGGGGGGAACCGGAATCAAAGTCCCCCTTAAAAAGGGGGATTTAGGGGGATCTAGAACATTTCGCTACCGTGAAGAGGACTTGTTCATTCATCCTCTTAGAGGATGTTTCCCAAATAAGTCGTGCCGGATTTTATCTGGTAGTAAAGCTCATACTTAAGTAACATATAAATTTTATTAGTACGTATATACTTTAAATAAAGACCGTTCACCTTGATGGCGACGATTCGGCTGTGGCCGGGCAGCCTTTGTTAAAAGTTTTGTACTAAGGAGCCAAATGTCTGAAACCGTACAGACTCCTAAGTTTGAGTGTGTAATATTGAGTGAGCCAGGTATTAAGCTGTCGGTTAAAGAATTTTTCTCTTTTGATGGCTTTGCTTTTAGGGCTTCAGGCTACAAAAATTACAACTTGTAGACGCAACTGTTTAGAACTACATAAAAAATAGTTGATAGCAACAATGAAAGCTACTCATCAAGGAAACCAATCTTTAGTTCTTATTGTTGATAATAAAGAATTTCACCGTCAACAACTGCGACTTTTGGTAGAACAATCAGGGTATCGAGTGGTGGAGGCAAAAGATGGCACGGAGGCAATGAATGTTTTTCACCAATTGCACCCTGATTTAGTACTCCTTGACGCCATCATGCCAGATATGGATGGGTTTGAGTTTTGCTCTATGGTACAGAGTATTGAAGAAAACAAACATACTCCAGTTTTAATGATTACAGAACTTGAGGATACTGAGTTAATCGAGCGAGTATTTCAAGTAAGTACAATCGACTATGTTACCAAACCGATTAACTGGCAAGTTTTGCGTCAACGGGTAAGACGCTTGATTGAGCAATCGCAGCTACATCAAAAACTCTTTGCCGCTAACGAAAAATTGCAGCGATTAGCTACGTTAGTTACTATCGATTTCTTAACTCAAGTAGCTAACCGCCGACGGTTTGAAGAGTATATAGACCAAGAGTGGCGGCGCATGGCACGCTTGCAACAGCCTCTGTCTCTCATCCTCCTTGATGTAGATTTTTTCAAATCTTACAATGATACCTATGGTCATCAAGCAGGCGATCGCGCTCTTATAGAAATTTGTAAAGCCATTAAAAATATTGTTCAACGCCCTGCTGATTTAGTCGCCCGTTATGGTGGGGAAGAATTTGCTGTGATTTTGCCTGACACAGACGAACTTGGTGCTACGAAAATTGCCGAGAGAATTTGCTTTGCGGTGCGGAGATTGGCAATAGCTCATAGTCATTCACAAGTTAGTTCTCATATAACCCTCAGTGCTGGGTTGTCCACAGTAATTCCTGAGCCAGGTTCTAACTTTGAAGAAATAATTACGGCGGCGGATAAAGCACTATATCAGGCAAAGGGAGCAGGACGCGATCGCTTCAGGCACAATAACCTACTAGTTGGCTCGACCTGGAACTATAAATGGCGTAAAAGTAGCGAAGAAATAGCTACATGTGAGTCTATGTATAGCGACCTGAAATACTAATCGGTCAAACCTGCAAATGGACGCCTCGCCTTGCAGCAAACTGGTTGTGAGAAGATTTACTTTGACCGTACTTTACGTAATTCATCACGCCCCAAATCCATCAACCGCTCAGATAGTGGGACACCCAGAATATTTAGCTATCTCTTTCATCTTTATTCCCAGTTCATGGCAGACAAAATTTGTATCTTTCGTTACCGCCAACCATATATTGCTCAACAGGTTACGATCAATTAAGAAGTAATAATTCTTTACGGCACCGCCAGGAGTCTCTAAATGTTCATTAATGAATTGTCACCTATATTCAAAGAATTTATCCAGCATCCAGCCTCATTTGTGGGTGGGTTCTTCTCTGGTGTACTTCGGCTCAATCTTGCAGATGATCCTGTAAAAAGCTGGCTGGATCAACAGACCCGCTCCAATAGCTACACCAGCACCACAACAGATGCACATAATGGCAAAGCAAGTGGGCCTCAACAGATTTCGATTGACTAAATTTTTAGGTAATCGCAAATCAGGCTAATCATTGTGGTCACAGACTCTCACATTGTTGCAGTTAAGATAAGATCCCCCCGCCTGCGGCGACCCCCTTAAAAAGGGGGTAAATATCAGAAAAAGCCCCCCTTGAAAAGGGGGGTTGGGGGGATCTCCGAGAGACAAACATGTTAAACCAATTCGCAATTCGCTTTTTCGCCCATTCGCAATTACGTTTTGTAACGGGGATTTTAATTAGGCATCAAAACGTGCTGCCCTTCTTAGGCAGGGGACTTAAACCCCCAAACTTTGTTAACCGAACCGTATTGAAAGTGTGGGAATCTATCACAAAGGAACTTTCCATGTCTTCCACATTAAGGGATACTAAAGCCAGATAGGTAAATAGGCAAGGAAATATGGAATCCCTAACCTCTCGTATGCAGGCGGTACAGTCGCCAATTATTCCTGTGGTTGGGGAACTGATTAAAAACTCTCTTGGAACAATCTCTCTAGGACAGGGTGTTGTTTATTACAATCCACCACCGGAAGCGATAGAATTTTTATCCAAATTCTTCGCCGAACCCGCTAATAATTTATACAAATCAGTTGAAGGAATTCCCCCGTTGCTGACAGCACTTGCAGAAAAATTGCAAAGCTTCAACGGCATTGAAATCAATGGGGAAAACTGCATCGTCGTGACAGCCGGGAGCAATATGGGATTTATGAATGCCATTCTTGCAATAACTAACCCAGGCGATGAAATTATTCTGAATACGCCCTACTATTTCAACCACGAAATGGCGATCGCAATGGCTGGTTGTCGTGCAGTGTTAGTAGCGACAGATGAAAATTACCAACTGCGAAAAGAGGCGATCGCTCAAGCAATTACTCCCAAAACGCGGGCTGTGGTGACAATCTCACCAAATAATCCGACTGGAGTGGTCTATTCAAAAGCAGCATTGCACCAAGTAAATCAAATTTGTGGGGATAGCGGCATTTACCACATCAGCGATGAAGCCTATGAATACTTTACCTATAACGGGGTAAAACATGTTTCCCCTGGTGCATTTGCGAGTAGTAGCGAGTACACCATTTCTCTTTTTAGCCTTTCTAAAGCATACGGTTTTGCCAGTTGGCGCATTGGCTACATGGTGATTCCCAAACACTTATTTGTCGCCGTCAAAAAAGTTCAGGATACGATTTTGATTTGTCCGCCAGTAATTTCCCAATATGCAGCTTTAGGGGCATTGCAAGCCAAAGCGGAGTATTTGGAGAGTAATATAGGTGCGTTGGCAAAGCCCGCCGTAGGCATCGCTCAAGTGCGGCAAGTAGTACTCGACTCCCTTAACCGCCTACAAGGTTTATGTAGCATTACACCTGCCAATGGCGCTTTCTATTTTTTCCTCAAAGTTAATACTCAGATGGATGCTTTTGAGTTAGTTAAAAGGCTAATCCAGGAACATAAAGTAGCAGTCATTCCAGGTACAACCTTTGGCATGGATGACGGATGCTACCTCCGCGTTGCCTATGGGGCGCTGCAAAAAGAGACAGCAAAAGAAGGTATAGAAAGATTAGTGCAAGGTTTGGAAACTATAGTTAGGAGTTAGGAGTAGAGACGCGATTAATCGCGTCTGTACAGGAGTTAAGAGTTAAGAGTTGATATTTAATTTATGAGAACGTTAGACTGTGTTGGCGTACCTCCTTTACAATCCCAAATATTAAATTGAAGAGATGCCAATTATTAATAAGTTAATTGAAATTGAAACTAAACCAAAAATTAATATTCATAATATAACATCACAAATCCAAGATTTTCTTACTTCAACATCAATTAAAAATGGACAAGTTTTAGTATTTTCTCAACACACAACAACAGCTTTAGCTATCAACGAAAATGAAGTTAGATTATTAGAAGATATAAAAGTGTTCTTGCAAAAATTAGCACCTAAATCAGACAGCTATTTGCATAATGACTTGCATTTAAGAGATGTCCCGGAAGATGAGCCGATTAATGCTCACTCTCATTTAATGGCAATGATGCTGACAACTAGTGAGATAATTCCCATTGTGGATGGTAAATTAGCTCTGGGAACCTGGCAATCTGTATTGTTTTTTGAGTTGGATGGGCCGCGCAAAAGAACGGTATTTTTCCAAATTTCTGGCGAATAATGCAACTTCACACCTGTAATCCTCCCACAACCTAAATCTGAGAAAATTACGAACGCAACTAACAAGTGTATCAGTTGAGTTTACCTACAGCAATTAAAAACCTGAAAGAATGTTTCTAAGCATAACCTTCCTTTCCACAAACCAGAACTTTCGTTGTGACAAAGGCAGACGCAATTAGTGATGAAAAATAACGATAACTTTGTATTACGTAATACTTGGTACTATGCTCTGCCTAGTAATCAGATCAAGCCAGGTATGATGATCAGCCGCATTTTCTTGGGAGAACCAGTGCTGTTAGTTCGCAGCCAGGATGGTAAAGTCTCTGCGATGACAGATATTTGTCCGCATCGTGGTGTGCCCTTGAGTTGTGGTAGATTCAATGGACAAGAAGTGGAATGCTGTTACCACGGTTGGCGCTTTGACCCGGCTGGACGCTGCACTGCGATTCCATCTCTTGTGGAGGAACAGCAGATGGATTTGAGGCGCTTTGACGTAGATTCCTATGAAATTCGGGAAGCCCAAGGGAATATCTGGATATATATGGCTGATCCCGATAACCCTCAACCTGCTTCTGAGATGGAGATTCCGGTAATTCCAGGGTTTGACGAGCCGCACCAGTTTGTAGAAGTGGTAAAATTCCCTTGTTTTATAGATCATGCAGTGGTAGGTCTGATGGACCCTGCTCATTCACCTTATGTTCATCGCGCTTGGTGGTGGCGAAGTGAGCAACTGCATGAGGAAGTGAAGCAATTCGATGCTTCGCCCTACGGCTTCACAATGCGACGACACCGATTACCAGCGAATGGGGGTCGATTATACTGGCTGATTGGCGGTGGTGTGCCGGAAACGGAAATTTCTTTTCGTTTACCTGGAGTCAGAATCGAAGAAACCACCATTGGCAACCATCGAGTCGTTAATTTAACGGCAGTTACACCGATTTCAGACACAGAAACGGAGGTAACTTTTGCTCTTTACTGGACACTTCCTTGGGTAGGATTTTTCAAGCCACTGCTACATGTGTTGGCGCGGACTTTCATTGGCCAAGACCGAACGGTTGTGGAAAAGCAGCAGATTGGTTTGAAATATAATCCCGTGCTGCGGCTGATTAAAGACTCAGATATGCAGGCGCAGTGGTATTACCAGTTAAAGCGGGAGTATGCTAAGTCTGTCGCTGAAGGACGAGAATTTGTGAATCCTGTCAAGGGTCAGATACTCCGCTGGCGTGCCTAAAATAATTCGTAATTGATAATTCGTAATTCGTAATTAAAGACTGTTTCAGACTCTTATTTAGACCTTGACTGAAAAAAAGCGCCACGTATAGACGAACGCGAGTGCATTTCCAAGAGTTGAAGAATTAAACCCAAAAACTACCAATTACGAATTACGAATTACGAATTACGAATTAGTAATTAGTTAAATTACTCCAAAGTAAATTCTGCAAATTCTCTTTGTCCAAACAGCATATTTCGGTCTATGGCTGACAAAATTTTATTATTGGCACGTTGGCGTAGCCCGCCGTAGGCATCGCTATTTAAACAGCGACCAACTAACTGTGCGACATCTGCACGATTTATGCTACCAATAATGTGCGGATCTTCAGTCAAAACACCATTACCCGTTGCTGGTTCTGACTTGAGTCCACCAGGACGAATAATTGTATAGGTGAGTCCACTGGCAATTAAGTGTTGTTCAGCTTTGTCTTTCTCAGCTAAAACTTTTCCTAGTACGGCTAAAACTTGGGGTGACGCAGCAACAACACTATTGCCAGCACCAATGGATGATACAAGAATAAACTTTTGCACCCCAGCTTTAACTGCTGCATCAATCAGATTTTTATTACCAGGGTAATCCGGTCTTTCTACATCTGATGGTAAACCGCCAATTGTACTGATAACAGTGTGAATAGGTTCATCTGTAAGCATGGCGCGTTCTACATCGCCAACATTCAAGGCATCTCCTAGAACTACCTCAATACCGATTTTTTCTAATTCAGTAGCAACTGCTGTTGTTCTCAGGAGGGCTTTTACCTTTAGCTGTTGCGCTGTGAGGTATTGAGCAATTTCTCGACCAACACCGCGACTTGCCCCAGCCAGGAAAATATAAGATGCACTTGTCATAATAAATTTAACTACTTACGCTCAAAGGATTTTATCAGAGGATTGTCACGAAAAACATGACATGAGCGCCTAACACACCCTATATAACATGGTGCGTTAGGCTAAAGCCGTAACACACCCTACTTAAAATTTACTTAGTACAGCTTTGCGTAAAATTGTAGCGTTTTTAATGCAAGGGGACGCATTGGCATTGTCAGCCGATGCATTGGCATTGTCAGCCGATGCGTTGGCATTGCAGGATATTGCCAAATTTAATTTGCTACGAATTAATGAAATGCTGTACTTAGCCCAATTGTAGGAAGTATTTTAATAAGCAATTGTGCCAATCTAGCAAATAACTTTTCAATGGATTTAAGTATGGCTAAAAAATCTCAACCCAATCTAGAACAATACCAAGATGTCAGATTATCTGCCACCACAAGAATTTGGGTAATTACAGTCGCCATTCTTGGAGTTTGCATCCCACTGTCAGCAGTTACTAAAAGCGGTGCTATTCTTCCTTTAGTTGCAATTGGTGGCGCAGCTGTTGGTACAGTTGCTATTTGGCGTTCTGATGAGCAAAAATCAAAAACTAACTATTTGCAACAGCAGCAAATAGAACTGTTAGAGCAAAGATTAGCTAATTTAGAAACAATTGTTAGCAGCGATGACTTGAATTTGCAAATGAAAATTAAACAGATTGAGGCAAGGGATACTTTTGGCGACTCCTCTGATACAAGTACCACACCCAGACAACCAAAACGCAAAGGTTAAAATAATTCGTAATTCGTAATTCGTAATTATTATACCGCAAGGGTTTCATTGATTGGGGATGGGTGGTTTACTTCCGCCGTGCTGTACTACGCTATTTTTGTGTAGGGATTTGTTGACTTAAGGTTACGGCAACCTTTGAAATCCGTCTCACTTTAAACTTTCCTTTGCGGCTATAACTGTCTCTAGGGAAACAGTATCTCTTTCTCCATCTCCGTTAGAATTGACTGACATCATTTAATTCTATATACTTCAACTGCATCAGTTCATGAAATGTCTAAGTGCAATAATCTCTATCTTTCCCGGAAACATCTCCTTATGACTGTGTTTTATTAGACTACTAAGATTACTGTATTTTAATTAACTAAGGTTATAAACTTGAGTAATTGCATTGGTATAGCTTACCGTAGGTATGCAATAGTTTGCCGCAGGAATGCAGATGGATTGGATTAGCTTACTAAAATCTCAACAAGCTGACTTCCTTCAACGTGTGAAAAAACCTAAAACTTATGACTTATCTTTGCTGGAAAGTCAAGTCAAAGGTTGTCACACTGAAATTATGGCTTTTTGGGGCGAGCCATTGGCTAGACTCCAAGAACTTTCTCGCCAACAAGCAGAAGTTCTTGCCAAAAATCCGCCGCCGACGCCGCCTGAATATCCTGAGCCTCCTGACTGGACGATACCTTTTCCTACATACTTCCAACAACAAGCCCAAGATTATCTTTTGCGGGAGCATATTGTTGACGGGGTGATAACTGAACGTTTAGGGAAATTGCTAAAAAAGGTATCACAAGATACCGTGGAAAACATGGTTTTAGATGATGAGGGAAATTTGTGTGGCGAAAGCAAATTTTCTTATGTACTAAAAGATAATCCTCAGCTAAGTGTTCAAGTTTATGTTGCTGATGGAGAAAGTTTTAATGGTATTAAGAAAGACAAAATTAGGTGGTCGGTTACTCAAGAAGATTTAAGAAAGCACCAAGTATTAATTTTTCTGTGTTTGTTTTATCAATCTACAGGTAAGCTAGGATACGACGAAAAACAGAGCATAATTACAGGCTTTTTACCTGCAAATCAAATTGAACTTACTGAACCAAAACTCTACATTAATCCGAGTAACTTGTTGTATGCAGGGGGGTTAAGTTGGTATTTAGAATCACTTATTGGTAAAAAAGACACGTCGCCATTAATTAATGATTTAGCGATCGCAGATACAATACAGACTCTACCATCAGAGCATTGCCTCAAGGGTATTGTAGGTGACTGGGAATGCTGGCAAACTTTGCAAGGACACAACAGAGGTATTAATTGCCTAGCTTTCAGTTCCGGGTGTAAGAATGGCAAAGCTTTACCCATATTGGCAAGTGGTAGTCGGGGAGAAACGAAACTTTGGGATTTAAGCAAGGGTGAATTAATAGATACATTATCAGAGTATCCTTGGGTGATATCTGGGCTGGTAGATGAAGTGAATTCCCTGGCTTTTAGTTCAGATGGACAGACTTTAGTGAGTTGCGGTGCAGATTCCACAATTAAGCTTTGGCATGTAGGTGCTTTAGACTTGATAGATATTTTGCACAAACATAATGGGGTAGTGCGCTGTGCTGCCTTCACCCCAGATGGGAGAATGTTAGCTACTGGCGGAGATGATAGAAAAATTCTGTTTTGGGATTTGATGCATCGTCAGGTTGCGATCGCACTCTCTTTAGATGATACAGCTGCTCATTCCCTGGTTTTAAGTCGAGACGGGGAAACTTTAGTTACAGGTAGCTATCGCAAAATTAAAGTCTGGCGCACCTTACCCGAGACGGGGATAAAAAGTTTAAAGGACGCACAACCACTGCATACCCTCATGGGTCATTCTCACATCGTTCGTTCTTTGGCGATTAGTGCAGATGGTAAAATGCTGGTGAGTGGTAGCTGGGATCAAACGATTAAAATTTGGCAATTGGAGACTGGGGAATTACTTCATACTCTGAAAGGACATAGAGATAGAGTATATGCGATCGCATTAAGTCCCGATGGACAAATTATCGCTAGCGGTAGTGCTGATAAAACCATCAAATTGTGGCATTTACAAACCGGGGAATTGCTGGGTACGTTTAAAGGTCATACTCATATAGTCACAGCATTAGCCTTCACAGCTTCCGGCGAGATGTTGGTGAGCGGGAGTTTGGATAAGACTATTAAAATTTGGCAACGCAGTTAGTAAGCTGTTACGCATTTAAGTTGTATATTTACTCGTGAGGGTTGTCATTAGTCATTTGTCATTAGTCATTTGTATTTCAAAGGACAGATGACCAATTGACAAAGGACAGTCTTAGCGATTGCAATGTACAATCTAGACGCGCATCAGCTTAGAGACGCCATTAATCGCGTCTATTCATCCATTTTGAACTCCGTTAACGAGTCTTTGAACTGGATGAATCCACCTTTGATACTCATTAATGAGCCTTTGAACTGGATGAATCCACCTTTGATACTCATTAATGAGCCTTTGAACTGGATGAATCCACCTTTGATACTCATTAATGAGCCTTTGAACTGGATGAATCCACCTTTGATACTCATTAACGAGCCTTTGATACTACTCTCTACGTCTCTACGCTTCTGCATGAAACTTAAAACTGTGCTAACAGCGTTTCCAAGTAGCGAGTGAAATTATATACAATAGCTTATCAGTTGCCTACATTCACAGATACCGAGTTAAAACTGACAGTTAAACAAGTTTTTAGCTGGTTGACTATGAGTTAAGTAATATAGCGGTTCTCAGTTGAGTCCAATATAAACCTAACCCCCAGCCCCTTCCCTACAAGCGAAGGGGAGTAAATTTCAAAGCCTCTCTCCTCTTAGGAGAGAGGTTTGGAGAGAGGTCAAAGTCTATTGCATACAAACGAGAAGCGCTATACAGGTGCATTTTTACCAAATTGATGCTGTTGGAGAATAGTCTATGGCGATGACGAAACTCTGGAAGTTTTTGCGAAACATTCAGGATTTGAACTGGACACAAGGCGTAGAGGTAACAAAGACTGGAGCCGACGCTGCTAAAGCCGTGCTTGATTTGGCAAAAGCCATCAAAGAGCAAAAACCCAATGTTCAAAACTTCAAACCTTATGTAGAACAGATTTCGTCGCTATTAGATGTATTTAATTCTCCTCTCGGTCAAATTACCAAAGAAGTAATTCCCTTTGCACCCATCGCCATTACTATACTAAAGTTCATTATTGATGCAACCAACAAAGAGCCAAGTTTAGAAAACTGTGTGCTACTAGTTAGTCAGGCTGCTTACATAGATAGCTTTCAGGATATTCTCAAACAAGATTCGGAATTACTCAAGAAAATTGATCAAAACCTTCCAGCTTCTCATGCTTTAGCTTCGCAGATTCAGAAATTAGGTGAGCAAGAATTTGATGAGCGGGAAGTTAAAAAAGCTATTCTCTATTTTCACGAATCTCAACTAGCAGAATCATTTAATCAGATTTTACAGCAACGCTTGCAAGAAGCGGGATTATCCGAGACAGAAGCAAAAACCTTAACTGAACGGGTAGCTCGTCACACTGATGAATATATGCAAGATGCATTGGTAGAAGTCGGGGAGAAAGCAGACAAACTTTGGAAATGGTATAGCGCCGGAGGAAAAGAAAAGCTAGAGAAGAATCTAAGTATTACAGATTATTTGGAACAGGTAATTAAATCAAAGCCAGAAGAAAAGATTTTTGATGAAATCCATATTACCTTTCGGGATTTGTATGTACCTTTGCAAGTCAAAGAACTGGATGCCAATGACGACGCAAGTCTGGAACTAGAAGCGTGGGTTAAGAATATACTGAATGACTCAGATACAAAACACAAACAAGTTTTGTTTATTCAAGGCGAAGCCGGACGTGGTAAGAGTGTCTTTTGTCGGATGTTTGCCGATTGGGTACAGCGAGAATTACATCCTAGCTTTACCCCAATTCTGATTCGGTTGCGAGATTTGCGGGTACTAAGAGATAACTTAACTGATACTTTAGAGAACTATTTACAACACTTTTATTTTGTCACCAGTGATTTAGGCTGGCTGACAGATAAGAATACTCGGTTTTTGTTTTTACTAGATGGGTTTGACGAGTTATTACTAGAAGGACGAGCCAGCGGCGGCTTGAAGGAATTTTTAGAACAGGTGGAACAGTTTCAAAAAAACCCCTTTTGCCGTCATCAGTTTTTGATTACTGGTCGTCCTTTAGCGCTGCAAGGAATTGAGCGGCTACTTTCACAAACCAAAAGCTTGAAGCGCGTCGAACTTCAGCCAATGGATGACTCAATTCAGCAAAAATGGCTGGATAAATGGGCGGTTGCGGCTCAAGTTAACAAGAGTGAGTTTGAAGAATTTTTGCAGGCTTGCCCTAATGAAGTCAAAAATAAACTAGCACGAGAACCCTTACTGCTTTATTTACTAGCACGGATGCACCGAGACAAGCGTCTCAACGTCCAAATGTTTGCAGGCGCAGATGCTATTAAGGCAAAAATCCGCATCTATGACGAATCGGTGAAGTGGGTACTAGAAAAACAGCGTGACAGTGAAAATCAGAATGATAACTCTCGCTTGACTGGATTGGAGAGTGAAGATTTGCGGCAGTTTCTCACCGAAGCCGCTTTGTGTGTGGTGCAGTCTGGGAATGAATCTGCCAGAGTGACGATGTTAGAAGCACGGCTCAAAGATAGCAACAACCCCGCAGCAAAGTTAATTCAGGATGCCAGACAGGAGAATACCTCCCAAAAAAATCAACAAGATAAGCTACTCAATAATTTGTTGACGGCATTTTATATTAAACCAGCTTCCGGCGATAAAGGCGGTTCAGTAGAGTTTGTTCACAAGAGCTTTAGCGAGTTTTTATTTGCGGAACGGTTACTAAAAAGCTTTATCGATTGGACAACCAAGGTAAGCAAGCGTGACTTTATTACCACGGAGGTAATGGATAAGCAGATTTACGATTTATTAGGTTATGGAAATTTAACGCTTGAAATTGTCGAATATTTGATGGGTTGGTTGGCTGAGAATTCGGAATTTCCAAACGTGGAACGCTTGTGTCAACTGTTTCAAAGATTAGTGCAATTCTACCTCCGTTGGTGCGATGGGGAATTTATTGATGCAGAAGATGCAAACCTGCCTCTGATAAAGAAAAAACAATTGCGGGAGCAATTACCAGAGCGAGAAATTGAGTTGGGATTGCGTCAGGTGGATGTGTATACAGGGCTGAATGTGATGATTTTGCTTCTAGAGTTGCATCGCTATGCCCAAAGAAAAGACGACCTCAAAGACAAAATTACCTTTCACCCCTGCGGTGAACTTGATAGTAATGAATTTGACTCACAACGCTTGCTCCGTATTATCGGCTATAGTCACTGCCTGAGTATCTCTGCTTTTAACCAGAACTTAAGATTATTTCTCAGTCATGCCAACCTCAGTCGTGCCAACCTCAGCGGTGCCGACCTCAGCCGTGCCAACCTCAGCAATGCCAACCTCAGCAGCGATGCCTACCTCAGTCGTGTCAACCTCAGCGATGCCAACCTCAGCCGTGCCAATCTCAGCGATGCCTACCTCAGCCGTGCCAACCTAAGCTATGCCTACCTCAGTCGTGTCAACCTCAGCGATGCCAACCTCAGCGATGCCGACCTCAGCGATGCCAACCTTAGCGATGCCGACCTCAGCGATGCCGACCTCAGCGATGCCAACCTCAGCCGTGCCGACCTCAGCGATGCCAACCTCAGTCGTGCCGACCTCAACGATGCCAACCTCAGTCGTGCCAACCTCAGCCATGCCAATCTCAGCCATGCTAACCTCAGCCATGCCAACCTCAGCGATGCCAATCTCAGCGATGCCAATCTCAGCGATGCCAACCTCAGCGGTGCCAACCTCCAAAAAGTTGTATGGAACAGTGACACAAAATGGCTCAAGGCAAAAGGGCTGCATGAAACAGTAAACGTATCTCCAGAGTTAGCCCAGGACAAAGCTTTTGCGGCTGTAGTTGCGTTGAGTCGCGGTATCAGTTGGGTGAGAGAAGGCAAAATTAAAGAAGCACAAGAAGCTTTCAAGCAAGCCCAAATATTTGACCCTAGTTTGAGAAACTCTGCTGAATTTCAAAATAGCATTTGCTGGGTTGGCTGTTTACACGGTTATGCTCAAGGTGTTTTCAAAATCTGTGAAAAAGCCGTTACCTTAGACCCGGATAAGAAAATCTATCAAGACAGTCGAGGACTGGCTAGAGTTTTGACAGGCGACTTGGTAGGGGCATTAGAAGATTTTCAAGCTGCTGTAGACAGTGGCGCACTTGATTACTCAAATGATGTGAAGCAGCGACGGCTACGCTGGATAGAATCACTGAAGTCAGGAAATAATCCCCTCACGCCAGAGGAATTGGAGAAGTTGCGGCAGGTTGAGGGCTATGGTAATTCGTAATTCGTAATTAGTCAGTAGCGTGGCAAGGCAAAAATGTTTGTCACTTAGCAATCAACTAAAATCAAACTAAAGCTATTGTCGAAGCGGTAGAAAAAAGGCGGCTATGACGGTAACTACCTATAAATGGACAATTGAACGCTATCACCGAGCAATAGAAGCAGGGATTTTTGATGACCAACCCATTGAACTATTGCGCGGCGACCTCATAGTTATGCCCCCAGAACGAGAACCCCATGCCTACTACAATACCGAAGCAGCTGATTATCTCCGCACACTGCTTGGTGAACGCGCAAAAATCCGCGATGCCAAACCCATCACCCTACCCAACGACTCAGAACTCGTCCCCGATGTGGCGATTGTCAAACCTCTAGGCGAGGTCTACTTAGAACATCACCCTTACCCTGAAGATATTTTCTGGATTATCGAATTTTCTCAGTCCACCTTGAGCAAAGACTTAGGTGATAAAAAAGACATCTATGCAGAAGCAGGCATTGCTGAATATTGGGTTGTCAATCTCAAAAATTCTCAGTTGCAAGTATTTCGAGACTTAAAAAATGGGCAATACACAACTGAACTGACATTAACCACAGGTACTATTGTCCCCCTAGCCTTTGGTGATGTATCAGTCCAAGTTCATCGCCTCGTAGGTTTCCCAAAAATATAATTTTTAGCACCTATCATAGCAGGGCTATTTCGTTCTAGACAGAAACCGCCCAGAACTGAAGTTCCGCGGCTCATAGCTAAAGTCCGTTAAAACGGACTATAATCTTTTCTCAGTCGTCTTTAGACGACTTTAGCTATTAGACTCAGAATTCATTCTGAGGTGGCCTACATGAGAATGAAATAGCATTGCCTGTCATAGCTTGCTTACCCGTAGGCGATCGCTAACGCCGATAATAAAACCATCCCCTCTATACTATTTGCTTATGGCGATCGCAATTCAACCCCAACTAACTTTAGACGAGTTCCTCAAACTGCCAGAAACTGAACCAGCATCAGATTTTATCAAGGGGGAAATCATTCAAAAACCCATGCCTCAAGGTGAACATAGCCTACTGCGGAGCGAATCTTGTCATGTCATCAATCAGATAACCGAAAGGCAAAAAACTGCTTTGGCTTTGCCCGAACTGCGTTGTACCTTTGGCAGTGCTTCTATCGTCCCTGATGTGTCTGTGTTTCGCTGGGACAGAATTCCTAAAACTTCTACTGGCAGAATTGCTAATCGCTTTGAAATTCATCCCGACTGGGCAATTGAGATTCTTTCCCCAGACCAAAAGTTTACAAAAGTGTTGAGTAAATTATTGCATTGTTCGCGCAATGGTACTGAACTAGGCTGGTTAATCAACCCGGAAGACGAAAGTGTGCTAGGGATTTTTCCTGGACAGCGGCTGGAATTATACGAAGGTGCTGATAAATTACCCATCCTGGAGGGTATCGAGTTGGAACTGACTGTAGAACAAGTTTTTGGCTGGTTGAGTTTGACGTAAATAAAGCAAAGGCATTTCCCAAAGAAAGTTGGAAAGGATTGTATCTGTAACGCGATGTGCAACTTCTTCTTGAAACTCCGTTTCCATTCCTCTCCCCGAAAGGTCGAGAGGCTTTGATGCTTGCTCCCCTTCCCTGCTAGGGAAGGGGCTGGGGGTTAGGTTTGAAAGAAAGTCGCACACGGCGCATCTGTATCTGTAGGTTTATTGTAGAAACTGGGCGGTACAGCGCTTCGTGTGTACCACAAAAATTTGTATGCCATACTTTTATGCAAAATCAACTAGGATTTGTTCTGAAACTGCTTTTACTCTCGGCTTTGTTATCAGTATTAATTAAATATGCAGGGCCAAGTCTATCAATTCCGGCGACAGCAACCAACGCGCTAATTATAGTATTGTTGCCAATTGTGATTATAGCGATCGCGCTACTGTGGCGATTCCAAGCACAGAAACAAAATTAACTCAAGCCATCCACGCACAAGTTCCTAAAATCAGTTAACCTAGCTAAATTACAATAAAATTGCATCTCGCCAACCGTTGGGAGTCAGCCTGTGAACCTCGGTCAATGGATCGGCTTAATCGCCATAGTTCTTTCTTTATACATCCTGTGGCAAATTCGGGAAGTACTTTTGCTCATGTTTGCCGCAGTTGTGTTAGCCACCACCTTAAATCGGCTAGCGAAACGCTTCCAACGCTTTGGCATGAGGCGTGGATTCGCCGTCCTCCTGGCAGTAGCTATCTTTTTTGCAGGTGTCGTGGGTTTTTTCTGGCTAATTGTGCCACCATTTGCACAGCAATTTCAAGAACTAACCTATCAGGTTCCTAAAGGGTTTGGGCGCTTTAATAGTTGGCTTGACGCCCTGAGAACTCGTATTCCTAACCAGTTGGTTCCTTACATCCCAGATATCAACAGCCTCATCCAACAAGCACAGCCCTTCGTTAATCGGGTACTGGGAAACTCCTTCGCCTTTGTATCTGGCTCTTTGGAAGCCGTCCTCAAGATTTTGCTAGTGTTGGTTTTAACAGGAATGATGTTAGCCGATCCCGTGGCTTACCGCAAAGTCTTTGTGCGGCTTTTCCCTTCATTTTATCGGCGGCGGGTAGATGGGATTTTAGATAAGTGCGAAGTCTCTTTGGAGGGATGGATTACAGGCGCTTTCATTGCCATGTTTGTAGTAGCGCTGATGAGTCTGATTGGCTTATCAATTTTGGGTATAAAGGCAGCATTGGCTTTAGCGATTTTAGCAGGATTTTTGAACTTGATTCCTAATCTGGGGCCGACAATTAGTGTAATACCAGCAATGGCGATCGCACTGTTGGATGATCCTTGGAAAGTTATCGCTGTCTTAATTCTCTACTTTGTTATTCAACAGGTTGAGAGTAATTTCATCACGCCAATTGTAATGGCACAGCAAGTTTCGTTGCTGCCAGCCGTAACCTTAATTGCCCAACTATTTTTCGTCACTTTCTTTGGCTTTTTAGGATTATTTCTGGCACTACCCCTGACTGTTGTCGCTAAGATTTGGTTGCAAGAAGTACTGATAAAAGATGTTTTGGATGAATGGGGGAATAACCATACAAAAGAGACTGAGCTTGTGATAGTTCCTGAATCTCCTAGAGCAGATGATAATTGGACAGCAGAAAACCCCGATGTTAATCGGGAGCGACGGATTGATGATGATATCTTGCAAAAAGAAGATTAGGAACGCGGATTTAATAAAGTACAAAACCTCACCCCCAACCCCTTATATCATGTCCGCATAATTAGTTATGCTAACCACAGTCATTACACCCCACCCCCAATCCCTCCCCGCTTGCGGGGAGGGGAGACAAAGCGACGATTGTCGGGGTGGGGTTCTTCGGGTTTAATAAGCAATCAAGCGGACATGATATTAGAGATTGTTTGAAAAGTATTATTGCTAACATCTAAGCCTCAGAAACCTAACCCTCCGAACAAGCCTTCCCTAGAAGGGAATGGGGGTTTCAAAGCCTCTCGACCTTTCGGGGAGAGGAATGGAAGCACGGTTTATAGTATACTTTGCGACTTTTCAAACATCTTCTAAGGTTTTTCCGAAACAATCGGTTCTGCTGCAATATCATCTAAGCGGATGCTGCCTAACAAATTCTGCCACTCTGCTTGCAGTGCCGCATCTTTAGGATTTTTCTGACGCAGTTGAGCCAGTGCCGTCAGTGCGTCGTACCATATCCCGTTTTGGGCATAGATAGTATAGCGCCTTAGAAGTTCTGTCGTTTGTAGCTCTTTGACTGCGGCTGGATTGAGTTCGACTCTTTGTATTACCCCTTCGACAAAAGTCGGAGGATATTTCTTTTGCTTGTCACAGTTAATAAGGAAAAACCAGCGATATTGTTTGTCTAGCGCCAAGGGAGGAGCAGTGCTAGGCAAAGAAACGCGGATGATTCCTGGTTTATCTGGTAGAGCGATCGCTTTGTGGTAAATCTCGTTAGAGTCGTTAGAGTCGTTAGAGTCCGCATCTTCTTTCAGCACAAATTCAACTTCATAGGGTAAATCTTTGGTATATGGCACATAAAAAAACCAGCTTGGGCGTTCTACCGTTGTCTGTCCCCAGACATTGATCACTGAGTTAGCTCCCTCAGTAAAGTGTACTAAAGCAGTCAGGTCAATTTTACTAACTTCACATTCACCCCCGCGCCTCGCTCCACCACGAAGGCGACCTCCAGGAGGGGAGCCAGGTGGAAGTGGGGGTTGATTAAAGATTGTGCCTTGAGCAAGGTTCGTTTTAGCACCAGAGCGAGCGCTAGATGAAGAACCAAGAGTTGGTTTTGCCAGTACTGGAGTCAGGCTAACTAGTAAACTGGTGCAGCTTAAAGCTACTACTAAAAACAGTTTTATCGGTTGTGAATGTGACTTCATAAAAACCTTCCCTTAAGTATGCGAACCTTGTAGATTTATCTGCTGGTTATCTATAAATTTAATAAAAAAATCCTTCCCCCATTCCCTATTTAACTCCAAAAATTAAATTAAAAATTATATTATCTAAATTCTTTTGTCCAATACAATTATCAGATTCTTCTCCCCCTGCTCCCTCTATTCCCCACTAGCCACCCGAACTTTTGTTGTTGTATAAATTGACATCAAGCCAACCGTGATAACCAACGACAAAGCCGAAGGTACAAAAGGCACCCAAGCACCCGAAATTAATAGACCGAAACAAACTAAATATAGAACACTAGAGGTAATACTGACTACCAATGCCAACCAAGGGGACGAAAGCTTTCGCCAAGCCAGGACTCCCCCGACCAAAGACCACCCCCAAATCCATACTACCTCAGCCCACAGTGACCAAACCCGCAGCAACGGCCGCCCATCCTGGACTGCGCTGAGGATTTGACTGACCATCTGGGCTTGTACTAACACTCCTGGCATTTGCTCATCTAAAGGAACGCCATAGGGCGTAGGCCAGGTGTCTGGAGAATCCCCCTTTGCCACCACACCAATCAAAACAATTTTATCTTTGATAGCACTGGGGTTAATGGGACTAGATAAAAATTGGGTTAGCTTCACCTGTTCGGCTATTTGTTTTGGGGAACGGTAATTGAGTAAGATTTGACCGCCATTAGCATCAATATTTTGATAGCCGCCTGTACGAGATTTCAGGTTCGGAAAAATAGTTTTACCTAGCTGCAAATTCCCTTGAGATGTGAACTTTGGTTCGATTCCTGAAGGGCGCAGATAGAGAGAGGCCAGTTGTAGACTGAACGCCAAGGGAGCAGGACACAACGATGTCGCCTCTTGGTTCATGAACAGGATATGCCGACGGATAACTCCATCACGATCATGAATAAAGTCACTGAATCCCAGATTTGTTTTGGGGATTTCTGGCGGCGGCTCATTGCCTGGGATATTTACTGTGCCATCGCTCCCCTTACATACGCCAATCAAATTCTGAGTTTTTTGAAGACGAGTAATTAAATCTGGTTCTTTAGCCTTAAAATCACGGTAGATATCCAAGCCGATCGCCCGGGGTTGGTATTGCTCCAGTTTTGCCAGGAGTTTGTTGAGAGATTTTTCGGAAATGGAAGCTCCAATTAAGGACTCGTTATTTTTTCTTTGAATTGCCAGATCGTTATCGTCAATTGTGATTACCAGCAATCGGGAATCAATTTCCTCCACAGGGCGCTGACGCATCATCAAGTCAAAGGCTTGAATCTCTGGATTTTCCAGCAATCCCAGCAATCTCGCCCCACAAACGAAGGCTGTAATCGCCAAACTAGATAACAAAGTTGTCGTAAATCTGTGTCTGGTAGACAAAGCTAAATTTGGTATATCTTCAGTTTTTGTAGACCTTAATTCATCCCATGTGGGTGGGATTTGCGCTGGATTTTGGCAAATCATTGGTAGCCAAGTCGCACAGGGAAATTTATCCTCAAGTCCTTGCAACCGTTCCCGCCCTTGGCGTACCGCTTGATATAAAGACTCGCCACTGGCAAAAGCTTCGAGAAAATACTTTAAGAACTCCTTGGCAACCTGGTCTGGGACAGGTTCACGCATGATGATCATCTGAGGGATTTGCAAATCAGCCAGTTCTCGCGCCAATCCCAATCCATCACAGGAGTTGAATATAGCTAGTTGTAAGCCGTTTTCAATGGCATTCCTTAGAGCATACTTTAACTCGCCAATGCTGAGGCTATCAGTTTTATTCAGGTAAATTCGTCCGCTTTCTCCATTTTTGTTACTGGAACTATGCCCAGCAAAAAAGAGAATATCCCAATTTTTTCCCCAAAGATGGTCAGTCAATTCCTTCCGTTGTGGTTCTACCAGAAAGGTAACCTCTGCATTACTACACTGTTGTAGTAAAGCTTGATCAGCCTGGGTGTCAATTCCCTGACTATTGCCCACAATCGCTAAAATGTTGACTAATTGATTTAAGGTGCGTGGTTTTTGAATGCGATCGTAAGATGGTGAAGAAAGGGCGATTTCAGCCTTGGGGTAGCGTTCTAACAAGTCCCACAGATGCCAGGGTAATAGCTGTAATTGGCTATTTTCTGTTTGCAAAATCACCCGCACTTCTTCCGTGGACGACAATCTTTCTAACCACTTTTCCCTCAAAGGGCGAAACTCTTCTGCTCGCAGCCAGGTATTAAAGCGTGCCCGCAAAATATGAGAAGCATTTTCGCAGTCTTGAATCATAGATACATTCGTCACCTGCATTTTGTCAGCATGGAGACGATAACGATTGCCTATTTGCCGATAACTAGACTGCCAATGACTGTAATAGAGCGGCATTTCGGGAAATGAAGGTAGCTTCCCCGTAATTTCTGTTGTAGCACGCTCGCGTTCTTCACCAATTTCGAGGGTGACAGCAAACCCTTGCTCAAAACTACCCTCTCCGAATTTCAGAACCACTAACTTACTCATGACCGTTGCTATCCCCCTGTGCAAAACCATGCCCTGTTCTAATGTCTTATAACAAGCTCTACAAGCATTTACAGATTTTTTTTAAAACCCTAAAAGCCGGCTTGGATTTTAATTTTTAATTAACCAATTACCACTTAATAAGTTACCGACGAGGGAAGATAGCTAGATGTTTTAAATCCTAAAATGTTCGGTAATGCTAGTATCATTTATAGCTACCTTAACGCTAAATTGCTCTCTAGGTTCACCACGAAACTGCAACTGAATGTAGTTATCCAATTTTCTAGATTGAGCATTTAGAAATACTGTTCCCGAACTATCCAAAACGGTGAGATGAACTCCTGGTGGCAAGTAAATTTGATTCCCAGTGGCGTGCAATTGCAGATGAATACTGGTTTGCTGGTTCTTTTCTGGACTGATTTCCACAATCAACATCACGGGTTGGTTGAGAATTTGAATACCCAAGTCAATCAGTTTTGCACGTTTAGTAATTGATTCTGGTTGGTTAAGGGCATTTAGTTGCACAGTGTCAATACTGCGAAAGGCATAAGTTGGTCTGAGTTCCGGTACGTTCCATAGCGATTCAACAGTCTGCCAACCTGTCTCAAATATACCAGTAAACCATTGACTTAAATTCACCAGTGGACTAGCTGGGGATTGGCGCAGTTGACCTAGGTGGTCGATAAACGCTTCCAATGGTTGCAGTTGCGCTAAAGGCAGCGTTTCAGTTGCGACACTAGGGATAAAACCAAGCAGCCTCGCTTCTTGGAGTAATTCATCAAATTGAACTACTAAATAACCCACCCGTTCTTCCCAAGTTTCGGGAGGAACGGAACACATCTGCTGATGCAGATGGACAGGGCGACACTCCAGACGACCAATTGAGGGCACTTCTAAGTCAGCTACATTCCCACAGAGGCGCATGATGGGGTTCCAGCTGTCACTAGCTTGGAGGTCAGTAGGAATATCCATCATTTCTAAGTAGTCATTCACCACCCACACAGCCAGCGTATTCAGCCGAACTTGCTCTGCTTTTTCAGAATTTGGCTGCTGGTTAGCAAATTGCTGGGCAGTTATGCGAGCTGATTGGGAAATCGGCAATATTAAAGCGGAATCGTCAAGCTGATAGGTGGAGTTATTCATAAGTTAATCTCTAATGATCAATGCTGCTATATACGTATCACTCGCATTCACTAAATTTATGCCACAAAATAGAGAATAATTATTGGAAAAACAGAATTGACGATTGAAGGGTAGAGCGTGTTTTCAAACTACTCGTTTAGCCTCCTAACTTTTTAGATACCTCAAAATCCCCCTTAAAAAGGAAGACTTTGATCAGTTTTTGCCCTCCTTTTTTAGGGGAGCCAGCGCGTTGTTATCCCTACAGCCTTTCTCCTAAAAGAGACACTGTGTTTCGACTTTGCTCAACATAAATAAATTCGCGTTCGGGCATCCTACATCCTACGGCAGGCGCTAGCGCAGCGTAAAGCCTTCTCTAAGAGGATGTTTTAAAAGTATAGGGCGAATAGAATTCGCTACTACACAAACAAAGTCCACCTCCGTGGACTAAGAAAAAATTAAGGTTTTTTAACCTGCGGAGGCAGGTTTTGTCTGTGTAGCCGCGACTTTTAGTCGCCAGGGCTAGTATGAATTGAGACTTTACAAACATCCTCTAACAGACAATACAGTTCAGTTAAGCATTTCTTCCTTCTCTTCCTTCGCGTCCTTCTCTAACGAGACGCTGCGCGAACGCGGTTCGTTAAAAAATAACTTTGACAAAAAGTTTTAGCCTTAACCCAAGCGTATTGCTCTAAGAGAGGCAACGCCTTCGGCATAGCAACGCTATGAGCGAGTTTGCGTACTCCTAGGTCGAAGCAAGCTACGCGTAGCGTCTCGTAGAGAGCGTCTGGGGTCTCCCCAAGTGGAGCGACTGGCGTGGATTGGGGGGATCTAAGGGACTTCCAACTAAAAAAATATCCTATGGCGGTGTAGGCAGGGGGGCTATTAGCTCTTAGCAGGGGGAGAAAGAAAAATATTATCTGAGTAAATTGGATAATTTATTTTCTGGAAGTCCCTAATAATAAGTATAGGACTTACGCAAAATACCTCTCAAACTCTTATTCCTCCGTGTCGCGCCAGTTGCTTCAAGTCGGGGAACCGCAAGGGCGCACTGGCTTCTCTGTGTCTCTGTGGTTCGATTTTCCGTTACCTGTGCGTAAGTCCTAAAGTAGTAGGACAAAAATATTTACAGTCATTGCGAGCGTTGGCGCAGCCTAAGAAGAGAAGCGAAGCAATCGCTTGGGCATCGCTTGGGCATCGCTTGGGCTGGGATTGCTTCATTCCGCAACTCTTAGAGACGCTACCGCGTTAAGCGAAGCTATGCCGTTGGCGGAGCCTCTCGTTCGCGTTAGCGTCTCTGAAGGAGAAGAGAAGGCTTTACGCTCCATTCGCAATGACATTGTGTAATTAATTCTGTCTGACTACTTATCGTGTCCGGCTAAAGACTTATCATTTAGAAACCCAACATTTTCGGACATTTGTTGGGTAACACGAATGTTCAACCCAACCTACAATTATCCTTAACCCAAGCGTATTGGATTGCAACGCCAGGTCATTAATGTCTGAGCGAAAAGTTTTGTAACGATTGTGGCTAGTTTGTGTAAAAATCGCAATCAATACATGAGATATATACAGATTCGCAAGTTGGTGCGTTTGAATTCGAGGTCTTTTATGACTAACGACTGGAGAAAACAACTAGATGTACAACTTAAAGAATTAGCGCTCAAAGCCCAACAACACCCACACGCAACCAAAGAACAGCGGGTAGCTTTAACACGGCTGATGAATGCCATTTGGCAGTCGGGTACACTTATTCATCCTTATAAGGGCCAATTTCAATTACTTTATGAAGATATTTATGATGAGGCAGTACAAAATTTATTTTTCTATCTTTGCCAAAATAACAATATTAATAAGTATGACCCAGAACGCGGCGAAGTGATAACTTGGGTAAATATGCTATTGAGTAAACGCTTTTTTCCAGAAGCTATTCCCAAAGTTATCGGCAAAGGAAATGAAATAAATCTCGAAGACTCTCATCTGGAAAATATACCATCATCTCAATCTCAACCTATGTCTTTATCTGAACAAATAATAGAATGTATAGAATCTGATCCAGAGTTGATTTTTTCTAAAGAACACATCAAAGGTCATCCAGAGGCAAATTTTCAAGCTATAGCTAAAAGAAGATGTTCTGGAATTTCCTGGAAAGATATTTCGGCAGAATGGGGCATTGGAATCACATCTCTACATAGTTTCTACCAACGATGCCTGAAAAAGTTTACTGATAAACTCCAAGAATATTTATGTATTTAATAATATTTAATCATTTGGTAAAAAAATATGGCTAAAATCGCAGATACTTTAACATTTACAGGGCCGATACCGCTAGATGGAAGACATCGAGCAGAAGAGTTATGTAGGCGACAAGCTACGCAAAAAAAAGCTGAACAAGTTCATCTCAATACTTTGTCTGTGTCTTTTGTAAACTCTTATCTACAATACATGGGATTTGAGACAGACTTAGACAAGAGCGATAGTTGGAACCTTGTACAGCAGACACTTATGGATGTAGCTGATTTGTCGCTAAAAAACTTGGGATCGTTAGAATGTCGTCCAGTATTTGAAGATGCACAATTTATTTACGTACCGCCTGAAGTACAGTCAAATCGAATTGGCTATGTGGCTGTGCAGATAAGGAAATCATTTCGAGAAGCGACGCTGCTGGGATTTGTCAGGCAGGTACAAACTGATTTGTTAGCAATCAACCAATTGCAACCTTTGGACAATCTCCTGGAGTATTTAGAAGAACTTACTCAAGTGAGGCAAGCTGAGTTAGCTTCTCAATCGCTCACTGACAACAAGACTTTAGTTAAATTGAAACAATGGTTGGAAAATATTTTTGAGGTTGGTTGGCAAGAAATTGAAACTCTCTTTGATTATCAAAGAGCTAATGCAGATTGGAGTTTGAGAAGTGCTAATGGTTCTTTTGTTAGCAGGGGTAAGCTGATTGATTTAGGAAAAACAGGAACAATCCAATCTGTCATTTTAGTCGTTGGCTTCATTCAAGAGAAGGAGCAGGAAATAGACTTTATCGTAGAAGTGCATCCTATATGGGGAGAAATTTATCTGCCACCAAATCTCCAACTGATGGTGCTTGACTTTGAAGGAGCAGAGAGAGAATCTATTATGGAAGCGCAAACTAGAAGCACTAACAAAAATATTCAATTGCAGTTTAGTGGCGAGGTGGGAGAACGTTTTAGTATTAAATTGGTCTTGGGGAATATTAGCGTTATAGAAAGTTTTCTCATCTGAAGCGAAAAACAATTGGGGTGCTACAAATGGGAAAGTTAGTTGTTCTGAAACTAGATGGCGATTTGGAGTTAGGGGTGCGGGTGATGCTGGAGATTGGAGAAGATGGCAAACGCCCCAGCATAGAAACCTCTGGTCACTTACCTCCCAATCTAAAAATAGCTAAAGCAATTGACGAGTGGCAGTCAACTTATTGTAGTCTAGGAAATAGCCGCATCAAAGCCAAAAAAATTATTTACGATGGTTCTATTACCCAACGGCGTGATGACTGTCAAAACAAAGCTTGTGAGTTGCGATCGCACTTAAATCACTGGCTAAATTCAGCGTCATTTTGGCGGATTCGGGAAAAATGGCTTAAACACTTAATGCCCAATGAGGAACTGCGAGTGCTGATTCGCACTGCTTCTATGCAGCTACAGAAACTTCCTTGGCATGTATGGGATTTGATTGAGGACGATTACACCAAAGCCGAAGTAGCTTTGAGTGTTCTAGAGTCAGAACAAGTAACCCGATTGCAGACATCTACCTACAGACAGAAAATCAAAATATTGGCGATTTTGGGCGATAAAGCTGGTATTGATGTGGACGAAGACTGCGAATTACTAAAAAAATTACCCAATGCGACCACAGAGTTTTTGCCACAGCGCCAACGCGATGAGATCAACGATCATCTGTGGAACCAACCTTGGAACATTTTATTTTTCGCTGGTCATAGTAGAAGCGAGGGTGAGACTGGTCGTATCTATATCAATGACAAAGATAGTTTAACAATTGCAGACCTGAAATATGCCCTGAGAAATGCCGTCACCAATGGTTTACAGTTGGCGATTTTCAACTCCTGTGATGGATTGGGATTAGCGCGAGAACTACAAGATTTACATATTCCCCAAATCATTGTCATGCGGGAACCTGTGCCTGATCTTGTGGCACAAGCATTTTTAAAACATTTTCTGGCAGCTTTTTCTTCAGGCGCATCTTTATATATTGCAGTTCGCACTGCCAGAGAAAAACTGCAAGGATTAGAGGACAAATTTCCAGGGGCAAGTTGGCTGCCGATAATTTGTGAAAATCCTGCTGCCATAGCGATGACTTGGCCAAAGCCCGGAATTAAATCTAACAGCGTACTCATAAGGGGATTGCTAATGAGTGTGATGCTCACCATCAGCGTGCTAGGAGTCCGGCAAATGGGAGGATTGCAAACATGGGAGTTACAAGCTTACGATCAATTAATGCGATCGCGTCCCCAAGAAAAGCAAGATTCGCGCCTGTTGATAGTCACTGTTACCGAAGAAGATTTTCAGTTACCAGAACAAAAGGAAAGAAGAGGGTCGCTATCGGAGCTAGCACTAGCTAGGCTTTTGGAAAAACTTGCACAGTTCCAACCCAAAGCCATTGGTTTGGATATTTATCGTGATCAGCCATCACAACGCAACCCAGCTTTTTTGGCGACTAAATTAAAAATAGATGACAGGTTTTTTGCAATTTGTAAAGTGAAAGAACTCACAAAAGACCGTCCGGGAATTTCACCTCCTTTGGGGGTTCCGCTAGAACGTCAAGGATTTAGTGATATTGTCCCAGATGCAGACCGTGTTCTGCGTCGTCATTTATTGGCAATGCAACCAGCAGACGTAACCTCCCCTTGTGCTGCACGCTACGCCCTTAATGCCCAACTGGCATTCCACTACTTACAGGCAAAAGGCATCTCTGCCAAATATATTGATTCTGGGGATTTGCAGTTAGGCAACGTCGTTTTTAAGCGGTTGCAGCCTCACATGGGTGGCTATCAACAAGCGGATACAGGCGGCTACCAAATATTACTCAATTACCGCTCTTTCCAAAATTCTCCTGGAGAAATTGCTCCTAAAGTCACACTTACAGATGTTCTTAAAGGTAAGGTCAACGCCGAACAAGTCAAAGACCGAATTGTTCTCATTGGTACTACTGCCCAAAGCTTTCGTGATTATAGTCCTACCCCCTACATGACTGGGCAGGGTTTTTCCGAAGAAATACCAGGGGTGATTCTGCAAGCACAAATGGTGAGTCAGCTGGTGAGTGCGGTTATGGATGGACGAACTTTGATATCAGTTTTGCCTGTTTGGGGCGAAGTTTTATGGGTTTGGAGTTGGTCAGTAGTTGGAGGTGCGTTCGGCGTAGCCGTGTCGCACACACTCCGCATAGTCGGATCAGTGGCGATCGCTTGGTGCGATCGCTCAAGACTAGATTTAATACTGGCGGGAGGAGGTGTACTTGGAGTCTTATACGTTTTTTGCTTAATTCTCTTTTACCAAGGGATTTGGGTTCCTCTAGTTCCGTCAGCTTTGGTTTTAGTGGCTACTGGCGGCACAGTGGCAATTTACCTATTTTCACAACAAAGCAGCAACAACTAATTTCTACAACTTGAGGCGTAAATAAAGATGAAACTCTCTATGCAAAAGATTCAAATCTTCCTCGCCATTAGTTTAACATTCCTTAGCTCTATAGATGTGCAGGCACAGCCTGCAAATACCAACGGAAAATTAAACCAATCATTGATTTTCGCAGCACCGCCTCCACCAAAAGACATCGGGGAACCAGGTAAGCGAGCAGAAGCAGGTAGTCGTGGCTGTGGTCAGGATATAAATAAGCCTCTGACTTCTTCTCAAAAGCGGCTCACAGCTTTAGTACCTGTTTATTCAAACTCAGAATTGGTGTTTGGAACAACGATCGCAGAGTATCCTAGTTTCTTATTCTATGTTCCTTATTCATCGGACTTTGCATCTGGAGAGTTTGTGCTAGAAGATGAAGCACAAAATCAGACTACTTATAAAACTTCTTTAACGGGGACACCTGGAGTAGTAAACCTTCGCTTGCCATCAAAAACAACATCTTTAGAGATTGGCAAGCAATACCGATGGTATCTTAACATCTACTGTCAGAAGGATAACCAAATTATTGCTAATGTTGAAGGCTATGTAAAACGGGAGCAACTAAAGCCTGCTTTGAAAACTCAATTGGAAAAAGCAACACCACGCCAGCAAGTAAACCTTTATGCGGCTAATGGTATTTGGTATGAAGCGTTGAGCGTTGCTAGTGAATTGCGTCGCACCAATTTGCAAGATACTTCTTGGACGGCGCTGTTGCAAGCTGTGGGTTTGAATGATTTTGCAACTGAACCAAAAGTAGAGTGCTGCAATTTAGAGAATTAGGGCGTTGCATAAATGTGGGATGATTTTATAGAGTTTCTTTTGCACGGCAGTTGCTTGGCTATCGGCAGAGCCGCAAGAGCGCACTGCCTTGTCTTTGCGCGAGATAAATCCCGCAACTATGCAACGCCAGAATTAGCAGTGAAGAGCGATCGCCTTTGGAGAAAAGTCAGCGATGCTCTACGCTTACTTAATGGTTAAGTTGATTAACTTGCAGCCGCAACTGACTTTTTACGGTTAGAACGCTTGCGCTCTGATTTTTTCTTTAGTCCAACTGCTTGAGCTTGATCGCTGTCTGACCCATATTGCCCGCGCACAACTTCTTTCATAGCTAATACAGCATTGTGAAATTCCCATTCTGCTAATCGCGCAGCATCAGCCGCAGCACGGTATAAAGTTAGTTTCTCGATTTCGACTTGTTGAAAACTCAACATAGTTTGATAAGCTTGCTGTAAGTTTGCAGCAGAGGCATCAGCACGGGTTGTTTCATAGGTGTTGATGGTTTGAAAACCGTGCAATGAAGTAATATCTTGACTAATTGATTGAGGAGGCAAACGGCGTGTTGTATCTTGGGTAGGCATATATGTATACCGTAATAAAGTATACATTTAATATGCCCATTACAACTCTAAAGCTAACAGGGGGCTTTTACAGCTATTTTCGGGTAAATGTACCACATCTTTTTGATCTCACCCAAAGCCGCTCCAGGCGCACAGAGGAGTGAAAAGAGGCAGGGGAGCAGGGAGCAGGGAGCAGGGGAGAAAAACCACCCACAAGGGTTGTTGCTCTCAACCCTCGCCAGATTTGGAGCAGGGGTGCTTTCGCTTAACGTCGGGCGAGGTTTGTACCTTTCCCCCTGCCCCCTGCCTCTTCATCAAGAGTGTGGTCTAAAAACATGAAAACTGCTGTAAATTATGCAAGCCGATGCAATGGCATTGTCAGGCGATACAATCGCATTGTAAGCCAATACAATAACATTGTTAGGCGATACAATCGCATTGTAAATCGATGCAATGGCATTGTCAGGCGATACAATCGCATTGTAAATCGATGCAATGGCATTGTCAGGCGATACAATCGCATTGCAGTCCGATGAAAAAAACCCAGATTACAATCTGACTTTCTGAAATTACGAATTACGAATTACGAATTACGAATTGCTCTACAAGATGCAGGCTTCAACCAAGGACTATGAGGCGTAGTGGTAGGAAGATTTGCTGTCAGGACAACTTCCCCTTTTTCGTTTAGCGCCAAACCAGTAGCTTCTATGATGGGTTCTGGTGCGGGGGTAGTTGTTTTGCTGGTAAAATGTGGGCGATCGCGGTTATCAGCGTTTGGATTGAGAGTCACCAAATCTACCTGCACTGCATCAGTGTTAAGAGCTTCGCCTGGTAATGGTGGCAAGCCGCCGCGTCCAATGATTGTAAAACTGCTTTTAGCTAAATTTCCACCAGCTTGACAAGTCTGTGCTACTTGGGTATCAACTGGTACGGTTGGCAAGTTGACTAATCCACTGTTAGGGTCAATATCCGGCGTGTTAAGTTCTACAGTGCCGTTTACCCCAAACTCAGAACTAGCGGTGATATCCGAAAGAGAAGTTGGGTTAGAGCGGGGTTGAATGCCATAGATACCAAAGGCTTGAATATTGACTCTGCCACCACTGCCTGTGTAAGCATTAGCAGTGATATCGCTATTTTCGTTTGGGACAGCAACAATGAAGCCATTGCGAGCATTGATGGTGATGTTGCCACCATTACCACCAGCTTGTGCTGTGCCTGCGGTGGTAGAAATTTGAGCGCCACGACGCAGAAGCAGTAAATCAGTTTGTAAGTTGATGTCGCCACCGTTACCAGATGCAGATTGGGCGTTGAGTACGCCTTGGTTATCTAAGGTAACTCTAGGTGAGGTGACGATAATATCTCCAGCAGTACCCGTCGGACTTTGGGAGTTAACGAACAAGCCACTGTTAAAGTTGTTAGAACTCTTACCAGAAACGGTGAAAAAATCAGCTGCATTAACTTTAATTGTGCCTGCATTCCCTTCTCCAAAAGTTGAGCCTTTAAGTAAAGCGCCATCTCGTAATGAGAAGGAACCAGAATCGATAGTAATGTTACCCCCATTGCCAACTGTCCCCGTATCCACATCGCTGCCAATCGCACTAACAAAACCGTTTTTCTCCCCAGCAATATTAACTGACCCAGTAACATTAACATTGACATTCCCCGCATCCCCCCGTCCTGCTGGCGCTGTTGCAGATGCTTCACGAGTAGCGGTTACCAGGCTAGCGCCATCAATTAGTGATAGTGTTGCCGCATTGATGTTGATATTGCCACCTTTACCTACACCCCCTGCTCCCACTGTACTGAGGATGGCAGTATTATCTGCAAGAGAAACAGCATCTCGTGCCCGCACTGTCACATTCCCTGCATTGCCTTGTCCATAAGTTGAGGCAGTAAGTCCAGCGCGATCGCCTAACGAGAATGAACCAGAATCGATAGTAATGTTACCCCCATTGCCAACTGTCCCCGTTGACACCCGACTGGCAATCGCACTAAAAATACCATTTTTCTCCCCAGCAATATCAACAGCACCAGTAACATTCACATTCACATTCCCCGCATCCCCCTGTCCTGCTGGCGCTGTTGCAGATGCTTCATCAGTAGCGGTTGCCAGTTGAGCGCCATCTTTTAGCGAGAGGGTTGCAGCTAAGATATCGATATTACCTCCCTTACCTACACCTGCGGCTTCCACCGTGCTGAGGATGGCAGCATTATCTGCAAGAGAAACAGCATCTCGTGCCCGCACTGTCACATTCCCCGCATTTCCTTGTCCAAGTGTTGAGGTTTCAAATCGAGCGCGATCGCGTAACGAGAAGGAACCAGAATCGATAGTAATGTTACCCCCATTGCCAACTGTCCCCGTTGACACCGTACTGTAAATCCCACTAAAAATACCATTTTTCTCCCCAGCAATATTAACAGCACCAGTAACATTCACATTCACATTCCCCGCATCCCCCTGTCCTGCTGGCGCTGTTGCAGATGCTTCACGAGTAGCGGTTAGCAATTGAGCGCCATCTTTTAGCGAGAGGGTTGCAGCATTGATGTCGATATTACCTCCCTTACCTACACCTGCGGCTTCCACCCTGCTGAGGATGGCAGCATTATCTGCAAGAGAAACAGCATTTTTAGCACTCACTGTCACATTCCCCGCATTTCCTTGTCCATAAGTTGAGGCTTCAAGTAGAGCGCGATCGCCTAACGAGAAGGAACCAGAATCGATAGTAATGTTACCCCCATTGCCAACTGTCCCCGTTGACACCGTACTGTAAATCCCACTAAAAATACCATTTTTCTCCCCAGCAATATCAACAGCACCAGTAACATTCACATTCACATTCCCCGCATCCCCCTGTCCTGCTGGCGCTGTTGCATATGCACCACGAGTAATAGTTTGCAGTTGAGCGCCATCAATTAGTGATAGTGTTGCCGCATTGATGTCGATATTGCCACCTTTACCTACACCCCCTGATGACACCGTGCTGAAGATGCCAGCATTATCTGCAAGAGAAACAGCATCTCGTGCCTGCACTGTCACATTCCCTGCATTCCCAAGTCCCGAAGTTGAGGCTGAAAGTAGAGCGCGATCGCGTAATGAGAATGAGCCAGAATCGATAGTAATGTTACCCCCATTGCCAACTGTCCCCGTATCCACAAAGCTGCCAATCCCACTAAAAAGACCGTTTTTCTCCCCAGCAATATTAACTGACCCAGTAACATTAACATTCACATTCCCCGCATCCCCCCGTCCTGCTGGCGCTGTTGCAGATGCTTCACGAGTAATAGTTAGCAATTGAGCGCCATCAAATAGTGATAGTGTTGCCGCATTGATGTTGATATTGCCACCTTTACCTACACCCCCTGCTCCCACTGTACTGAGGATGGCAGCATTATCTGCAAGAGAAACAGCATCTCGTGCCCGCACTGTCACATTCCCCGCATTCCCAAGTCCAGAAGTTTCGGCAGTAAGTTGAGCGCGATCGCCTAACGAGAATGAACCAGAATCGATAGTAATGTTACCCCCATTGCCAACTGTCCCCGTTGACACCAAGCTGCGAATCCCACTAAAAAAACCGTTTTTCTCCCCAGCAATATTAACAGCACCAGTAACATTCACATTGACATTCCCCGCATCCCCCCGTCCTGCTGGCGCTGTTGCAGATGCTTCACGAGTAATGGTTAGCAATTGAGCGCCATCTTTTAGCGAGAGGGTTGCAGCATTGATGTCGATATTACCTCCCTTACCTACACCTGCGGCTTCCACCGTGCTGAGGATGACAGCATCATCTGCAAGAGAAACAGCATCTCGTGCCTGCACTGTCACATTCCCCGCATTTCCTTGTCCATAAGTTGAGGCTTCAAGTTGAGCGCCATCTTGTAACGAGAATGAACCAGAATCGATAGTAATGTTACCCCCATTGCCAACTGTCCCCGTTGACACCAAGCTGCGAATCCCACTAAAAATACCATTTTTCTCCCCAGCAATATCAACAGCACCAGTAACATTCACATTCACATTCCCCGCATCCCCCTGTCCTGCTGGCGCTGTTGCAGATGCTTCACCAGTAGCGGTTGCCAGAATAGCGCCATCTTTTAGCGAGAGGGTTGCAGCATTGATGTCGATATTACCTCCCTTACCTACACCTGCGGCTTCCACCGTGCTGAGGATGGCAGCATTATCTGCAAGAGAAACAGCATCTCGTGCCCGCACTGTCACATTCCCTGCATTGCCTTGTCCAAATGTTGAGGCTGAAAGTAGAGCGCCATCTTGTAACGAGAATGAACCAGAATCGATAGTAATGTTACCCCCATTGCCTTGTGAACCCGAGCGCACAAGATTGTCAACTGCGCTCCCACCAGCAACTTTGATTGACCCGGTAGCATTAAGCGTAATATCTCCCCCAATTGTTTCAGATGTCCTCAAACCATACCCAATACCACCGATTAAAAAACTTCTTCCCAATATCTCTAGATTAGAGGCATTGACTGCAATATTACCGCCACCAGCGCCTTCTACATATATACTTGCTTGATTAGTAAGGGATACCTCAGTTCGCGCAACATTATCAGGAAATCTCAAGCTGAGATTATCGCCATTTACACCCAACGCTACAGTACCAGCTTGGGCCAACCCTCCTAACTCAACTTGCCCACCATAAGCATTTAATTGCCCCCCATCCATGCTGACATTACCACCGACCAGCAGTAAGCTCTTACCATCTGGTACTCGTAAACCAAATACATCAAAAAAGCCTGTTGGATCTTGTCCTGCAAATGCAACTGAATTATTTTGAATCGCTGCGTTTTGATTAATCTGATTAAACAGCAATGCTGAAGGATTAATAGTCAACAACGGTGAAGGGATATTTTGATCAGTCGCGCTAAAAAATCCTCGATTTCCAAATTGCAGTGCATTCGCTGTAGTCGCAACAAAAGAACCACCAATATTTAATTGAGCATTTTGCCCAAAAATAATCCCATTAGGATTTATCAAAAATAAATTAGCTGTGCCATTAGCGTAAATTAACCCATCAATATTAGAGACTGATCCACCCGTTACCCGACTGATAATATTTTGAATATCCACTCTATTATTAAACAAAGCAGCGCCGTTAGTCGGGACAGAAAATTCCCGAAAGCTGTGGAACAAGTTGCCACCTGCTTGGGTTCCTCCTTCAATGATGCTGTTGTTCCCCTCTAATTTGACACTAGAGTTATCAGGCAAAGTGCCATCCGGGATAATTTGGGCAAAAGCACAATTTGTACTCCAAATGCTTGAACCACATATTGCAATTCCTAAAAACCAGCCCCAACGAATACTTATCTTGGACATTGCACCCCTCTAAGCAAACAGCGATCGCTAAACTTTTGGTTATGTCACACCACTAATGTGGGTTTACAGTGGTTGAAGTCACCCCTAGATAATTCTCAGTTGCGATCGCGTTAGTTTTACGCAAAACTTGCTAATTTCTTTACATAAATTTATACAATATAATTCATCAGTCGATACAATGGCATTGTCAGTCGATACAATGGCATTGTCAGTCGATACAATCGAATTGTCAGCCGATACAATGGCATTGTCAGTCGATACAATCGCATTGTAAGTCGATGCAATGGCATTGTCAGTTGATGCAATGGCATTGTAAGTCGATGCAATCGAATGGAGTTGTTGCAACGATATGCTGCTGGGGAAAGAGATTTTAAACCAATTCGCAATGGGCTACGCCCCGCTACGCTAACGCAATTACGTTTTGTGACAGGGATTTAAACCCCGACACAAAACACGCTGCTTATTAGTTGCTCTTTACTTTAACCCCCAAAGGTGGTTAAGAGAATTGATTCGGGAGCTATCTTTGTCAGACCACCTTGGTTGATTGGTGTCAATCTGAGCAATATCAATTTGGGCATAGCGGAGTAAATTCTTCTGGAGTTAACTGCAACAAACTATCAACCACTCTTGACAGTTCTTCATCCACAGAACCAAACCGGAATCTCAACAAGTTTTCTACAACTTGGCGGCGTTCAAGTTGTACTCCTTGCTGCAATCCAAGCTGTTTGGTGGTTTCTTACCAGTAAAATTTTTGATTCATCCTTTGGCAAGTTATATCATGTCCGCTTGATTGCTTATTAAACCCGAATCACCCCACCCCGCAAAAGCTACGCTTTCGCTCCCCTCCTGCTTGCGGGGAGGGGTTGGGGGTGGGGTTCTTTTATTATGGGTAACTTGGCGGACATGATATTATATCATGTCCGACTTAATACTTAGTCAAAAGCGAGCGTTCGCGCAGCGTCTCTAAGAGGATGTTTTAAAAGTCCTCTGGTCGGTAGCAAAACGTTTTAGATCCTCCTAAATCCCCCGATAAATTGGGGGACTTTGATTCCGGTTCCCCCCTTTTTAAGGGGGGTTAGGGGGGATCAACAAGTGCCTAAAATTACAGCTAACTACTTTTAAAACATCCTCTAAGAGTTGCGCGGCAATCCCAAAGCCAAGGGAATTGCTTCATTCCACTTCGTTACATACCCAACTCTTGGAGAGGCTGCGCCAACGGGAACGCCAAGGGCGAACGCAATGACATATCGTAAGTAATTTGCCGAACTTGATATTACTTATATGCTAATACGCTTGGGTTAAGAAGAATGCTACGTTGGGTTGAACATTCGTGTTACCCAACAAAGGCTTGATAATGTTGGGTTTTGTTCCTCAAACGCCACTTGCTTCAAGTCGGCAGAGCCGCCCAACGCAGTGGCTCCCCAACCTACACTAGTTTTATTTTTGGCGTTGCATATTTGCGGGATGATTTTGCTAGTTTTGTGGGATGGGCATCTTGCCCGTCCCTTGTATTTCAGGGCGGGCGAGACGCCCACCCTACAAGAATCATCCCTTGATTCAGCAACGCCTTATTTTTTAGCCTTAACCCAAGCGTATTGACTTATATGCTTTATATCAAAAGTCAATCTAAAAATTGCAGAGTTTCCTTTGAAAGTATATGTTTTTGGTTAAGCTTCTCCCAAAGCAGCTTGAAAAACTTGTTCAGCAGTTAAATCTAACTCTGGAAAAGTAAGTGATTCAATCCGGTCATTTCCTCGAAACTGAGTAATTTGATACTCTCCTTCAACTAGAGTGTAAACTGATACCGTCGGCTGTTTAGGATTGCCAATAAACCGCTTTCCACCTAGAGCAGCATAGTCAACAATCCAATATTCAGAAATCCCCATTTCTTCGTACTCACCAAATTTGAGAAAATAGTCATCACGCCAGTTGGTACTGACCACTTCCACTATTAATAGAATTGATTCTGCCTGAGAAACAGTAGATGACTTTTTCCAAAGTGGTTCATTCGCTAAATTAGTCAGGTTCAATACTAAGACATCAGGAATATAACCGGATTTTTTATCTACTGCTTTAACTAACGCTTGGCTAGGGATTGAATAAGCTAGATTGAATCTGCGAATTTCAAAGTTAAGTTCTCTAATCAAAAATGCCCTGACCAACTCATGGTCGCCTGTTGGTTGCATTTCAACTATGACTCCTTTATGTAATTCATATCTGCCATTTTCTGGTTTCCACTCTATAAACTCTTCAAAGGTTATCGGCTCAACTAAAGGTTGAAACATGATATTGTTTCCTTAATGCCTGGAACTATGCTTCACGAACTTTTTTGATTACGGAATAACCGCAGAAGTTCTTCTAACCCTGCGTTTAAGTTTCTCTTGTCAGCCTTCATTTCTCTAATATTCGCTTTGAATTCCCGCATATCCGACGCTAATGCAGTAGCCAAAGTAATTGTCCGAGCAATCGCTAAAAAGGGAAGTTCCAATGGTTCCTGCCTGAATTTTGAAGTTTGTAACATCTGGCGTCAGTTCATTGAGGCGTAGGTAAATATCGTCAAATCTAAAATCGTCTGTCGTCTTTTCTCCTTGCTGACCTCATCCTCATCTACAATTTTAGCGGTATCGCGTTTGTCATCTCGTCATCTCTCGAAGGAGGCGTAGCTAAAAACAGTTTTAGCCGACTTTGCACGAGAATTTTAGTTAAGTAAAGCCAATACAATTGCATTGTCAGTCGAAACAATGGCATTGTCAGCCGATACAATCGAATTGTTAGTCGAAACAATGGCATTGTCAGCCGATACAATCGAATTGTTAGTCGAAACAATGGCATTGTTAGTCGATGCGATCGCATTGCAGGTCGATAAAAAACCAGATTGCAATCTAACTTTCTTAAATTACGAATTACGAATTACGAATTACGAATTGTTCTACAAGATGCAGGCTTCAACCAAGGACTATGGGGCGTAGTGGTGGGAAGATTTGCTGTCAGCACGACTTCCCCTTTTTGGTTTAGCAGCAAACCGGTAGCTTCTATGATGGGTTCTGGTGTGGGGGTAGTTATTTTGCTGGGAACAGAGGAGCGATCGCGGTTATCATCGCTTGAATTGAGAGTCACCAAATCTACCTGCACTGCATCAGTGTTAAGAGCTTCACCTGGTAATGGTGGCAAGCCGCCGCGTCCAGTGATTGTAAAACTGCTCTTAGCTAAATTTCCACCAGCTTGACAAGTCTGTGCTACTTGGGTATCAACTGGTACGGTTGGCAAATTGACTAAGCCACTGTTAGGGTCTACATCAGGTGTGTTGAGTTCTACATTACCACTTAACTCAGAACTTGCTCCTGTTGCGGTGATATCGCTTGTTTTATCAGATGCGATATCTCGGAACTGTATACCAAAGATACCTTGGGCATTGATGAGCACATTCCCGCCACGGAAGTTAGCAGAATTGGCGCTGATGTCGCTATTTTCAAAAGCAATGAGGAAATCGGTGTCAATGTTAATGTTGCCACCAATGACGTTTTTTCCTGTAGCGTTGGTGAAGATGTTGCTATTGAGGCTCATTATCAAAAATTGTGAGTTAATGTTAATTGTCGCCTGTTCCCTATTGGGGTCAACTTTAGGACTTTGTGTGTTCCCGATAAGTAAGGCATTGTTGTTTAAACGGATGGAGCGAGAATTTAATGTCATGATACCTGCGGTTCCTGTTCCTAAACTCTGTACAGTTATTCCAGCTCCATCTCGTACTAGCAAGGTATTAGTTGTAATCCTCAAATCACCCGCATTCCCTGTTGAGTTTGGCTGTGCTGAAGCAAACAAGCCACTGGGAAACTGATTATCAGCGCTTCTACCAATAACTTGCACATCAATAGCATCAACGGTTAAATTTCCCCCCTTGCCTGCACCTAATGTACCAGCATCCACCTGTGCCCCACCCTCAACGAGCAAGGTATTAGTTGTAATCCTCAAATCACCCGCATCCCCTGTTGAGTTTGGCTCTGCTGAAGCAAACAAGCCACTGGCAACCTTATTATCAGCGCTTGTACCAATAAGTTGCACATCAATAGCATCAACGGTTAAATTTCCCCCCTTGCCCGCACCAAATGTACTAGTACTCACTTGTGCCCCATCTTTAACTAGTAAAGTATTAGTTTTAATAGTCAAATTACCCGCATTCCCTGTTGAATCTGGCTGTGCATCAGCAAACAAGCGACTGCCAAATTGACCATCGGCACTTCTGCCAATGATTTGCACATCAATAGCATCAACGGTTAAATTTCCCCCCTTACCGTCACTAAATGTAGCAGCACCCACCTGTGCCCCATCCCCCACTAGTAAGGTATGAGTTTTAATAGTCAAATCACCCGCATCCCCTTTTGAATTTGGCGCTGCGTCAACACTCAAGCGACTGCCAAATTGACCATCGGCCCTTCTACCAATGATTTGCACGTCTTGAGCATCAATGGTCAAATTTCCCCCCTTGCCCTCACTAAATGTACCAGCAGCTACCTGTGCCCCATTTAGTACTAGCAAGGTATTAGTTTTAATAGTCAAATCACCCGCATCCCCTTTTGAATTTGGCTGTGCGGAAGTAAACAAGCCACTGGCAAACTGACCATCGGCACGTGTACCAATGAGTTGCACATTTTGTGCATTAACGGTTAAATTTCCTCCTTTGCCCGCACCAAATGTGACAGTAGCTACTTGTGCCCCATTTAGTACTAGCAAGGTATTAGTTTTAATAGTCAAATCACCCACATCCCCTTTTGAATTTGGCCCTGCTTGAGTAAACAAGCCGTTGGTAAACTGATTATCATTGTTTGTACCAATGAGTTGCACATTTTGTGCATTAACGGTTAAATTTCCTCCTTTGCCCGCACCAAATGTGACAGTAGCTACTTGTGCCACATCTTGTACTAGCAAAGTATTAGCACTGATCCTCACATCACCTCCCTGCCCACTTGCTCCTGATAGCACTAAATTGTTAATGGGACTTCTGTTAAGGTTTACTGTTCCAGTTGCATTAATCTCAATATTTCCCGCTTTACTGTTATCAGAACCCAGCCCACTGTCTATGCCTGCAAAGAGTTCACTCTCTCCTGTCATCTCTAAATTCCGGGCATTAACCGCGATACTTCCACCATCACCAGCAGTAACTCTTACTATCGCGCCATTGCTAAGGAAAACATCACTTCTTTCTACATTATCGGGAAAACTCAAACTTAGAGTATTGCCATCTTTATTCAATCCAACTGTTCCTACACCTGCTAATCCCCCTAACTCGACTCGTCCACCAAAAGCATACAAATCTCCACCATCTATATTGATATCACCACCTACCAATAGCAAACTCTTGCCATCTGGTACACGCAAACCCGTTGCTATAAATTCAGAAGATGGATTTAAACCGGAGGGAGCAACTGAATTATTTTCGATAGATGCGGTTTTGATTTGATTAAATAGTAAAGCCGAAGGATTGACTGTCAGCAGTGATGAAGAACTTTCGGGATTTGAAGCACTGAAAAAACCTTGATTACCAAAAGCGATCGCATTCGCTGTACTTGCCACAAAAGAACCACCAACATTTAATTGAGCATTCTGACCAAATACAATTCCATTGGGATTAATTAAAAACAGGTTAGCCGTAGGATTAGTGCGGATTATCCCATCAATATTAGAACGTGACCCACCCGTTACCCGACTGATAATATTCTGAATATCCACTGCATTATTAAATATTGCAGTGCTGCCATTTGGAACAGAAAACTCCTGAAAACTGTGGAACAAGTTGCTGCGTGCTTGAGTTCCTCCAGTGATATTGAAGATGTTCCCATCCTTTGTGACACTAGAGTTATTAGGCAAAGTCCCATCCGGGATAATTTGGGCAAAAGCGCAATTTGTACTCCAAATGCTTGAACCACATATTGCAATTTCTAAAAACCAGTCCCAACGAATACTCATCTTGGACATTGTACCCCTCTAAGCAAACAGTAATTCCTAAACTTTTGGTTATGTCACACTACTAATGTGGGTTTACGGTGGTTGCAGTCACCCCTAGATAATTCTCTGTTGCGATCGCGTTAGTTTTACGCAAAACTTGCTAATTTCTTTACATAAATTTATACACCATAATTCATCAGTCGATGCGATCGCATTGTCAGCCAATACAATGGCATTGTAAGTCGATACAATCGCATTGTAAGTTGATGCAATGGCATTGTCAGTTGATGCAATGGCATTGTCAGTTGATGCAATGGCATTGTCAGTTGATGCAATGGCATTGTCAGTTGATACAATCGCATTGTCAGTTGATACAATCGCATTGTTAGTCGATACAATCGCATTGTCAGTCGATGCAATGGCGTTGTAAGTTGATGCAATGGCATCTGCATATAGCCGTTCCCATTCAGATGCGGTACAACATTACATCACGAGGTGTAGGGGCACGGCAGTGCCCATTGGTGTCAACTTAAGCTAGAAATAGCTTAACTGTTAGCTGACTCGCCCGCCTCGAACTAAAGTTCTAGGCTAATAGCTAAAGTCTACTAAAGTAGACTAAAGATTTTTCGGATTATTTAGTCATCAAGAGATGACTTTCGCTATTAGCAAGGAACTGAAGTTCCTTGCGGGACATGGCTTTTACGTTAAGTTGACACGTATGGGCAGTGCCGTGCCCCTACGGGTGTACCTCACGTAAACGAGAACCGCTATAAGTAAATGGGCAAAAAGTTAACTCCAACTCCAAGCCTGAATCCCACCGCTTGAAGTGGTGATGGCTCAAAGCCAATTACCCAAAAGAACATAGGGGGCCCAAAACCTGGGACGTTTGTATTTGGGATTTTGCAAAAGAGCTAGCTGGGCGTGACGGAGTACTTCAGCTTTAGTTAGGTTTTTGTTGCCTAATTCTTGGTAAAATTGACTCATCAACACAGCAGTAGACTCATCATCCAAGTTCCACAAAGAAGCGATCGTACTGCGTGCTCCTGCCTGAAAAGCGACACCAGCAATTCCTAGTGCAGCTTGTTCGTCCCCGGCAGCTGTTTGACAGGCACTAAGAATGAGCAATTCAATCGCTTCGGGTCTATTTTGCTCTAGCGTTCGCACTAACTCATTTAACTTTTTGACATAAATACGCTCATCCCAAGCGACAATAAATGTCTCCTCAGCCTTGGAGCTAAACTTACCATGAGTTGCAAGATGAACGATAGGGAAAGATAAAGAATTAATCCGGTTTTCCAAAGCTTTGCTGGTAAATTCTTGATTCAGAAGGATGCTGCTAGGGACTTGAGAGCGGATTTGTTCTAATTCAAGTTTGACGTTGGGTAGTGCAGAAAATCCCGAACTTGCTTCACTCAATCCTGCGGCTATTGCCTTGAATTCCTTCTGTGATGTTTTGGGTTCAATCAGTTGCAGACTGGGAGTAAGTGCAATGTTAAACTTCTCAACTAGATACTGTTTGCCATCGTAGAGAGCTGCCATCGGAATATTTCGCAACCAACCATCCAGCACAAACACCAAAGTAGGAGTCTGACTTTCAGCTAAGGCAGCTTCAGCAGGTTGAATCAGCCATTTGTAAACCTTCTGGGATAAAGACTGAACCTGTCGCAGCGTGTGTGGTTTGGGTAAATTTTCCTGTAGTTGCGCTAAAGTAGTTTCCAATTCTTTTTCAACTACAGGGGTAGTGTAGTGCAACCAACGCTGTTGAGGCAACTCAATCATCACCTCTAGTCGGTCTGGCAAAATAAATGGATAAATAATTGCTGCCGTTGGATCTTTTTTTGGATTACGGATTTGAGCATTCAAACAGTTGTTGCGAAAGAAGTTTTCTAGTTCTGCTATTTGCAGTAATTCGATTGTATTGCTGGCTTTTTCGAGATTTTCTGAGCTAACTTGATTACCCTGAGATTGCAAAAGTAAATCAACCAACTGTCGATAAACTGGTTCAACTTCCTCTCGAAAGGAAAATTTCACCGCAGAATTGACAGCAACTAAATCACTGCGGAGGGCTTGGAGGTTATTAACTGCTTCTGTGTAAGCTGCTACTGCTCCTTTTGTATCTCCCTTAGCTTTAAGCAAACGTCCCAGTTGCCATTGCCATTGATAGCCAATGTCTTTAGCATCGATAGCTTGAGCGATGAGCAAGGCTTGTTGGGTGAGGTTTTGGGCATCAGACAACTGTTGAGTTTGTTCGTACACTTGACCTAAAACACCAATAGCATAGGATTGTGTGCGTTTATCTTGCAAATTTTTTGCTTGCTCAATCGCAGTTGCTAGTAATTGGGCAATGTCCAACCATGAGGGAGTGTCTGCGGCGGTTTTTTTTCGGAATTGCATTAGACTTTGGGCAAAGTTAATGCGGGCAGAAATTGCTGTCCGACTAACGGGTAAGTCGTTAAGCTGAGTTTTAATTTGAGAGGACAATGTTTGGAAAGCTGACAATTGCTCAGTTTTCAGCAGTAGTCTTAGTTGATTGGCTTGAGCTTGGATGCGTGTAATGGGTGAGGTTGCAGTTTTGATAGTTTGTTGATAAAATTTTATCGCTGTTTGCGTGTCTTGCTGAACACGGGCTGTATTACCCAAACTGAGGAGAATATCAGCGATCGCTTCCTGATCTGGCAATGATGAAGCTACTTCTAAACTTTGCTGCAATATCTGCCGAGATGTTTCTAAATCACCTGTGACTTGCATGACATTGCCGAGACTATGCAGGGCTGCAACTTTAACAGGTGAGTTGGGTTGACTTTGGAGAATCTGGGTACTTTCTCTTAATGTCTTCTCGGCTTGTCGATAAAATCCTAAAGCTTGCAAAGCTTGCGCTTGGTTAATCCGATTTTGAAGAACCGCCCTTTCATTGCCGATTTTGGTATAAATGTCAAGTGATACTCGCCAAGTATCCAGGGCATCTTCAGCTTTGCTTTGAGCCAATTGCAGGCGACCTTTGATATCTAGGACTTGGGCGAGAATTTGCGAGGAGTCTTTGCTATCTATATTTTGAGAAGTTTGTAATAAGTTGAGACTTTGAGCGATCGCACTTTCTGCCTCTGACCACTGTCCCAATTGCTGATAGGCTAATGAGAGATTACCCAGTGCGATCGTAAGTCTTTGTTCATCCCCATTAGCTTTGAATGCAGAGATAGCCTGTTGCCAAGAAGTAGCAGCTTCAGCAAACCGTTCGGCTTCATAAAATTTACTGCCCTGTTCCAGCAAACTCTGGGCATAGGACAACTTTTGAACAATGGAGTTTTCCGCAGTTACATGTGCGAAAGTAGGGGGCAATAAAAGAGCGCCTAAGAACATAGCCAAAAGCAGCAGTACACTTAAACAGGACTTACGCACTGAAAACCTGAAACCTAGATCCCCCCTAACCCCCCTTAAAAAGGGGGGAACGCTAAAAGCCCACTTTTTAAGGGGGTTGGGGGATCTCTTGTGCGTAAGTCCTATTAAAAAGCGTTTGATTATCCGTAATCTAAATTTTTTTATTGTCATGTTTTTGCTCCCACTTGCACCGCGTTTTTACTAAAAATAGACAGTGTAAGTTGCTCAACCTCCCTGGTGTTTATTAAACACACGGCAATCGGCTGCCCTCTGCCAGGAAGAATGAGGCGTAACGGTGGGTATAGAGCTAGTGAGAATTATATCGCCATTAGCAGCAATTACCCAACCAGTAGCTTCTACTATGCGAGTTGGTGTTGGGTTAATGGGATTTGTGGAAACTGCTGGAGTAGAGGATTTACCTACTTCTGGGTTGAGAGCCACCAAATCTACCTGCACTGCGTCAGCGCTGAGGGCTTCACCCGGATTTGGTGGTAAGCCGCCGCGTCCGGTGATTGTAAAACTACTCTTAGCTACAGCGCTACCTGCGGTACAGCCCTGTGCTACTTGAGTATCAACTGGTACGGTTGGCAAATTGACTAAGCCACTGTTAGGGTCAATGTCGGGTGTGTTGAGTTCTACAGTGCCGTTAATTCCAAACTGGGAACTAGCAGTGATATCCGAAAGAGAAGTTAGGAACTGGCGGGGTTGAATGCCATAGATACCAAAGGCTTGAATATTTACTCTGCCACCGTTGCCTGTGTAGGCATTAGCAGTGATGTCGCTATCTTCGTTTGGGACGGCAACAATGAAGCCCGACGGGGCATTGATGGTGATGTTGCCACCATTACCACCAGCTTCTGCTGTGCCTGCGGTGGTGGAAATTTGAGCGCCACGACGCAACAGCAATAAGTCCAGGTCTCGGAGCGTAATATTACCACCATTACCGGAAGCAGTCTGAGCGTTTAACGCTGCTTGGTTGCCGTCAAGAAGGATCGAGGAAGCTGTAACGTCTAAATTGCCTGCTTTCCCGGTTCCTTCACTGGATACAGCTACTTGAGACTTATTCTTTACAGTTAACTGATCAGTAGTAATCGTCAAGTCCCCAGCTGCTCCAGCACCTTGTGTTAGAGTAAACAAGCCGCTAAACCTTGAAGAATCAGCTGAAGAGTAAGAGTTAATTTCCACAGACTCCAAGGCATTCACTATCAAATTACCCCCCTGTCCCTTACCAGTAGTACCAGTAAATACCTGTGCCTCATCCTGGACAATCAACTTACCCGTAGTGATTGTCAAATTTCCGGCTGTTCCATCACCTTGAGTGTCAGCGAACAAGCCGCTATCTCTTCCAATTACTTCTACGGAGTCGGAGGCGTTCACAGACAAAATTCCCCCCTGCCCCTGACCATAAGTAGTAGTTAATACCTGCGCTTCATCCCGGACAATCAACTTGCCTGTAGCAATCGTCAAGTTCCCAGCTACTCCATTACCTTGAGCTTGAGTAGACAAACCACTTCCTCTAATTACTTCTACGGAGTCGGAGGCGTTCACAGACAAACTCCCCCCCTGCCCCTGAGCATAAGTAGTAGTTGATATACGTGCTCCATCCCGAACAATCAACTTTCCAGTAGTAATCGCCAAGTTGCCTGCTGCTCCAGCACCTTGAGCCTGAGCAAATAAACCACTGGCAACCTGACTACTATCTGGTGATTTTCCAATCAGTTCTACAGATTCGGAGGCGTTTACAAACAAACTCCCTCCCTGTCCCTGAGCGAAAGAAGAAGCTGATATTTGTGCTCCATCCTGGACAGTTAAACGCTTAGTAGAAATTTGCAAATTGCCAGATGCTCCACTACCTTGAGTTTGAGCAGACAAGCGGCTTCTTCTTCCAATTAGACTTATAGCTTGGGAGGCAGCCACAGTCAAATTTCCCCCGTTACCCTCACTGAAACTTCCAGCATTCACTTGTGCCCCATCTCGTACCAGCAACGTATTAGTTTTAATAGTCAAATCTCCAGCATTCCCTGTTGAGTTTGGCTGTGCAGTTGCAGACAAACCAGTGAGAAACTCAGAATTACCACCAATTAGTTGCACTTCTTGGGCATCAACGCTTAAATTTCCTCCCTTACCCGTACCAAATGTATCACTTGTTACTTGTGTCCTCTCTTGTACTAGCAACGTATTAGTTTTAACAGTCAAATCTCCTGCATCCCCTGTTGAGTTTGGCAGTGCAGAAGTAAACAAACCAGTGACAAACTGAGAATCACCACGAATTAGTTGCACTTCTTGGGCATCAACGCTTAAATTTCCCCCCTTACCCGCACCCAATGTAATAGCACGCACTTGTGCCCCATTTCGCACTAGCAAAGTATTAGTTTTAATTGTTAAATTTCCCCCCTTACCTGTACCAAGTGTATCAGCACTTACTTCTGCCCCATCTCGGATTAGTAAGGTATTAGTTCTAATAGTCAAATCTCCCGCATTCCCTGTTGAATCTGGCTGTGCAGAAGCAGACAAACCAGTGACAAACTGAGAATCACCACCAATAAGTTGCACCTCTTGGGCATCAACGCTTAAATTTCCTCCCTTAGCTGCACCAAATGTACCAACACTCACTTGTGCCCCATCTCGAACTAGCAAGATATTAGTTTTAATTGTTAAATCTCCCGCATCCCCTGTTGAGTTTGGCTGTGCGTCAGCAGACAAACCAGTGACAAACTGAGAATTACCACCAATCAGTCGCACCTGTTGAGCATCAACGCTTAAATTTCCCCCCTTACCTACACCACGTGTACCAGCATTCACCTGTGCCCCACTCTCAACTTGTAAAGTATTAGCACTAAGATTGATATCGCCTGCCTGTCCGTTTGCTTCTCGTCCCACCTGATTAGAAATTAAACTGTCATTGTCGAGATTAATTACTCCAGTTGCATTAACTTGAATATTTCCCGCTTTACTATTATCAGAACCCAGTCCAGTCGCTATGCCTGCAAACAGTCCACTTTCTTTTGTCATTTCTAAATTCCGGGCATTAATCGCGATACTACCACCATCGTTAGCAGTAACAGCTACTCCAGCGCCATTTCTCAGGAAAACATTACTTCTTTCTACACTATTGGGAAAACTCAAGCTCAGATTACTACCATCCCCATTCAACCCAACCGTTCCTGTACCTGCTAACCCACCTAACTCGACTCGCCCACCAAAAGCAAGCAATCCTCCACCATCCATATTGATATCACCGCCTACCAACAGCAAACTCTTACCATCTGGTACACGCAAAAAACCCCTTGCTGTAATCTCAGAAGATGGATTTAAACCGGAGGGAGTAACTGAGTTATTTTCGATAGATGCGGTTTTGATTTGATTAAATAGTAAGGCGGAAGGATTAATAGTCAACAAAGGTGAAGGGATATTTTGATCAGTAGCGCTAAAAAATCCGATATTTCCAAATTGCAATGCATTCGCTGTACTCGCCACAAAGGAACCACCAACATTTAAGCTGGCATTTGCACCAAATACAATTCCATTAGGATTAATTAGAAACAGGTTAGCTGTTCCATTAGCACGAATTAACCCATCAATATTAGAAGCTGACCCACCCGTTACCCGACTGATGATATTTTGAATATCCGTAGCATTATTAAAGAAAGCAGTGCCGCCAGTTAGAACAGAAAACTCCTGAAAACTGTGGAACAAGTTTCTTCCAGCTTGGGTTCCCCCTTCAATAGTACTGATGTTGTCTTGTGTTGTAACACTCGAATTATTGGGTAGAGTGCTATCAGGTATGATCTGGGCAAAAGCGCAATTAACAGAGAAAGCGAATGTCTGCAATACAGCTTCGCCGATCGCACTACCCATCACCAACCAACTTCCCAGTGCGAATTTCCAGCACCAATGCTGCCTATATCGCTTCATTCTAGACATTGCACCCCTTAAATAACCAGCAAGTAAACTACACCTTCTTATAAGGATAGATAGAAAATCCACGGTAGGATTGCGAGAAATAATTACGAATAGTTACAATGCGATCACGCTATATATCTGCAATCAACCTTGCCTTCCTTAGAAAGAATTGCATCACAGTTTCTTCTCTAGAAATAATATCAACTGTACCCTCCATTCCTAATTGAATAGCACACTGATGTTTGTCCCTACCTAAAGAAAGGCTTTCTGGCTCAATTGTTACCCCATAGAACGCACCAACGGCTGCCATCTTTTGGCTGGCAGATGTTGTGGCGGTGGTATTAGCAACATTCCCTTGAGGTGCGAATGCATCCGGGGAAATCGTCTTAACCTTGCCTTTGAGAGTACCATAATCTGGATAAGGACAAGCAGAAACCCGCATTTGTACCGTTTGGCCTTGTTTCAACTTGTTTTTATCCTGAAGTGCTACCACTGCCTTAATCTCCAAGGGAGCATCAGTGGGGACAATTTGGGCAATCTCCTCTCCAGCAGGCACTGTTTGACCAGAGTTTCGCAGGTTTAATTTAGAAATAATCCCGTCTGCTGTGGCAGTAATCACACTCTGGCTGAGGTCAATATTTACTTGTTGGAGTTCGCGGGTGTCGCGCTCTAGCTGTTTTTGGATTTCAATTCGTTGCTGGATTAGAGCAAGGCGTTCTTTATCTAAAGTAGCAATGCTAGCTTGACCCGTAGCTTTTTCTTGGGCAATGCGATTATAAGCGATCGCTACTTGTGCATTACTGGGATTGAGGGCAGTTTGGACATTTTGCAATTTGGCTTTAGCTGCCTGGAGAGCTTGTTCTTGCTGGCGAACAGCTAGTTGTGCTTCCTCAAATTGATCTTGAGACAAGGCTCCGGCTTTAGCTACAGTCTCATAGCGATTTCGCTTTGACTGGGCTGCTTTAAGACTAGCATCCGCAGCTTTGACATTTGCATTCGCTTCTTCGACATCAGTAGCGGTAGTAATAAGTTTATCTTGATAGTTCCGGCTGCGATCGCTTAATTCAGCTTCAGCACCAGCAATAACACGATTGACGCGCTCAGTTTCAGCTAAAATCTGGCTATTAATAGCGTTAATCTGGGCATTAATTTGAAAGAGTTGTAACCGACTTTGCCCAATGTTACTTTGCAGTTGGCTCTTTTTAGTTTGTAGCTTCGAGTTGTCAATAGTGGCGATGACATCCCCTTTTTTGACAACTTGATTCTCTGCAACAAAAACCCGCGTCACCTGACCTTCCGTAGCAGCTTGCACCAGCCGCAATTCACCAGCAGGGCGAACAACAGCCTGTCCTTTAACTGTCACTTTATATTTGGTAACAGAGGCGAGTGGAACGCCTAACCCCACAGCACAGATAAGAACTAATCCGCCCCAAGTAGTCCAACGACCAAGTGGGGGGAGAAACTCGTTGTCTTGAATTGGGGGCAAGTAGTCTGAGTTGGAATGGCTAATCATACTGTTTTAAGCTGTTACGCATTTAAATTGGATATTTACTCGTGAGGGTTGTCATTAGTCATTTGTCATTAGTCATTTGTATTTCAAAGGACAATAAGTAGATAAACATAATTAATTACACAATGTCATTGCGAATGCAGCGTTCGCGGTAGCGTCTCGTAGAGAAGCGAAATGAAGCAATCTTAACCCTTGCGATTGCTTCGCTTCGCTCGCAATGACTGTAATTAATTTTGCGTAGTTACTTATTAACGATTGCAATGTACAATCTAGACGCGCATCAGCTTATTTACTGGTTGCGCTGAATTTACCGTTAGAGTTAGAAGAGAATGGCACTAAACCATTTGTAAATGGCTCAACACCGTCTAAAAAGTCTAAGTGTTCACCAGGTTGATGGCGCAGAGCCTCTGGAGTGCCTTGGATTTTCAAACGCCCTTCTTCCAGCAGTACAATCCAATCAGCCCGCCCGATGACTTTGGGGCGATGGCTAATCATAATTGTGGTTTTGCCCTGCCGATGAGACAGCAGCCTGTCTAGCAGTTTGGCTTCACTTACTGGGTCGAGAGCGCCAGTGGATTCATCTAAAATTAATATTGGCGGGTCAGTAACTATAGCTCTAGCGATCGCTAATCTTTGCCGTTGTCCACCAGAAAGATTCGCGCCAAATTCGCCTAAAACAGTTTGATACTTATCGGGCAGTTTACTAATAAACTCGTCTGCACCAGCAATCTCGCAAGCTTGCACAATTTGTTCAAAGGTTATTTGAGGATAGCTGAAGCGGAAGTTTTCAATAATTGAGCGACTCCAGAAGTGAGGTTCTTGAGGTACTAGCACGACCTGTTGCCGCAGACATTCCATCGAGAGGTCTTGCTGATTATAGATGCCATAGCGGATATTGCCAGACTGAAGGAGATATAAACCAGCAAGCAGTTTGGCGAAGGTGCTTTTACCACAACCGGATTTACCAATCAAGCCAATGACTTGACCGCCAGGGATAATCAGCGAAAAATCTTGCAGCAAGTCAACTCTACCTGCGTGGTGGAAATTAAGGTTGGTGCAAGTAATATCTACATTGCCCTTAAGTTCTGCCCAAGGCTTTTTCTCGTCTTTGTCGTCTTCTGGGGTAGCATCAATCACCTCCGTCAGGCGTTGGATGACAATCTGGGCAGTGATAAACTCATCAACTAAGCCGATAACTGAACCCAAAAAGCCGAGAAAGTTGCCACTCATACCACTAAACGCTAGCAACTGACCGATGCTCAAAGTGCGATTAATTACCAGGTAGGAGCCTAACCACAGTAAGGCAATACTAGTAAAAGTAGAAATAATATTAGTAATTGTGCCACTATAAAGCCCCAGCTTCATCGTACTCCAGCCCAAGTTAGCAAGCCGACCATAATTTGCCTGATACTCTTGCCAAGCTTGGGGAGTGGCTTGAGTAGTTTTTAGCACCTGGACACCGCGAAAAGTTTCAACGAGAAAGCCTTGGTTTTCTGTACCCAACACGATCGCACTGCGGGTTTTCTGGCGCAAAGCTGGGAGAAAAAGCAGGTTGACGAGGGTGACAATAATAAAGGCAGCTACAGAAGCCAAAGTCAGCCCCCAACTGTAAAAGAGCATGAAGCCCAAGGAAACCAAGGCAATAAAAAATTGGCTGGGTAAACCGAGGACAATTTGGGAAACTAGCTCATTGATATGATCTACATCGGCAATCCGGCTGACTACTTCCCCACTGCGTCGTCCTTCAAAGTACGAGAGGGGCAAACGCAACAGTTGTCGCCCGTATTCTAGAATCAGTCCTAATTGCAGTCGTTGACCAAAGTGACCAATTAGGTGAGACTGGACTAAACCGATCGCACTGCTAAATAGACTCATAGCGATCGCCCCAATTGCCACGACGGTTAGCAGCTGAGTATCTCCCCGCACTAGCACGTCATCAGTAAGCAATTGCATCATTAAAGGAGAGACAAGGGAAAGTAGTCCGATGACGATGTTAATTGCGATCGCTTGAATGAGAATGGCGCGATAGGGTAAAACCCGCATCAGATAACGCCCAAAGCCGCCAATTTTATCATCTGATTGCTGATAAAAGCGGCTGTCGTCTGGCGTTAGCAGCAGCATGATGCCATTACCCCACCCTTCGAGCAACTCCTCGCGGGTGAGATAGCGGATACCTACACCTGGGTCAGCGATTACGTATTTTTTCCCCTTTTGCCCGTATAAAACGACCCAGTGGTAGCCTTTCCAGTGAATGATGGCAGGTAGAGGGGCTTTATGCAATTGGTCAAGCAGTTGCACCGAGGCTTTAACTTGACGCGTATTAAATCCTAGAGTTTCTGCACCCCGCCTCAAACCCAGCAGGCTGGTTCCCCGCGATCCTGTACCAACTACTTCCCGCATTCGACTAATGGCAAAGGTGCGTCCGTAGTGTTTGGCAATAGTAGCAATGCAAGCAGCACCACAGTCTTCTTCGCTGTGTTGAAGTACACTTTGGTATTTCATAACTTAGAACTTACGCATAGGAGAAAGTGAGTCGGGGCTTTCACCCCGACCAGAGCTAGTTTTCAAAATGAATGTTAGAGGTGTTGACTCAACTCAAAAATGAGTAAGTAGGTCAACTTAATTAAATTCGTTAGTGCGGAAGCCGGACGAGACTAACGGCGAAAATAGGTCATTCGCCCTGCTATTTTGAACGGATGTAGCGCTATAGATTTACCCTACGCGTTTGATAGAAGTTAATTGGTTATCTATTGAAGAAGGAAGACGAGCCTGTGAGCTACTATAAGTCGTCACAAACTCGCCATATTTATAGGCTTTATACAACGCCCACTTACCCCGTTTAATTATAAAAGATGAGATTTTATCATTAAAACCGTTTAATTTGCCTCTAGTAAACCCGATATTGCTATCACCCTGACCGACTACTGTTGCCTTAATTCCTAAAGCTTTTCCTGTGAACCCTGGATTTGTATATAAAATTATATCCCCATCAAGAGGGTTCGCAGTGTGATAGACTCTACCGCCGCTGTAAGTAGCAGCGACCTCATCATCAACTTTCTTAACGGCAAGATTTGTATCAAGTTGATTTAAGTATTCTTTCGTGTTTAACATTGTCACTTTCCTTCATTTCAGATTTATATTGAAATGGAATTAGTGAAAAGTTGTCTAATTCCACTTAAAGCTTCTGAGATTAAATCTATAAAGTCAATAGTTTAAAAGTGATTTTATTTGCATAACTAAAGTAATTATGTTTTCATTATTCAAATATTTTATATAAAAAAATACTTTGATTTTGCAAATTTGTTTTTGAACATAAAAAATTTCATGTAGGAGCGATCTATCGTTGTACGCCCCTACAAACGTAAAGTTTAATCAAATTATTTGCTCAGATTAAAGCTAGGGTTCAGCTTTTAGATTTCTGAGTGTTTGCCTTGCCTAATCAGGAAGAGGTTTGCCTGGTGCCCGCTTGATAAACTTGATCGATACCCACTTATTCACAGAAGAACTGAATTTACGGAATCCGTTCTTCAGAATAGCTGGGGACTGCAAGTACTTGACCTGACCGGGATACCAGTACCCAACAATGTTGTCGTCGTCAATGCTTGGCCCAGAACGAATTCTTAGCCGAGTAGAGACACCCTGAGTCGTGTACGGTTCACTGAAAGTTAGACCTCCCTTTATAGTTTCTGCTTCTTCAGGTTTTAATTCGGCAAATAGAGGTTCATCATGAAGATAGTTGAGCATTTCCATCATTTTCTCCTTTAGTATTGTTAAAATTGCTTGTTCTTTATGTCTGGACACAAAAAACAAGCAACTGTTACCGGAAGACTAGAGTTATAGTCTTCGAATAGCAGTCAATGAGTCGTTTCGAAGACCAAATGCTTCGGGGTTAGGGTATCTCCCCGGTCCCAGTACTTTAGACCGCCCTTTATAGCCACTGTCTTCAAATATCGTCCATGTTCCTTCTCTAATTACAATGGAGGAAGTTCTATTATTCCAGCCGCTACCGCGAAGGGCGTTGTCAAGGTTGTCATCATTTCCATAAATATTATTGACAGCCCCACCATAGTTGATATCTTCATATAAACTCACAGGAGCAGCACCTCCACTACAGGTAGCAGCAACCTCATCGTCAAGTTCCATGACGGTAAGAGTTGCATCAAGTTGTTTGAAGTATTCTTTGGGGTTTAACATTGTCACTTTCCTTCATTTCAGATTAATAGTGATGGGAAATTAGTAATGAATTGTTTAATTCCATTTAAATATTCTGAGATTTAATCAATAAAATCAAGTACTAAAAACTGATTTATTACTCATAAATCAATGACTTATGTTTTCTTGTTAAAATGCTTGCTGGTTATCAAAAAATAGTTATTTTTATCTTCCAAACTAAAATGTTATAACGTCCTTTGACTACTCCAAATCATGGAATTTAAAAAAGTATATCTCTATCCTTTCTGGTTTTCACTATATAAAGGCTTAAAAAGCTATAGTGATGCTAATTCACTTGATAATTATGAATTTTTGTAACAAGTTGTGGAATTGATAGACTTTTGATTCCGAGAAGTAAGCAGAGGTTCGCAAAGAAGCTAAACGAACTTCCAAAGAGTGCAAGTTCTACCAAGAGGAATCGTTATGGAAAATCCAGGTCTTTGCTTAACACCTTTTCAGCGCAGATACCTACTGAAAAGCTTAGAAACCGACTTACGTGCAGAATACCGCCGTCGCATTGAAATTATGCTGCTTTTCGATGCAGGTGAATCTCAGGCTCAAATTTGTGAAGCTTTGGGATGTTCTCAAGAAACTGCACGCTACTGGATTACGATCGCACAAACAGGACAAGCTCAAAAATGGAGCGATCACTTGATGGGACGACCTAAAACTGTGAATGAGCAATACCTCGCTCGCTTAAAAGAATTGGTAAGCCATAGTCCGCGCCTTGTTGGCTATTCATTTGAGCACTGGACAGCACAATGGTTAAGCAAGCATTTGGCAAAAGAATTGGGAATTCAGGTAAGCAGTTGTCACATTAACCGTTTGCTCAAGGAGATGGGGCTTTCCACCCGACCAAAAGGCAACACAACTAAGCAAGAAACCTTACATCAAAAAGATTTCAGCATCGCATATCGAGCCTAGTTTTTTGTGACAACAGTGATGAATGTGAAACAGCTTATTACCATTACTGAAGTGCAGATCGTAAATCAGTTTAAAGGTAGTAAAGAATTACCTGCTCAGTTCACCTGTGGTTATGAACTGACTTTTGGTTATAACGAACGAAAAGCCATATCAATGGCTTTAGTGGGCGCTGCCACTTCTTGACTTGTGGCAGCAGCCCAATGTTGACACGCATGAGCATTGATGTGCCTCTACAGAGTGGTATATTTACTTGAAAATAGCTGTTTGTTCTTTCGCTAAAGCTAATGCTTGATGAGCATTTTTAAACTTTGTTTCATCTGTAAACTTATTAGCAAAACAGTTTATATAAGCTTCCAGATATCGAATACGTAAGTATGGATCAGCCGGACTCTCAAGAAAGGGCAGGTCAGCTTCAACCATAAACCGGATAGCCAACAAGGGGATAGGGCTACGAAGTGGACGAAAGTTTGGGTTGTGCAGACCAGGAGTTTCATTACGTTTATGAAATTCTCCTATCATCAGTCCTGACTCAACAAACAAAGGTTTAAGTTTTTGTTGGACACTATCTACCAGTTTAGAAGCATCTTCTATATGGATGTCAGGAAAGATGAGTAAAAAAGCTCTATTTATTGCTAATTCTTGTTCTTTAACATCCATCTTAAGAAAGATATCTCGGTAGCGTCCAACAACCTCTTCTAATTGCTCTGCACACAAATCTTTTGTGCGAATAACTGCCAGATAAATACTGTTTGACTTGAGAGAGTGAGGTACAAAAGGGCAAACTACGCCGGGCCTTCCTAAGTTAGGATGAGGTCTTCCTAAAAAATTTTTCACCCATTCCATAATTTCAATCAAGTAAGGAAGGTCTTCATTTTGCTGGAGTTGTTTTATTTCAAGAGTTGTATAAAGTTCCATGAGCTTGAGTGAAACGAAATAATTGTTTAATTCTGAATCAAATATCAGTTTTACAATATAGCAATCTGAATTTAAGCCTGAGAAAATACGTAGAGAGAAAGTACGTATTTATAGGTATTTCAGCAATTTTCTTTCTCACGAATGATTTAAGATTGCTATTTTATCTGTCTGAAACTAATGATTATCTACGTAAAAAAACAAGCCTTGATATTTTTGGTATAGTTTTTCCTAATCAAATTAAGTACATCATAGCCTTCTCCTCGCTTACGGGGAAGGGGTTCTTGCACCCTACTCAACTGAGAACCGCTATATATGGCTTGTAGTAGATAAAAATGCTCTAGTATTTTTGTGAATTTAATAAAATTTATGCAAAAAATATTCAGGTATCTTTTTGAACTAAGTAATCTATGTTCCTTTACTTTTGGCATTTTACCTAGAATATACATGTATTATCCAGCAGATGCTCCTACTTTTTTTACACTCTCAAGTTTCTATTATTTTTAATAAGAAAAATATAAAGTTTATGTCTAAATAATTAGCTTTACTGTAAAAGTTTAGTATTGATTTAACAGTAAATATGCATTGATTATCAAGTTAATATACTTTTTTAAACATAATATCAAAAATTAATTGGAGTTTTATAAGCTGTATATTACTGAATATATAAATTAATTTATAAAGTAGAATGCATTCCAAAAGCAGCTAATATCACTCCAAAAATGACTTAATTAGACATCTGTAAAAGACGTTTGGTAACTTATGGGCTGGTCACGCCAAAAATCCGAACTTTAAGAAACGTGAGTTCGACGAATTTCTCTCTGTCTTGAACTTTAGTTCAAGTTTCTCTCTGAGTCTGAGAGGGACAGGTTTTGCGTAGTAAAACCTCTTAGATGAGCCTTTCCTCGTTAAGAGGCTCCCGCTTGGAAATGCATTCACTAGGCTTTGCCTCCAGTCAGATATTGAGCAGCCCCTAATAGCCATTCTCATGCTCCGCATGGGAACGAGAAAACAATGGAAATCGAGCTTTTTTCGACTTGTACACCGTAACTATCCCTACTCTTAAAGCTTGCTACTCACAAAATTAGATATTTGTTTAATTGGAAGTCGCTTATTTCCCAACAAATTCTTTCACCACAGCCATAGCATCCGGAGGAATCTGCGTAATTAGGCGAAATGGAAATGCCGCAGTCGAAGCAAATTGGGCATAATCTGATGTCAGAAAAATAGCGTAGTTTTTAGCTTCTGGAGTCATCTGGAAAGCAAAGGACAAAGCTATAGCTTTAAGGTACTTGCGAACATCTGCTGCTTGTTCACCCACAACTTCACCGCCACTAATTGGTGTATTTGGTTGTCCTATCTGATCCAAAGTGGTGCTGGGGTCTTTTACACTCAGATGAGTACCGCCAACTATACCAACTAGCCATTTGGGGGATGGGATTTTGTCAAATCCTACAATCTGTTCAGTTAAAGCTGGGGTGGTTTTATCTGCGGAACCTGCTAACACTAGGGTAGGAACTTGCACCTTAGTTAACCCAGTTTCGCCAAACATTAGAGAAGTTGTAGGATTGAGAGCGATCGCCTGTTTGATTCTAGTATCCCGTAGTTGATAGGTATTTTCTGGCAGTTCTTGAGCGATGCACTGCATAGCTTCTCCCAGACTCAATATAGCCAAGTTCTTTTTACAGCGTTGTTTGAGACCTTGGAGTTGTAACTCGGCTCCAGCGAGTGCTAAAGCTGTACCACCACCAAAAGAATAGCCAATGACCATCGCTTTATTGGTTGCAAGTTTCCCTTGCAGGGGATGATTAGCCGTTTGGTTGAGCTTTTCTAATTCGTCGAGAACAAAACTAATATCTTGAGGGCGATTTAAAAACTCCTGAGGCTTTATAACTCTGGTTTTGCCTTGGAATGCTAAGTTAGTATTTGTCTCATTACTACCGGGATGTTCTAAAGCTGCTACTACATAACCGTGGGATGCTAAATGTTCTGCTAAGTAATGCAAGTCCGTGCGGACTGACCCGAAGCCGTGAGAAAAGACAATTACGGGTTTGTCAGGAGTTGCAGCAGTTGACCAGTAAACATCAACTGGAATTTTCCGGTCGCGCTTTTGGTCATTCAGGCTTAAGTTGAGTATTTTTACTTGAGCTATTCCTGGTTGGCTGGGATCAAAAGGGAAAGCAATCTGCGGTGTTCTAGGCTGCGGTGTTATGGGGTCGAGTTGGGGAGCGATGGCTAGCATAAATTGCTGGGTGCGCCAAAAAGCTGTATTCAAATTCCGTGCAACTACAAAAGCTTGTGGCACATCAATTTCTAGGCGTTTACTGGGATAAGCCGCGATAAAACTAAGTATAGAAAGACCTTGCGGTGCAGTAGAACCTAATACCAATCCTGCTCTGAGCGCTTGCACCCCAGCTTTGTCCTTTCGGGCTAAGGCTGTAGCAAAGTCATTGAGAATAGTTGTACCAATCTGGGTATTAACTAACCTATTAACGGTGACAACATTCATCGGTATATTCATACCCAGCGCTCCCAAGAGGAAGCGACTTTGTTGTTCAGATAATTTTTTAGCGTAAGGCTGCAAACTCCCAGGCAATTCCCCAGTTTTTCCAGCCTTTTGCAACTCAGCAAGGGAGATGGTTTCTGTAAATAAACCGAAACGCACAACAACTGTGTCAGCCGCAATAGCCGAAGTATTTGCCCCGAACTGTGTAAGTGCAATCGCCCCAAAGAAACCCGCAACTGTCTTTAGACTTCCCCAACTTCTTCTCATAAATATTTATACCAAATGTTACTGACGGGAATATAACGAATATTTGTGTATTTGACTACCCCAATAATCACCTAGAAATAAAAGCAGATTTTTGGCTGAACTGGATAGCGAGTCTACGACGGCCTATGACGCTCGATGACTCGCTAACGCCTTTAGCGTCTCCCCGAATCCCATTCGTGAGAGGCTAGCGCCTGCCGTAGGATGCCCGAACGCGAATTTATGTTGAGCGGAGTCGAAACACAGCGTCTCCTGTCTTGAGAAGGGCTGTAGGGAGAAGACTCGCTACCGCTTCTCTACAAGACGCTACGCGTAGCAAGCTTTAAGAGTAGGGGTACGCTATCGGCGTTGCGCTGATCTCCTCAAAGCATCGGCAGATGCGAACAGAATTACATCAAAAACATAACAAAGGCAACTAATTGTAGAATTCATCACAGCTAAAAAGATTGAGCATAAATCAGTGTTCACAGTCACAAAAGCCTGATTGTTTCTCAGCTAGGTTTAATACTGTAAGAAAACTTTAGAACAGAGTAAGCGATCGCATCTACAATCTAAACTTTTTCTGGGCTGATTTCTTGACTGCAATTTTTTTTTGACGCAAAGTTTAACCGACCGCTTAATGTTTTCTTTTTGCCCTTTAGAACGTGTTGCATAGGTGTTGCCAGGGGATAGTCTTACTGCTTTAACTGCACTATCATTACCCATCAAATTCTACCAGCCACATCAACAATTTTTCTTGGCTTTATGCATCGCAGACTCCGCTATATTTTGATTTTGCTGCTCTCCCTGAGTATTATTATACTGTGGTGGCCTGTGAATAATTCTGATTGCAATTCCGAGGCAATTCTTGCTTCAAAAACAATAAAATTCCAAGCACATGCTACTAAGGTTATAGTTCAGCCGTGGCGTGGTCGTCACCATGTATATGGAATTTTTATGATTCCTGATAAATACAAAAAAGCTCCATTTTTTGTATTAACAGTAAAAGGTGCTGGCAATTACTGTTCAAAACAATTTGGTCAGATAAAAAACTATAATGATATCTTTGCTGAACCAGGAACTTATCTGGTAAGGAATTTTATTAGAACTCGAACGGCTCTGCGGCTGATTTTCCAAGGTTTGTACTTTCAAATCAATGATAAAAACAATTGGACTTTGACTTTCCCTGAACCAAAAACTAGTACCGCTACGCGGAATTAGTCATTTCTTATTTAATTACGAATTACGAATTACGATTTACGAATTATTCAGTCAGCTTGGTGGTTGAGTTTCCAAAACTTCGTTTTTCTCTAACAAGGCAGTAGTAGCATTGACTACAATCTGTGCTGCTCCCGTAAAAAACGATCGCTCGATAGTCGCTGGAATATCGCTAGGTTGATGATAGTGGGGAGTACGTAAATTTGCGGTATCTGTCACCAGCACAGCACCCACACCCTGATACCAAAATGGTGCATGGTCGCTGCGTAGGGTGTCTGGTGTCAGTAAACCTTTAAAAGGAATTGGTAGTGTTAGGACTGATGGCATTGATTTTTGTTTATTCACAGCGGTTGAAGGGAGCATCTGTGAATTTTGAAAGGCACTCAGCAAAGGCAAATGTTCTGTATCACCGACTACTGCCAAAAAGTCGCCCTTGTCGCTAATTGGGGTAACAGGCAATCCGGCAGGGTATTTTTGACACCCAGGAGTGTAACATGCATAACCTACCATATCCATAACGATCGCTCCGCCTAAATTTTGCAAGCGTGCCGTCTTGCTAACGAAAGCTTGACTACCCAAAAGTCCTGCTTCTTCTTTGTCAAAAAAAGCTAGCTGTAATGTCCGTGGCGTAGGACGGGAACCGAGCAAGCGGGCTACTTCCAGCACCACAGCTACACCACTGGCGTTATCATCAGCACCAGGGGATAAAGCAACAGTGTCGTAATGCGCTCCCACGAGAATTGCTTTAGCTGCAATGCTCGTTCCTACACGTTCGGCAAAAATATTCACACCTTCGGAGAACTTTTCCAATTTGGGCTTCCAGCCTAATTTTGTGAGTTCAGTTGTGATATAAGTGCGAGTAAGCGATCGCTCTGTTGTTGTGTAGCGCTGAAAATTCAACTTTTGGATATGGGTTAATAGCTTATTAGTAGACACTTGCGGCGCACTGTCAACTTCCTTTGACTCTGGCTGTGGTTGGGGTGTTTCCACTGGAATACTTTCAACAATTGCTGGCGACGGACGCTGTTCAAAAAACGTGCCACCTCTGCTACCCACCACGGCAACTGCCATCAGCACCAACAGCATCAGCCAAATCCATTTTCTCATGCGATCTTATCCTTGGCTTCCTGACTTAGGGTAGCGCAAATCCCCAGGTATAACTTTCCAGGATTGCTAGGAAGGTTTAATATTTTGGTTTCCTAAATTCTTAGATAAACCTGCAAAGTTACTTTGCAATCAGCTTAATTGTCTATTTTAATACAATTTTCTTTAATCCAATCTGCTATCGATTCTTGAGTCTCTTGATCAGTTGAAAGTCTTTTTATCATTAATACAACTTCTTTTTCTGGCACTTCTAAAGAATACCCATTCAATATAAGAAAGGTAGCCATCGAAACGAAAGCTACCCTTTTGTTACCATCTATAAATGCATGATTTTTCGCAAATGCAAAAGCATAAGCCGCGGCTAACTCAAAAACAGTTGGTGTAGGTTCGCCATAAGCAAATAAATTTTTCGGTCTATCTAAACTAGCTAAAAGCAGATTTCTATCTCTTATACCTGGAAGTCCGCCGTGTTCTGCTAGTTGTTCTTTGTGCATCGCTTTAATGACTGCCTCACTCAACCAAAAAATATCATTCACTTAGCTAGCTCACGAAGTGCATTCCTATACTTACTGCTTACTTTTTGATAAGCTTCCATAGCCTTTTCAAATTCAGACTTGTCAGGTGTGGTTTGAGGATTACGAGAATGTTTCACAGCGAAAAGTACCCCATTCTTACTACGTCTAAATTTTAGACTTTGAAAAGATGGTATCAATTTGTTTTTGATCTTACGAAGTCTCAAGGTTTCCATGATAAACAAAGCCTGTGATTATGGCTTTAATCTATTTGTCCTAAGCTCAATATACCTCATCTAATTAAGTCAGGTCACTTTAGTTGTACGTGAGTATATTTTTGAGAACCTTAGTAGTGATAGAACTATCTATGTAACATAAATAATGCTTTTTGTCAATATGCCAGTCCTATATTATTCGCTTTGACTCTGGAACTGATACTTACCCGCCTTAACTCTGAGCTTACCTTCCTTCCATCTCAGATCAATTGGGATTTTAAAGGTAGTCATCGAAACGTCAATACAGTGGTATTATTTGCCTTAAAAAAATGAAAATTATAAATATAATTCAGTTCACTGCATAGTTAAATCAAACTCAATAGGATGTGTATTTACCTCACCTACCCAAACATCTTTTATCTTGTTAATATCACTTATAGGGTTATTGTAAATTGCTTCCTCCCATACTGGCTTTAAATCTATAGGGTTACTCCAACCGCCTCTCTGCTCCCATGCTGAGTATTGATTTTTATAAGTAAACTGAACCCAATATCTGCCATGATTAAAATCACTGAATATCCAATTACAACCATCTTTTTCAAGAAATAGAAATTTCAGTTTATTGCTCTCCCAGTAAAAATATCCTTCTAATACGAAACACAAGCTTTCTCCGGGCATCAATAATTGAAAATCAGATAGCTGGGGATTGTAGCTCCCATTTACATTAGGGCCAAACTGTGGCACTTTTTGCTTATTTTGTTGGATAAATTCTGGATGCCCTGCCCAGAGTAATAAATTACGAGGATTTGCCGTATTGTTAGTAATCTGAATGCCAACTTTAACTTGAGTTTTAGCACCAGGTAGCTTTGGTGGAATTGGCAGTACACGCTCAGGCATCACAGTTTCAAATTGAATTCCATTTACTTGAACGGTATTGTCATTGTTTGATTCAAAATATGACATGTACGCTGCCCTCTCAGCTTCTACTTTTTTATGCGTTATCACACTGATTGGCGTATAGCTTAATGACATTATCCCGAAAAAGACTAAAACCACAGCTAAAGATATTTACAGGCAAGCTTTCTTTCCTAGAGTGAATATCAAGTTTGACAACTTGTCTTTTGACAGCGATCGCAACTTCACTTACAGTGCCCCACTAGAGGAGTGCTGAGTACTGAGCAAAGAAGAAAAGAACTTATTATTACTTCTTCAAAATCTTTATTCTGACACTCAGAACTCATGACTCAGAACTCAGGTTTTTTTTATGGTAGATTTGTTGCTGATCACAATCCTGGGGTTCCTGGGGAGTTTTGGGCATTGCTTTGGCATGTGTGGCCCCCTAACAGTGGCGTTTTCCCTGTCTCATCAGTCGAAAATTCCACAAACAGTCTCTTTGGGACGGACATCAACCTTAGAAAAGTCCGACACTTGGCAACAGCAATTAAAATTTCATATCCTGCTAAACTTGGGGCGGATGTTGAGCTATGCCCTAGTCGGTGCTGGCATTGGGGCGCTAGGTTCGGTATTGCTGCAAGGTGGACAGCTAGCGGGCGTTGGTAGCGACTTCCGGCGTTGGATGGCAATTCTAACTGGCGTAATGCTGATTTGGTTTGGCTTAGGACAAGTAAAACCTGATTTGCTGCCGCGCATTCCCGTGTTACACCCATTATTACAAGGTAGTTTACACGATCGCCTCAGCACAGGAATGGTTAAGCTTTCCTTAAAAACCAAATGGTGGACGCCAATGCTTTTAGGAATGACTTGGGGTTTAATGCCCTGTGGTTTCCTGTATGCTGCCCAAATTAAAGCTGCTGAAACTGGCAATTTATGGATGGGTGGGGCAACTATGCTGGCTTTTGGCTTGGGAACCCTGCCCACTATGCTAGGTGTAGGCGTTTCCACATCGTTGGTAAGTAAAGACAGGCGCAGTCAGTTGTTTCGATTAGGCGGTTGGGTGACACTCATCATTGGCGTGATTACCTTGTTGCGGACTGGTGACACAATGGTAGATTACACCGGACACGCCGCCTTAATCTGCTTAATCTTGGCGCTAATTGCGCGTCCTATTAGTGGCTTGTGGGCATCACCACTGCGTTACCGCCGGGGATTGGGAGTGGGATCTTTTGTGCTTTCTGTGGTTCACACCGCCCACATGATAGAACACTCATTGCAATGGAATTTTGCCGCCTTTTATTTCCTGCCGCCAGAATTTCAGTGGGGTATGGCTGCGGGTGCTGTAGCATTGGTATTAATGTCCCCCGCCGCTTTAACGAGTTGGGAATCGTTGCAGAAATCTTTGGGCAAGCGTTGGCGACAGATTCATCTATTGGGTGTGCCAGCCTTGCTCTTGAGTGCCATTCATACTGTGTTGATTGGTTCCCATTACCTGGGTTCCTTGGAATCAACTTGGGGAAATAAATTAGCGGCAGTACTGATGGGAATTGCTACCCTCGGTGTCTTGATGGTACGTTCGCGCTTTTTTTGGTCAAAGTTAGCCGTAGAAAAGTTTTATGTTCCCCCAACCAAATCGCGGTAAATCATCCTTATTTTCTGGCTCCATCTCAACGAGTCAAAAACAGAGGCATTACCTGTTTAAAGGCATTTCCTGGCATCAAGGAACAATAAAGTATTTATTATTCCTGAGTTGCTTAGTTATATCAATAACTAATATTTACCCTGTTTTTGCTCATAAAGTGGAAGTAGCTGGAGATGTCGGTGGCACTCTTCACATTGAACCAAATGATAATCCCCGTGCTGGAGAACCAAGCCAAGCCTGGTTTGCACTTACCCGCAGAGGTGGAAGGGTGATTCCTCTGTCACAGTGTAATTGTCAGTTGGCTGTTTATGCCCAACCCTATGCAGCCGGAGAGCCACCACTGTTAGAACCACAGTTAGAACCTGTTGCAGCTGAACGCTATCAAGGCATTCCAGGTGCGGAAGTTGTCTTTCCCAAGCCAGGTATTTATCAGTTGCAACTAAATGGAAAACCTGTCTCTGGGGCAAGATTCAAACCCTTTGAATTCAAATTTGAAGTGACTGTGGCAGGAGGCGGGTCTACACAGAATACACGAAACCTGCGAGATGTCAATGGTAATTTAGTAGAGGGTGAATCTCAACAATTACCAACTTGGGCGATCGCACTGCCAATTCTCGGATTTATTGGCATCTTAGTTGTCGTCATGCAAAGTATGAGGAGGGGTGGGGAGTAGGGAGTGGGGAGTGGGAAGTAGGGAGACAATGGAGCAATTTCTCTTCCTTGTCCCTCTCGTCTCCCTCATGCCCTGAGTCGATAAAATGCCAAAGCGATCGCATAATCAGGTTTAGTCATGGAAATGTCACATATTGCTCAACGGTCTTGCTGTCTGACTAGGTAGTCTAAGACCGCGCCAATTCTGTCGAGTGCGGCGCTAGTAGTACGTTGGTACTCTTCTAACCTGGCATCGGTTTGTAATTGCCTCTCAACAAGGGCGTTAAACCGTGCTGTGAGTACCTCAAAGTTTTGCTGGTGTATCTGGACAGTAGAGAGTAATGCCTCAGCTGTTGCGCTCAATTGTTGGGTTGAGGTACGTAACTGTGCGTTTACCACCACTTGGTTATCTAGGGCGGCTTCGATACGGTCTAGGCGGTCATCTTTGGCTTGACTCATGCTGCCCTCTTGTCTTTGGTGGCTTCCTGTTCCATCTGCTGATAAATTTCAGGTTCTAGATTTACGGCTATTCGTCTTTTCCCGCTCATAGTTACCACTTTACGGTTCATTCCAATCATAACTTTTTGTACTGTTGGTACTTATAGAGATGAATGCACTGTCGTACCATAAGTACAGTTTGTACAAATTGTAGAGAAAAAGACAAATAGCCATAACTGCATCTCGGCTCAATGCCATCAAGTCGAATGATGTCGCTTCTGATGCCACTGCCACGCGTGAGCGACAATATCTTTGATGGATGGATACTGAGGTTGCCAGCCTAAGATTGTTCTAGCTTTATCGCTGGTGCCAATGAGAATTGGGGGATCGCCAGGACGGCGTGAGCGTTCTTCTACTGGTATGGAAATTCCTGTCACCTGTTCGCTAGCTGCAATAACTTCTCTGACAGAGAAACCACTGCCATTGCCCAAATTGAAAACTTCGCTATCGCTACCTTTCAATAAATATTCCAATCCCAAAATATGGGCATCTGCTAAGTCGTTAACATGAATATAATCACGAATACAAGTACCATCGGGCGTAGGGTAATCAGTGCCGAAAATTGAGATGGATTCTCGTTTGCCTAAAGCTGTCATCAGCACCAAGGGAATCAAATGGGTTTCTGGGTTGTGATCCTCGCCAAGTAAGCCACTCGGATTAGCACCAGCAGCATTAAAATAGCGGAAACGCACTGATTTAAAACCGTAAGCAACATCAAAATCAGAAAGAATCCGCTCTACCATTAGCTTTGTAGCGCCATAGGGATTAATCGGATTTTGGGGATGGTTTTCTGGAATGGGTACAAATTCTGGTACACCGTAGGTGGCACAAGTAGAAGAAAAGACAAATTTCTTAACAGATGCCGTCAGCATCGCTTCCAACAAGGTCAAAGTACCAACAACGTTATTGCGGTAGTATTTAGCCGGGTCAGTCACCGATTCTCCTACGTAGGCATAAGCAGAAAAGTGCATCACAGCAGCAATATCGTGGGTTTGAAATAGATGATCTAGCAAGGCGCGATCGCCTGTATCCCCTACTATCAGTTCTACCTGTAAAACCTTTTCTACCAGGTCACGATGCCCATAGACCAGATTATCAATTATGACAACGTTATAACCCGCTTGTTTCAAAGCAAGCACCGTATGAGAACCAATATATCCAGCTCCCCCCGTTACCAAAATGGTAGGCTTTCCAGGCGACATAGTTTTTCCTTTTCAGTCGATTACTCAATTAATTTAGTTTACCGGTACCATATTACTCTTCTAGAAAATTATAAATAATAGACGCAGTGTCAAAAAATTGCACTAAAATCACTACGACGGTAGTCTTTGGGTGTGAGGTTTGAGGTATTTTAAGTCAAACAGTGCGATTACAATTTGGCAATAAAATAAATCCATTTCCCAAAACCTCTAGGTTGACCCTTACGGGTGACGCTCCTAGCGTCGCTATAGCTAAGAAGTCGCTAGTTGTTTTATGCAGGGAAACCATGCATGACAGTTCCTCTTGGGGAGCCACTTTTTCTCTGAACAGGAGAAGTAGCGTGAAAATCCCAAGCAAGGAGGACTGTCTTACCACCACATTGGCTCACTGCACGAGAAAATTTGAGAGTTAATCTATGTTTCTATTGTTAAGCCGAGTACTTCTGTGGCTGCTGATTGGCACTATCGTATATTCTCTGTTCCAGCGCTTTTACCCCTCTGGAAGTTTTGTAGGGCGATCAATCTTAGTCGTTATTTTAGTAATCGTAGCCCTATCATTTCTTAACCCCACTGAACCAGCTGTAGCATCCTTGTGGAGGATGCTATCTTTTCCACTCAAGCCTCTAGGAGCATCTGTTTTACTGATGATTCTTGCAGCTCAGAAAATCAAAGGAGGTGGAATAGAGAAACCAGGAGGATACTTAATCGGTTGGGCACTGACGATTTTGCTGTTGGCAAGTACACCAGCAGTCGCCTATTTCCTTTATCGGGCACCTCTAGCAATGGCAGGTGATACTTATGTAGCAACTGCTACGCCAACATCTGGGACACTGGTGGCATTAGGGCAACAAACCACGGCGGCGGGCATTTCAGATGTGACTGGGGGTAGCATTATTTCTTATAATTTGAGAGTGCCTCCCTACCTATTACAACAAGGAAATCCTCAAGATATTCGCACACGCGGTTTACGGCTTGAAGACTTTGTACCAAATTCAGAAACGTTGCAACTTACAACAAGAACTTGGGAAGGTTATCTCGCTTACATTTACAACTTCTTGCGTGTTCAGCGCTAATAAAGTAAAAGAGAAGTCAGAATTCAGAATACAGAATTCAGAATGCAATCAGTGGAGGATTTAGACCCGCCACTGGTTGTTCGCCCTGACTTTTCCCGTTATCTCCTTGATTGAGCGATCGCTTACTATACCCCTAGCCCAAAGCCCTATTCTCTCGTAATTTATTGTCAGTAATATTAAGTTATTGAGAATAAATTATAGTCTGAAACTCTTGCTGCTTCGTTGTTTCATGACTTAACGGGAAAAGTCAGGTTGTTCGCCTTGGGCGTCTCCCTTTGGGAGAAGAACACCAAATTTTGAATTTGGCGGGGGATTTAAACCCGTTTATCGGAAATCAAAGGGTTTAAGACCCCAACCATTACACGTAGTATCATTTTCAGTCGGGGTTTAAATCGAACGTAGTTGCCACAACGCTCTTAACCTATCGCTTGGCACTTCTCTTCGTCTGAAAATGTCTAAAATGTTTGAATGCGTGAATTTTGAATTTTGAATTGTTAATCATCCACCCTAACCTGCGGTAAAGCTAAGAGCGAACGGGTGACGCTCATCCCTAGCTCTAAGCGTTCGCGGTAGCGTCTCCAAGAGTTGCTATGCCGAAGGCGTTGCCTCTGGTAGAGAAGGCTTTACGCTGCGCTAATAGCAGCAGCTGCAAAGAATTAAATTCTGTAGCTTGCTTCCCTAAAAGGGTATTCTGACTCCTGACTCCTGAATTCTTTCTTGTTAATTTACCCATGAATTAGAATCAAGAGTGCGTTTACGCCAAGGAGTATGTCAAAAGCGATATTCCCTCTAGATAGCTGTCTTCTTGGACTAGCAGTTAATCTAAGATGATAAAGTTGCAAAATTGCTTTAATGGCAAAATCTCGACGAATCGCTAAACTCAGTGCTTACCTACGTCCCCATTGGCGGGAGGCGTCTTTAGGCATTCTCGCTTTGTTGTCTGTCAATGCACTGGGCGTTTATATCCCTTGGTTGATTCGTGCTGGTGTTGATAAACTCTCGACAACCTTTAGCTGGAACCAAATACTACATTACGTAGTAATCATTGTCTTGCTCAGTTCGGCGATGTGGCTAATGCGGATGGCATCCCGCATTTGGCTATTTGGGGTGGGGCGTCAAGTGGAATTTGACCTGAAACAACGGATTTTTGAACACTTACTCAAGCTGGAGCCGGCTTATTTTGCTAGTAATACTGCTGGCGATTTGATTAATCGGGCTACCAGTGATGTGGACAATATCAAGCGTTTGTTGGGTTTTGCTGTCTTGAGTTTGGCAAATACCGTATTTGCCTACGCCCTGACACTGCCAGTAATGCTAGCGATTAGTGTGGATCTCACACTAGCCTCCCTGGCAGTGTACCCTTTTATGCTCTTGTTAGTGAGTCTGTTTAGCGATCGCTTACGCAAACAACAAGCAGCAGTCCAAGAGCAACTCTCTGACATCAGCGAACTCATCCAAGAAGATATCAGTGGCATTGCCTTAATTAAAATCTATGCCCAAGAAGCAAACGAGCGTCGAGCCTTCGCTAAGAAAAATCAGCAGCTATTGACTGCTAACCTGGAACTGGCAAAACTCCGAAATACACTGTTTCCATTAATTGGCGGGCTAGCCAATGTTAGCTCGCTGGTAATCATCTGGCTAGGGGCGGCGCGGATGTCTTCTGGGACGCTTGCGGTTGGCGACTTTTTAGCACTGTTAATTTATGTAGAGCGTCTAGTTTTCCCCACAGCCCTTTTAGGATTCACAATTACGGCCTACCAACGGGGTGAAGTTAGTATCGATAGGCTTGAATCTATTCTCTCTGTCACACCGAAAATTCAAGATACAGCCGATGCCGTACATCTACCAGTGGCTGAACTTAAAGGGGAAGTGACAGCTAAAAATCTCACCTATACTTACCCTGGTTCCACTACTCCAGCTCTAGAAAATGTTAACTTTACCATTGCTCCCGGAGAAACCGTGGCTATTGTTGGGGCAATTGGTTCGGGAAAATCCACTTTAGCCAATGCTTTGCCGCGCTTATTGGATATTGAATCAGGACAATTGTTTTTAGATGGGGTGGATATTACTAAGATAGCTTTGGCAGATTTGCGAGGTGCGATCGCCTACGTTCCTCAAGATAGTTTTCTATTTAGCACTACAATCAAAAATAATATCCGCTACGGTGATCCACTTAGCGAACAAGAGCAGATAGAATCTGTCGCTAAACTTGCCCAAATTGAATCAGAAATTAACAATTTTCCCCAGCAATACGAAACCCTTGTTGGTGAACGCGGTATTACTCTTTCTGGCGGTCAACGACAACGTACTGCCTTAGCTAGGGCTATGCTGGTCAATGCTCCAGTATTAATTTTGGATGATGCCCTCTCTAGTGTGGATAATCAAACAGCCACGCAAATCCTTAAAAATCTCTCTGGTGGTAGTATACGCAAAACAGTAATTTTCATTACGCATCAATTATCTGCTGCGGCGGCGGCTGACCGAATTTTTGTGATGGAAAAGGGAAAAATTGTCGAGATAGGCAATCACTTACATCTGTTGGAACAAAAGGGTTTATATAGAACTTTGTGGAGCCAGCATCAAGTTGAAGAATTACTCCATTAAAATTTTAGGCGTTGCTGATTAAATGTATGAATCTGGGTGCAGAGATTAGCAATTGCTAGTCTCTACAAAGGCTTTTAAATCATGCAAAATCATTTTCATAGCTGAATTCAGCAACGCCAAATTTTGGTCATTTGAATCGGTAAATCCCTAAAAATACCTTTAAAGCTTAAGTAATATTGCTCAAGCATGATTTTATTAGCTATGACTATGTGTTTCACTAATTAGAGTAAGGGTTTGCCATCACAGAAGAGGCAGGGGGGAAAGGGAGCTAAAAGCTTGGGGGAGCAAGCCTATCCCTTGAGCGTGAAGCGGAGCGAAACACGGGTACGTTCGCGGAGCGTCTCCTAGAGTTGCCCCATCATAAAGGACGCTTGAACTGGGGCGGAGTACAAGCTCCGTCTCAGTCTTTCCCCTAAGCAAAGCGCCCCCTGCTCCCTTGCCTATGAATGACAGGTAACCTATTACGCCAAGCATACGGAGGTTTAATGTCGATATCTAAAGCTGTCAACAGGAACGTTACTTCTCAAAGCACCGTTGAAAAACGCTTGCAGATACAGCGTTTGGTAGGAGCAACTCAAATAGTTGCTCCTAGTACTGGGAGTGATGTAGTCAAGGGATTAACTCAAACATCTAAATCTCTACCCCCCTGTTACTTTTATGATGACCGTGGTTCTGAGCTATTTGAGCAAATCTGTGATTTACCAGAATATTATCTCACACGCACAGAAACGACGATTTTACAGCAGTATGCTGGCGAAATTGCTAAGATAACTGGCGCTTGTGAATTAGTAGAACTTGGCAGTGGCAGTTCTACTAAAACCCGCATTTTACTAAATGCCTACCAGCAGCTAGACTATCCCCTGCACTACTTACCAATTGATGTGTGTGCAGGTATGTTGGAAAGTAGCGCCAAGCAGTTATTAAGAGATTATCCCTTACTCCAAGTTTATGCTTTAGCGGGAACCTATGAATTAGCCCTTGCAAAACTTCTACCGACGCAATTAGCCAGCAGGATGATTTGTTTTATTGGTAGCAGCTTAGGTAATCTTACACCTAATGAGTGTGATGTATTCTTCTCTCAGATTACAGAAGCCCTACAAGTAGGCGAGTATTTCTTGTTGGGGATAGATTTACGAAAGCCGAAACAGATTTTGGAACCAGCTTATAACGACAGCCAGGGAGTCACGGCAGCATTTAACCTCAATATGCTGGAGCATTTAAATCAACGGTTTGAGGGAAATTTCGACACCACCCAGTTTGAACACTGGGCATTTTACAATGAAAGTGAGCATCAAATAGAAATGCATTTACGCAGCCTGCGATCGCAAATTGTAGAATTACGCGCTCTTAACCTCAAGGTTAATTTTGCACTAGGTGAGACTATCCTCACCGAAATTTCCCGCAAATTTGACCTCAATACTATCAAGCAGCAACTCACCGCACAGGGTTTATTACCTCTCCAAGTGTGGACAGATCCAAATCAATGGTTTGGTTTATTGCTCTGTCAGCTGCAAGCATAAAGCAAATCAGAGTCCAATATAGACTTAACAAAAACAGCCCCAACGCTACAAGGGTTGGGGAATAACACTTCCATTCCTCTCTCCTTTTAGGCTACCGCTTACATACAAGTCTCAGTTGCCGCAATTTACGGTTTATTCAATAGCCCAAAGAAACCTCACCCTGATTTTGCACAAGCAAAACCTGTCCCTCTCCTTGGTAAGGAGAGGGATGTCCGTCAGGACAGGGTGAGGTTTTAAAAACTTTTAGATAATCAGATGACTTGTGTGAACACCGCAGCCTTTTAGAAAAGAGGCTTTGAGTGAAGCCTTATATTGCATATAAACGAGAACCGTTATAGATGATATTCGTCCCACCCTAGCAAGAGAGAAGAATTAGAATCTCTCACATACATACAACCAGTATTTTCATTCAAAAAAATTGTATATTATATGCTAACGATATCTCTATCAGCCGAAACTATTTAAGTAAATATTTAGCCCCTGATTATTGCTGCATCGAAGGTGTGGGAAAAATTCTGCTGAATATAGGAATCCGTGGCTGCGGCTTAGTTGCAGTTATATTGGCATTAACGCCAGAAGAGTTATTGGCTGCCTCAGAGAGGATAGGTGGTTTGCTATTAGTAGAATTGGCAAAATCACTCAATTGGGTAGCCGAAGGTGAATTTGAAGATATGGAAGTAATATTATCAGTATTTTGGCTGTTGGATTTTACCGGAGTTTCAGCTTGAGATGGAGTAATGATAAAAGCCGAGCTTGTTCCTAATACCAGTATTAGCAGATTAAAAATATATTGTCGCATGGGGATTTGCCAAAAAAGCTTCAAGAAGTTGTATTTGTTCTCAGTTGGAAATAAAACTGTGATTTTGCAAGAGAAATCACTCTGCTGTTAAAGAAAACCTAATTACGCGATTTTCAGATGAATAGACTAGTACTGCAAGGCGGAAGTCAAAAGTCACGCATGTTTTAATTTTGGGCTTTCTGGCTGTAATGAAATGGTAGGTTTATTTCCGACCTGTACTAGTAGTTTAGGGAGCATCCCAAATGTGTAAAAACATATTTTGTCATTGCGAGCGTAATGAAATGAAGCAAAGCAATCGCAGCATCTAGACTTTGCGATTGCTACCCTTCGGGAACGCCTTGGGCGAACATTCCGCAACTCTTAGAGACGCACTCGCGTTCGCTCCATTCGCAATGACTACCCGCTAACTTGGTAAATTTGCTTGCATTGGGATGCTCCCGTAGTTTATGCTTCAGATTTGAGCGCAGCTTAGTACATCGATTCACTCACAAAAACTTAACCCCTTCAGTTACCTTTCTTACAAGGTAAGGGAAAGCTAAACTCTGCTCTCCTTTTAAGAGAGGAGTTATTCTAGAATTACGGAATTGATATTATAGAGAGCCTGCAAATAGATACACCTGGAATAATTGACGTTTATTCATCAATTAAGCCAGCACATCTATTAATAATTTAGTTGCATTTTATTATTCTTAAAATAGAAATTTTACTGAATTTTTTAAAAAACCCTATTGTCAGTAAATCAGTTATTAGCTCGCATATTTAATGAACCACAACCTACAATATATAAAGTTTTAATAAAAGCTGACTTTTATGAAGTGACTTTTATAAAAGTACCTGTATGCGTTCCGGGATGGATACTAATCTGTGTAAGTTGGGTTGAGGAACGTAACCCAACATTTGCGGGGCTTTGTTGGGTTAAGCAAAGTAATTTTTCACAAAGCCAAGCCTATTGATTGATAATGATGGCATTTGTTAAGTTAATACAGCAATTTTCAGTTATTTAAACCACGACTCAGACAGGGAGTAAGTAGTGAGTTGGGAGTCGTGTAGTTTAATTACTTGATAGCACTGTAAACTGAAGTAAGTAAAAAAGAGTGACAAATGAGATTTTATAGTATTTACACCTCACCCATCACTCCTTATAACTTGCGCGTTGATAAGCTGTTACGCATTTTTAAATTACACCAGCTTACTGGTTGATTTATCCTCTAACTAAAGAGACGGATAATTGTTAAGTTGTTATGTTATGTACTATACAAATATTTTTAAATTATTAATATCCATTAGTCTTACTCTTCCTTATGCCAGATACTTCCTTAATAGATTTGTGAAAATCGAAAAGCTCAGATTTCGGACTTTTCTAAGAAGTCGGGAATCTTTTTGTTCAAAAAATGTATTCCTAAGCACAATAAAACTTAACTAAGACTATATATCTTTGGTAGTAGAAGCTTGATGCTTGTGATGGACGTTGGGGAAAAGATTATCAGTTATTCTAAGTAATCATGGAAACAATTATTATTAGCACTAAATCATTCATTGGGAGAATGAAAAAGTGGGTTAAACAAGAATAGGAACTTCAAGTTGAGATCCAGGGTTTTCTAAAGGTGAATATAGAAAAATTTATCCAACGCTCAGAAACATTGCACAATCGTTTAGCAGATTTATACCAAACTGCTAGTGTATTACCTTGGATTTCACCGGATCTCCTGCCGCAAGCTTTTAAGGAACTCTATAACACCTCAAAGGTAGTGCAGTTAGCAGCAGAGGAACTCCATCAGCAAAATGAGGAACTAATACAAACACGGAATTGCTTAGAAACAGAACGCCAACACTATCAACAATTATTCGAGTTTGCGCCTGATGCCTATTTAGTGACTAATACAGAAGGAATCATTCAAGAAGCTAACTTCACCGCAGCTAAATTGCTCAATGTTTCAAAGCAATTTTTGGTGGGCAAACCAATGATTAACTTCGTCCCTCTAGAAGAACGTCAGCACCTTCGTAACGAACTTATCGAACTATCTCAATCAGACAGAGTTAAAGAGCTATTGATACCCTTGCAACAACATCATGGCAAGTTCTTTGATGCAGCTTTGACAGTGGCAGTTGCCCGGAATCCGCAGGGTAAGGCAACCTCTCTACACTGGGCGTTACGTAATATTTCTGAACGGAAACAAGTAGAATTAGCGATAGTCAAAAATGATAGCGATCTCTTCTATGATCGTCCCGTGCAAAAATATTCTAAAGGAGAAACTATTCCCCTTAACCCATTAGTAATTTTGTATGTTTGTCAAGGTTTGGTCAAACTTAGTACCTACTGTGAAACTGGTGAAGAAGTTTTAATAGGATTGGCAACAGCAGAAATGGTTTTTGGCTCTAGTTTGACATCTCTAAATATTTACCAAGCAACAGCCCTCTCTGATGTTGAGTTGGTGTCAATTTACGCAGCAGAGATAGCAGCTTCCCCCAACCTGAGCCATATCCTTTTACCAAAAATTAATCAGCGCTTACGGCAAACAGAATCTTTTTTAGTCATTTGTGGAAGACGACGGGTACAAGAGCGCTTGCACCATCTATTACAACTTTTGAAACAAGAAGTTGGTGAAACTGTGCCGGAGGGAACTCGCCTAAGTGTTCGCTTTACTCACGAAGATATTGCTAGCGCCTGCTGTACTACCAGGGTAACAATTACACGATTGATCGGCAAATTACAAGAAGAAGGTATAATCAGTTTTGACTTAAAAAAACACATGATTTTGAAACATTTTGATTAATTTTTGAAACTTTCAGTAACTTTTATATTTATCGGAAATCAAAGGGTTTAAGACCCCAACCATTACACGTAATATCATTTTCAGTCGGGGTTTAAATCGAACGTAGTTGCCACAACGCTCTTAACCTATCGCTTGGCACTTCTCTTCGTCTGAAAATGTCTAAAATGTTTGAATTTTGTTAGCGCAGTGTAAAGCCTTCTCTTCTTAGGCTGCGCCAACGGCATGGCAACGCTATGAGCGAGTCCGCGTTCGCGCAGCGTCTCGTAGAGAGCGTCATTTTGAATTTTGAATTGTTAATCCTCTTTCAGTTCCTCAAGTAATTGAATTACATGATGTTCAAAACCTCTATTTCGCTCTTGAACTGATTCAATAAAAGGTTGATCAAAAAGATTAATCACATATTTACCTACTTGAATACCTAAAGGTTTTAAATGTCCGCCTTCAAAATATTTTATAAATACATGAGGTGGTTTTTTCAGAACATTAGTAAACCACTCACAGGTTAATTTAGCAATATTATCAGACTGAAAACAAACTAAACCCATGATATTAAATAGCCCACTATCCTTAATTAAGTTACGGGTTTCTTCAACGGTTGGTTTCACACCCCAACCAAGATTATCAATGATATCTGCTAAAAATTGAGGACGAATTGCGCTCCCTGTATCAGCAATAGCAGGTGCTAATAGCACAGAAACCTGCCCTTTAATGAAAAGACTGTTAATTTTGATTTCCCGACCGACGTAACTGTAAATTAGTTTTCGATCTTCTACAATTTTTCGTTTAAGTTCCTCAAAAAGAATATTAATGTCTGCAATAACACTTTTTATCTGTGACTCATCCGAAGTATAAGATAGCAGATTACGAATAAACTTTTCCCTATCTTGAGGCTCTGGAGGCAAAGCAGTAAATCCTTCTAACAAGGAGATATATTTACAGCCAAGGCTATGTCCAATCCAAGAAAAGTTTTTATCATCTAGATAGGCTTCATAATCATATCCTGCAACACTTGCCATCCTCACAAGTTCTGGCAGAATTTCATACTGCTCTCTCATCAGAAAACCAGCTTCTACATAATGATTAAAAGTGAAATTAAAGGGCATAAGAATAATCGTATATCCCTGCTCATATAGGCATTGAAGCAGATAGCGATAAAAAATCATGGGGCCAAATGTACCAAAGAAAGCCCCTGCAATAAATTGAATTACTCCTTTAGGCTGTGGATGCAGAGCAACCCAACTGTGAGAAACGGGTTTAAATCTCAGTTTTAAATTTGTATTTACCATGACTTAGCAATGAGTGCATCTCATTGTGGTAGGTGTATACTAGACATCTCCAAACCGAAGTTGCTGCTTTTCGGATTCTTTAAAAGATTTTTTTGCAAAACAGAAATGCTTGCCTTAGTAATACCATTTCACTTTAATAATGATACAAATACGCTCTTTTGGGGCAAAGCGCAATGCCCATTGGTGTCAACTTAAGCTCAAATGCTTGTCCCACAAACGTTTTACCCCACCCCCTCCCCAAAGCATCGGGGAGGGGCGGTTTTGGCTTTAGACAAAACCGGGGTGGGGTGATGCGGTGAGTAATGGTAAGTGAATGAACTCAATATCACCTCTTGACAAGGATTTCACGTTATAGTTGACACCTATGGGCATTGCGCCTTGCCCCTACGAGAAATCTATATGTATCAGGATTTTTGTGAATTGGTATAATACCAATTCAAATAATGTTTGCGACACATCAATTATTTGTAAGGGCACAACATTGTTGTGCCCCTATCCATCTGTCGCATTCTTTTTTCAAATTGGTATAACATATAGCCGTTCTCAATTGCATCGAATACAGACCTAACAAGAACAGCCCCAAGCCTTGTAGCGTTGGGGAGTAAGCCTCAAAGCCTCTCTCTTAAAAGACTACGGTGTCCATACAAGTCTTTAGTGAGGCCATTTAAGATTTATCGCGCAGCTTTTGAGATAGCTCACCCTGGTTTTACTACGTAAAACCTGTCCCTCTCCTTACTAAGGAGAGGGAGTGTAGTAAAGCTTGTACAATTATCAAGGCGGTTTTAACTGCCAGAATACTTCTGAGACGTAAGATTTATCGACAGCAAAATTTTTCTACTTTGTGTTTTTCCATGCTTCACTTGTGGCAAAAATGCCCCAACTTAGGCGTTCATATCTTGCAATAGATAACTTTTACCCTTACGACTGGAGAGCAAAATCTTGGGAATAGAACTACGCAGTTTCGTATTTCTCGACAGCCTGCAACCTCAACATGCAGCATATATGGGAACAGTAGCTCAAGGCTTCTTACCATTACCAGGGGATACATCACTGTGGATTGAAATCTCTCCTGGTATCGAAATTAATAAAATTACGGATGTAGCCCTCAAAGCTGCCTCTGTCCGTCCGGGAGTACAGGTAGTTGAACGACTGTACGGACTATTAGAAGTTCATTCTAGCTCCCAAGGTGAAACGCGAGCTGCTGGGCAAGCAATTTTGGCTGCATTGGGAGTCCGAAGAGATGAATGTCTCAAACCGCGTGTTGTTTCTAGCCAAATTATTCGCAATATCGATGCTTACCAAACACAACTTATTAATCGCACGCGACGGGGACAGCTATTACTAGCAGGGCAAACGCTGTATGTATTAGAAGTGGAACCTGCTGCTTACGCTGCACTAGCTGCGAATGAAGCTGAGAAAGCGGCATCGATTAACATCCTTGAGGTTCAAGCTGTTGGTAGTTTTGGACGGCTGTACTTAGGTGGACATGAAAGAGATATTCTAGCAGGTGCAGCAGGAGCATTAACGGCAATTGAAAGTGTAGCAGGTCGGGCAAATCCTCTGGGTATGCGTCAGGAGTAAAGGAGAGAAAATGGCAAATCGAGAGCATCTAGCTTTACTCAAAGCAGGTGCAGTTACATGGATTGAGTGGAGAAAGAAAAATCCTCAGATTGAACCAGACCTCAGCGCCGCAAACCTGCAAGGGGATAATCTCAGAGGCGCAAACCTCCAAGGGGTAAACTTGAGCAAAGTGGATTTGGGTAATGCTTTACTTGTGCGAGCAAACCTCAGTGGTGCTGACCTGAGTAGTGCCAACCTCTACAAAGCCTTCCTCATTGAGGCTAACTTGAGTGATGCTAACTTCAGTGTTGCTAACTTGAGTGGTGCTATACTTACGCAGGCAGATTTGAGTCATGCTAATTTCATTGGAGCAGACTTGAGTGAGACGAATCTTAGAGGCGCTGCGATCGCTCATGCTAATCTAATTGGAACCGACTTAAGAGGTGCTAACTTGAGAGATGCCGATTTAGGTGCAACGAAGCTAATGCGGACTAATCTCTCTTTTGCCAACCTAATTGAAGCTAACTTGATTGCGGCTGACCTCAGCGAGGCAAGTTTGTACGAGGCAGAAGTATTGGGGGCTTATCTTTACAAAACTGAGCTGTACAAAGCTAATCTAAACAAGGCTCACCTCAGTGGTGCTTACCTATTGCAAGCTAACTTAAGTGAAGCTGATTTGAGTCAAGCTGACTTAAGTTGGACTAACCTCAGAGGCGCGAATTTAGCAGGCGCAAATCTCAGAGAAGCTAACCTTAGAGGAGCCGACATTAGAGGAGCTAACCTTAGCGGCGTAAATCTTCAGGAGGCAATTATGCCTGACGCTTCAAGACACCATTAATTAATTCACAAAAAAAGTAATTTTGACGTTTAGATTCATTTTTTGGAGCTTAAACTAGTTCGCGGTGTACATCCGGCACTGCTGAGTTAATTAGGTTCATTAAGCTTGAATTTAGCACGATGGGTTTTGGGGCATTCCTTGTCAGAATAAGCTTTAATAGTTAAAGGAAGCATATAAAATTTATGTAAAGCTTAAGTGTTATTAAGCTCAAAAACGTTCTTGATAATATATCAATTTAACTTATGTATTTTAGAATGTCTTTCTTTAATAGAAAAATATTGATTTTACAAAATAAAAACGATATTGAAACCTAACTTAACAATAATATTGAATTTATCTGAAAAATCTCGCAACTTTTTCCAAAGAAACAGTATGTTTCAAAAAAGACTTAATTAAAATTTATAAACATTTTTAACAGTATTAGAAATCCAAAAGATTACATTTTTAAGATTTGGTAAAGAAGTTGACGTAACTTTTGTTTCATGTTAATTAAGTAATTACAGGGAAGTTAAAAAAATATGGGAAAAATAATCAATCAAAATAAATAAATTTTGACCCAATTACTTACCATTTGCGTAATCAACTAACCAAATCAATAATTGATATTATCTAAGTAACATTTGTATTAATTAGGTTAAAAAAGCATCGGTATTTAAGCTTACAGTTTTAAATAATCTACATTGAGCTTATAAAAAGTTCTGTGACTGAGGCCGAAGTTAGGCATTAGTTAGAAATTCAGGAAAAATAATATGGCAGTTATTTTCGGCACTACAGATCCTGACACCAGAAATGGGACTTTGGGAGATGATACGATATATGGTTGGGCTAATGGTGGTAATGCCAATAGTTTGTCTGGGAATGATACCCTCAATGGTGTAGATGGTAATGATAATGTATTTGGCGGGACGGGAAACGACAGTTTAATCGGTGGACTTGGCAATGACACACTTGATGGTGGCTTGGGTACTGACACCTTAGATGGGGGAGTGGGCGACGATACTTACGTCATTGACAGCGCTACCGACACAATTACCGAGGCTAGAAATTCAGGCATAGATACCGTCCGGTCTTCTGTCCCCTACAACCTGGGGGGTGTCTATCTGGAGAACCTAAGGTTGAGAGAAGGTAACGCCATCAATGGGACAGGTAACAGTCTTAATAACATAGTATTTGGTAATACTGCTAACAACACTCTGAATGGGAGAGCAGGCGATGACACGCTAGATGGTAATTTGGGCAATGATACCCTCAATGGTGACGAAGGCAATGATAGTCTACAGGGCGGGCCCGGCAATGACGTACTCAATGGGGGGTCTGGAAACGACATCCTCATCGGTGTTTTCCCTGGCAGTCCCCTTACACCTGGATTAGGGGAGACTGATACCTTAACTGGGGGTGTTGGGGTAGATAGATTTGTCCTTGGGGACGCTATAAATGTCTACTACGACGATCAAAACACTACGAATGCTGGTTTTGGGGACTTAGCTACTATTACTGACTTCAACCCTAGTGAAGATCGAATACAACTCCAAGGCTCTCAACTAAACTACCGCTTGCAATCTGTTGGAGCAAATACACAAATATTTTTAGACAAGCCTGGAGCAGAGCCAGATGAGATTATTGGTATTGTGCAGGGGGTAGTAAACCTCAAACTTGATAGTGACGATTTCCTTTTCTTTGAGCAGGAAAATGCTGGACAAGCTACAAACAATACACTAGCCAGCGCTGAAGTATTGGGTTCTTTATCATCAGGCTCAGACGTTAATCACTCAGGCGAGTTAGTAACAGTTCAACCGGGGGACAATCCCGATTTCGACTTTTTTAGATTTTCTCTAGCAAATCCAGGCACTGTCACTATCAATACGGTGACAACTGATGATACAGTTATCGGACTGTTTAACAATGCTGGGACTTTATTGCAAAGTGACGACGATAGTGGCCCTGAGTTTGGGTCATTAATTACCGCTTCATTGGGTGCTGGAACCTACTCAATTTCAGTGAGTAAATATGCTTTCTTCCCACAAGATGGCGGAACTTTCTCTGGCTCTAGTGATAGTAACCCTGCTCCTTATACGCTAGAAGTTAGTTTGGCATAAGAACGTTGTCAAGTTAAAGAAGTACTGCATTATAAGGCTGATTGAAGGATACTTTTACTGTTAGTTAAAGGGACGCGGTAATGTGTCCCCCTTCCCTAACAAAAGACTATTTATAAGCCAATACGCTTGGGTTAAGGCTAAAACTCTTTATCAAAGTCATTTTTTTTAACGACGAACCACAGAGGCGCAGAGAAGCCAGTGCGCCCTTGCGGTTTCCCGACTTGAAGCAACTGGCGCGACACAGAGAGAAGAAAAAAATGCTTAACTGAACTGTATTGATTTATAAGCTAGTACAGCGGGCGCGGAAATAAACATGTCATTTAAAATGGTGCAAGCGCTTGGAATACAATTATGCGTGAATGCATGACTTTTGACTTCCGCCTTGCGGTACTAGTACCCATTACTCATTTCATCCCAGAATCTCTAAAATTGTTTCCTTTCTCAAAAAGATTTAGCAACAAAATCATCTGACTCTTTTATGAACACAATAATGAATAGCATTAAATCATCCAACCAAAAGCAACGCAGATTTATCGATAAGTTCGCTCTCAAAAGCTACTTTGTTGCCGCTAAAACGCTGTTATTTACAATAGTTCTATTAAATTATGGCACTACTGGAGTAAATGCTGCACCTAAAGCCCTGCGTCCTGATATTCAGATTCGTAATATTACGAATACCATATCGGTCTCTCCTTCTGTTCGGATTGTAAAAGATCCACGAAACAATACCCTCTATTACCTCAAACAAAATGGTGATATTTATCAAGTTAATTTAGGCTCGTCTAATAGTAGACCTGTGTACAGCTCTAGTAATCATAATCTAGGTGAAACTCAAGGTATGGCCATTGGCCCTAACGGCACAATTTATTTGGTTGGCAATGCAGACCTTGTGAATAACCAGACCAAAGGAATTATTGTTAAAGGTGAAATTAAGTCGGGTACAGAAGAGCGCGTCTGGTCTATCTTAGCTAAGAGTGCAGGCTATCCCAAAAGCAGAACAGCCTATGACCATCGCTTCAACGGCGTGGTTGTTAGCCCGGATGGTAACTTTATCTATGTGAATAGCGGTTCTCGTACCGATCATGGTGAGGTTCAGTCTGTTAATGGGTTATATCCTAATACTCGTGAAGTAGGATTAACCGCCTGTATACTCCGTCTTCCTACTAATGGCAAAAATCTTTTTCTTGCAAACGATCGAGCAACTTTAAAGGCAGCTGGCTATATTTTTGCAGAAGGAATACGTAATACTTTCGATATGGCCTTTGCGCCCAATGGGGATTTATTTGGCACAGAAAATGGCCCCGATCGCGACATGTCAGAAGAATTAAATTGGCTCCGTCCAGGTCGTAATTACGGCTTTCCCTGGCGGATTGGCGGGACAGACAACCCACAACAATTTCCCAATTACGATCCTGCCAAAGACCTTTTGTTAAACCCCAAATTTAACGCCGTCCAAAGGGGCTACTTTCGTAACGATCCAACCTTTCCTGCTCGACCTACTGGAAACTTGATTGAACCAATTCCTAATTTGGGGCCGGACGCAGACAATTTCCGCGATCCTGTAGATGGCAAAGTTAAAGACGCCAGTGTTCTTGGGCAACCTTTTAGCAGTTTTACATCACACCGTTCTCCTTTGGGCTTAGTTTTTGATACACAAGGAGTACTGAGTCCAGAATTCAACAGAGATGGATTCATACTGAGTTTTACAACAGGTGACCCCACTGGCGAAACACTAGCAGGCCCTTTTAAAGATTCCAGCCAAGACCTACTGCATTTAAACTTAACTAAAGAAGGAAATACCAACTATAAATTTAACGCTACCCGCATTGTTGAAGGTTTTAGTAATCCCATTGACGCTGCGATTATCGGCAATAAAATTTATGTTCTGGAATATGGTGGAAATCAAGGAATTTGGGAAATCACTATGCCGACTAGATAAATCAGGATGTCTGTTGCAACTGGAGTTAAGAAGCAAATGCCGTGGTTTGTAAAGATTGAAGATGGCAAAGTCGATAAACCTACCTTTGACCAATATGTACCTGCCCACAAAGCCTACATTCAAGACTTGATTGCTAAAGGACATAAAGCGCGAACAGGCTATTGGGCAGAGCAAAGAGGCGGGATGTTGCTGTTTGAGGCAGCCTCAAAGGAGGAAGCAGAAGCGATTGTCGCTGATGACCCATTGGTGAAACACGGCTGCGTCAACTATCAGCTTTATGAATGGCGGATTGTTATGGAATAACACACACATTACTGACTTTTAATGTTATGCTTTTAGAAGACCTGGATCTATGCGATCGCAACACCCAAATCTTGTCAGAACCGGAAGGTAGCAGCAACACGGGAGGCTTGTGGTAGGCGTAGTCTCCGGGTCGCCCTATTTGTAGGAGCGATCAGGGACAATGGCTGGTTTTGGAGATATTGTTCAAAAAGCTTTTTACCTCGGTGTTGGATTAGCTTCTTACGCGGGTGAGAAAGCAGGGGGAAAATTAGCCGAAGTGCGATCGCAAGTCCAAAAACTGGCAGATGAAATGGTGGCAAAGGGCGAAATGAACACAGAAGAAGCCCGCCGCTTCGTTGAAGAGATGATGAAGCAAGCCCAACAGCCCCAAGCATCTGGTGAAACCTCTGAAAAAACACCTACTTCTGAACCTCGGCGTATTGAAATTTTAGAGGAAGATGAAGAAGTAACGGTAAAAGAGGGATCAAATGATGAGAACACGGAAAAATTACGCCAAGAAGTGCTAGACCTGCAAAACGAGTTAAAACGATTGCAACGCGATCAATAAAAAGCATTATTTGATCGAAATATCAGTAAGAAGTGGCAGTTTGACATGGCACTTCAGATAGAAACTTGATAAGATACATTGCTTAGTGTGTACTCTAGTCCTTTAAGCCAGATAACACAAAGCGTCCTGTTTATAGCCTGCAAAGGTGTCAAGTTTATGGAACAGTGGCAAAAAGATTTAGTAGAGATCGTCGAAACAGTGGCTGATGAAGTAGAGCGTTTCTTCCTGGGAATGAGTGAAATGGTAGACGCTTTTTTTGAGCTAACGGAAGAAATCACCGAGCAAGTCCCTAACATTGCCATTGAAGTCGATCAGTATTTACAGGATTTGACTGAACCAATGTTTGAAGCTTACTGGGAACTGGAGGACATTGTAACAGATATAGATCCAGGTTTTCCTTATTCAGTTGAACCCACAGCCGAAAAAAATCCTGCCTGTATAGGTTGTACTCACTACCACGGTCAAGTTTATAGTGGTAATTTGTTAGTTTGTGCCATGCATCCCCACGGTTGTGAAGATGAGAATTGTCCAGACTGGGAAAAGGAAGAGTATTGAATTAGGAGTGGGGAGTACAGACGCGATTAATCGCGTCTGTACAGGAGACGCGATTAATCGCGTCTGTACAGGAGTAAGGAATAAAATTACTAAAAGGACGTAAAGATAAGTAAAATAACAAATGACAAATGACAAATGACAAATGACAAATGACAAATGACAAATGACAAATGACAACTGAAAAATTACCTGAAAGTGTAACCCAGGCAAGCCAAGAAATGAAGTATGGCGAACGCGATATTGCGGAAGGTAAACTAATTACCTTTCCGAATCCGCGTGTGGGAAGGCGATATGACATTAACATTACTTTGCCGGAATTTACTTGTAAATGTCCATTTTCCGGTTATCCTGACTTTGCGACAATTTACGTTACATATATACCTGATGAACGGGTAGTGGAATTGAAGGCGCTTAAGCTTTACATTAACAGTTACCGCGATCGCTACATTTCCCACGAAGAATCTGCCAATCAAATTTTGGATGATTTTGTAGCTGCTTGCGATCCGTTGGAAGCTACTGTAAAAGCAGATTTCACGCCTCGCGGTAATGTACATACCGTGGTTGAAGTGCGTCATCATAAGCACCCATAATGGAAATTTTGGCTTGTAGTGAGGACTTTAGTCCTCTCTACGAGACACTAGGCGAATAAAAATAATTCGTAATTCGTAATGACGCTCGTTCCTCGCTACCGCTACGCTAACGTAATTTGTAATTTAATTAAGCCACGCCACTTGCGGGTTGGGATTTTTAGCTACCTTGAGATATAAGGACTTTTTCGCGCCACTTGCGGACGAGGTTTTGAACATGAAGCTTTTTTCATAAAATCAGGACTTTTTACTCAGGTTGATCAAATAACGCGATCGCCTACTGTAAACTAAAAAGTAGTAGTCTGTCTCATTAAATTTGAGGGATAAGAGAACGAACCGCAGAGGCACAGAGAACGCAGAGAGAAAGAGAGAAAGATTCTAAAATTTGGTTTACTAAGCGTTGTTGACTTGACAGACTACTAGTTATTCTCCAATTTTCTTTGCAGCAGATTGCACTTGAACCACAACTTTTTTAGACAAAGGAATATATCCGAGTTCCAAACTGGATTTTTGCCCGTCAATCACAGCCCAATCAATAAAGTTTTTCAGCGCTTGAGCTTTGGCTCGGTTTGGATATTGGTGATAAGTTAAAAGCCAGCTGTAAGTGACGATGGGATAAGACTGGGCACCTGTAGGATCGGTGATAAAAGCAATCAAGTTATCATCTGGTAATTTCACTGCTTCTAAAGTTTGTGCTACAGATTTTGGTGTTGGTATAATATAATTACCAGATTTATTTTCTAAAGCAGCCACAGGGAGTTTATTTTGTTTGGCGTACACGTATTCTACATAGCCAATAGCTCCTGGAATCTGTTGAATTAAGGCGGTAACACCTTCGTTACCCTTTCCACCAATTCCTACTGGCCATGCTACAGATTTACCGGCTGCAACTTTGCTTTTCCATTCTGGACTTATCGCACTTAGATGTTGCGTCAATACGCTTGTAGTCCCACTACCATCAGTTCGGTGTACAACCTGAATCGGTAGATTGGGCAAGTCTACCCCTGGATTAGCTACAGCTATTCTCGGATGATTCCAATTCGTAATTTTTCCGAGAAAGATATCTACGTAGACTTGGCGTGATAGCTTTAAACCAGTTGGCAGATTGACTTGAGGCGACTGGTGTGCAACTGGTGTGATATTATAAGCCAGCACAATAGAACCAGCAGTCATGGGTAAAGCGATCGCTCCCCGTTTTATCTTAGCTGCTTGTTCATTTGTAATTCCCACATCACTAGCTGCAAAGTCCACAGTACCTTCAATGAGTTGTTGCACCCCAGCACTGCTTCCTATAGCTTGATAGTTAATTTCCACATTGGGATTTTGCTGGTTGTAATCTGAAAGCCAGCGTTCGTACAAAGGTGCAGGAAAACTTGCTCCAGCACCAACGAGGGAAACACGGTTGATGTTTCGATTATTGGCAGTACAAGAAGCAATATTCAACAAGATAGCGATTAACGGTAGAAGGTAAACGTGTCCCTTGGATTGAAGTTGAGCAGATATAGAAATCTTTTGTTCCAATGTTTAATAAATACCTCTAATAATTTTCCAATCTGTTGTGGTGTAGGCGTAATTAATTTTAAATAAGTTTGAAATGCATAGGCGCTTCTCTACGAGACGCTACGCGAACGCCTTCCCGCAGGGTAGGGGCGCAGAGGTGAACGCAAAGTAACGCAAAGTAATTCTCTGCGTTCTTCTGCGATTTCCTTTGCGTTTAAACTTCAATCGCCGTCTCTTTCTCCTCACCTTTTGGGTGTGAACTCAGCCAATCTAAAATCTCTAAAACCTCTTGTTCAAAAGCAACTTGGGCGCGATTAGTTTTGCCACCAACGTACAAGCGATCGCCTTTTTGTAATGCCCATATTTGTGAATGAGAAAAGTAACTCATCACCACACCCAGCATTAGCAAGCCAAACCCTGAATAAACAATTGGTATACCTGGATCGGCTTTAATTTGTAAGCCAGTGCTACCAATGACATCCAGAATTTTCAGCTTCACGCCATTAATTTCGGTGAACATCCCAGCGCGGACAGTATCAACGAGTTTGCCAGTGGCATCATAAATTAATACCATCCCTTGCAAGTCTTTGGCTAGCAAAGAGACACCCTCACTCAAATCCGGCTTTGTAGGAACCCATGTTCCCCAAATGCGCCCTTGTCCATTGGTGTTCAATTGCGCCATTGGTAGCTGAAAAATCGGACTGTTGTTAAATTGGACGCGAACACCCGCAATTCCCCAATCAGTTTGATAGAAAGTTATGCCATGATAGCGCAGAGGCTCGTTGACAAAAATCTTCTTGTGGTCAACTTCCTCTCCCTGATTATTCAAGACAGACATATCCGAATAAAATTGATCAATGCCGCCAGATGGTGTGTAGTCAATCCAAAAACGATTAACGCGCACAGACCAATCTTTCGGGATTTGGGCGGCTAAAGGCCCAGCATCGACAATATTTGTCACTTGAAATGTATCGCCACTAGCAACCATTTCCTGAGCCAAAAAACCAGTCATCGCCCCCCAAATTCCCCCGATCAGAATAGCGACGATGCCAATATGAACGATAATTGGGCCGATGCGTCCGACTATTCCTTTGCGGGCGTAGAGGAGATTTTCTTTTTCTTGATCTTGATAAATTTTATAGCGGCGTTTCTGTAATATTTGGCTGAGAGAATCGAGGGAACCAGTATCTAGTTCTGCACTTAAAGCTAATTTTTGAAATTGTCGTGGTTCGTCGTAATATTTCCAGCGTTGGGCAGCTTTTAAGGCTGGTAACTGTCGGGTAAATGAACAAGCAGTTAAGCTAGTGCCAAATAAAATGAGTAATGCTAAAAACCACCAAGTACGATATACATGGTCTAACCCAACTACCTGAATTACCTTCCAAGTTAAGAAACCAAATAAAGCTGGATGTTCTGGATAGTTGGCTTGGTAAAATGCGGGTGATTGACCTTGCTCAATTATAGTACCGGTTGAGCTAAAGATTGCAATCAATAGCAGTAGTGCGATCGCTAATCGTAAATTAGTCAGTACTGGCAAAAGCTCTTGCCGTAAGAACTGCCCAGGTACTGCCCACCATTTTAATTCTTTGTCCGCCGAATCTTCTAAAGTCATTATGTGTAAAATATAACAAAGGTATTGATATTAAAAACTGCCAAGGGGAATTCGAGAAATTAAGGAAAATACACCGAATCCTACCAACAGCGCCCCACTAACTGGGTTAATCCAACCAGACCAGCGACGCAATTCTAGTAACTTTTTAATTGAAGCTGTAAAAGTACCCGCCAAAATCAATGGTGCTACATAACCGGCTGTGTAAGAAAGTAGCAAAACAGCCCCTAAAATTAAGTCTTGTGTATTGGCAATCCAACCCAACAAACTAGCTAAAACAGGTGTGCTACAAGGGGATGCGACTAAGCCGAAAGTCAGCCCCAACAAATAGGAACGCAATCCTGCTGGTAAATCTGGCGAAATCCAATTCGTTTCGCCCAAGGATGGAAATTGCAGAGGTAGTGCTTCTAATAAGTTCAGCCCCATGAGAATGGCGATAATGCTGACGATAATCGGCAAACCAATTCCCACTTGACCGTAGACTTTTCCTACTAAACCTGCTATAATACCTAGCCCTGCTAATGTAGTTGCTAATCCTAAAGCAAACCAAGTTGATTGGGCAGCTGCTTGGAGGCGGCTTTTAGCTTCGTAACCGCCAATGTAACCAATGGTAATTGGCAGCATAGAAAGCATACAGGGTGTAAGACTGGTAAGCAAGCCAGCAGCAAAGATGATACCAACACTCATCACGCTAAGGTGTGTCAATTGGTTAGAAACGAGGCTGTTGGCAAATTGTTCTAGTTGGTAAATTTGGGTTTGCAGGTTATCAAGCATGGGGAGTTTCTGAGCGGGAAATGCTTACTCTGCTTGAATTTTAGCTTATTTTTCGTTTGGGAGTTAGCAGAACGTAAATTATCCCAACTTAATATCATCTAAATTTCATCTGCCCAAGGAAATGTATCTAAAATACAATTAAGCTCGAACTATATTTAAAGAAGCACGGCTGGAGTATTTGGCATGATGATTGCATTACCCGGATTTCAAATTGTCACTTTATTAAAAGCAGGGGTAAAAGCAGTCATATACCGTGGAATTAGGGTTAAAGATCAGTGTCCGGTAATTATTAAAGGGCTACGTGCAGAACAGTGTACACCCAATAATGTTGAACAAATCAAACATGAGTATGCGATCGCTCAAAGGTTAAATACCACAGCAGCAGTCAAAGCCTACGCCTTAGAGATGCATCAGGGAATCCCTTATTTAATTATGGAGGATTTTGAGGCGCGATCGCTTGACCAGTTGCTTGACCAATTTCAACAGCCTGTTCCGTTTCTGAAAATTGCCATTGAAATCACTAGCAAACTTGCACAAATTCACACTCATCACATTGTCCACAAAGATATTAAGCCGCAAAATATCTTAATTAACCTCGACACTAATCAGGTCAAAATTGCTGATTTTGGAATTGCTACCTTTATTCCATACCAGCAGCAAATAGTTAGCAGTTCCAGTCGAATTGAAGGCAGTTTACCATATCTTTCACCTGAGCAAACCGGGCGGATGAATCGAGGAATTGACCATCGCAGCGATTTGTATTCTCTGGGAATCACCTTTTATGAGATGCTGACAGGTCAGCTACCATTTCAAGGCAAAGATCCCTTAGAGTGGATACATTGTCATATTGCAAAATCTCCGCCATCCCCGAAAAAGTTAAACTCTGATATTCCCCAAATACTCTGTGATATCATCATCAAATTGCTGTCGAAGGTTGCAGAACAGAGGTATCAGAGCGCTTTAGGTTTGCAATTTGATCTGGAACGGTGCTTAAAGCAATTGGAGACAACCAAAGAAATCCAATCCTTTGTTTTGGGTGAGCAAGATATCTCAGAGCGGTTTCAAATTCCTCAAAAATTGTACGGGCGAGAGCCAGAGATTGCCAAGCTTTTACAAGCATTTGAGCGAGTTGTTAGTCAAGGGAAACCAGAACTCGTCTTAGTTTCTGGTTATGCTGGGGTTGGTAAATCTTCTTTAGTAAAAGAGATTCACAAGCCCATTGTCAAAGAACGTGGGGTTTTTATCTCTGGTAAGTTTGATCAGTACAAACGAGATATTCCTTATTCCACCATTGTTCAAGCTTTTCAAACACTTGTTAGACAAATTTTAACGCAGCCCGAAGATCAACTTGCCACTTGGAAAAAGCGAATACAAGCAGCATTAGGGAACAATGGTAGACTAATCGCAGATGTAATTCCAGAAGTTGAATTAATCGTTGGAGAACAGCCTCCTATACCAGAGTTGGGGCCTGCCGAATCTCAAAACCGATTCAATTTGGTGTTTCAGAATTTTATCAGCGTCTTTGCTCAAAAAGAGCATCCGCTCACTGTTTTTTTAGATGATATGCAGTGGGCAGACAGCGCTACTTTAAATTTAATTCAAACCGTCATTACTGGGTCTAGTATCCAATATCTCTGCTTCATTTTGGCTTTTCGAGATAACGAAGTAGATGTTGTGCATCCCTTTAGTTTGATGATGGAGAAGATTTGCCAGTATGGAGCAAGAATAACTGAAATTCTCCTTACGCCCTTGAATCTTGTTTATGTCAATCAGTTGATTGCTGATACCTTGCATAGTTCAGTAGAACAAGTAGAACCTCTTGCTCAATTGATTATCCAAAAAACTGACGGCAATCCCTTTTTTGTCAATGAGTTTCTGAAAACACTGCATCAAGAAAATCTGCTGAATTTTTACCCCCCTCAATCCCCCCTTGATAAGGGGGGACAGAGGGGGGTAAAAGGGGGATGGCAATGGAATTTAGCTCAGATTGAAGCCCAAGGTATGACAGATAATATTGTCAGTTTGATGATTGGGCGGATGCAAAAACTGCCAGCCGCAACTCAAAAGGTGCTTAAGTTAGCCTCCTGTATTGGTAATCGTTTTGATTTAGAAGTTTTAGCGATCGTTGGTGAACAATCTATTGAAGAAACAGCGAATGCACTTGTTGATGCAATTTTAAGAGGATTAATTATCCCCATAGAGTCAGATGAAACTGACCAGAAAAACTATCGTTTCTATCATGATCGAGTTCAACAAGCTGCATACTCCTTAATTGCTGATGAATCAAAGTCGGCAGTTCACCTGACAATTGGACGGCTTTTGCTGAAAAATGCTAGTCCTGAACAAGTGAACGACCAAATATTTGATTTAGTCAATCAACTCAATTTCGCTGTGGATCTAATTATTGAACAGACAGAAAAAGATGAATTGCTACGGTTGAATTTAATCGCTGCTAATAAGGCAAAAGCCTCCACAGCCTACGCTCCTGCTAAAAACTTTTTTAGCGTTGCCATGAATCTTTTAGCTGAAAATGCCTGGATTGAACAATATGAAGAAACATTCACTCTATTCAGAGAACTAGCTGAATGTGAATTCTTAACAGGGAATTTAGGACAAGCGGAAGAATTATTTGAAATACTATTCATGAAAGCAGCATCCGATGTGGATAAATCTAATATTTATATGCTGCAAATCAGACTTTACCAAGTTGCAGGTAGGTATGAAGAGGCGCTGACATTGGGATTAGAAGCTTTAAAACTTTTTGGGGTGACATTCCCTGATACAAATGAGGAAGTACAAGCTGCGATCGCAATTGAAAAAAACCAAGTATTAACCAATCTAGGTAATAGACAAGTCTCTGATTTAATTAATGCTATATTAATTCAAGATCAAAATATTAAAACAGTAATTAGTCTGTTGACGACTTTGGGGCCACCGACTTATCTCGGCAGACCTGATCTCTTTCCCTTAGTCGTACTTAAAGCAGTTAACTACTCACTCAAGTTTGGTAATACAGAAGATTCCTGTTTTGCCTACAGCATGTATGCCATGTTGTTGGTTTCCATCTTCCATGATATTCCTACAGGTTACGCATTTTCTGAGATGACAATTCAATTAAATGAAAAGTTGCATGACTTGAAACTTAGAGGAGTTGTTCTGCACATTCATGGAAGTCATATTAACGTTTGGCGTAACCATATTGCTACCGATATTCCCTTTTTAGAGCGGGGATTTATCGGTTGTGTAGAAGCGGGTGATGTGACGATGGCGAACTACAATGGTTATCAAGGCTCGTGGCAAATTATCCAGTTAGGTTTTCCACTTGCAGAAACATACAAATCTCTAGAAAAATATACTGCATTCGCCCGCCAGTCTAAACATGAGACTGTCTATCAGACAATCAAACTACAGCAGATGCTACTGATGAATCTGCGCGGACTGACTCACCAAAATCTGACTCTAAGTAATGATGAATTTGATGAATCATCCGCTTTATCTATCATTACAGATGCAGGTTTTGTTAGTGGAATTATTTTTTATAATATTATTAAATTAATTATATTTTTTAATTATGGGAAATATCCAGAAGCATTTAGTTCTGCCTTAGAATTGTCTAATTTTCCAGTTACGACACTGGCATTACCAATTGAAACAGATTACATTTTATATTACTCAGTGACTCTCACGGCTCTTTATCCAACAGTATCTTATCAAGAGCAAGAACAGTTTTTACCAACCCTAAAATCCCATCAACAGCAATTGCAATACTGGGCTAATCACTGCCCTGCCAACTTCTTACACAAGTCTCAATTAGTAGCTGCTGAAATAGCTCGAATTGAAAATCGAGACTTGGAAGCAATGCGCCTGTATGAACAATCAATTGCTTCAGCCCGTGAGCAGGGATTTGTGCAATATGAAGCTTTGGCTAATGAGCTAGGCGCTAAGTTTTATTTAGAACGGGAGTTTGAATTAATTGCCAAAACCTACTTGCAAGAAGCTAAAAATGCTTATTTACGCTGGGAGGCATCTGCTAAAGTTAAGCACCTCGAAGAATCCTATCCTCAGCTATTGCCGCAACAACAGCTTGTCTCTAACGGAACGTTTTTCAGCACAGGTGAACAGCTAGACTTTTTATCGGTAGTTAAAGCGTCTCAAACCATATCTAGTGAAATTGTGCTTTCGCGGTTGTTGAAAACATTAATGCAGATTGTCATCGAGCAAGCAGGAGCAGAAATCGGTTATTTGTTACTTGAATACGAGCAAAATTTGGTGATCGAAGTAGAAGCGAAATTTAATCACCAAGCAGAAAAGCTCAATGTTTATCGACCTGTATTAGAGGGTGAAATCTCACAGGTTATTCCGCAATCAATGCTGAATTATGTTCAGCGAACTCAAGAAACAGTAATTTTGCAGAATGCCACTGAGCAAAATCTGTTTTCAAAAGACGAGTATGTAATCCAAAAGCAACCTAAATCTGTACTTTGTTTACCGATCGCGCTTCAGTCGAAATTACTTGGTATCTTATATTTAGAAAACAATCTAATCTCCACCGCCTTTACACAGGACAAACTTTCCGTACTGGAGATTTTGACAGTTCAAATTGCTATTTCTCTAGAAAATGCTCGTCTTTATCAAGGTCTAGAAAATAGCCAAGCACAACTCAATCTGGCGTTGAAATCTGCCCAAATCGGTGTTTGGAGTTGGGATATTGCCAATGATCAGTTTGGCTGGGATGAGCAGATTTATCAATTATTTGGGTTAACACCTGAAACCTTTGTTGGCACTTCTGAAGCAGTTTTAGCTCGTCTGCATCCAGATGATCGAGAATTGCTAGCTCAATCTTTGAGCCGAGCGATTAACGAAGGCGTGGAGCATGATTCAGAATATCGAATTATTCGAGATGACGGCAGTATCCGCTACGCAGCCTGCCGAGGAAAAGCCTTTTTCAATGAAGCAGGTAAAGCAACATACATGAGTGGTGTTGTGCTTGATATTACAGATCGCAAACAATCTGAAGCCGAACGTATCCAACTGATTCAAGAACAAACCGCGCGACAGGAAGCAGAAGCCGATCAGCAACGGGCAACATTTTTGGCTCAAGTCAGTGCAACCCTTGCCTCTTCCCTCGATTATGAAAGCACATTAGCAAGTGTGGCAAACCTGGCTGTGCCTTACTTCGCTGATTGGTGCGCCGTTGATCTGCTGCAAGACAACCAATCAATTAATCGGGTAGCAGTTGCTCACCGAGATCCAGAGAAAGTGAAACTTGGTTGGGAACTCTATCAGCGTTATCCCAGAAAGTTGGATGCACCTGAAGGTGTGCCTAAAGTGCTGCGTACTGGACTAGCAGAAATGGTAGCTGAAATTTCAGATGCAGCCCTAGCAGAAGCTATCCAAGATCCAGAACATCTGCGGATTCTGCGTGAACTTGGTTTAAAATCATGTATTATCTTGCCCTTGATGGCACGCGAAAGAATTTTTGGTGCAATTTCCTTTGTGACTGCTGAATCCGAACGGCGTTACAGCACGGCTGACTTGTCATTAGCGGAAGATGTTGCCCATCGAGCTGCGATCGCCATCGATAATGCCCGCCTTTACCAAGAAGCGCAGCAAGCACAAAAAACAGCAGAACGAGCATTAGAGCGCATTGCCCGTCTTCAATCCATCACAGCTGCTCTTTCAGAATCCTTGACACCAGCCCAAGTATCTGAAGTCATTGTAGAGCAAAGTATGGCTGCCTTGGGAGCCAGTTCTGCCCTCGTCGCCTTGGTGAATGAAAATAAAACTGAACTAGAAATTGTGCGTGCGGTTGGCTATAAGCAGGATTTGGTAAATACTTGGCGTAATTTTGCCATCGATTCACCCTCTCCCCTAGCAGAAGCTGTGCGGACTGGGAAACCTACTTGGGCACAAGCAACAGAAAATCGGGTGGCTCGTTACCCGCATTTGGCAGAAATTTACGCTCAATATGAATTTGAAGCCTGGATTTCTATTCCATTGATGGTAGAAGGTTGGGCCGTTGGCGGTATAACTTTGGGATTTGCCCAGCCTCAACAACTGAGTGAGGAAGATCAAGCGTTTATCTTGGCCATTGCTCAACAATGCGCCCAAGCGATCGCTCGCGCCCATCTTTACGAAGCCGAACGAACGGCAAGAAGCGCTGCTGAATCAGCAAACCGCATCAAAGATGAATTTCTCGCTGTTCTCTCCCATGAATTGAGAACACCGCTTAACCCAATTCTGGGTTGGACAAAACTGATGCGAACCCGCAAACTTGATCAAGTAACAAGCGATCGCGCCCTCGAAACCATTGAGCGCAACGCCAAGTTACAAACCCAATTGATTGAAGATTTGCTTGATGTTTCCCGCATCCTTCAGGGTAAACTTAACCTCAACTTCGACCGGATTAATTTGATATCAGTCATTGAAGCTGCCATCGAAACAGTGCGTTTATCAGCACAGGCTAAGTCCATCGAGATTCAGACAATTCTTGAATCCGGTGTCGAGGAAGTTTTAGGCGATGCCAATCGATTGCAACAAGTTTTTTGGAATATCCTTTCTAATGCGATTAAGTTTACTCCCACTGGGGGAGAGGTAAAAATTAAATTACAGCAAGTTAGCTCACAGGTACAAATCTACGTCACTGACACAGGGAAGGGGATTGCACCTGAGTTCTTACCTTATGTCTTTGATTATTTCCGTCAAGCAGATGGTGCCACAACTCGAAAATTTGGCGGTTTAGGTTTAGGATTAGCGATCGTCCGGCATCTTGTAGAACTTCACGGGGGAACTGTTCAAGCCCAAAGCCTGGGCGAAGAACAAGGAGCAACTTTCACCGTCAAAATTCCATGCTTACAGGATGAAAGCAAAAAAATCAAGGATGCAAAAGATAACTCCTCACTTGTGGAAGATCAGTCCTTACCCTTGTCTGGCTTAGAGATTCTCGTGGTGGATGATGACACAGATATGCGAGAGTTTTTGCCTTTCATGCTGGAGCAATATGGTGCAACTGTGACTGTTGTCGCCTCAGCCATTGAAGCTTTAACTGCGCTGAGTCAATCCCAGCCAAATTTGCTCATTAGCGATATCGGGATGCCAGAAATGGATGGTTACATGCTGATGCGACAGGTGAGGAGTTTGCAACCAGAGCAGGGCGGGACAATTCCAGCGATCGCCTTAACTGCTTATGCTGGAGAGGTGGATTATCAGCAAGCGATCGCTGCCGGATTTCAACAGCATATTTCCAAGCCTGTAGATCCAGAGGAATTGGTGAAGGCGATCGCGTTATTAGACTTATTACAAAAATAAATTTTCTGAAAATAAAACCCACCCCGCCCTTGAATTAAAGCTTGATCCTCCCTAACCCTCCTTAAAAAGGAGGGAATTAGAGCAAGCCTTTTTAAGGGCTTAACTGAACTGTATTGAATTAAGCCCCCCAATTTATCGGGGGTTGGGGGGATCTTCCGGGGCAAAATATCACTAACCCAAGCAGATTGCGCCATGAGCGACTAGCGTGGCTTGGGGGGATCAAAAGCCTGTGGGGCTACTCTAGAAGACTTTGTAAACGGTAGCAGGGGTTCGGAGTATTACTGCATCTGTACTGTAGTCATAAGTAATTGACCAAATAATTACTAATTCGTAATTCGTAATTCGTAATTAAAGGTACAGAGCAACTAACTAACATTTTATGGAGACAAATAAATTTATTCCTTATTTCAGAGCAAGCGACTTCAGTCGTGGGGTAATAATTACGAATTACGAATTATAAATTACGAATTATTTTGACTTCCACCTTGCTTCTCAGGATGACGCTAGCCAAACAAGCGATTAAACTATGGATAACATTAAGCAATTGTTGCTTTTAGCACCACTTACATAAATTTAATTGCATTGTTACATCTAAAATCTCATCCTGCTATATAAAAAACCTATTATGTCAGTGTATCAAGATTGTGGGGAGACCACCGATTTGATGATTGGTGTTCACAACCAAGAAAACCTCGAATTACAAGCAAATTCTGCTCCTGTGGGTGCTCTTGCCACAAGACAAGGAACTTTTTCTACGTTTCTTGCTCCTCTGACTCAAGATACTTTTAAACAGGTCGTTCAGGATGTCGAGCAAAAATTACAGATTGTTCATCAAACCCTGTCAATGCTGGATTCTCAGGGATTTGAAACTCTTCTGCAAGAAATGTTGCATTCGATTACCTTGAAAACCGGGGAATTACTGGGGGCAGATCGGACGACGATATTTTTATTGGATGAAGAAAAACAAGAACTCTGGTCGATTCTGGCTGAGGGGGAGGGCGATCGCTCTTTAGAAATTCGCATCCCCGCCAATAAAGGCATTGCTGGGGAAGTCGCCACCTACAAGCGAGTTATTAATATTCCCTTTGATTTTTATAACGATCCGCGATCGCATTTTGCCCAAGAACAAGAAAAAAGAACTGGCTACCGCACCTACACCATGCTGGCTTTGCCATTATTGAATGAACATGGACAGTTAGTTGCGGTAGTGCAATTACTGAATAAATTAAAATATGGGAATAATCCCGATGTTCCACTTGCAGAGCGCATTGATACCAAAGGTTTTATCTGTGCTGACGAACAATTATTTCAAGAATTTGCCCCTTCGATTCGCCTGATTTTAGAATCCTCGCGCTCTTTTTATGTCGCCACTCAAAAACAAAGAGCGGTGGCGGCGCTGATGAAGGCGATCAAGTCTCTATCTCAAAGCAGCCTAGACTTAGAAGATACCCTGAAGCGGGTGATGGATGAAGCCAAAGAACTTATGAATGCCGATCGCAGTACACTATGGTTAATAGACCGCGATCGCCATGAATTATGGACGAAAATCACCCAGGATGATGGTTCAACTAAGGAGTTGCGAGTCCCCGTAGGTAAAGGTTTTGCTGGTATAGTAGCGGCTTCTGGCAAGAAATTGAATATTGCCTTTGATTTGTACCACCATGCTGACTCTGATACTGCCAAACAACTCGACCAGCAAAATGGCTATCGCACCTGTAGCTTGCTTTGTATGCCAGTATTTAACGCCGATCAACAACTGATTGGTGTTACCCAACTAGTAAATAAAAAGAAAACTGGTGATTTTCCACCTTATAATCCAGCTGATTGGCCCAAAGCTCCCGACTGCTTCCAAGCTAGCTTTGACCGCAACGATGAAGAGTTCATGGAAGCTTTTAATATTCAAGCGGGAGTAGCGCTGCAAAATGCCCAGTTGTTTGCCACAGTTAAGCAACAAGAACAAATGCAACGGGATATTTTGCGTAGTCTTTCCAATGGAGTAGTTTCCACTGATAAAGCCGGGTTAATTATCGCCGCCAATGAAAGTGCCAAGCGTTTGCTAGGACTCGAGCCAGAAGACCGTTTAGAAGGTAAATTAGTTACTGATGCGATCGGCATCAAAGAAGGTGACTTTAGCAAGTGGTATCAGGATGCTTTACATGCAGCCGACTTAAAAGGCCGCCAGCAATATTACCCCGATCGCACACTCCTAACTACTGGTACAGAACAGCATAGTATTAATTTATCGATTAACACAATAGCTGATGCTAGCGACCAAGAGCAAGTCCGGGGGGCACTGGTAGTAATGGAAGATATCAGTGATGAAAAGCGGCTCAAGAGTACGATGTACCGCTACATGACCCAGGAATTAGCCGAAGAATTGCTGAAATTGGATGACGCTAAACTAGGAGGCGATCGTAAAGAAGTTTCGATTTTATTTTCGGATATTCGCGGTTATACCACTTTAACGGAAAACTTACAAGCAGAAGAAGTGGTGAGTATGCTCAATGAATATTTTGAATCAATGGTGGAGGCAGTCTTTAAACATAAAGGCACTCTTGATAAATATATCGGCGATGCCATCATGGCTGTGTTTGGTTCTCCCCTACCATTGGAAGAACACGCTTGGATGGCAGTGCAAACATCCTTAGAAATGCGTGATCGCCTGCACGAATTTAATCAACGTCGCTATACAGATGATAAGCCCAAAATTAAAATCGGCATTGGTATCAACTCAGATACCGTAATTAGTGGGAATATCGGCTCTAGTAAGCGGATGGAATTTACCGCCATTGGCGATGGCGTTAATCTTGGCTCTCGATTAGAAAGTGTCAGTAAACAGTATGGTTGTGATATTATTATTAGCCATAACACTTTTAAACCATGCCAAGATCATATTTGGGCTAGGGAACTAGATTACATTCGTGTCAAGGGCAGAAACGAACCAGTAGCCATATACGAATTACTGGGTTTGCGTTCCAACCCTATTGAAAGCCAAAAATTGCAAGTGATTGAGCATTATCACAAAGGGCGCGAGTATTACCTCAAGCGGCAGTTTTCCCTTGCTAGAGCCGAGTTTGCCAAAGTTTTGGCAGCAGATAACCATGATAAAGCTGCTATGTTGCATCTATTGCGTTGTCAGCATTGGTTACAGTCACCCCCAACAGAATCAGATTGGGATGAAGGAGTCTGGACGTTTCAAGAAAAATAAGTCTTAACAATTCAAAAATCAAAAATAACTAATTATCGGAACATGATATAACTTCTGTGGTGAGTCTAATTAGGCTTTAATTTAGATGCTTTGCTATTATTAGGACTTACGCACTGTACAAATTAACCATAATATGTATTATGCGAAATGTACATTTCGGGTGCTGACTCCAACCCTGATTTAGTCGTATATTTACAAATAAAGGCTCCAGCGCTGAGGGCAGAAGGCAGCTATGTAAGAAGTATTAATAAAAACTTTAGTTGTGGGTCTAGAGCCGCACTAGTATAAAAAAATTGTGTCGATAGCGCAGCGTTAGGAGTCAGACGCTCCTACGTCGCTAACGCAACGCTTACGAGCGTCGCGTCAAGTGCCACGAGACACAAGAGAGGCGGTGCGCCCTTGCGGGTTTCCCGACACTTGTACTCCTACAAAGAAGCAAGCTACGCGTAGCGTCTCCCATTCGTGAGACAATACGGTTCGGATAAGACTCGATCCCCCCAACCCCCCTTAAAAAGGGGGGCTAAAAATGGCTCTATTTCCCCCTTTTTAAGGGGGACTAAGGGGGATCTTTAAGGCCTATGCACCTTAACCGAACCGTATTGATTCGTGAGAGGCTAGCGCCTGCCGTAGGATGCCCGAACGCGAACAGGTCTCCTGTCTTGAAAAGGGCTGTAGGGAGAAGCATCTGCCGTCGTCTTGGTTCAATCCCACGCTTTTAAGCGTGGGTTCATAAAAGCCTTCTGCCTTCTGAATATTTTGGGTGTTAGACATGGCTCAAAAGCCCAAATTTAGTATAGTACATATGTATGATGCGTAAATCCTAATTATTTTCTTAAATACTACATTTATGGATTCTTCTCAAATTGAAACAGGTGCGCCTCTTTCTATAGAAATTGCTCAGATTGCCTCACCATCAACAACACTCTCTCCTACCTCAACACCCAGCGCTCGCATTTCTAAAGATGCTATTCGCACCAGTTTGAGGGCTTCCACTCTCGATGGTGTTTTCGCAGCAGTTTTCTCTATTGGCACTGGCGGAGTTTTGCTAGGTAATTTCTTGGTGGAGTTGGATGCCAGCCCGATAGTGTTTGGGATGCTGGCTTCTATCCCGATGTTGGCGAATCTTTTTCAGCCAATAGGTGCTTACTTGTCTGAACGCAGCACTAGCCGCTTTCAGTATTCCCTTGGCATTTATGGGATTGCTCGGCTACTGTGGCTGATTTTAGTAATTGGCATTGTTAGCTTTAGTTGGGGAAGGCTTAATTCCAACCAATTAGTGGGATTGTCGCTTTTGATTCTCGTATGCAGCAATCTTTTGGGAGGACTAGGAACTGCATCGTGGTTCAGTTGGATAGCAATGTTAGTCCCACGGCGATTGCGAGGTAGATATTTCGGGCTACGCAATAGTATTGCCAACTTAACCGAGTTAATCAGCTTGCCAATAGCCGGTCTAGCTATATCACATTGGTACGGGGGGTCTATCCAAGGTTATGGGGTGATTTTGCTCTTAAGCATTATCTTTGGAATTGTGAGTTTGGGGTGTCAATATTTCCAGGTAGATATAAATCCCCAATTACAAAATACTTATTATGCTAACTCATCTCAAACAAGTGAAATTCAGTCAGACTCGGCACCAAATGAACCTGGTGAGATATCTGAAGCAATTTCTCTGCCGCAAATACCAACTCCCCAAAACCAGATAAATAACAGCATTTGGAAAAACTCTAATTTTTTGGTGTTTCTGCTTTATTTTGGCTCATGGACATTTGCTGTTAGCTTGAGTGCGCCATTTTTTAACCTCTACTTGCTAGATACGCTGAACCTGGATGTGAGTTGGGTAACTTTTTACAACAGCCTGCGAGCAGGGGCACACATGCTAATGCTCATCGTGTGGGGTAGATTAGCAGATAAGATAGGCAATCGTACTATTCTAATTTCTAACGGAATTCTAATTGCAGTCATACCCTGGCTGTGGCTGAGGATTGGTTCTACTCCTCTCGATCTCTGGCTGTGGTTACCACTGTTACACATTTTCATTGGAGGTAATTGGGGAGCAGTTGACTTGTGCAACAACAATCTTCAGATAGAGATTGCACCAGTAAAAAATCAGTCTATCTATTTTGCAACAGCAGCAGCTGTGGCTGGGGCGAGTGGTGCTTTAGGAGCAACTATAGGTGGCTTCATTGCTCAATTCGCTGGGTCTTTTGGCATAGCAGAAGTATTCATTGTATCTGGTGTATTACGATTAGCATCGCTTGTGCCACTCATTGTTAAAAAAGATTTGGGTAGTTAGGATAAAATTTCTTTGTTACGGATGTGAACAAAGAATGTTGTACTCAAACTGGAGATTTATCCACCTACAGGAAGAACTGCTAAGTTACATTTTTACTCTATAGTAAAAAAGATTTGTAACATAGTGACAAAGTTCATGTCAACAAAGCAGATTATATAAATCTGTTGTTACATAAATTCGACTTTATTCATTTTTTTGTAACGCTCAAGCTAGCGCTAAAATCTTTATAAAACGGTAGTTTTACTTTTTCAATTTCACCATGAATAAGTGAAGCAAAAAAAGTTTTTGCCAAAAATATAGGTTTTTTGCCCTATCAAGAGAACCAAGTTATTAATTTTGGATAAAGTCGAGAGAAGCTGATATACATTTAGTTTGCAGTCTGGTATTAATTTCTGTTTGAATATGCAATTTGAATGCCAATTAGCTCATACAATCCAAATTAGTTGAATTTCAAAATTTGAAAAAGTTACGATGCTCAAGATAGACACATCAAAAATCACCACCCAACAAGTTGAAGCTTTCGAGCGAGACGGTGTTATCTGCGTCAAAAATGCTGTGGATGACATCTGGGTAGAACGAATGCGAACAGCCGTTGAAAAGAATCTATTAATGCCTAGTCCTTTGGAGGTGAAGGACACCGATAAAGCAGAAGCTCATGTAGAGCATAGCAGTAGCTTATGGCTGGTTGATGGTGATTTCCGTGCTTTGGCTTTTGAATCTCCGCTGGCGACGCTGGCCGCTCAAGTCTTGAAATCGAAAAAACTTAACTTTTTGGGTGACGGTTTCTTTGTTAAAAAGCCGAAAGCAGACAGCCGTGTTGGCTGGCATAACGACAAATCTTACTGGCCCATACAAGGCGGGCAGTGTTGTAAAATTTGGCTGGCTTTAGATAGTGTCAACCAAGAAAATGGTAAATTAGAGTACATCAAAGCCTCTCATCTATGGGGCAAGGAGTTACGTGAAGGATCTGACCCCTCGTGGTTTGTAGAGCCAGAGCCTCAGGAAGTTATATCTTGGGATATGGAGCCTGGAGATTGCTTGGTTCATCATTTTTTGACAATTCATTATTCAGTAAGAAACACATCCTCTACACGACGACGCGCAGTGGTGATTAATTGGACTGGCGATGATGTTACTTACGATCGCCGCCCCAATGCTTGGCCTTTCAAACCTCTTGAAGAAATTGATATCCCAGAATTTGAGTCACTCAAAGCCAAAAAATCTGGGGAGCCAATAGACTGCGATATCTTTCCGAGGGTTGAACTGCATCGCTAGTCGGTAATTTAAAGGTGGTTGCTACTATTGTTAAGGATGCGATCGCTATACAAAATATTATAGAGATTGTCCTCAACTATGTAGCAACCATAGCTGGGATTTATTTAGCTGAGTTTATCAAAATGTTAGGTGACTACTAGGATGTAATCCTGTCAAGTTCATCAAGAATATTGCTATCTATATCGATGTCAAATTTCCGAGCAAAATGAGCAGATGATGCAAGCAGATTAGGCAAATCTTCCATTAGCAATATTTTTGGATGAGGGCCTCCAGTTGACCAATCAACATATCGCCGACAGTCATTTTTTAGGTTAAGGTGAGATGCATTACCAAGTATAGTTTGAATATACGCCTCCTCTGGATACTTGAGCTTACTATAATGTAAGGTTACGGGATTTCTCTGTCCGTGGAAATCAATAATGTACTCAGCAGCTTTGCGATTGGCACAAAACCATTGACTTCCACTGAAACAAGCAAGTTCCTTTGAAAAAGGAAGAAAAGCTTTCGTTAATAAAGGATGTTCTATGCGTATTTCTATATTCAGTTGACCAAAGTATTTTTTTAAGTAATGAAAAGAAAACGACTTCGTACAGTATCGTTCATAAGAATTTTTTAGCCATACCATATTTTGTATTACATTATGTTTATAAATATCATATGTAATCTGCTCATGCTCAACATAAGCATCGTATGGACTTGAGGCTAGCTCATCCAATATTTGTCTTGCGGTTTTAATAGGATAGTCTGCTGCACTAAGGTATACAAACCAATCCGGTGCATTTGGTATCTCGTACATTAGTTTAATTGCCTGTATTGTAGCCTCTTCAACAGAAAAATCTGCCCACTTTGTCTGTATATAGGGGCGTACTAGTAAAACATTTTTTGATAAAGTATCTACAGATAAATCACATTTTGAAAAATCATGATGACACACAATTACAGGAGAATTGAACATCGTGTTTAACTTATTTATCAGTCTGTAAATTTGTAAAGGTTTTGTATGTGTTAATAAAACAAAACCTATTGATGGGCTGGTGTTCTCGTGCATTTGTTCAAGTTGTAAATTTATTGATATTAAGTTGCATTCCACAAGATTACTTTTGAGATAACTGTGGAATGTAGTGTAAAATTACTCCAATACACTACACTATTACGCTACAATTTTGCAAGAGCAAAGTTTATGTTAATAAATAAACAGTTAAACTAACCATGATTAAGCCTCTATTAGTTAACACTTACGATCCCAAGGGAGGAGCAGGAGCTGCTCGTGCAGCTTATCGGCTACATCAAGAACTACTGAGATTAGAAATTGATTCTCAGATGCTAATTCAAGATAAAAGAATAGCTGACTCTACTGTGGTCAGTTCTCCTAATAAGGTAGCCAAAGCAATGTGGAAAGCTCGTCCGATGTTGGATGCTTTACCACTAGAACTTTATAGAAATATGCCACGGAATCCTGTATTTTTCCGGCTCCAATGGCTTCCTAATACAGTTACGTCGCAAATTGCTAAACTTGACCCAGACATCATTAACCTGCATTGGATATGTGACGGATTTATTCCAATTGAAGCACTGGCAAAATTCAATAAGCCTATTGTTTGGACATTTCATGATACGTGGGCATTCACAGGTGGATGCTGCTATTCTCTAGGGTGCGATCGCTATACAAAATCTTGTGGAAATTGTCCTCAACTCGGTAGCAACCATAGCTGGGATTTCTCTCGCTGGGTTTGGCATCGTAAAACTAAAGCATGGCAAAATCTCAAGCTTACTATTGTCAGTCCTAGTAATTGGCTTGCTGAATGTGCTAAATCCAGTTCACTATTTTCAAATAGCGACATCAGAGTTATTCCTAACGGGTTAGATATCAGCACTTATAAACCGACGGAGCGTCAAATAGCTAGAAACTTACTGAACCTCCCACAAAATAAGCAACTACTTCTATTCGGAGCAATCAACGGAACTAGCAACCCCAGAAAAGGATTTCATCTATTGCAATCAGCATTGCAAAAACTGAGCCAGTCTGAGTGGAAAGATCAGATTGAACTAATTGTTTTTGGTTCATCTCAACCTGAAGATCCAGTTGATTTAGGTTTTAAGGTACACTACTTAGGCAAAGTTGATGATGAGAAGAAACTAGCGCTTCTCTACTCATCTGCGGATGTGATGATTGTGCCATCCATTGAAGATAATTTGCCACTGACTGCTTGTGAATCCCTGTGTTGCGGCACACCTGTGGTTTCTTTTGATTCAACGGGACTCAAAGATATAGTTGAACATCAAAAAAATGGATATCGAGCGCAATGTTTTAGTCGTGATGACTTAGCAAATGGTATTATCTGGGTAATAGAGAACAAAGAGCGGCATCAAAAACTTTGCGATCGCGCTCGTGAGAAAGCCGAACAAGAATTTGCGATCGAGCTACAAGCAGATCGTTATTTATCCCTCTTTGAGGAAATGACTACGTATTAAATAATTCGTAATTCGTAATTCGTAATTCGTAAATTTTGTTTTGTAATGGGGATTTAACCCCAACACAAAACTTGCTTTTTTATTGAACCGGGGGACTTAAACCCACGGAACTAGTTAATTTAATAACCTCTGACTAGGAATTAAAAACCTTTTGAAAGCGTTCGCTCTTGGTAAAACGATCGCTAATTAAACGTGAGTTCGACGAACCTCTCCCCAACCCCTCTCCGACGCGGAGAGGGGCAGAAATATTCTTACTTTTCAACGAAAAAATCAGAGTTTCAAAGCCTCTCGGACTGTGGGGGAGAGGAATGGAAGTGGGGTTTTTTAGAGCCGTCGAACTCACGTTAATTAAGAGTCGGTTAAGGCAGCGATCGCTCCTTACACAAGCAGAAAAACCTCTGCTGAGAAATTCACGATCAATTCTGCAACGCTGTTTTATTACTGCCCAACGTTTCATTAATAGCCGTTATTAATAACTCATTTAGAGAGATTCCGGCTGCTTTTGCCATAGAGGAAATCACACTTTTGGGGGCAAAAGAACAATACAACCCAGCTTCTAAAAACCAAGGTTCTCCCTCTGGGTCGATGCGGAAGTCAAATAAACTGTAGTGACGACAACCCAAAGCCTGATGACACTTCTTAGCCACTTGCTGAACTTTCTGGGTGATTGGGTCGTTGGGGTCTACGATCCAAGACTTTTTATTATCTTTAGCAGCAAAACCCAAGTTGCCATCGTCCGTTTGTTTGAGTTTATCAGCATGGTTGCGGATGGGTTTTTCGTGGGGGTCTAACAGATACTCTTCAAGGGGTAAACCCACTAGCTCCCCGTCTTTGACAATGATACCGCATCTGACTTCTCGACCGAGTTCGATGAATTCTTCTACGATCACCTCATCTGAATATTCAAATGCTTTCTTCAGAGCAGCGTCATAGTCAGTAGCCTCTTTGACTAAGGCCATCCCTAAAGAGTTATCGGAGCTTACAGGTTTGACGATTGCTGGAGGTGTAATTGTCGGAATGTCTCCTTGGCAAAGCACTTCTCCACGAGGCACTTTTACCCCTGCTGCTTCGACAATTGCTTTGGTTCTGGCTTTGTGCGCCGTTATTGCCATGATATCTGGAGTATTGCCTACGTAAGGGATCTTCAGCAGATCGAATAGGGCGCGGTAGTGAGTCATTCCAGGAATACAAAACATTTGTGGTAACACGATGTCAATGTTTTGCGCTGTTAGAAACTGTATGGCATCGGACAGAGGAATCGGTTTGGTGTCAGCAATATCTTCAGGGCTGAGGGAGGGAGGAAATCGCCACTGGTGATCGGGTGTGATGTATGCAATCTGAAAGTCATAGTGCGATCGATCTGTCATTGCTGCCAGACAGTCTTGGGCGTAAAGGCGTGACAAATCACAGTAAAAATCATTGTATGCAGACCCAACTAAATGAAGGATACGAAGTATTGGCATGATTCATCTTCCTATGTAGTATTAGAATTTATATAGCAGTCCTAAATAATTATTTATGAAATTCTCTATTTCTTTTCTTGACGAGGGACACTTTCTTCAAGTCGGCAAACCCGCCCAGAGAAATGTCCTCCTCTTGGCGGCTTCTGGTGCGTCGGCTTCGCGTTGGCAGAAGCCGACGCACCAGAAGGCGGTTCGATAGTTTTCACAACTCAAATAGGATTGCTATAGAAACCAAACTGATTGTTGAAAAAAGCAACAGCGTGAATTAATTGTTGTACTCTAGTTAATTAACTTTGTCTGCTAAATCCCCTTATGTAACAGTGTTGAATTACGAATTACGAATTACGAATTACGAATTATTTTAATCGCCACCTAATTCCACGAGTTTGCCAATGTTGAAGTCTATTTTTACCCATCCTTTGAGTTGTTGCAGGTTTTTCAGCAAAAGCAAGGGAATTTGCCAGTGATGCAAAGTTAAAAATGGTATAGGGTCATCAAGACTGTAAATGGCATCAGTGCCTCGCACTAGGGTATTAACCGAAGTTTGCAATTGTTTCCAGGAACGGATACCAGTTAGTCGCCAGATTTCGTGATATATGAAGTAAGTGGGCTTGCTACTTGCTAGGGGTTTCAAAGGTGCAGCTAGGGGAGTTTTACCAAGATAAGCGTCTGCAACACCAGGATGATTGTAAAACATTGTGATTGCCGAATGGGTACGGGGATTGCATTCAATCGCGTAAACTGTACCGTCTTGGGCTTGGATAAAGTCGAAAGAAACTTGCCCAGTCAGCCGCAAACTCTTAACGAAGTGTTGCACCCATTCACGAATTTGAGGATTTTCGACGTTTTCATAGTTGATTTGAAATGCAGAAGAGTTTGAACAGCAATGCAATCTTAATTCCCCATCCCGCACTGTACTATGTGTGCATAATTCCTTACCAGGAATAAACTCTTGCATAATCCAAGGTCTTTCTGGACTGATGGGTAAACTGTTGACAAAGGCTGCTGTCTCTTCTGGAGTGTCGCAGGGAAGTTTAGTTAAATTTAAGCGGCGAACGGAGTCGTAATCAATACTTTTAAGAATATATTTGCGGGTTTCTTGACTAAAATCGAAGTTGATAACTTGTTGAGGATCTGTAATTTTAAACGACTTGGGGACAGATAAACCAAGCGATCGCGCCCGATCGGTAAAGGCAAATTTATCATCCAACATCTTGGTTATATCTGGATCAAAATGGAAAACTTCGCAGTATTCTGATAATGCAGGCTTTGCTAAAGAGTCATAATAGCTAGCTACAGGACTGCATACAGGTACATAAACGTCAACCTTTTCCTTTTTAACGATTTCTACTAGCGCCTGGATATAACCTTCTGGGTCTTCTTGCGGTGCCGGAACTGTATAAAAACGATTTACAGCCTTTGAGAATCTATGCCCAGACAACCAGTATTTGTGACCTTCAATCAAAATAACTCTGTGTTCTGCTGCATGGAAGGAGCGGGCAAGTTGCAATGCTTTAGTCATCTTGGCTCCACTCACCAGGATCGTCTCAGGATGAGCAGCTACGACTTTTTTCGTAAACGGCGAACGCACAATGCCCCACAGCAAAGATATCAACACTATCAAAGCATTGAGCGGCAAGGCTATTAGTAATAATGTCAGAGTAGCGAGAGTCTTGAATAGAGCTACAAGCTTTACCCTAACACCCGTTGATGACGTTGGGGATTGAGACAGAGATAAAGAATTTGATTGTGCCATAAGTCTTTCCTTCGTGTTTATTGTAGAGACGTTGCATTGCAACGTCTCTACAAACTTCATTAGACCACGCGTCTAATTAAGGTTATACCATCTCGGATGGGTAACAGAACTTGCTCGACACGAGGATCGGCGGCGACAACACGGTTGAACTGAGCGATCGCTTCACCATTGGCGGTGCGTTGTTCGGGTGGTAGATAAACTTGTCCCTGCAACAACGTGTTATCCACGCAGATTAACCCGTCGGGAGCTAGTAAGTTACTATCCAAGATGGTCTGGAAGTATTCTATATACTCCTTTTTATCGGCATCAATGAAGATTAAATCAAATGATTCTTTTCTTGCTGCGAGCTTGTGGAGTGTCTCAAGAGCAGGTGCTACTTCTACAACGATTTTACTGCCGTGGGGAGACTCTTGAAAACAAGCTTGAGCAAATTGAGCTACATAGGGATCTACTTCACAACCTATGAGTTGACCATCATTTGGTAGTGCCTCTGCCATTGCCAAGGCTGAATATCCTGTGAACAATCCTACTTCTAGAATGCGCTTTGCCTTGGTCATGTGAACAAACATTTTCAATGTCTGTCCTTCAAGATGTCCTGAGAGCATCTCCTGCTCTAGTTGACGCACTGTTTCACCATCGCTGAAACGTTTGCTCCAGTCTTCTATGCTAGTTTTTTGCGCCAATGCTGTCAATGCGCTCGATTCGGGCGTGGTGTAATCATCCAGATAGGGATCTAAACCTGCTGCTAATTGAACTACCTGCCGCAGAGAATCTAATATCTCTACAGGAATGTTGTTCTCTTCTGCTAATTTGAGGGTTTGCTGTAGCTGGGCTACTAAGATGCTGTGTGGCGTTATTGGTCTAGCAGTCTCTCGTCCTAAAACACTCGTCATATCTTCACACCCCCAAGAGTTGAGCTTCTTGAGTTTCAATGTAGGCATCAATCCCTTCGCCACCACGAGGGTATTTAGCACAAAGACGTTTGTGTTCAGCTAAGGCAGCATCAAGTTCTTCACGAGTCAGATCGTTGATAAAGAAGCACTCACCAATAGGCCGAGGCATGGCTGCACGTTGTTTGCCGTCTCGTGTCAAGCTAATAGACTGGGTAGCATACCACAATAAATCCCCATCTAGTAGAGGATGATCGAGTGATAAACCTATACGACTCATCAAATCTAGGATGCGATCGCGCTCCCCTGTTGAAATATAGCCCCGTTGTGCTGCAATGGTTGCAGACAATGCCATATCTATATTCACAGCATGACCATGATATAAAGGTATGTGAGGCGCTAATTCTAGGGTAGGACTCCAAGTGTGACCATAGGCAATGACGCGATCGAGGTCTATTTCATGCAAGTTAGGAGTTTCTAACTCCAACATGGTTTTGATTGCCTCGTAGTTGAGTTTATGGGCAATCTCTTTAATTTCCGGTGTAGCATTCATGTGTCCAAAGTGAGTGGAAAGCAGTTCTTCACCATATTCGTATAGCAGTTCAAAGACTTCAGAGTTAGAAACTACAGCAATTTTCACCAACTCTGCCATCCCATTACGAACTTGAGCCGTTGGCAAGGTTTTCAAAAATGAGAAATCTAGGATCACTTTCAAAGGTGCATGATATGCTCCCAAGCGATTTTTTTCCTTACGATGATTAACTGCAACCTTAATTGCTACACCTGCATCAATTAAACCAATCAACGTGGTAGGAATGCGAATGTAGTTACTCTTGCGACGGTAAGAAGCGCAAGCAAACCCAGCCACATCGGTAATTAGACCACCACCGACGACTAAGACTGGTTCTTTACGAACTAAGCCAAAATCCGAAAAAGCGTCAACAATTTTTTCAAACGTTGCCAGGGTTTTAGCTGGCTCTGTAATGATGATGGGAAATACTGTGAGTTCAATGTCATAGTGTCTAAAATATGACCTGATCTGCTCGCCATAAAGTTCATGGACATTGGCATCAATTACAGTCAGACAGCGACCAAATTTTGCATAGCTATCTGCTATTTCTCTGTTTTTAATATCAAATGCACCGTTCACATAGACAAGACTAAAATCGATTTTTTCGTAACCTTGCACGTGAAACGCAGCTTCAGTAGCTTCAAATGTTGCTTGAACTTTATTCATGTGTATTGACCTTATTCCAATTAAAAAATTGTGAGATTTCGGTAATAATTCCGATTTACCCTAATGTATGCCAGCAGGAGATAATGCTCTTTCTCGTTTGAGATTAAAGACACCATTAAATGAGCTTTCAATAAAAAAGCTTACTTATATTTCTGACTGGCAATGTTATTAAACAACACCATTCATTGGAGTAAATTCTGTAGGTGGGCTAATCTCTAATTTAAGATAGTCTCTAAACTAGTCAACTAGTCCCAAAGCCAAGATTTTTCCATAATACTTGCACTCTTTCTTTCGGGATTATTAACTTTAGTGAGAGGACAATTTATCTTAATTGAGATTTATTCCACTATGTTTAACTTTAGTGGCTTTCCAACTGTACGATTACGCAAAAATTCTCGCCTAGAAAACTGATCGTATCGTTGATCTCCTAGCTTCAATTTGAGATTATAACCTTGATTAATCGTTAGTTCGCTGTTTTTTAGCATTAGTATCAAACCTTATATCGCTAAACTCGCTACATTCTATTTGCTTCAGAATCCCAGTGGACTTTTAGGAAGTTTATTTGAATTTTATTAACTCCACTATGTTTATCTCTAGCAACTTCCCGACATTAGACTTTGCAAAAGATCTATCTTAGTAAACTACTCATATTATCTATCTCCAGGCTGACATTTGATATTACAGGCATGATTAATCCTCAGCTAACTGTTTTTTAAGCATTAGTCTCAAACCATAAAATGGTTAAAAACAAATATGATTCACTACACTCTATTCAAAATGGCAATAGAATTCCTTTTTCATTCAATCAAGTTACTGCTCAGTATTCAACATACCTACCTCAGTAACTCCTGAAAATTCAGAATTTAAAGATATCTGAGTTACTAGTAACAAAACTTTAATTTTATTTAAGGAACGGTTGTGTGTTAAAAATTTCTAAGTTTGCTTGAATTGCCTTTAAAATTCTAAATTAAGTTATTTTAGCTTAATTTAGCAAATAACTTACCTGATAGTAAATTAAAATTACAACACAAATCATAACATTAGAACCATAAAATCATAACATATGTAAATAGATTTAAGTCAATCCACCATGCGAAGTGTACTGAATAATAAGATATTTTTCAAAAACTATGTCTAAAGATAGATATTTTACACAGGATTGGAATTAATTTATTTGAATGTGATATCTTAAAAGGCTACCAAAATTAGTCTTATTTAGAATCAAAATCTCAACTAGACTGGATCTTGAGCAAATAATACGATCAAAGACAACTAGACATCTCCAGAAATTAAATATGCGTTATCCAGAACCCTTGTAGAGACGTAGCAGTGCTACGTCAAAACAATTCATTTTCGGAGATGTCTACTTGGTATTACTCATGTCTGCGTATAAAACAGACAATGTTCAGTAAACCACAAACTTTTGAAAACCAACATGAGAAGCAGGAAGGCTGTAACAAGTTAAAGATTTTGGCAAACTGTCTCTGTATCAATTTAAACTTCAACCTATCATTCCTCATTCCAGTTGGCGCGATCGCTTAGTTACTTTCAATATAAAAAATTGAGTATTTCTTACAGACAAAATTTATTTAAATTACTTTTTAAAAAATCTTAATATCTCTCAACCTAGTTTAAAAAATCTTGGGATTGAGTTCATAATTAAGAGCGATCGCTTTGTAAAGGTTAGTTGATATTTCTTGTCAAACTGCTGGTAAAGTTACAAACTAAGAAATACAACACACGCAATTATTTTATGACTGCTATTTCTAACTTTGAATTCAAGCGACCAATTTGGCAAACCGGCATCATATTGACTTTGGGCTTTTGGCTCAGTGCTAGTCTAGTTTTAGACTGGGTAATTATGCCTAGCCTTTATCTTTCTGGCATGATGAGCCAAGCTGGTTTTACGACAGCAGGCTATACGATTTTTTGGAACTTCAATCGGATGGAATTATTATCTGCTGCTGTAGTTCTGACTGGGGCACTAGCTTTGAGTAAAACCCGATATCACTGGAGTATTGGCAGTATTGTTTTATCTGTGCTGCTGCTAACTATAGCTGTGCTTGACACCTATTTCTTAACTCCGCAAATGTGTGCCATTGGAGTTCAACTCAACCTATTTGAAGCTGCTGCTGCTATTCCATCGACAATGAATATACTGCATGGCAGTTATTGGGTACTGGAAATAGTTAAGCTGGTGGCAGGTGGCACACTTTTAAGCTGGTGCTGGCGGGAGCAATTTTAAGTAGATGGAGAATTCTAACAGTGAGAATTTCCACTTCTAAATCTCACGCCACAGACGCAAAGAATTTCTTTGCGTCTTTTTGCTAAATATAACTTATGGATGAATGTGATTGCGGACAATTTTCTATTTATATTTGGGACTTTTAAAACTTGAGATTTTCAGGTAAATTGCTACCATAAAATAATTTACTCATTTAGGGATTTCCAAGAAATAAATTATCCAAATAAACGTAGACGCTTTGCGGTGAGGGGGTCGCAGTCTTCTCCCAAAGGGAGACGCTAAAAGCGATAGCGTAGCGTAAAGCCTTCTCTTCTTAGGCTGCGCCAACGGCGTGGCAACGCTATGAGCGAGTCCGCGAGCGTCTGGCGGTTCCCGTCGTTAGCGCAGCGTAAAGCCTTCTCTTCTTAGGCTGCGCCAACGGCATGGCAACGCTATGAGCGAGTCTTCTCCCAAGGGAGACGCTTTAGCGCAACGAGCGTCTTGCGATCGCTACGCGTTAGCGACGTTAGGAGCATCATCCCCGAACCCGGAGGGCAAGCCCTCCGGCTACCACTCCAGACGCAGAGAACACAGAGAGAGAAGAAATAGAGAGAATTTTCGCGTCAGTTTTGGGATATTTTTTTATTTGGAAGTCCTTTATATAGCTTTTCTTAATCACATAAGATATATCTTAGCCCCCTCTCGAAGAGCTCTTAGGGGTTGGGGGTGGGGTTCAGTACCTACTCAACTGAGAACCGTATAAATATATAAAATTATCTTCAACTGTACATTCTCAGCCTTCCCGGACATCCAATCAAATAAATACTAAAAAATAATATTAATTAGTTTTCATGTTTACTTTACCGATTTATCATGAAGTTTATATATTTCTGCTAACTTTTTTTGAAAATTATAGTAATCTGAATTTTAGTGGTTACTTACTTGTTATCTACCATCTAGCTGGAAAGAGCTATTTCGCAGGTATGTACTATCAATCAAGAATTTCGCTGCAAGTTCTTGAATTTGTCACTTCAAATTGTGCCGGGTGACTATTTAGCCCCACACAACATTAGAAACCGTTTCCAGTAATTATGAAGAGATTCCCCTCTGCTGATTTGGTTGCCTGTTGCATCTCACCATACACCATCATGGCGGCAATTACCAGCTAACTCATCCTTGGTCGGAGGTTTACCATTCTTGTTGTGCAAGTGATAATTTTACCCAATCCCAACACTAAGAGTTGCTCTACAATCACAAACCTAAGTAAGCCATTGAACTTTTTTAATGCTTAGTTTCTAATAATACTTTTTCTATAGAAGAAGGTTACCTTCAAGAATAAACTTCTAGCAAAAGTGCCCGACAACTTTCGTCACGACTGCAAAAACATAGTTCGTCAGGGCAGATTTAATGCTCAAAAGCCTTGAGAGAGAACCATTTTTCTCTACATTACAGTAGATTTTGGTCGCTTTCGACTTTAGCATCAGAGGCAAAACAACATTTGGCACAAGAACTAAAGTATCTACAATTTTAGGGTGCTAAATACGGATAACAATGATGCTTTTGTAACTGATGGGCGAGAGCCAATGGTCTGTGCGTTGCACTTGAGTTACTGTTAGATTGGCTAGATTAGCGAAAGATACAGAAAACCAATCTAATTTTTGAAATACTATATCCTGGCAACCAGTCAGGCCATTTTGCTATTGGGCAATAACATGGATTGGTTTATTTGTAACTCGTGTTATAGCTTAACAGAGATTGGTGAATTAAGAGTTGGGGGGTGTGGAATCTCTGTACTAACTCAAATGTGACCGCTATATTTATCTGAACAGTGCTTCCAACAAAGTCGCAGTGAATTCCGAAAAGGTAATTCACTAATTTTACCTGCAAATGTTAATTTTATTCCAGAGCCATCCCAATGAAGACACTTCCGATTAGTAGATACAGATTTTTCCAAAAGCTCCAGCCTTTATCTTTGTTGAAAAAAATCACTGGTAAGTCGGTTACTGGTTGTTTGCAGGTATTTAGCACATCAGGCTCTTGGTCAATATATGTGGATGAGGGTAAATTAATTTATGCCTGCTACTCGGAGAAAATGTTTGAGCCGCTTTACAGAAATTTGCAACGCTTGAGTCAGCAAATTTCTACTCTCCCTAGCGAAATTCACGAACAGTTACGGGCGATATTTGAAACTGGTATTGAAAATCAGGCAATACCGAACCCAGATTATCTTGCTATTTGCTGGTTAGTCAATCAGAAATATATCAGTCCCTCTCAAGCAGCGATACTGATAGAGCAATTGGCGCTAGAAGTTCTGGAGTCATTTCTAAATTTAGACGAAGGGAGTTATGAATTTATTCCTGAAAGCTTTCTGGATGACATGCCAAAGTTTTGTCATCTAAATCTCCGCTTACTAGTTGAACGATGTCAAACACCCCGAAGGGAAGCGGCTTATCGTCAAACATCCCCAACTTCTCAATCAAACCCTTCAGAATTGTTCAAAATAAATGAGTTAAAACCTAAAAGCAAAAGTACACCAAACTCGTCTACAACAAACAGCTATAAGCCACCAACCTACTCTATTAATACCAATGAACATAGGGGTCAGCGAATCACCCAACCACCTGCTGACAAAAAAATCTACACAATCTTTTGTATTGATGACAGTCCTACGGTATTGAATACTATTAAAAGTTATTTAGATGAGCAAATATTTTCTGTAGTGGGAGTCACCGATTCTTTAAAGGCTTTAATGCAGATTGTTCACACCAAACCCGACATCATTTTGTTAGATATTTCAATGCCTAATTTGGATGGATATGAACTCTGCTCTTTACTGCGTAAACACTCAAATTTTAAAAATACACCTGTGATTATGGTGTCAGAAAAATTAGGATTTATAGATAGAGCTAAAGCTAAGATAGTAAGAGCATCAGGTTATTTAACTAAGCCTTTTACACAAGGGGATTTCCTAAAAGTAATATTTCAACATATTGTTTAATTTCCTAATGTAAAAAATAACTCCACAAAAGCTAAGATATTTTTTGGAGATTTAAGGTTGATTGAGTATTAACTGAATGGCTACTATTTTAGTTAGAGAATATTGTCTGAGCGAATTGAAATTAGTTGGTTGTTATCTCACACATAGAGACTACAATCTTATTAAGACGACCAGTGCGAAAGAAGCTCTATAAATAATCTTAGAATAAAAAGCAAATGCGATTGTTACTGATGTAGTAATACCGGGAGAAGTGGATTTGAATTGTGTTGCCTCATCAAAAAAAATCCGATTCACCGCTTATGGGCAAAAAAGCAAGGTGCTGATGCCTATGGTTCTAGTCCTTGAAATTGAGCGATAAATCGCTCACTACAAACCTTTTTTGGGATAGAATTGACTACTAGCTCTGAGGAAGTGGTACATCCTTCAGTATTTCCAAAAGCGATCGCTCCATAACTTCACTGACAAATGTATTACCTTGTAAGTTGAGGTGAATGTGGTCGTGATACGAAGCTTGCGGGTTGCTAGTTGAATTGAATATCGGTAAAAAGTCTATATAGTTAATTTGTTGTGCTTTAGTAAAATCGTTCAAGCGCTGGCGTGCAATAATTTCGTAATCGCGGGGGCCTGGTTCACCAATTTCTCGCAGTAAGGGAGTGATGACTAGTAAAAATTGGCTGTTGCTTTGGCGAGTCAGGGCTTGAATTTTGGCGATCGCCTCCAAATTAATCCCCACGCGATCACCTGGTTCATTTTGCACTGCTTTCATTTCGGGAATTGGCTGTTGCTTGAGGATATAACGTTGCCACACTTCCACCAATGCTAAGGGAGGTTTACTATCGGGATAGTTGCGATCGCGTCCTACCGGTAAAGAAGTGGGAGCAGTAGCAAACAAATCATCGGTATTAATTAATAACACTACTGCTTGGGCGTTGAAATTGCTAAACTTCTCTAAATAAGCTAACTCGTTCCTTGGCCCCCAAGAGTTAGCTGAAGCATTCAGCACTTCTACTTCCTGATAATTACTAGTGGATGATGCTAGAGAACGCATCATCATCGTGGATATTGTATTAGTCTGATCTGTCCACCAGCCACCATTAGCAATAGAATCCCCTAACAGTAAAACTCGCAGCCCAGAAGGTGCAGGTGTCTTCTTGAGCGGATTACCTCGCATAGAATACTCATTAATTTCGATGCGATTACCAAAACGACGGGTATGCTGGTTAGGAGCCAATAAATAACCAATCTGCTCATCGCCAATGTAAATCAGGGGATTACCAAAGCCAAAAAGCGATCGCAGTCCGATCTCGACTACCACAAACAATCCCACAACTACCGCCAAAAGTACGATCAACACCACTTTCACCTACCTACACCCTCTTATACTGAGTTGCTTTTCAACGATAGTAACTGACGCATTGGGCATTGGATAGAGGCACAGAAGTGGGATGTACAAGGTAAAACTTTTCTCAAGAGCTAAGAGATCCCCTGCTTCTTCCCCACTCCCCAGGCATCTGACTAAGCGGATTAATATGTATTGGAACGGTTTAATAAGCTTTAAAACAGCAATTGTATAGCTGTTAACTGTCTATCTAATGGTTTACCAAAAGTTTGATATATTTTGGCTATTTTTGTGTAAGAGTATAGCAGTGTTTTATAGTGATATAATTTTTTATTATAGTATTACATAAATTACAATTGTCATCATTTTATCAATTTGGCAAAAACTTTTTCGGGGGTAGGGTAGGATGATTAAAATAGTCACACGCAAATATTTAGGAAAACAAAATGTCTATGACATTGGGGTTGAGCATGACCATAATTTTGCGATCAAAAATGGGTTAATAGCTTCCAATTGTTTCAATAAATCCCATTCGACTGCCTATGGTTATGTAACTTATCAAACAGCATATTTAAAAGCTAATTACCCATTAGAATATATGGCGGCGCTGTTAACGGCTAACAGTGGCGATACCGATAAGGTACAGAGATATATTACTAACTGTACCAATATGAGTATTTCCATAGATCCGCCGGATATTAATCGCTCTGGTGTTGATTTTACGCCGACATTGGGAAAGATTCTGTTTGGATTTTCGGCGGTGCGGAACGTGGGACAGAATGCGATCGCTTGTATTTTGGAGGCGAGAAATGAGACAGAATTTAAATCCCTCGCTGATTTTTGCGATCGCGTGGATTTACGTGCTGTTAACCGCCGGACTCTGGAATCGCTGATTTACTGTGGAGCCTTTGACAAAATTGAACCCAACCGTCAACAGTTAATTAACGACTCAGAATTAGTGTATGATTGGGCACAATCTCGCGCTAAAGACAGAGCTAGTGGTCAAGGAAATCTCTTAGATTTATTGGGCGACGGATTTTCTTCTACTCCGAATAAAAGAGCAAATAATGCCTTTGAAACTGCTCCTAAATCTAAACCTGTGATGGATCTACCCCCACAGAAAAAGTTGCAAATGGAGAAAGAATTATTAGGCTTTTATGTATCAGATCATCCCCTGAAATCCTTACGGCAAATAGCACCACTTTTGACTCCAATTAACCTTTCGCAACTGGGAGAGCAAAGGGAAGAAATAAGGCTTTGTGCAGTTGTCATGTTAAATAACGTCAAAAAAGTGGTTACTAAAAAAGGCGAACAAATGGCAATTTTGCAAATAGAAGACCTCACTACACAATCAGAAGCTGTAGTCTTTCCCAAAACCTATGAACGCATTAGTTCCCTACTCCAAGTTGACACTAGATTGATTATTTGGGGAAAAGTAGATCGACGCGACGAGCAAACTCAATTTATTCTTGAAGATGCAGAACCCGTGGAAACAATACAAATGGTAATGGTGGAGTTAAATCCCCAGCAAGCAGGTAATATCGATGAACTACATCGCTTGAAAATAATTTTGCAAGAACAGTCAGGAGACAAAGAAAAGGCAAAAATGCCAGTAATCGGAATTATACAAACTGAAAATTCTCGGAAACTTGTTCGCTTGGGTTGGCAATTTTGCGTACAAGATTCTAGAATAACCGTTCAAGCTTTGCAAAATGCCAGTTTTCCTGCTCATATAAAATCGCTGACTGGAATCTGAAGCCAGAAGTGAAAAGTCCACTAATACTGAAAAGCAGCTTATTAATCAGTTTTACTGAACTGTCAACAGTAAATTGCCTTAAGTATTCATGATTTTAATCGTTTTTTTAGTTACTTATGCGGATGATGATTTCCTTGAGGCGATGGTATATTTTTATGCTAAGACCCTTAAGGCTGCGACCGGGGGAAGGAGTTAGAACTTGATGATCGTGAACGAGCTACATAAATTTGTTTCATACTGTAAAATCATTCAACCCCAAAATCAGGAGGACATTAAAAAATTTTTTGAAGGAGTTATCTTATTTCCTTATGATAAGGAACTTCTATTGCAAGCTTATTTATTTCTGAATATCAAAGACTTGTTTCCCTCGTGCGCTGAATTACTGTTATTTGAAAAATCTCCAATTTCAGATTATACAGATTTAGGAAAGTGTGATTTTGTCTACCAGACCTTTAAAGGGAGCCTGTTTTTAATTGAAACTAAGTTTATTGATACAGAAGCAACAGGAGCTACAGAAAGAAAAAGAAGAAATAAACACAGAAACAAGGTATTTGAGCAAGTTATTACTTTAAAAGGCCGGTTTAGTGAATATTGGAATATGAGGCTAGATCAATTAGAGTGCGGGGTTTTCACAACAGATGCAGAAGTTGCTTGGCGAGGGAATGGCGTGAACGTCATATCTAAATCAATATCTATAGAGCATCTGGAAAAATGGCGAAGAAGCTATCACAGTAGTGAAAAGTTTTTATCTCATCAAGATGGGTCAAAGCTTGAGGGTAAGGTTAATTTGAAAGGTTGAGCCAAGACCCAAGTATACTTTTTACGGTGATTTGCCCCCGTAACCTTGTACAATTTGTAAAGCGATGCCTGCCGTTTTAGTCCAAAGCCGCCTATTTGGCGAGATCGAATACTATCTACACACCCATCGCCGATGGAGAAACGGCGCAATGGTTTACCTTACATTGGGTGGGCTATCCGTTAAATCCGCTAGATTCACTCTAGTGATTTTTGGTGGATTTATAAATTTCAGGGTAAGGGAAAATCTTTGCACGTACTCAGGTGGCAAGGCAAAATCACCTATTTTGAATCGGTATTTGCACTTTTGGTTTTGGCACTAAATAAAGCTTTTCTTCAAATCAGTTTGGATCAACTTCCCAAATTAGCGCAAGTTATAAGGTTAATCCTCAGTAAAACTACTTTAATCAGCAATAATACTAATGCTGACTCATCTGAGTCATTCTTTTATGAAGTACTCCTGAAATCAGAAAGCTCAGGAATTAGTATTTTCGTCCGGCGCTTCAAATTTGTAACCATAGCCTCGCACAGTTTTAATAAACTCTGGTACGCTGGCATCGATTTCCATCTTCTTGCGAAGCTGACCAATATGCACATCAACCACTCGCCCATCTCCAACGTAGTCGCAACCCCAAATTTTTTGGATTAGCTGTGGGCGACTCCAAGCCTGATTAGGATGACTTGCCAAAAAATGTAAGATATTAAATTCCAGTGCTGTTAAAGCAAGAGGTTTATCGTTAAGTGTTACCTCCCGGCCCTCTGGGTTAATTGCTAACTGCTTAAAAATGATCCGTTGTGTTGGGGAGGGGTTGATGTAGCGTATCCGTCTCAAAAGAGCTTCGACTCTAACTTCAACTTCTGCAAGACTAAACGGTTTGGTCATAAAATCATCAGCACCTGCGCTTAAGATTTTAATTTTATCAGCCTCGTCAGTCCTACTAGTCAGTATCAGCACTAAAACATTAGTACGGCTCTGCATTTCTTGGCAGAGGCTATAACCATTCAGATCCGGCAAATTCCAATCTAGAATCACTAAAGCTGGGTTGAATTGCTCAAACAACGATAAGGCAGTCTTACCATCTGCTGCGGACTCTATTTGATATTTCCGACTTAAAAAACGATAGACGAGATTTCGGACACCGAAGTCGTCATCGACGATCAGTATTTTGGGAGTAGTAGCGGGAACCATAACCATAATGCTGCCTATTGTAGATTGGGCGATTTGCTCTTGCGCCAGTTTTGCTTTACGTGTTTCTGTTAATAGTGTATTCACATGCGTCTCTGCTGAGTACGATCGCTACTGTAGTACTTGTTTACAATTAATCTTCCATGAAGTTTATCAAAACTTTAGCCATTGTAATGCTAATAAATTGTATAAGTATTGTATGAAATTTGTATAATTTTGGATTTATACTGTATGATTTTAAAATTTAATACTTAAGATTAGTATAATTGAAGACCATTTTTATAACCACAAATAGTCTAGAGAGACATCAGACGCCACCGCATTTGCTACAACTTTGCAAAAGCAACGCACTTTCTAATTAACTAGTACAGTGGGCGCGGAAATAAACATACCATTTCAAATGGCGCAAGAAGCTCGGAATACAATTATGCGTGAATGCGTGACTTCCGCCTTGCGCTACTTGGTATCCACAATCACAAACCAAGCCATAAGTTAACCAAATTCCGCGCTTTTTTGTCCCCGACAACTAACAAGCCGCAAGTTTTGTGGTGGGGTCTAAATCCCCATTACAAAACTGTACTTCCGACTTCCGATTTCCGACTTCCGACTTCTTTAATCTATATTCTAAACTCTACTTACCCAAGTGTATTTTAACTAACAGGTATCTGCTCCTGAAAAAGGTCTACGAAAATTTATCTGGGGTGCATTTACATATAGCTATACTCTTGAGCATATACTATATTACAAGTTTCACCCTGAGACTATGACTTGCCAACGACTCAGAGCATCGCCAGAAGCTATAAGGTAGGACTAGCCTTTTCAAGGTGACTGGTAAAATCTCTTTTTCTCTGTGCGTCCTCCGCGTCTGTGCGGTTAGAAAGTCTTCTATTTAACCGCAGAGGCACAGAGAACACAGAGAGAAGAGGTTAAAGAAGAATTTATCCATTAAACTCCAAATTTTTGAACTGTAAATTAAGCGATGCCAATTCTCAAAGACGCTTTGCGTAGCTGGCTTTTGAGTAGGGGTACGGCGGGCGTAGCCATCGCCTGAGCCAAAATACCAAAATTGGATTAAATAAGGAAGGCGTTTTTGTTAGTGATCGCAGATATTGAAAATGTACGTAATTCCTGTGCTAATAGCTAAATATTTTAATCTTATTCACAATCTGTTTTAATAATTAAATTTAACAAAGATAAACTTAAAATATATTTAATAAAATTAATAAAAAATCTTTTTAAATAGTCTAATCTGACTATATTGGCAATGGATTAAATGGTAGAAAATATTTTAATTGGGTACTCTATCTCAAGAGAGATTTTAAGTAAATTCAGCCCATAGAAAGAGTAATTCAATATATTTAGTCCGTTAAATTGCTATCAATATCGTCAAGTTAGGGATACTTATGGTTAACAATTTAGTCGGCGGCATCATTCCCCCACAGCCACCAATAGAAGCACAATCTGATGCTCATACATTGAAATCTCGCCTAGAATGGGGCGAACCAGCTTTTACAATCCTGGATGTGCGTGATCGCAACACCTTCAACGAAGGTCACATTATGGGAGCAATGCCAACGCCAATAGATGAATTGGTACAGCGTGCAGTAGCTTCTTTAGATAAAAGCCGTGATATTTACGTTTACGGTGCTAATGAAGAAGAATCTGCCCAAGCCGCGCAACAACTGCGTTCTAATGGATTTGAGCATGTCTCCCAACTTAAAGGTGGTCTTGCTGCATGGAAGGCTATCGGTGGCCCAACAGAAGGCATTGTTGAATCAAAAACTCCCCCAGGTGCAGATGACTACAATGTTGTAGATCGGCTAAAAACTCACCAAGAAAATCTGCCAAAGGGAGGCCCTAGCGCGACGGAAGCCATTAAAAAAGGAGCTAGTAACCTCAAGGAAAGCATTCAAGAGGGAGCCAGTAATCTCAAGGAAGGCATTCAAGAGGGAGCCAGTAATGTCAAAGAAGGCATTCAAGAGGGAGCCAGTAATGTCAAAGAAGGCATTCAAGAGGGAGCCAGTAATGTCAAAGAAGGCATTAGTGAATCTAATAAAGGCACTAATGATTCCAATATTGGCTCTTAGGCAAAAAATAACTTAGAAAATTAGCAATAGACCTCTTGCATAAATCAATAATGAGAACCACACTCTACCTTTGGCTTATATTAAAGTCTCCCTTTTTGTTTGCGGGGACAGGTTAGGGGTAGGGTGTTAGTGAATTTTCCAAGAGGTCTAATCTTGATTTCTCATGGCCAGAGAAGTCACAATTCAGAAATCAAAAGATAGAATATTTTCTCTTGCAATGCTTGTACTCCAGAGCAAAAATTTTTGCAAGAGGTTTATTTTTGGATCAATGTTCAAACAAATCTTTAAACTGCAACAAATCCAAGGAAACTATTGTTGGCAGAAATTCAAAACATTCTTGAGCAATTTCCCAACGTTCTTCTCGTTTGAGCATTTCTGTTAGCTTGTGCTGCACACTAAGTAAATAGCGCACATCATTGGCAGCATAACTCAGTTGAGCTTCAGATAAACTAGCGGCGTTACCCCAATCAGAACTTTGAGAGCTTTTATCCAGTTCTACTTGTTCTAACTCTTGCACGACATCTTTAAGTCCGTGGCGATTTGTGTAAGTACGGGCTAATTTACTAGCAATTTTGGTACAAAAAACAGGTCTAACCTGAATCCCCAGATTAGCTCGCAAAGTGGCAAGGTCAAAGCGAGCAAAGTGAAACACTTTTACGACATTCGCCGCTGACAAGAGTTTTTTTAAGTTTGGCGCATCAGCTTGTCCTTTGGCTATGCGGATTGCAGTCACTTTCCCAAATTGGTTGCACAGCTGGACAAGACACAACCTATCGCGCTGTGGCAATAATCCCATCGTTTCTGTATCAACTGCGATCGCTGTAGATTCTAAATATTCTACTAGGGCTGCGTCGCCCAGATCGCGATCGCTCACCTGAAAATCTTGTAATGTCATGAATTGTTCAAAAATAATAGCAGTGTCCAGCAGATAAAAGTCTTGTCAGACACTACATTATTATTGTGCAAAACAATCATAAATTAAATCTACCTAGTGCGAAAGAAAAGCTGTGTAAGGTAGACTTCGCCTTGATTATTAGTAGCAACGCCAATTCCAGTGAGGTTGTAATTACCTTTAAGGTTCTTTAGATGTCCGGGACTCTTTCTCCACCCAGTAACAGCTTCATCCACAGGGTTACTATATCCCCGATTGAAAGCAACATTTTCCGCCGCACTGCTGTAGCGAATAGGGATAGCATTGACTCGCCGTTCAAATCCCTGATGGCTAAATGGGGTTTTACCTTTAGCCATATTTTGACTATGAATTCTTGCCTGTCGAGTAATATTTGCATTTAGGGTCAACTTTGGCAGTCCTTTAGAAGCCCGATATCGATTAATTTCGTCAAAAACGGATTTTTCTAGCTCCGTAGTTTTAAAAGTAGGAGTCGATATTGCAACCTGACTGGAAAAAAGCGACAACAGCTTATTACGGGTGGATGTATTCGTAGAAGGATTATTTGGTATCGGAACAGTCGTTAACCCACTAGCAAGGACAAGCGCACTTAAAGCGATGCCAAAAGCAGTTTGTCGGAACATGGAGAATTGCGTAATTATGTAGAGATATAAGACTTATACTCTACCCTATTGTTCCGACGATATATACCACGATACTATTAAGGATTGATGAATTTTGGCAATCTGGCTACATCCTTGTATAGGAAGTACAAAAAATCATTTGCAATTTTCAATACTTCAATGGGTCAGCTTCGTAAAATCACGGTTATTTTTGCTGATAATTTAGAATTTTCATGAATTACTAAAAAAATAATGTAGTATTCAATAGACAAATGTCATTGAAACTACATTATTCCAGGACTTACGCAAACAATAGCCGAAACCCTTATTTCACGTAGGGGCAATTCATGAATTGCCCCTGAGCGCGTGTACTTTTGCGTAAGTCCTATATTCAATATGTAGCAAAAGCTTTGCTAGCAGGCTGAAGGCTGGGGAATTTGAGAAAAAACCTAAATTTTACCAAATCTATCAGCGAAAGAAAAGTTGTGTGAAGTAGATTTGGCCTCTACTGTTGCTAACGACACCAATCCCCGTTTTATCATAATTACCTTTGATATTGGCTAGATGCCCTGGACTTTTGAGCCAGCCTTGAACAGCTGTCGTCACAGGATCGCTATATCCATAGTTGTAAGCGACATTTTCACCAGCCGAACTGTAAGGAATACCGACTGCTTTAACACGTTGTGAAAATCCCGTATGTCCAAAGGGAACTTTACCTTTAGCCATATCCTGACTGTGAATCCTGGCTTGATTATCAATGGCAGAATTACGAGTCAGCTTTTTTAATCCTTGGGAAACTCTGTAGTCATTAATTTGTTTGAAAACCGCCTTTTCTAAAGCAGCAGTGTCAACGCTAGATGCTGCAGGTTTAACAGTACTATTTGATACATTTGAAGATGTCGGTGTAAAAGTTGAATTTGTTACAGGAGTTGTTACAGGAGTTGTTACAGGAGTTGTTACAGGAGTTGTTACAGGAGTAAAGAAAAGTTGTGTGAAGTAGATTTCGCCTCTACTGTTGTTGCTAACGACACCAATCCCAGTCTTTTCAAAATTACCTTTGATATTAGCAAGATGCCCTGGACTTTTGAGCCAGCCTTGAACAGCTGTCGTCACAGGGTCACTATATCCATAGTTGGAAGCGACATTTTCACTAGCTGAACTGTAAGGAATACCGACTGCTTTAACACGTTGTGAAAATCCCGTATGTCCAAAGGGAACTTTACCTTTAGCCATATCCTGACTGTGAATCCTGGCTTGATTATCAATGGCAGAATTACGAGTCAGCTTTTTTAATCCTTGGGAAACTCTGTAGTCATTAATTTGTTTGAAAACCGCCTCTTCTAAAGCAGCAGTGTCAACGCTAGATGCTGCAAGTTTAACAGTACTATTTGATACATTTGAAGATGTTGGCGTAAAAGTTGAATTTGTTACAGGAGTAGCGATCGCTCCACTACTGAGAATAATAGTGCTCAAAGCAACGCTGTAGATTGTTGTTTTAATCATTTGCCGAAACTAACTGAAACTCTAGCTCCAGAAAGCTTAACCAAGCTAGTATCAATCTGACAACTTGATTATAGGTTTATATACCTCTGTTTATGGCGTTTTTTGTTCAAAAACTACCAGTAAGCTTTAAAATGCATAAAATTACAAAAAATATTGCTGTTTATAAAAAATTTTCCTCTACCATTAGTATGATTATTTCTATCTAAACCACTTTCCAAACTTCATTTTGTAATACACGAAGATTTCCATTATCTGGCTGATAGTGGTTAGAAAACAATCACAATTTTATACTAGTTTCTACGTATTAATATTTAAGTAGAATCATTTTCTGAATTATTATTGAATGTCAACATATTACATAGCTCAGTATTAATACTGCCTGAAGTGAGTAATATGGGATATAAATGTCATAAATTCATCTACTAAAACCTCTTGCGTGGAATTCGTAATACTCACCTCGGCCAGAAGAAAGCTACATAATTCGTAATTACTATACTGCAAGGGTTTCATTGATTTGGGATGGGTAGTTTACTTCCGCCGTGCTGTACTAGCTTTTCTTGAGGGTTTCTAACTCTTCCTGCACCACGCGCAACACCCGTGCAATATATTCCGCACGCCACTGTTCCCGCTCCTTAATTACCTTGCCATCCGGCTCGTAAGCTTCAATCTCTGTAGCTGATAAAATACTTTTAGCCTCTAGCAACCGTTTAATGGTGTCTAGCCGCTCATGCAGCACGGACACCTCACCAGTCAAAGCCATAACGATCGCTAACAATTTATCAATTTGCGGATTATCTAAGTAAACAGGTCGTTTACCCTTAGCGATTTTTGCCATCCTAATACCAATTCTCCCCAAATAAGACTACACACACAAAAGAAGGACTTACGCAAGAAACTTCTCAAACTCTTATTTCTCCGTGCCCTTTGCGTTCTCTGTGGTAGCCTGCGGCAAGTTCTCCGGCTTGGTGCAGTCGCTCATGGGGGAAACCCCCAGACGCTCGATGACTCGCTCATAGCGTTGCCATGCCGTTGGCGCAGCCTAAGAAGAGAAGGCTTTACGCTGCGCTATGCGCGGCATCGTTTCCCCTTGGGAGAAGACCGCGCTGCTTCACCGCTTTGCGTCTACGATTTTCCGTTACCTGTGCGTAAGTCCTATACATATACAAAAAAAGGAAACCCAGAGAAAATCTGACTTCCCCAATTACGTAGCTTGCTTCTCGCCAGAGGCGAGTATTACGAATTACAAAAAATACTGGGATGTTTAAAAGCCCCTAAAGAACAGGTACGCAGTACCGTATTCTGTCATGGACGGTAGGGGATGAAAAACGACTCAGGTGGTTTCAACCACCGTCAAAATTTTATCAGGCGTAAATATTTTGATTAATCTTATACCTAATCTGGTAGTATAAGATGGGAGGTAAAACAATGCTTGTCTTTGAGTTTAAAGCTTATGGAAAGTCAGTTCAGTTAGCCGCAGTAGACGAAGCAATTCGGACTGCAAAATTCATTCGGAATAGTTGTATTCGGTTATGGATGGATGTTCAAGGTATAGGTAAAAATGATTTGCAGAAATACTGTGCTGTACTTGCGGCTAACTTTCCTTTTGCTAATGAACTTAACTCAATGGCTCGACAAGCTAGCGCTGAACGAGCATGGTCTTCTATCTCTCGGTTTTATGACAACTGCAAGAAAGGTGTTCCGGGTTTAAAGGGGTATCCTCAATTTCAAAAAGATTGTCGCTCTGTTGAGTACAAAACATCAGGATGGAAACTTGCAGATAATCGTAAATCCATAACATTTACAGATAAAAAAGGGATTGGAAGACTAAAACTCAAAGGCACTCGTGATTTGCATTTTTACCAAATCAACCAAATTAAACGGGTAAGATTAGTAAAACGTGCAACGTCGGTGTACGTTCAACTTTGCATTGATGTAGACCGTTCTGAAAACATAGAACCAACTGGTAATACATTAGGGTTAGATGTTGGGTTGAAGGAATACTACACCGATTCTGACGGTGTGATGGTCGAGAATCCTAAATTTCTCCGCAAGGGAGAAAAAATTCTTAAGAAAACGCAACGCCGTGTTTCCAAGAAAGTAAAAAGTTCAAAAAATCGGGGCAAGGCTAGGCGGATTTTAGGCAAGCGCCACCTCAAAATAAGTAGGCAATCGTATTGCACCATGCTGTGAAGTTATACCAATTCTCCAAAATGAGGTAACAGATGTAGATCAGGAAAGTCCTGCGGCATCTAAGTTTATTAATTGCGAATTGCGAATTGCGAATTGCGAATTGGTATTAGCACTCTTGCTAGTTCAGTCTAACGACTTGATCGCCTACGAAGATTTGAGGATTAAAAATATGGTGAAAAATCATTGTTTAGCCAAATCCATTAATGATGCATCCTGGCATCAGTTCCGTGTCTGGGTTGAATACTT
>NZ_JAIVFS010000069.1 GCF_020829645.1 Nostoc mirabile CHAB5784 | reverse complement strand
TGTTTCAGTGTTTTTTCTAGATATTCTGCACTTTCGGTGATTTCTATTTCTAACTGACGTGCCATTTTGCTGCTGTCCGACTTACCCTCAACTCTCTATTATATGCAAGCTCAATGTAAATTGATATAACAGCAATTAGCTTTGCAGCCAGAAATCAATTACTGCTACTGCGATGCCTGCGGCGGGCGTAGCCATCGCACTTTCGGGAAACTTTCGAGGCGATCGCTCAAATCCAAACCCTCAACAAACCAGAGAAAGCAAGGGGCTAAAATCCTTCGTATACCAAAAAATTTCTCTGTTTATCTTCCCTATAGCAACTTCCGTCTTCCTTGCAGCAATTTCCGCCTTTACATTTCCGTGTTTCGCGCAGTCTGTAGCAACTTCCGCCATCACGTTTGGGTGTTTCGCGCAGTCTGTAGCAGCTTCTGCCTTAAGAGTAGCAACTTCCGCCTTCACGTTTGAGTGTTTCGCGCAGTCTGTAGCAACTTCCGCCTTCACGTTTGGGTGTTTCGCGCAGCCTGTAGCAGCTTCCGCCTTCACGTTTGAGTGTTTTGCGTAGCCTGTAGCAGCTTCCGCCTTTAATATAACGCGAGTTTAATTACTGCGATCGCATACATCACCAGCCAAAATTACTGATTTGGCTTTGTTTGGAGAGCGATACCTTCTCTACGAGACGCTACGCGTAGCTTGCTTCCCCGTAGGGGTACGGTAGGCTTTGCCAACGCAATTGGATTACTCTTGTACCAAGTAAAAGTGCGATGCCTACGGCGGGCTGCGCCTACGCATCCCAAATGCAAAGCTGAATCAACAGCTTGCCAGTTCTCTAAGTTACGACAAAAATCTTCTACCTAACTATTTGTCATAGTAAATAGAACGACATCATCAGAATCAGAAGCAAGTTTACAACCTCGCCGTAAAGTTATTTCGGTAGCAGTCACAGGTACTTTAGTGACAATAATAGTTTTCGTTTTTAACGTTTATGTAATTCGTAATCTCTCTACAATCAGCAAAACTTACAACGGGCTGGAGTTGCGATCGTTGTTCTGGTGGCATCTAGCGATCACCTACCTGATTTACTTCCATTGATACCCAGCGTTGGCAGTATCCTAGCAACGATCGCTCCAGGTGTGGTTATTGAAATCAAAGATTTGTGTAGAGTTCTTGCACTAAAGCATCCATTTCAAGCTTCTTTTAATCTTGGGTTCCTGAAACCATTATCAAATTATTCGTTGTATTCGGTTGGAGTTCTCTAGGATGTTCTGTTTGAATGAATTCATCAAACAATTTGAAAAACTGATCTAGTGCAGTGTGTTCATCTTGGGAAAAAAATAAAATAATCTGATCCCAAGTCTGATTGGAAGTTAAATTAAATCTCTGCTGAATCCAGGTTTGAAATTCGGAAAATTGCTGTTCTTGTTGTGTTTGAGGGATTCCTATCTGGCGACGAGCAAAGCAGTAACCTGCTAGAAAAGTGCGGAGGTTGGATATACAAGCTCGTCCCAAATACATGGCAGGACGTTTCTGTATATTGTGGATTAGGTCATACAAATCAACCATCTGTCCCTCCAACTTAAAATTTGGTTTCGGTGATTTGGAAATTGCCGCCTAAATCTTGGGCAGGGCAGTATAGATTATTAATCCAGTCTACTCTGGAAATTCCTTCGGGATCTATGTTGTCAAAAATGAGTTCTTGTCCATCAATTTCAACGGCAATCGCTTCATGCCGCCCATTAATGGAAATGTTTTGTCGGAGGCGTTCATGGTAGATATTGCAAAAAGGATCTTCTGTGCTACCTGTGAACAGGCTAACCTGTTTACCAGAAATGTTTTGAACAATGAGGAATTGGCGCAGGGCGATCGCACAAAGAACACATTCAAAAATCTGGAATTGTGCAGCAATCGCACTCAGTTGACTATGAAGGCTAGCCTTGGTCATGATCTACTTTTGTCAATTTTCCAATGCTAGCCATTAGTGCGCGATCTCTTTAGGGACTTCCAAATAAAAAAATACCCAAAAAACTGGCGAAAAAACTCTCTTCTCCTCATTCCTCTGTGTCGCGCCAGTTGCTTCAAGTCGGGGAACCCGCCCAACGCACTGGCTTCTCTGTGCCTCTGTGGTTCCTTTATTTGAGTAATTTATTTCTTGGAAGTCCCTTATACAATAACTCTATTCTTTTTGATGATGAAACCGAATTCCTAGAAAGATGTCATAAACAAACTCAAAAAAGTCTTTTTTCTGCAACAATCCTGAAGTTTGATAACATCCTTTTTCATCTAACAAGGGCTTCATAACATAGTATGCAGGCTGATAATTATACCAAGGAATAGAAGGCCACAAATGATGAATTAAGTGGTAATTCTGTCCCATAATCAGAATATTGAGAACTTGGTTAGGGTAGACGCGAGCATTTTTCCAGCGATCGCGCTCCGCAAAAGGACGATGCGGTAAATAATCAAAAAATAATCCTAGTGCTATCCCCACCACAAAAGCGGGTATAAACCAAAAATTCAGAATGTAACCTAAAAAGTGGTATTGCACTGATATATAAACAATTACACCAACAATTAAGCGGCTGATAAACCATTCCAATAGCTCATATTTCCGCCAAAGTCGCCTTTGAAAGAAAAACACCTCATGGTACAAAAACCTCACTGCAATCAGCCATAGTGGGCCACCCGTAGAGACATAATGATCTGGATCGTCTTCGGGATGATTGACATGTCCATGATGCTGTAAATGCACGCGCGTAAACACTGGAAAAGCAAAAGCTAGCATCAATGCACTGCCATGCCCTAACATCGCATTCATCACCCGGTTACGATGGGCAGATTGGTGACAAGCGTCATGAATTACCGTCCCAGCACAATGCAAAGCAATAGTGTTAACGCTAAAGCACAGCCAGTGCGGCCATTCCCAAAGCCAGTAACCAAAGTTAGATAACACCAGCATTGCTACAGCTACGAAAAACAGCATTAGCGTGGGATTGAAATCACCAGGAGGCGCTAAAAATTCCTTGGGCGGGATTGTCAGTGGCTTTTGTGCCTCCGATGCGATCATCTCTAACATTGACTCCTTCTTAATCAAACATTACAAATATACGATAAAGATTAGGAAAGAATAAAATTTTGTAAAGTTTTGTATAGCAATATTTATCCACAGCTTTGCATATCAGTAGATGAATAACGCTATGATTCAAGACTTGGACTAGTCTTTACTGATAAGTGGGGTGTGACAATTGGCAAGAAGTTGATGGGATAAACACCTTTGTTAGGAGGATGGATACAAGATTGATGTACTATATCTAGTCTATCCCACAGCCTCCACTCTCCCATAAGCCCTCTCTAACTGCTTATATCTATTGATATAGCAGTGACTGAAAAGGAGATGCCATTTAAGTTACGATGACTTCCCAGATAGCTCCCTAACTTCAGCCCCTATGCAATTAAGAGATTCTCTACGCCGGACAAAAATTGTCGCTACTATTGGCCCCGCCACTAGCAGTCCTGAAATGCTCAAGGCGATTATTGAAGCGGGAGCCACGACGCTGCGGCTAAACTTCTCCCACGGAACTCATGCCGACCATCAGCGTAGTATTCGCTTAATTCGGCAAACCGCCTTTGAACTAAATCAGCCAGTGGCTATTCTCCAAGACTTGCAGGGCCCAAAAATTCGCTTGGGTAAGTTTGACAATGGGTCTATAGTTTTGGCAAAAGGCGATCGCTTCACCTTGACAAATCGTCCAGTTGTCGGTACACAGGAAATTAGTTGCGTCACCTACGATTATTTAGCCGAAGAAGTCCCTGTTGGCGCAAAAATTCTCCTTGATGATGGACGAGTAGAAATGGTTGTGCAGGAGATTAACCGGGACAAAGGGGATTTGCATTGTCGGATCACCGTGCCTGGAAAACTTTCTAACAACAAAGGCGTAAACTTTCCCGGCGTTTACCTGTCAATTAAGGCAATGACCGACAAAGACCGAGAGGATCTGATGTTTGGTCTAGATCAAGGTGTAGATTGGGTGGCACTTTCCTTTGTCCGCAATCCGCAGGACATGATCGAAATTAAAGAACTAATTTCCAGTACAGGCAAGCAAGTGCCAGTGATTGCCAAAATTGAAAAGCACGAGGCCATTGAACAAATGGAGGCGGTTCTGGCTTTGTGTGATGGCGTGATGGTTGCCAGAGGTGACTTAGGGGTGGAATTGCCAGCAGAGGATGTTCCGGTACTCCAAAAGCGGCTAATTGCTACAGCAAATCGCTTGGGAATTCCCATCATCACCGCCACCCAGATGTTAGACAGCATGGTGAGCAACCCCCGTCCCACTCGCGCTGAAGTATCGGATGTGGCAAATGCAATTTTAGACGGCACCGACGCGGTAATGCTCTCCAATGAAACTGCTGTGGGTAGCTTCCCTGTAGAAGCAGTGGCGACGATGGCACGAATTGCCGAGCGTATGGAGCAGGAGGAAGCCCAACACTTAAACTTACGTTCTTCGAGAGATGCCCGGCGCTCCATTCCCAATGCTATTAGTCAAGCTGTGGGTCAAATTGCCGAACAACTAGGCGCAGCGGCAATCATGACCCTAACGCAAACTGGGGCAACAGCTCGCAATGTCTCTAAGTTCCGTCCCCAGACACCAATTTTGGCAGTGACACCCCATGTGAATGTAGCGCGACAGCTACAAATGGTGTGGGGAGTAAAACCCCTGTTGGTGCTAGGATTACCTTCCACTGGTCAGACATTTCAAGCTGCGATCAACGTGGCTCAGGAGCTTAAATTGCTGTCTGAGGGAGATTTAGTAGTAATGACGGCTGGCACACTCCAGGGAATTTCCGGCTCCACAGATTTGATTAAGGTAGAGGTGGTAACGGCAATACTAGGTCAGGGAATTGGACTGGGACAAGGTTCAGTTAGTGGTCGCGCACGGGTGGCTAATACTGGTATGGATGTTAGTAACTTTAATCCTGGAGACATATTAGTTGCACCCCGCACTAGTGCCGATTTTGTCGAGGCAATTCGTAAAGCTGCCGGGATTATTACTGAAGAGGAAAGTCTTACAAGTCACGCAGCAGTCATTGGCTTGCGTCTCGGTGTGCCAGTGATTGTCGGCGTGAAGCAGGCAACGCAGGCGATTCGGGATGGGGCCATTATAACCCTGGATCTGCAACGGGGTTTGATTTACTCAGGGGCGGTGAGAACGGCTTAGAACTAGGGACAGAAGAAGGGAATAGGGTACAGGTTACAGGGGACAAATTATTCTCTGTCACCTGTCACCTCTTCCCTAACCCCCATCCCCAATTACTTTATCAAACAGTTGCGATCGCTACCCCAAGCCATCCAGCAAAGTTTTGCTGCTGTGTGGAGTCAGGATGCTCAACAGGCTTTACCTGATACCGAGTGGGATGTGGTGAGGCGAGGATGATGGAATAAGTACGGAGTTCGTCTTGGTGAAAAACTGCGACTTCAATTTTATCGTTTGGTTGGTAATCTTTCAGGCGATCGCTTAAGCCACCTACCATTAGCTTAATCCCATCAATTGCTAACAACTCATCACCTGCATCAATTCCCCCTATTTGTGCAGGTGAACCAGTTTCCACAAACTTAATAATCTCCCGCCCATTTTCTGTATTTATTCTCACACCCAAGTAAGGTTCTTCCTGCTGATCAACTACCAACTGGAAGCCAAAGGGTTCTAAATACTGATTCAAGGGCAAATCGTCAGTGCCATCAATGTAGCGTTTAAAGAAATCAGTTAAATCCATTCCTGCTACAGATTCTATAACTTCCTGCAACTGTTGTGGGGTATAGCCAATTTCAGCTTGTCCAAATTGCTGCCACATTTTCAGCATCACGTCATCGAGGGAGCGCTGATTGTCGTGAGTAGAGCGAATCAGTAAATCCAGCAACAACGATACCATTTCTCCCTTTAAATAGTAGGAGATTTGGGAATTACCGCTATTGGCATCTGGGCGATAGAGTTTTATCCAGGCATCAAAACTCGACTCAGAAACGGGTTGTACCTTGCGCCCCGGTGTCATTTCATATCTGGTAATTTCTTTGCCCAAATTATTCAAATACCATTGAACATCATAAATTCCTGCTCGTAAAGGAATTAACAAGTCATAGTAACTAGTAGTGCCTTCACAAAACCATAATGATGGTGTGTAATTTTCTTGGTCGTAATCAAAAACCTCTAATGCTTTTGGGCGAATTCGCTTGACATTCCACAAGTGAAAGAACTCGTGTGCTACCAATTGGATAAAGCGATTGTACTTATCTTGAGCGCGAAATCCAAAACGCTGGTAAATTAAGGAGCAAGAGTCCTTATGCTCCAAACCGCCAAAAGCTTGGCTAAATAAATGTAGTAGAAACACATATCGTTTATATGGCAAACCGCCGAACATCTGCGCTTCTACCTGAATAATTTTTTGAATATCAGCAATCATCTGCTGGGCTTGGAGATTTCCTTGCCCCCAGATTGCCAGTTCATGGGGTTTTCCCAAAACCTCAAAATTATACAATTGGTGGCGACCAATCTCAAAGGGAGCATCAACAAGAGTATCAAAATCGCCAGCCAAGAAAGTATTTGTTTCCTCACCAACGGGTGGCAAGGCAGTTGTTATCTTCCATTCCGGGCGTGGTGGTACGATGGTAACGCGAATAGGTTGGTTCTCCCAACCCGTTATTCTAAAAAATAGTGCCGCACCGTTAAAATAACCGTGGGTAGCATCTAAGTGATTTGTCCGTACCGATAGCTCATTCGCAAAAATGCGGTAACGTATAGTTAATTCTGAAACAGCCTTTTTGTCTACTTGCCAGTGATTTTTACTGATCTTCCGCCAAGGTAAAGGCTTATTCTCTGCAAAAGCCCCAAAATCCTGTAAATTCTTGGCGTATTCCCGGACTAAATAGGAACCGGGTGTCCACACCGGTAGTTTTAAATCGAGAATCGGCGAGGGGTAATCGACAAGGTGTAAAGTCACCTCAAACAGATGGGTTTCTGGTTGGGACATTGCCACCAGGTAATGAATCGTTGGCCTGGTTTCCTGGAAGTGGGTATTGGGACGAGTTGCTGTTGCTTCAGTCATCTTGTGTGCTGAGTTAATACTCAATGGTTAATGGGATTGGTGATTTCTCCTATCATGACAAATTCGCCTTTTAAGTTTTGACTTCAAATCGAGACGGCGGCTATTTGCTGCGGCTGGTAGTCAGAACCAAGTTTGTTGGCACAAAACCCAGTATCCCGTACTTGATTTGGTTCAATTGTTTTTCCCCAATCCAAAGGAGCCACTACATACTGTATCGCTCCTTGCTGTTTAAAATCTGCGTTCCAAAAGTTATTAATCTTAGCTTGATTCATCTTAAATGCAAGTTGCCAGTTGTTAACCTTGGTATTACCCTGATTTGTAATTTTGAAGCTGACACAAAATCCACTTTCCCAGTTGGAATTGATGTCAGTAGTGACTTTTAGTAGGGCAATATTAGTAGTAGATGGGGAGACAGAAAGAGTAGGAGTTGGGGAGATAGAAGGAGTAGTACATGGGGAGACAGAAGGAGTAGGAGTTGGGGAAGCAGGAGGATTACTCGGTTGATCTGGCGGTTGAACTTGTACAGATGAGAGCAGTTGGGATAGTAATTGCTGCTTGGGTAGATTAACACTTTGCCAATCATCTAGTAAAATTCCGCCTGTATCACTACTATCAGGATTCCAACTCCAGTAAGTAAAGCTCAAGTTATTTTTTTGAATGTATTTCACCAACTCATTTTGCCAAATTCCTTCTTTGGAATTTAAGTCTACTTCCCGTCCCCCAAACTCCCCAATCAAGATGGGAGCAATATTCTGACTAGCGATATAGTTAAATCCTATTTGCCAGCGCTCAATCAGATTCTTAGGAAAGTTAGAAGCAGAAAAGTAGGGCTGATTGTACACCCCAGCGCCGTACTCATGAGGAGAATAGACTAGCTTATTAGAACGAGATAAACGTACTGGATAGCGTTTCACACCTTCTAAATTTCCGCCATGCCAATGCTGTGGCAGTTTTTGACCGGGGACATTCTTTTCCACTCCTTCAACAACAATTAGCCAATTAGGATTAACGCTCAGAATCGCATTGCCTGCACGTTCTGCTGCTAGTCGCCAGTCAGTACTTATATTGTTATCACCCCAGCTAGCTTTCCCGTAAGGTTCATTTTTTAAGTCTGCGCCAATAACGTTAGTTTGATTCTTGTATCGGATTGCTAACATTGTCCAAGTATCGATCCAGTCTGCTTCCGTAAAACCGTCTCCATACCACAATTCTGGAATTTGCAGGTCGTTGAGGCGGTGGCTGTCGAGCAGAATTAGCAATCCTTGACGTTCTGCCTCCTGAATAACTAAGTCCATTACCTCCAAGGGGGTTTTACCTTCAAGTTCTTGGTTGCTGCCAATTCCAAAGTCAATGCCACTTACATCAAGCGATCGCAATGCTGCCACAGAATAAGGTAACCGGATGACGTTATATCCTAAATTTTTAATCTGTGCCAGCATTTCTTTATAATCTCGTTTCCATAAACCGTGAGGGGCGTGTGTATCAGTTTCCATACCAAACCAATTAACACCTCTTAGCAATACAACCTTGCCTTTGGCATCCACAATGGTTCTAGCAATTGTTGAAAGTGGTAGCTCTATTGGCGTCGCAGCTCTAGAAGCATCTAAATGAATACTAACAGGTGTTTTAGTTAAAATAATTACTAAAAACACTGTTATACTTAGAAAAAATATCAGTAATTGCTTATGTAATTTCAATGTTCTTGATTTATTTTTATCGACAAATAGCATACTATTATTGCTTTTATTGTAGAAGAATATCTAAATTAAATACGTAAAAATATAAGCAATACTTTTTACTTATAAAAAATATTTACCGTATCTTTACTTAAATAGGATTTTTGTAAAGATAATTTTTATCAGACTATAAATATTTGTAGTCTAATTATAATGCATTCATATTACAGTTTTTTGTATTACTTAATTAACCTTCCATACGTCTGAGCATCCTAGTAATATTAGAGCAATATTTAGCTACTATTGTTTCTGTACCCTAAAAAATTGAATAGTGGAAGTCAATAACGCTGAAAACCTTAATTAGCAATACGTATAAACTTGTATCTAGGTTTTGCATTTCCCTTTATTTAATTTTAGATAGTTTTTTAATTTACAAAAAATTTACGGAATATACTGAGTTCTTCATGCGTTTTCTATTGAAAATATCTCGGATAGAGAATAATTTAGATACTAAGGCAGTACACATATTGAGTCACCGCGAAAACTCTATACAAGCTAGATGTTATAAGCGGTAATTATATCTGCTGCAAGCTACTCATAGTCTTTTATTTTACAAAAGCTTCTGATATGACACTTTCTGCACTGCAAAAATTTTTACTACCACCTGCGATCGCTTCTCTAAGTGTATTTTCTTTAATGTCATTTCCCCTTGCTACACTAGGGGATAAACAAATTGCTATCAAATTCCAAGAAGAACCTATTTTTTATGGCAAACTTAGAGATATTGCTATTCCTTACGTAGTCTTTGCAACAGCACTTAGTATAGGGTCTGGAATTTCAGCACTCGCTTTCTGTGGTTGGCGAAATTCTTCTTCCAAATCAGCGAAAATTCAGCAGGAATTATCTAATTTAGAGCAACACCTACAGCAAAAAGAGACATTACTAAAAGAATGGCAAGTTTCCGAGCCTCGACTGCAAATTTCTGGATTGAGCGCTTTTTTAGATGACGAGGTACCTTTTGACCAAGCTCTCAATTCAAAAAACTCTGCAATAACTGCATCTCAACCTATTGGAGCGCAAATCCCGACGCCAGCGCACACACAACCAGTAAATACTGTACCAAAGGTTGCAACTCAAAAAAATACCACTACCACTATCAGAGATATTGCTGCTACTTCTGCGTTTGCATCTGCCCAAACTTTCCTTGGCTATGCTCAAGAGAATCCCAACAATATCAAAGAAATTGCTGCTGGTGAAGTGAATCAAATAGCAATTATGCCATCAGAATTTGAAGAGTTGCAAAACCAAATTAAAGAGATGATGCTACAGATGCAAGCAATGCAGGAGAATTTGCAACTAACGTCTCAAGCAACAAATACTGAGGTAGAATCCCCAGCTAAATTTCAGATTTACTATAATACTGTCCTTTAAAATCTACTCAAATCAATGCCCACTGAATTGGTGGTTATTGGGTAATTAATATCTGGATGCCAGCGCTCATATTGAGGCTGGTATTCTAGTTTTTATCTATCAAAAAGAGAGCGATTGAGAGCTACAGTACCCCGCCCTCAATCAAGTAAGAAGTAGGGTAGGGGTACATAGACCTAGATAGGATTATTTTATGGGTTTGATACCCATCTTAATTCTCACCTGAGAAACTCTGAAGGAGTTAGATAGGCATTCGTTTGCCTATTTTTAATGGGTGGAGGTAAGGTACTTTTAGAAGCTATAGATTGCGGCGGGATTTGATATCGGTTTCCCCAACCACCGTTCAAGTCTTCGGGTTGCCGACGAGGTGGTATTGTTTTCCCCGTAGGTATGGGTATTGTTAAGGTTTGGCTAACTTGTAAATATTTTTCACCTTCGTTAGTAAAGCGAATCAACTTGCTTTCAAGCTTTTCAAGCTGTTGATTTTCTAACTTCAACTTTTGAGAGTTTTGATTATTTGGCTGTTCCGACTGAGTAGCAGGATCGAAAATAGCTACAAATGTAACGCCACCTTCTGGAAATAGTCGTATTTGTGCTGGATTTGCTTGCCAGACTTCTTGGAAACTACCATCGGGTGAAACTTGCCACAGATTCAGCGCAGCCTCCCATTTTCCCTGTTTCACTTCCACAATTTGACGAGCCAAAATTGAACGGTTAGTATTTGTGTCTGAATTCAGTAAAGCTTCTGTTTGTCCTGATACTGGACGCAAATAACGCACAGCGGCCACTGTAATCTTGCTAGATTCGGGCAGATTGGTACTACCGACGATATTGTATATACCTTTACTTGATATAGGTTGTACATCTCCGATGTTCATCTCCACCTTTTCTTGTGCTTTTTGAACACAGCCATAACTAGCAGCTAAAAGCATTAGGCAAATGGCTGCCTGGAAATTAGTAGGGAATAAAACTTTAAATTTGGCTAAAATAGTCTTTAAATCAAGATTTTGCATGGTAAAAAGTATATTTTTTGGTTTATTTGCAAATTAACTCAGATTTTTACCTATTATGCCCAATTTATTTTTAAAACTAACAAGTTTTATCGACTCTTAATCAATTAATTGAAAATTAAAAATTTTATTCAACCTAGTGGTTAATACTCATTTACTTTGCTAAAGTAGCGACATCTAATAACCTAAATATGTAGTTGTTACCCAACTAGGCTGATGAGGCAAACAGTACTCGATTGTTATAAATTTACTTTTCCAAGCCAGTACCACAAGGTTTATCCACTGCTTTGTACTGTCGCCGTCTCGATTTGCTGGGTACTGGCAGTGAGCGAAAAATCTTCAGCTCAAGTCAACCCATCTCAGCTAAAGACTATTGACTACCAATTGGGTTTAGCAGAACCGCTACCAGTGCCTAAATTACCCGTCAATCAGAGTCAATCTCAGTCAGGGTCGCAAACATTGCCTCTTGCACGTGTAACGACTGGTGTAGCAGTTGCACCGATCGCTAATCCAGTGTTGAAAGTTGTGGAACCCAAACCAGTCAACGATCTCCAACAGATGGAGAGTGTCTTCATCCAGCAGCAGGTAACTGGAAAAGCCCCGGCAGCAGCACGTAGTTCTGTTGCACCACGAGTGGCAGCAGGTGGGGACACTTCTGACCTTAATTTAGGATTGCAGGGACAGACGAACGGCTCAAAGCCATCACTCGCCAACTTGCCTGCAACGCCAGAATCAACTGCACCAGGAGCAGCACCAACTTTTAATCAACTACTCAGTTCTCAAACAGCCCCCCTGTCACCACTTCCCAACTCGGCTGCAACGCAAGAATTCACAGCACCAGGAGTAGCACCAACTTTTAATCAACTACTCAGTTCTCAAACAGTCCCCCTGCCACCACTTCCCAACTTGCCTGCAACGCCAGAATTCACTGCACCAGCAGCACCAACTTTTAATCAACAATTACTCAATCCACAGACAACACCATCAGTCCTTAGTACGACTCCCACTCCAAGCACAGCAGTGCCAGTTACCCCATCGATAACTACTCAACAACGCCGCCAGCTCCCTAGCAGTAGTTTAAGGGAACCCTCTTTACAATTCCAAGGAGTTTATATTAACCAAGGTGGCGACACCTCAGCACGGGCGAGAGTCACTGGAGTCTACCCACTGTCTCCTCAAGCTTTGATTGGGGCAACCCTGGACTTAACAAGCCAAGGCAGCAACGGCAACTTGGATGACTCCCGAAACGATGGTTTGAACGTCAATGAGCTTTATTTGGCGACTTCACTAGCAGGAGTACCTAATCTGCGGTTTGTGATCGGTCAAATAGATTTAACGTCTTATTTTGATCGCAACAGCTTTGCTAAAGATGGAGCCAGTCAATTCTTTAATCCGGTGTTTCAAACTAACCCAGCACTGGCGGCGACAGGGATTAGTTCACGCACTGGTTTGTTAGCTGATTGGAGTGTCACCGACAATATTGAAGCGAAAGCGGCAGTCTTTTCATCAGCAGACAAAATTGGTGACTTTTCTTTAGATGGATTTGCTGGCGAAATCGGCATCCGTTACGGCAATGCAATTATTCGTGGTACTTATGCCAGCGATCGCGACGCTGGTGTTGGTGATAGCTTCCTTGAAAGCTATAGCATTGCCAGAGGTAACAATCAATTTGGCCCTGATAAAAACGATCGCGAAGAAGCATACGGCCTCAACGCCGAAGTTTTTATTCCCAATCTGAAATTAGGTTTATTTGGGCGCTATGGTCGCTACGAAAACCGCACTTTAGGAGAGGGTGCAAATACTTACGTCTTGGGAGCTAGTTTTGTGGATCTGTTTACCCCAGATGACCGGGTAGGAATAGCCTATGGACGCGCTCTCTCTAACGATCGCCTGCGTCGTGGAGAGCGTCCTGATGTATTGGAAATGTTCTATGATTTTAAATTTCTTGACAATCTACGGCTAGGCTTTTCAGTTCAAGCGCGTGATGATTTCTCAGAAACAGTCTTCGGTATCAGGGTGAAATCAGAATTTGATATCACTCCCAGAGGGAGAATTACTCAATGAGTCAAAACAATATAGATAAAAGGCAAAAGGGAAAAGCTAAAAAAATTAAATATCGTTCTCTTTTTACTTGTTCATTTTTCCTTTTTACTTACTTGCTAACTGTGCCACCTTTGGTCAGCATTGCCCCTGCTCAAGCACAGAGCTTATCAACATCGGCACAAAAGGGTTTTGCATTCTTAAAAAAAGGCTTGATTAATGATGCGATCGCAGCCTTTCAGCAAGCCCTTAAAAGTCAACCGCAATCTTCGCAAGTTAGGTTAGGATTAGCGATCGCTTATCGCAAAGCCGGACGTATTCCCGAAGCTTGGAGTGCTTATCAACAAGTACTGGCGGCAGACTCCAACAACCAACTAGCTTTAAAGGCGGTTGGTCTATTGGCTACTTATCGTCCTGAGTGGAACTTAAAAGGAATTGAGGCTCTAACAACTTTATTAGAGTTAAATCCTAACGACTCAGAAGGTCGTCATTACCGTGCTCTACTCTACTCTTATCAAGGACGATTAACCGAGTCTCTGGCAGACTACCAAATCGTGCTGAACAACAACCCCACGCCAAAGGCAGTCGTTGATGCAGCTCAAACTTATAGTTACAGTGGGGATTTTCCTAAAGCATTGGAGTTGTTTAACCGCTATCGCTCCACTGGCAAAGCCATTACAGAGTATGCAGCACTAGCCTACGGTCGCACCTTACGAGAAACAGGCAATCCTGGAGGGGCAGTACAGGTGTTAGAAGCGCAGTTGCAGCGCTCCAATAAACTTGACCAGATAGGGTTTGAAACCCGTAAAGAACTAGCTATAGCATACCTTGCCAATCAACAACAAGCTCAAGCTTTGGCGGTTTTAGATGTATTACAAGGAAGGCCAGATGCGATTTTGCCCTTAGCGCGATCGCTCAATGAAATTCGTAAGTACACTAATAACCCCACCCTCACCCAGCAAGTTTTCAATCTCTACCGTCAAGCACTCCAAACCGATCCCAACCCTTCCCCCAAACTACTGCGCGAAGTCGCTGATGTCTTTACTGGGTTCCCCGAAGGACGACAAACAGCACTGCAACTGTATCAACGGGTGGCGTTAGAATTTCCCAACGATCAAAGTCTGGTGGTGCAGCAATTAGCTTTGGAAAATCAGCTAGGTTTACTCGGTAAAAATGACTTGAAACAGCGTTTGGCTACTGCAATACAATCAGCGCCGAGCGATCGCGTCCAGTTGCAACAGCTAGCTAATGCTTTAGTGAACATTGATGTTCCCGACCCAGAATTTTTACCTGTGTACCAAAATCTTTTACAAATGGGGGTTAAGGTACCGTTTTTGAATTTCCGGGTGGCGCAAATCTATGTGCAGCGTCAAGATTTGAATGGTGCAAGGCAAGCTTTAGCAGCTTACACAGCTACCCCCGCAGGTGCTAAAGACCTCGCACCCCAGTTACTAGCAGCAGAAATTGAGCGTCGTGAGGGTAGTCTCGAAGCTAGCGTTCAACGTTACCAAGCTGTGCTTGCTAGCAAGCCAAATAATAGCGATATTATTGATGCTGCTTTGGGCGGACTGGCTGGAGTACGACTGCAACAAAAGCGTTTTGATGAGGCTGTGACAGTTTATGACCAATTGATAGCCCGCAATCCTCAAAATTTGTCGATTCAACTAGGGCGTGCTAGTATCGCCTATCAAGCCAAGCGGATCTCCCAACCAGAAGCAGAGGCAGTTCTCAACAATTGGTTAGCTACACAACCTGCAACCAATACTCCTCCAGAACTCTACAGTTTGATAGGAACGCTGCCTACTGATCCGCAAAAAGAAGCTTTATATAGTTATCTGGTAGAAACTGACCCTAGTTCCATACCACTACAACTGCGCCTATTACAGGTGATAGCAAAACGCAATCCTGCCCAAGCACAAGCGCGGATGAAGCAGTTGATTGCCCGTATTCCTAACACTTCTGATTCATACCAGTTGCAGGCAGAGTTGGCTCGATCTGTAGGTGATTTGAATTTGGCTAGCAGTACCTATGAGAATATTTTGGCGCAGCAACCAGATAACATCGATGCGCTAGCGGCTTTGGGCGGAATTCGCTTTGAACAGCGCCGCTTTGAATCGGCACAGGAGATTTATGCTCAAGTGTTGGCACAAAAACCGGAAGACAAAGGCACACGCCGCACCCTTGCTGGATTGAATGCGATTTTAGATCAGCCTTTGACAGCACTGGCACAGCTAGAACAACTGCAATTAGAAGCAGCCGCAGAAGGAGGAAACGATAACGATGCATCTCGGCAAATACAGCAAATTCAAACAGACTTTCTGCTACGACGAGGATTTCAACCCCCTTGGGAAGATTATCAACGTCGAAACAGAAATTAGCGATCGCTTAAATCTTTTACAAATCAAACTGTTCTAAGGATGTGGCACTTCCCAAAAGTGGCAGCTATTACCTGCCTAATTGGTTTATCTGCCTGTGTCTCTAGTTACTCGGCAGCAAACCCCAAAACGCCGGATGAGCAAACTCCGGTGGCAAACGTTCCTACTGAAGGTAGTAGTCAAAATCTCACTGGATTATTAACCGATCTTCCTAAATCCACCCCCAACCGGGAATTACTAGCCCAAAGTTGGGATAGCTACCGCCAAAGATTTATTCAGTCAGATGGGCGGGTGATTGATTACGAAGCAAGCGATCGCTCAACTAGTGAAGGTCAAGCTTATGCTTTGCTAAGAGCAGTACTGATTAATGATCCGACAACTTTTGCCCTGACTTTAAACTGGTCGGAAAATAACCTCCAGCGCCAAGCAGCTGGTAAACGCACAGATAGTTTGTGGGCTTGGAAGTGGGGACGAAAGGAAGATGGTAACTGGGGTGTTATCGACACCAACTTTGCTAGCGATGGAGATATAGACGCGATTACTGCCTTGATTTTAGCATCACGGCGTTGGAATCAACCCGAATACCTGAAACTGGCAAAACTCAAACTACAAGATTTGTGGAACTTGTCCACTATCTCAAAAACTCAAGGTGAGCGCTACCTGTTACCAGGGCCTGTAGCTGCATTTGTCCCGAATGCATCTACCGTTTACCTGAATCCTTCTTATTTTGCACCCTATGCTTTTCGCATCTTTGCACAAGTTGACCCCCAACATGATTGGTTGAGTTTGGTAGACAGCAGCTATCAAGTGCTAGAAAATTCTACAAAGCTTTCTAACGTAGGTTTACCCAGTGATTGGGTAGCTCTAAATACCAAAACAGGACAATATCAAACCCTACCAGCATCTAGCACTCTGAAGAGTTTGTATAGTTTTGATTCCTATCGAGTCTGGTGGCGTTTGTCGTTGGATGCTGCCTGGTTCAACTCACCCCAAGCGCATAGCTATCTAGTGACATCCACTCAGCACCTGCAAAAACTGTGGAGTCAACAATCGATACCAGCACGCATTGATCTGCAAGGGAAACCATTAGTGGATTATGAAGCTACATCCCAATACGCTATGTTGTATGCCGCCATGCAGGTAGTGGAACCAGCGATCGCTCAAGAACTGCTTGTGAAAAAAATACTGCCTCAATACAAGCAGGGAATTTGGGGAGACCAATCTGCTTATTACACCCAGAATTTGGCTTGGTTAGGATTGCTACCTCCAAGGACAATTCCTCAGCGATTGCTTAAATGATATCCCCTAATGCTGAGTTAGGCACAAGCTTCCCAACTACCTTTTACTCCCGACAGATTGACTCCCGTTGATTTTTTAAAAAAATCTGATGGGATAATTTTGAAGTTCTAAAAGCAACAAAACACCTGTGCTTTTTACGTAAAAAAATTCAGTAAATTTACACTAAAATCACGCTCTACTATGAAGCAATTGTTTCATCTTTCCCAAATTAGTAAAAAAGCAATTATTGTTACTTCTTGCTTTTTTTTCTTTCCTAGTTCATTATTGAGCGCTCAAGCTCAAACCAAAAATGATCTGCAACAAGAAGTAACTTTATTAGCTCAAGCAACGACATCAGAAAATACTAGTAAAGCAGACTTAAAAGCTCCTAGTGCTAAGAACCTGGCAACTTACATCCTAGAATTTAATCGTAGTCCGATTGTGAGCAACCGGATGCGCTTGCGTGGGGTTTACTCAGAAGGTCGTCTTGCCTTTACACGTCCTCGTGGCTGGAAACTAGATCGGGGTAAGGTACAAGCTTTAATCCGTTTTCAACACTCACCAGCACTGTATGCTAATCGCTCTAACCTGACCGTGCTATTGAATGGCATCAGTGTTGGTAGCGTACCACTCAATCGCAAAGAGTCCCAAATAGGTCAAGTACTGTTCAATATCCCACCAAAGCTGCTGCAAGACTACAACGAACTCATATTGGTGGCACAGCAGAATAACAGCCTCGAATGTAGCGACCCTACTAGTCCCGACTTGTGGACAGAGATTCTGCCAGATTCCAAATTAATCTTGAACTTTGAACGGCAGCCGATTCCCCTGAATTTCAGCCGCTATCCTTATCCTTTCTTTGACGAATTCGGCTTAGAAACTAACCAAATTGCTTACTTGCAACCGAGTCAAGTTGATCAATCCTGGTTGACAGCAGCAGCTCGCTTACAAGCGGCATTGGGAAGAATCGCAGATTTTCGCCCGATTCAGACGAGCGTGGTGTCTGATGTCGCAAATGTGAAGGCTAATGATCGCTTGGTCATCATTGGCACTCCCAACGAGCAACCAACCTTAAATACTTGGAAGAATTTGCCCCTGAAAGTCATCAGCAATCAAATTCTTGATCGTGATAATAACCCCGTACCAGATGAAACAGGGGTGTTGATTATAACTAAAGTTGAAAAGAGCGGGGTTCCGGTTTTAATTGCTACTGGCAACAGTGCAAAAGCTGTGGAAAAGGCAACCCAATTTTTATCACAGCCAGACTTACGGAAAATGGGTACTGGTCAGGTGGTTTTTGTCGATACCCTCAAGGAAGGTTCGACACCAGGACTCCGCCAATGGCCTCGTTATTTGCCAGAACAAAATTCTTTTAAACTGGGCGACATCAAAACCCAGGTAAATGGTGAGCCGTTTAGTGATGTGACTGTACGTGGGATCGGAGCGCCGCCAATTGAAATTGATTTTCGCGCTTTACCAGATGATAGATTTCTGCGCGGTAGTTCCATGAATCTGGTGTACAGCTACGGGCCGCAGGTTAATCCCCGAACTTCTGCGATCGAAGTTTTACTGGATGGAGTTTTCATTGGTGGGGCACGTCTTGATTCTGAGTCGGGAGAAACTCGCAAAAACCTCAAAGTCAATTTGCCGGAAAACTTGATCAAACCCAACTCGAAACTGCAAGTTTTCTTGCGGATGAATCCGAGAGAACCGTTTGATAAACAAAACTGTCTTCAGCCACCAGATCAACAACTGACAGGTACGGTGCATTCTGATACTAGCTTCGACCTGAAGCGGGAAATCTCTACACAACTACCAGACTTGAACCTGCTGAAATTCGGTTTCCCCTTTGCTGCACCACAGGATTTGTCCCAGACAGCGATCGTCGTGCCACAAATCCCCTCGAAGACAGATGTGTTGACCTTGTTGGCTTTTAGCGAACGCTTAGGAAGGCTTAGTCAAGCAGATGCTGTCAAACTAAATGTTTATACACCGGATGCTTTGCCAACAAAAGCCCGCAAAAACGACCATTTGGTAGGAATTGGAACGCGAGAAGACTTTCCTTTTCCCGAAGTATTTAATTCCACTGGCTTCAACTTGAGTCAAGCATATTCCCGCTCCTCTGCCAATGCTGTGGTTCAGACCCCGCAGGATACACAAGGCATGATTAAGCAGATTATCTCTCCTTGGAACAGCGATCGCGTCGTTCTAGCTTTAACTTCTCAAACCGAAACTGGTTTAGAGCGAGTGCGACAAGTCCTCAATCAAGACCCGTGGTTCTTCCAACTCAAGAAGGATACGGTGCTAATTAGTAGCGATCAAAAAGACCCAATTTTCTACGATGCTGATGCCTATCAACTACAGTTTTTCCAAAGCGCCCCAAACACTCGTCGCTTAGAAAATACCACTATCCTCAGTAAAGCATCACGCTTTTTACAAGAAAATTGGCTATTGCTACCTGTGGGTATTTTTAGTGTGTCTCTAATTCTTTACGGGATTCTTCAGTTGTATCTCAAGCGCTTGACTGCTGATAAAAAGTAGACACTTTCGGTCAGGTATTGCCCATTTTAAATTTCAAAATTTAGATCCACAATGTCTTCTTCCCCCCACACACCGCCCCGGAAATCACGCGATCGCCAGCGCTTAAAATTGAGCAATTGGTTGATTGATATTACCCCTAGATTTTTTGACCGCACTCTCCAAAAAGTGGGTGTGAAGCAGTTTAAGTGGTTTATCTTACTGCTATTGGTACTCTCAGTACCACTGATTATTACTCCAATAGAAGTTTGGCAGCAGGGATTAGTAGCATTGTTTCTTGTGCTACTCGGTCAAGTGGTGATACACGCTGAGTTTCAAGAGTCTTCTTCAGAAATCAGCCACTATTATCACCTGTTTATGCTGTGGCTGAGTATGGTAACAACGCTGCGTTATTTATACTACCGCACCAGCTACACCCTCAACTTTGATGGTTGGCTCAACAGCATCGCTTGCGTATTGTTGTTCGCCGCCGAACTTTATGCCATCCTCACCTTGATATTGGCATACTTTCAAACCCTGAAAATTCAAGAACGCCAACCAGTTAATCTCACAACCATTCCTCAACAGGAATGGTTCAAAGTTGATATCTACATCCCCACTTACAACGAAGATGTGGAGATTGTTCGCAAGACTGCGGTGGCAGCCTTAGCCTGTGATTATGCTCTTGATAAAAAAAAGGTTTATGTCCTTGATGATGGTCGTCCAGAAAAGTATAAAGAGAACGACCCACGCCGAGAACAGTTTAGCAAAAGACGGGAACAGTTACGGCAAATGTGCCAAGAACTCGGCTGTATACACATGACGCGGGACAATAACGACCACGCTAAGGCTGGTAATATCAATACCGCCTTTTACAAAACCGATGGTGATTTAGTGTTGATTTTGGACTGCGACCACATTCCATCGCGGCAAATTCTCTTGCATACAATGGGTTTTTTCTTCGATCCCAAAGTATCGTTTGTCCAAACTCCTCACTGGTTCTATAACCCCGACCCTTTCGAGCGTAATTTGGTCACTAAAGGTAGAATACCCGCAGGCAATGAACTGTTCTATAAGGTACTGCAAAAAGGTAATGATTTTTGGAATGCTGCCTTTTTCTGCGGTTCTGCAGCATTAATCCGCAAATCCCACGCTTTAGAAGTTGGGGGAATTGCAGTAGAAACCGTGACGGAAGATTGCCACACTGCTTTGCGATTGCATTCGTTGGGTTACAAGTCTGTCTACTACGACAAAATTATGGTGGCTGGTTTAGCGCCAGAAACCTTTTCTTCTTACGTGGGACAACAAGTGCGTTGGGCAAGGGGGATGGCGCAGATTCTGCGATTAGAAAACCCCATTTTTAATCCGAAGCTAAACCTGACATTTGCACAACGGATTTGTTACTTTAGCGCGACTTCGCACTTTTTGTATGGCTATCCTCGACTAATATATGCGATCGCTCCGACACTCTTCTTATTATTTGGCGTTAACTCTGTCCAAGGTTTGGGTTTAGAAACTCTAGCCTACGCCCTACCCCATATTCTCCTCTCCCTTTTTACTAACTACATCATTTACAAAAACGTCCGTTTCTCCTTCTGGAATGAAATTTTTGAATTTGCGATGGCTTTCCAGGCTGGGTGGGTGACGATGTTAGCGCTGTTTAATCCAAAACTGGGTTCATTTAATGTTACCGACAAAGGAACGTCTATAACCAAACGCACCTTTGATTGGGAATCGATGCGTGGTCTTTTGGTGGTGACAGCACTTGTAGTCTCTTCTTTGCTAGCTGTTCCCTATTGGCTGCTGCTACATCCTGAAGATTGGCAAGCGGTCTTAGTCAACACCATGTGGTCTATTTTTAATCTGGTTTTGCTGATAGCTGCTTTGCTGGTTGGCTTTGAACAACCACAAGTACGTACTGCTCACCGTTTACAGCGTCGCCTCCCCATCTTAATTACCAGTAACGGTCAAACAATCATGGGCAAAACGGTGAATATTTCAGAAACTGGGGCATTAATTTCTTTAGAAACTTGGCCCAATTTACTGGAGGAAGCGGAAGTTGAGGTGATGGGAGATTATACTGCTAGCGCCTCTTTAACAGCGCAGATTGTCCGAGTCTCTCCTATTAATGACACAGAAACGCTTTTGGCTGTTGATTTTGTGAAGCTCAACGATGCCCAACGCGATGCTTTAACTCTAGTTTTGTATTCTGATGTCCGCGAGTGGTATTCTCAAAAGGGCCAGTATGTAGACCGACCCTTCGCTTCCCTTGGATTCTTAGCCACAAGTCTGACTCGGGCCTTGCGTGACGTGAAACAAACTAGCCGTAAAAAGGTACGCAAGCAGGTAAATAGCCATAGCCGACTCTACTGGGATGGTAACTTCTTCTTTGCAGTAGCCACAGAATTAGGAACAACGGGTTTGCGCTTGGAAATAGAGGATACAAAAGCCGTGTCTTCTCACAAAATGCTAGGACAACAGGATTTGCACACGATGCGAACTGTTAAACCATTAGTTGGTTTACTGTTGAATGAGGATGAAGATAACCTCTCATCTAACCGATTTGTTGCCGAAATTTATGCAGTAGAAGAACAGACAAATGGCAAGATTACGCTCGAATTAATTTTTCCAGAAAAATTCAAAGAACGTCAAGACACAAAAATTAAACAACTGTTGGAGGTTCTGTAGCAGAAGTACTTGACTAGATTTTGACCAGCGCAAGCTCCATTTCAGTCCAGATGTTGCTTGCGCTTGGGAGTGTTTTAAATTGCAAAAGTTAATTCAATTTTTGTAGGGTGGGCAGCGTTCGACTAAGCGCTGCCCACCCCACAATAAATAATTGAATATTTTTTGATTTGTCAGTCCCTAAGAACCCTTAGCAATTACACTTTGCCAGCCAAGTTCATCAACTGTTTAAAGTTTACGAGATAAATCATGTTGTTGGCGCTGTCAATTTTTATCCACCCCTTCTCATGCAGCTTTTCCATAATTTTGGTGGTTTCTTCAACACCAATTTCTGTTACCTCTGCTAAATCTTTGAAGGGAATGTTAAAAATTTCCTTTCCAAAATTCGATTCTTGACCATAGCTTTCGCCTAAAGTCACTAGGGTATAGGCGAGTTTGACTGCTGGTGGTGAAGACCGCATTTGTAAGCGCAAGTTAATTTGCCGCAATCGCCGCACCATAAGTTGTAACATCCGGTGATGTAACTGCGGGTCTTTGAACAAGATTTGAATAAAACGCTCTCTGGATACACTCAGCAAATTCACGGCCGAAAGGGCTATGACATCGGTTGAGCGTGGAGATTCATCCAAAATTGCCATTTCTCCAAAAAAATCGCCTTTACCAAAAATTGCCAGAGCTACTGAATCTTCCCCGACGGTACGCCGGACTTTGACCCAACCAGAAACAACGAAGTAAACGGCGTTACCCCAGGCATCTTCCATTACAACGGCTCGCCCAGATGGGTATTCATGTTCAATTGCAACGTTGAGCAGCCATTCCAAAGTCTGTGGGGTGGCTGTACTCATTAAGGGGAAAAGTTCACTAAAAACCTCAGTCTGCATGAAATATTTGTAAAAATGGATTCAAGAGCAGGAAACTAACTTTGTCACTATAAATTTGTTTAAACCGTAATCTTACTTAGAATACGGCAGCAAAATATGTACCTATTTGAGTTGAACTCTAAACTTGATCAGTCTAGAGTTCGATTACAACATAACAATTATGTATAAAATTGGAATCAGGGATTGCACTTACAGAACTATGATTAGAGGGCAAAATGCCGAAGTATTAATCAAAACTTTAGTTGTGGATATAAAGCCTATTAGTATAAAAAAATATATCGAGCGTCAAGTGCCACAAGACACAAGGCGTCCAAGATCAATCCCATGCTTTTAAGCGTGAGTTCCTTCTGCTTTTTGCCTCCTGACTTGAAAGTTGGGAGTAGGGAGTGGTGACTTGTACTGAGCGACTTGTGCCGAGCGTTCGCGTAGCGTCTCCAAGAGTTGCCGAGGTAAGCCGAAGTAGTGGTGAGTGGGGAAAGACCACTTTCATGCTTGGTTGTGAAACTTGCTTCATCGGGACTGCCTTCTGAAGTTCTGCTCTAGTAACTGAGGCATGAGGGGATGAAAAGGCAAAGGGGAGGAATTTCCTATGAATTCTCCCCTGCTCCCCATCTCCTACTTTGGTACACCACCTTAATTGAGCAACTAAATGCTTCACAGGCTACTCCTGGCTTCTTAAAGCTTGGGCTACAAGATAGATTTTTGTCCATTCGCCTAACACTTGATGGGTTTTGAGTTTTAACTGTTGGCCTATTGCTTCTATTGAGTTACCTGCTTTGCGCAAATCTAGAATCTGCCGCCCCAGAGGAGTCAATTTTTCATCAAGTTGCTGCCATTGGTTTTGGCTTAAACCCAAGTTATGCTCTTGCAAAGAAATTGAGAGCCAATTGTCTACTAGCTCTGGTTTACCTTTGAGTGCAAAAACACGCACCGCGTGATAACTAATTTTTTCTCGCAGACGGTATACTTCTTTAGTCTGCTTATTTAATCTGTGGGCAATCTCTTCTTGGGATTTACCTTGTAAATACAGTCGTAGCCACTCTACTGCGTCTGTTCCCAGATTTTCTTGTAAATAATTTTCAAATTCTTTTTGTACTGACTGACGCAGGATTTGTTGTTCCTCTAGCTGTTGTGCTTCAATAAATTCTGCGATCGCCTGACTATCGACTAAGTTAACTCGATTGTCATTGTCGTCTGTGAGAACTTCTTCTGACACCAGTCTAATTAAGTCACGACCTGGCACTTGGGTTAAGCCACCGCGCTGAGTGCGACGCAAATAATTCACAAACCGATAAGCTAATAGGGGTTGATTGCGTACTGGTCGCAGACAATATTCTTCTACACTGGCAAATAGCAGAGCATCTCCCAATCGTCTATCAGTTGTATATTTGGCAATATCAGCCATTTGCTGTTGCATCTGGCTGTCGCTTTGCAGTAATTCTTGGAGTACTTCTTGCAACACATCCATCACACTACGCTGGCGATCGCGGCTGAGGGCAACCCAAGTCTGAATTTTATTCCGTAATGTTACTAAACTCCCCAATCGCGTTATCAAGTTCCGATAAGCACGTTCTCGCCCTAGCCCCAAATAGCGTTGACGTAAAATTCTCCAGCGATATTCCATCGCTTGCTTGGCGATATCGAGTTCTTTAGGGTTAAACAGATCAAACCGTTTGGAGTCAGATTCCAACAGCCAGAGAATAATGCTTTGCCTAGCAGCTTCATTTTGGTCTGGACATTCCGCAGCCAAGCGCTTTCGCCAATCTAGAGCTAGTTGTTCCACATCTGTTGTCATAGTGAGATTGCGTTCCTCGAAACTCAATTTTGAAGTTTGCATCACAACCCCCATTCGTCCCACCTAATTGTTTAACTGGCAACCTGCCCGGATTTCATGAGTCTCATGAAAATAGCTCAGTGATTCCACTTTTATTACGTCTTAATTCACTAGAATTATGCAGAAATTTCTATATTGATGTTTTGCTTACAATTCCAAAACGCCCCAAACCCATACCTATAAAGCTTTTGGGGCTATTTTTTAATTTAACCTTTTTGTAAAGTTATATTTTGTAACTGAGATAGAAATTTGCCTACAGTGGTGGGAATACACCTTTGTACGAGATGGGTTGAGGAAATCTGAACATTTTGTAACTGAGCCGAGGAACGAATCTAATTTAACTCAATGCCAGGCGAATTTCACCCGTATAAATTTCAAGGCTCTACAAGCCCTTACGTAGAAAAATACTTAGTTAAATCTCAATACACTTGGTGTTGGTGATATTTCGCCCCCCCCGGAAGATCCCCCAAACCCACGCCAGTCGCTCATGAGGCAGCCCTGCCGTGGATGGGTTTCCCAGAATAAAGTAAGTACGTGGAAACCCTTAGAATTATATTAAGTTAAATTTCGTAATATATTTTATTCAATTAAGTGTATATACGTAAATGAGCGTTTAAGAGGATGTTTGGTAAGCCGTTGTATAAACCTTAAATAAATTCTTCAATGAATATTATTGCTATAGCGTGGAATCAGACCGAGTATACCAGATGGCGATGTCTACGAGGGGCTACGCCTACGCTATTCTGGATAGTAGGGATTGATAGGTCAATTTATCCTTTCTAAACTAGCTTCATCCACAACTGTGCCTCTAAGATTGGCAAGTTATTCTTACAACTTTTACATTCCCAAAAATGAATAGTCAACAGCCAATATTTATTTTGACTATTGACTTTGACTGTTGCTTTCCCTCTGCTTCAAAATTCAACTTATGCAAAATCTAAAAACAGAAAAGTTTGCAATCCTCTAAAGTTTTGATAGTCAGAAGTCTGACAAGAAACTTCTCTTGAAATTCATTTATGGGAATTTTTTGTTTTGAATTCCCCCACAGGAGGTTAAATCTATCGACTGTTGGATCTAACAATGGGATTTTCTACAGATTCTCGATAGCCTTGGACTTGTTCTGTGTAAGCAATTGGTAGAACAGCTTCAACGTTTTCATGGGGACGAGGAATAATCACCCAGGATTCTAATGTACCGCCATAAACATTTTCTGCGGCTTCAACACCAGCAGCCATAGCGGCTTTTACTTCAGAAACATCACCACGAATATTAACTGTAAAGCGAGCGCTACCTACTCTGATATAACCAACGAGGGTGACTCGACCAGCTTTTACCATAGCATCTGCTGCTGCTAGCACCGCAGGGAAACCTTTCGTTTCAAGTGCTCCAACTGCCTGTAATGACATTATTAATCTCCTGTATGAATAAACGATATGGGGGCTACAAATTAATTGTACGAAGCTTCGCTACAGATTTTAATAGCAAAATTGCTTAGAACATGCGGAATGGTTCTGATTCTTCAGTGAAATGGATTGGTAATATGGTTTCCACATTTTCTGGGGGATTGGGAACGATGTAGTAGGTAATTACTGTACCAACTTTGACTTGCTCTCCAGCTACGATTCCGGCTTCAACAGCTCTATTTACTTCAGAAACGTGTCCCCGGACAGCGACTAACAAACGAGCGCTTTCTGCTTGACCATAATACACAATTGTGACTGCGGCAGCTTTGACCATTGCATCTGCTGCTGCTAAGACACTAGGAAAACCTAAAGTTTCAATTACGCCAACGGCCATTGGCATGGCATTAGCTCCTGGATTAAGGGATAGGCGATTTTAATTGTACGTGGCTTTAGTCCCAATTTTGACATTTTGGTAAACTTTCTTTGATGTGATAATTTTTGGGGGAGTGGGGAGTAGGGAGTAGGGAGTGGGAAGTAGAGACGCGATTAATCGCGTCTGTACAGTTAGGAGTTAAGAGTTGGGAGTGGGGAGTTAGAATGTTTTGATAGTCGCTGGTCTATGTTTTATGTATTACAATTCATATTTCAGCGTGTTAGTTTGTGTAATTTTGTTGTTTAACAAAATCAGCAATGCGTGGAAGCAAGCTAGTACGATAAACTTAAATTTATGTTTCCGAATTTTCTTTCTAAAGCAGTTGGGCAACTGACAGAATCTGCCTCGATCGCACTAGCTCAAAGTATTCAAAGTTCTGCGATCGCTACTCCTTTAATTAATCAACCAGTTACCACAACCTATGTCAAGCAAGGAAGTGGTGGAACTCCTATTTTATTAATTCACGGCTTTGATAGTTCTGTATTAGAATTTCGGCGGCTTTTGCCACTACTCTCTGGAGATAATGAAACTTGGGCTGTGGATTTGTTGGGTTTTGGGTTTACAGATAGACTCTCAGGAATTGCTTATAGCCCAACTGCGATTAAAACCCATCTTTATTATTTCTGGAAAAACCTGATTAAGCAACCTGTAATTTTGGTAGGTGCTTCGATGGGGGGTGCAACTGCAATTGATTTTACGTTGACTTACCCAGAAGTAGTAAAAAAGCTGGTGTTAATTGATAGTGCTGGGTTGGCGGGTGGTTCCCCATTAAGTAAATTAATGTTTCCCCCGTTTGATTATTTAGCAACTCAGTTTTTGAGTAATCTGAAAGTGCGCGAGCGCGTTTCCCGCATTGGATATAAAAATCAAAGTCTTGCCTCTGTGGATGCACTATCTTGTGGTGCATTACATCTACAAATGCCGAGTTGGCATCAAGCGTTGATCGCTTTCACTAAAAGTGGTGGTTACAGTGCTTTTAGATTTAAAAAAATATCACAAATTGTGCAACAGACGCTAATTTTATGGGGCGATTCCGATAAAATTTTGGGTACTAGGGATGCCATGAGGTTTAAAAGAGCAATTCCACACAGTACCCTCGTCTGGATTCAAGATTGTGGTCATCTCCCACACCTTGAACAACCACAAATTACTGCACAGCATATTTTAGATTTTCGATAATCGTATTTGAAACCCAAGAAACCTGATGCATCTATTTAAACTTATTAGGTGGATTTAGTAAGAAGGTGTTAAAACAGTAAAATTGCCTATCAAAGCAGCACAACTATCAATAATTTTTCTATAAGGCTGAACTGTAAAATTTTTGAACTATTGCTAATTGCTTCTGTTAGAGCTACTATTTTTTTAATATAGCGATTCTCAGTTGAGTGAAATACAAGAACCCCACCCCCAACCCCCTCCCCGCTCTTCGAGAGGGGGCTATGATGTACCTCATTTGATTAGGAAAAGCTATAGTTTTACTTTCACAGAATTTTAGGAAACTCTGTAGCTAGAGCGATCGCAAACCTCTCTTTCAGACAGACAGCAGTTTATTAGGGTAGATTTAAAAATTTCCTAAAAAGTCAGTTTCTAGAGAAATAGCTATGAAAATAGAGAGAAATAATAGTCTGGACACCTTAAAAGCACTAAGCATTGCTTTTGTTTTCATTTGGCATTTACGACCATTTAAATTTATTATAAATGATTCTACTCATGGTTTCGTACTGATTATTGCTAAAATTTTGAGGGGTTTGGAACTGCAATTATCTTTAACAGCTGTTCCGATTTTTTATATTGTTTCTCTTTACTTATTTTTTCAAAAATCAGGTAGTGTAAAATACCTTCAAAAGAGAATTACTAAACTAATTAAAATTTATTTATTCTGGGTTATTTTTCAGAATATATTTTTTATTATAGCTACGAGAAAAATCCCTAATTTATCATGGAAAATCATTATAGGTTTAGAACCAAGCTTACCAATTGTTGGTGATTCAGTTTTCTATTTTCTATTTAATATAATTTGTTTGACAATTTTGGCCTTTTTATATAAACTCATAAAATCAGATTATCTAAAAAGTATAGTATCTTGTACAGTAGTAATATTTTGTTTATTTTATTTTGAAGCCTGTTGCTTACTAAATTTGAGTATTCCTTATTATTGGCTAATAAATTTTGTTATTTATATTCCCATAGCTTTTTACTTAACTAATTTTCCTAATAAATTATTAAATTTCAAATTTTATTACCTAATTGCATTTATATTGTTTTCATTCCATGACATTTATTTGCGTACATCTGGCTATGACTTAAGCATTTATGGAAGAATTGCCATTATTTGTGGAGCCATAACTATTTTCTGTTATGTTTATTCCCGAAAAGAAATAAAAGAAAATTTCTTAGTACAAAAATTATCTAAATACTCTCTTGGTTTATTTTCATTACATAAATATTGGCAATACTTATTCTTATTGCTCATTAAACCTTATCAAGTCGGTATAAATATAGGAGTTTTTGGAACTCCTTTGAGTAGAATATTTATAATTGAAGGATTTTTTGTTGTAGTTTTTACTATTTTATCAATTTATTTATTGAGGTTAACTTCTTTAAAGCAGTTTATTACTTAGTAAGTAAGCTTTATCTGATTGAATGATTATAGTACACTCTGGCGGAATTTTGCCTACCTTTGACAAGGGGATTTTGCCCCTTGTCTGGTTAATCGTAGCTGGATTTGTGTCAAGCTGTACTAGTCAAGTAACCACATCTCATTAGAACTCTCAGGATACTCATTTGGTTGATTTTGTGGTTGATTTTGAGCTAGTTTTTCTGATGACCGATGTGATTTTTTGTAGTTAAGTGGATTGTAGTGTTCTTTTACGGGTTTTATAGCACTAGTTTCTTTTACGGCTACAGCAAGTTTAGAATTATCTTCTGCTGTTTGTTTTAAAGCATTAATTTCTTCTATAAGCTTGGAATTTGCTTCTGCTAGTTGCAGCGCTGTTTTTTTGGTTTCGTCAAGTTCTTTTGTTACCTGTTCTACTAATGATTTTTGTTCTGATGCTAATGTTTTTTGTTTAGATAATTTTGATTGCAAATCAGCAATTTCTTGCCCAAGAGATACTTCATTTTTATGGCTTTTTTCCAGATTAGCTGTCAACTCTTTGACAGTTGCTTCTAAATCAGCCTTAGTTGGGCTTGTGCGCTTAGTAGAATTTGGCTCAGGTGTTTGGGCTGAGGATTCTTCATCTGATAAAGCCTGTTCTTCGGCAATTTCTTGTGCTGTAACTTCGATCGCAGATTCGCCTTCTGAGGGTGTAAATTTTTGCGCCTCTTCTTGTAGTAAGTCAGAGAGACTTTGTTTCCTAGCCATTATTATTTTCTCCAATCACGCTGTAATTCATCAGCTGCACGGCGGTAGTCTAACTCCGCCTCCCGTGCATTACTTCCTCGCCATTGACTAATCGCTACACCCTCAAGTGCCGCTCGTTCATGAGCCTTATAAGCACGGATAAAGGTATTACAAGCAGGAATACCTAATCGAGTGAGAGTGTTTTTTGCTTCTAGTGCTTCCCCGATACTGCGCGTATCAACTTTGGTAAGCAGTACCCGATGAGGAGTTCCCACGGGGATGACGGCTTCCTTAACTGTTTCCACTAGGATAGCTAAATCCATTGCGGCTGGGGGTGTAGGCAAAACTAGATAATCTGCGATCGCAACTACCGCCACTAATGCTTCAGAGCGCAGCGCGGGAGGCGTATCCACCACTACTAAATCGTAACCTGTTATCTTTCCTAAATTACCTAAAAGTGTAGGATCTGTTTCTTGAGATAAATCAAATCCCATTCCCTGCTGACTGCGCCCAAACCACCAACTGGCAGAACCTTGAATATCTGCGTCAATCAGCAGTACCTTTTTTTTCTTCGCAAAGTTTGCAGCCAGATTGACTGCGGTGGTCGTTTTACCGACTCCTCCTTTACCGTTGAGAATAGCGATGATTTTTGGCACTGCTTTAGCTAGGAAAAGGGAGTGGGAAGTGGGGGGTGGGGAGTAGGGAAGAAATCTTTTTCATTTTTGGTTGTGGGATTTTTTGATGATGGACTGACTTGAAAGAGTGTTGAGTACTGAGTTAGTCATTATAAATTATTATCCTTTTCTTCCACTCTCTACTCCCTACTCCCCACTCCCTACTCCCCATGATGAATATACCGCTTTATGTGGGCCTCAAGAACATGAAAACTCGTAACAATAAAATTCAGAAGCCATCAATTCCACAAACTCCGATGACAGCAACTTACAATTTGCCTGATGGGCCTCAAATGCCGCGCTGGTTGCGGATGATCAAGTTTATTGGTCAGCCTGTAAAATATGTGGATGATTTTGCCAAAATCTATGGTGACAGTTTTACCATTAGGAGTAGTCGCTCTGATAACCATCTTGTCTACTTTAGTCAACCCCAAGCTCTTGAGCAGATTTTTACTGCTGATTCCAACCATTTTGAGGTTGGCAGGGGGAACATAGGACTAAGATTTTTACTTGGCGATCGCTCCTTTATGTTAGCGGATGGCGATCGCCACCAGCGTCAACGGCAACTACTTGCTCCTCCATTTCATGGCGAAAGGATGCGGGCTTATGGTCAGGATATCCAGGAAATAACCCGACAAGTGAGTAATCAATGGCAAATTGGCAAGCCTTTTAAGATCCGAGAGTCGATGCAAGAAATCACCTTGCGTGTTATCCTACGGGTTGTATTTGGTTTAAATGAGGGAGAGCTTTTTGAGTCACTGAGGCGATCGCTAAGTGACTTACTAGACTTCATCAGTTCGCCTGTAATGTCTAGCGCCTTCTTTTTCAGGTTCATCCAAAAAGATTTCGGTGCGTGGAGTCCGTGGGGTCGGATTCTGCAACAACGGCAAAAAATTGATCAACTTATTTATGCTTTGCTTCGAGAACGTCGGGCCCAATCCGATCAAAATCGCCAAGATATCCTGAGTTTGATGATGGCTGCTCGTTATGACGATGGTCAAGCGATGTCAGATGAAGAATTACACGATGAGTTAATGACACTGCTAGTTGCAGGACATGAAACTACCGCTTCTGCATTGACATGGGCTTTTTACTGGATTGACCATTTACCAGAGGTGCGTGAAAAGTTGCTACAGGAACTCAACACCATTGGAGTTAACCCCGATTTGAATACTGTGGCTAAATTCCCTTATTTGACAGCAGTGTGCCAAGAAACATTGCGAATTTACCCAATTGCCATGACTGCTTTCGTGCGGATTGTGAAGACCCCAATTAAAATTATGGGCTACGAACTGCCAGAGGGAACGGCAATCGTCCCCAGCATTTATTTAGCACATCATCGGGAAGAAGTCTACCCACAATCAAAGCAGTTCAAACCAGAACGCTTTTTAGAAAGACAATATTCACCTTATGAATATTTACCCTTTGGTGGCGGTAATCGTCGCTGTATTGGAATGGCATTTGCCCAGTATGAAATGAAAATCGTCTTGGCAACTATTTTGTCAGAATTTCAAGTATCGCTAGAGAACAAACGTCCTGTGCGTCCTGTGCGCCGTGGGTTAACTATAGCCACACCGGCCGGAATGCGGATGGTTGCAACACCTCAAAGTAAGCGTGCAAATACACCAGCCATCGTTTAGGCAAGTAGGGTGAGGATTAAAATGCCCACCCTACTATCATGTAATAATTACGAATTACTAATTAAGAATTACGAATTACGAATTATCCTAACTTTCTTACTTGCAGGGGAGTTGTTTATAGTGTTCTTTATCGCGGTATTTAACTAGTTCCGTGGGTTTAAGTCCCCCGGTTCAATAAAAATTTTGTTTTGTGTTGGGGTTAAATCCCCATTACAAAACAAAATTTACGAATTACGAATTACGAATTATTTAATTGTTCTCATAGGTTGATTTCCAACAATTGCTAAAGGCTTAACGTTAGCATTTACAACCGTACCAGCCGCCACAATCGCACCATCTCCAATGGAAACTCCCGGAATAATTAGGACATTTGCGCCAATCCAAACATTGCGACCGATAACAACAGGTTTATGAATGTAGACATTATGTTGATATGGCAAATCATTACTTTGATAGTCGTGGTTTGCTGAAAGGATAACAACGTTAAACCCAAGTGTGATGTTCTCGCCAATTGTGATTCCACCACGACCATCTAATAAGACATTGGGGCCGATGTAGACTTTATTCCCCAGAGATACATTTTGCGGATAGTCAATTTTAATATCTCGCTTGAATCTTAGGCCTGCTCCACAAAATTTTGGGGGTGAGGGTTAAAAATGTACTTCATGCAAACGAAAACCGCTATATACTCAGTAAAGCAGATTCCGGTTGATTACGGTGTCTTTGTAACCAACGATTCCAAAACAGATCAGCCGTTGTATTTAGTCGAATTTGCTGCGATCGCAAACGCGCTGAAGCTGCACTTTGCAACTCCCAAAAACGCTTATCATTGCTGATTCAACAAACGTCGATAGCGGTAATCCAATGGAGTACTGAGTTTCTGGTTCGAGGTTGGAAGCCAGCCGCCGAAAAGATTTTTGGTTACACGGTGGTAAAAGTGATAGGGCGTTGACTCGATTTTCTGATTGCGAGTAGATGAACTCCTCCTGAAAAAAATTGTAGAGACGCTTTTACAATTGGCATCTCTACAAAAATTTTTATTGGGGTACTAATCAAAATCTCTGTACGAATAGATAGCAGGCTAATTAATAAGGAATGGCTCTCAGAAAGCCACCAGCTAAGTTGAGCGCGAAGAAAGCTAAGATCGGAGAAAAATCCATACCGCCCAATGGGGGAATAATGGAGCGGAATAGATTCAAATAAGGGTCGGTTATCTGGGCTAAAGCAGCAAATGGCTGGTTATACCAGTTGATTGTCGGGAACCAGGTCAACAAAACCCGGATAAGTAGCAAATAGCTATAAAAGGTGACAAAGGTAACTAGTGTCGTAATCAGTAAACTCATGGATAGCTTTGTTTCCTACTAAGTGTCAAACGCGGTCTTATCTTTTAATTTTAATTTAGTCCATGTCATGATGTTTGCGGATTTAGCACTTACCACACTTGACATTTTCACCACGCCTGAACAAACCTCAGGAGTCTTTAGTGAGGGGGCGGTCATTAGTTGCTTGAGGTGAACCGCTATTAACATTTCCGAGTTGCTTCCGCACATCATCAATTGTGGCATTTAGCTGGGCAATTTTATCTTCTAGTGATCGCCTAGCCGTTTCTATGCCGATGTTCTCGCTTTCTGAGGCTTTCATCTGACGCCGCTTTGCTGCTATTTTCTTCGCTTCGGCTTGGCTATCCGCCAGTTCTGTCTCCTCCTCTGCTAGCAACTCTGGATTGCGTCGAGAAGCAATCAGTGCCCCGATAACACCGCCAAATACGCCACCGACAAACGCCCCTGCTACAAAACCACTGCCAAAACCATCTCGTTGACTCATATCTTTACCGCCTTCAACAAACCTTGCAACTTTTACAGTAGTTATGCTATTTTCCTGCCCTAGCTGCATAGTAGCTTAAGTCCCAAAGATGCGATCGCCTGCATCTCCCAATCCCGGTACAATATACCCCTTGCTGTTAAGTTTTTCGTCAATAGTCGCCGTGTAAATTATTAAACCTGGATAAGCTGCACTCAATTTTTGCAAAGCTGGTGCAGCCGCCACTACGCAAACAATCCGGGTCAAGGCTGGATCAGCACCCCGTTGTGTCAATTCTGCCATTGTCGCCATCATCGACCCTCCTGTTGCCAACATTGGATCGGTAATTAACACTCGTGTTTCGGGGTCAAATTTTTCTGGTAACTTGTTCAGATAACAATGAGGTTGCAGTGTCTCTTCGTCTCGCGCCAAACCAAGATGGTAAATCGATGCTAAAGGCAGTAAAGTCTGCGCTCCCTCAAGTAATCCTAGTCCAGCCCGCAGAATCGGTACTACTGCTACTGGTATCTGCGGATCAATCACGGTTGCCAAACAGGTATCCAAGGGACTCTGCACTGTCGTTTCTTGGGTTGGCAACCAGTCTCGCGCAGCTTCATAAGTCAGCCATCTTCCCAGCTCAGTCATGGCACTACGAAATAATACTGAAGGTGTGCCTGCATCACGGGCAACTGCCAGCCAGTGTTTTATCAGGGGATGGGGTGGAACATAAACGCGCAATTGTAGCGTCATAGCCAGAAATTAGGGCTTTTTTATTATATAAGAACTGAAAACACCATAATACTCTTTCCTGCATCCGGCTGACAGCTGATAATTAACAGTCTCAATTTTATTGATAAAATTTTTCATTAGTAGTTGACATTAATTCTCAATCAAGGTTATATTCTTATACAGTGTTCTCCTCTCTTTTAAGGATCGGCAGACGGGATTAGCCAGCAGTAGCAGGCTCGTCCCTCTTTTTTTTGATTAGTCATTGGTCATTGGTCATTCGTTATTAGTAAATATTGATTGACTCTAGACAAAGAACAAGGGACTCTAGACAAAGGACAAAGGACAAATGACAAATGACAATTGATGCGATCGTGATTGGGTCTGGGATTGGCGGATTAGTAACAGCGACCCAGTTAGCAGCGAAGGGAGCGAAAGTGCTGGTACTGGAACGTTATTTGATTCCAGGTGGGAGCGCTGGTTATTTTGAACGCCAAGGCTATCGATTTGATGTTGGCGCATCGATGATTTTTGGGCTGGGACAGAACGGCACTACTAATTTACTCACCCGCGCCTTATCAGCTGTGAATGTTAGCCAAGAAGCGATCGCAGATCCGGTGCAGATTCACTATCATCTACCGCAAGGTTTAAACTTGAAGGTTGACCGGGTTTATGAAAAATTTTTGCAAAATCTTATTGCTCATTTTCCTCATGAAGACCAGGGGATTCGTTGCTTTTATGACGAATGCCAAAAAGTATTCAAGTGTCTCAACAGCATGGATTTGCTGTCGCTGGAAGAACCTCGGTATCTACTGCGAGTATTTTTCCAGCATCCTTTGGCGTGTCTCGGTTTAGCTAAGTATCTGCCCCAAAATGCTGGGGACGTGGCGCGGCGCTATATTAAAGACCCGCAATTATTGAAATTTATCGATATGGAATGTTATTGCTGGTCGGTGGTTCCATCTGATATGACACCAATGATTAATGCTGGGATGGTCTTTTCTGACAGGCATTATGGCGGAGTTAACTATCCTAAAGGCGGAGTGGGACAAATTGCCCAAAAACTGGTGGAAGGTCTAGAGAAGGCTGGAGGTAAGATTCAGTACCAAGCTAGAGTCACGAAAATTCTTACAGAACAGGGAAAAGCGGTAGGTGTACAACTGGCTAATGGTAAAGTATATCGGGGTAAACGCATAGTTTCTAATGCTACACGCTGGGATACATTTGAACAATTATTACCAGCAAAAGAAATGCCAGATAATGATAAAAAGTGGCAACAAAATTATCAAAAATCTTCAAGCTTCTTGAGTTTGCACATTGGGGTAAAGGAGTCAGTTTTACCTGTAGGGACAGAGTGCCACCATATTTTCCTGGAAGATTGGGAAAAGATGACGGCAGTGGAAGGCACAGTTTTCGTTTCGATTCCCACATTGCTTGACCCAGATTTAGCACCAAGTGGATATCACATCATTCACGCATTTACGCCTCACTGGATTGATGATTGGCAAAAACTTTCTCCGAGTGAGTATGAAGCGAAGAAAGAAGAGGCGGCTTGGCGAATTATTGACCGCCTAGAGAAGATTTTTCCAGGCTTAGATGCTGGATTAGATTATCTGGAGGTGGGGACACCCCGCACCCATCGCCGCTTTTTGGGTCGTCAGGATGGCACTTATGGGCCAATTCCTCGGCGCAAGCTGTGGGGGTTATTGAATATGCCCTTTAATCGCACAGCTATTCCAGGACTTTATTGCGTAGGGGATAGTACCTTTCCGGGTCAAGGGTTGAATGCAGTAGCTTTTTCTGGGTTTGCTTGTGCCCATCGCATTGCCGTAGATTTAGGATTTTAACGTACATAAATCAAACGATAGATTATCAAATTGATAGATTTTCTTCACCGATGTAGTAGCATCAGCCGCGCGATCGCAAAAATTTTCATAATTGTGCTTTATATGGTGAGCGGTTTTTGTTTTCCAAGAATCTTCCTCACACCCAAAGAAAATCTCCTGAAATTTAGCTGGCTTTTACCCAGCTTTTTAAGTTGGTTTCTCTTTGGCTCCGGTGTCAAAGTTGCTGCGATCGCTAATTGGCATTTTGATAGCAATCGTAATCATCTGGACTTCACCACAGATGAGAATGTTCAACCTAAAGTGCAACTACTTACCAACCCCCGATAAATTGGGGGCTAAAATCCTAATTTCCCACTTTTTAGGGCTTGTTATTACCAACATTTTTTAAATCTTGGGCTTCGTTACCATTCCCGCCTCGGAATAAATTCCAAGGCTAATAGTTAAAGTCCTCTCAAGAGGACTAAATACAAGATTTTCAGCCATGTAGAAGACTATCTTATGTAAAAGGGAAAATTTCAGTCCACTTGAGTGGACTTTAGCTATGAGCCGCAGAACTTAAGTTCTGGGCGGAATATTGGGTAAGCGCGACACTTTGACTATTACAAAAATGTGTGTAACGACAAGCTTTTTAAGGGAGGTTATATCAAGTTTGGGTGATTACTTGTAATAAAATCTATCAATTAATTGTGATTTTACTTGCAGCTTTCGTAGCTTTTTCCCTAGCCTCTTGGACATTCACACCCTTCGCCAAAGCTACTCCCATTCGCCGATATGGATGAGCATTAGGTTTACCAAATAATTTAATATCTACATCTTTTTCTGATAAAGCATCGGCTACACCACTAAAAGCAATAGAATCAGATTTTTCTGAAGCTAAAATTACCGCACTGGCTGATGCTCCTAGCAGTTCTATATGAGGAATTGGCAAGCCTAAAATTGCTCGCAGATGTAATTCAAATTCATTTAAATTTTGTGAGATTAACGTCACCATTCCTGTATCGTGAGGTCTGGGAGAAAGTTCAGAAAAAATTACTTCGTCTTTGGTAATGAAAAACTCAACACCAAAAATTCCGGCTCCTCCTAAAGCATCAGTAACTTTTACTGCTATCTCTTGAGCTTTTAATATCTTATCTTCAGAAATTAGCGCGGGTTGCCACGATTCTTGATAATCTCCTCTTTCTTGGCGATGACCAATAGGAGAACAGAAAATAGTGGCTGCATTCCACTGTTTAATGGTCAATAAAGTTATTTCAATTTCAAAGTTAATAAATTCTTCTACGATGATCTTTTGACTGTCTCCTCTAGAATTAGCGATCGCATAATTCCAAGCTTTTTCAACCTCACTTTTATCTTGCACTACAGACTGACCTTTACCAGAAGATGACATCACAGGTTTAACAACATTACTAAACCCAATTTCATCAGAAATTGCAATCAATTCTTTTAGAGTTGTTGCATAACCATATTTAGCCGTTCTGATGCCTAATTGTTGATGTGCCAGTTCCCGAATTCTGTCGCGGTTCATTGTATAGTTAGTAGCAGCCGCAGTCGGTATAACTGTAATCCCTCGCTGCTCAAATTCGAGCAGTTTTTCTGTTCTGATTGCTTCAATTTCTGGTATAATAATATCTGGTTGATGTTTTGTCACTACAGCTTCTAAATCATCAGCACTCAGCATAGAAATAACTTCATAAGCATCAGCAACTTGCATCGCTGGAGCATTGGCGTAGCGGTCAACGGCAATCACATAATTACCAAGACGTTGAGCAGCGATCGCAAATTCTTTGCCTAGTTCTCCTGAACCCAGCAACATCAATTTTTGGGGCAACTTAATACTCATTAACTTATCCAGATCAATCTCAATTTAATAATCTTATAATTTTGTGTGTTTTAATTACCATTTTCTCAAGAATTAAATCTAGCTCCGCGTAATTGTAAATCTTGACGTTGCAGATGATTTAAACCAGTACCTACGCCAAGCTGACACTTATCTACTAAAGCTTCTAACCAAATAGTCTCGTTAAGAGTTGCACCTCGTAAATCTGCATTTCTTAAATCGGCTTTCGTAAAATTTGCAAATAAGAGGTCTGCATTTACTAAACTACTACCTTGCAGATTTGCTCCAGATAAGTTTCCGCGAATTAAGTTTACACCATCTAAAATTAAAGGTGATTTAGGAATGGCTTATAAGCGGTAACTTGATCTGGAACGTCGAGCCTTTACCCTCATTGCTCATCACATGAATGTGACCGCCGTGAGCCTGGACAATTTGTTGAACGATCGCCAATCCCAACCCAAATCCGCCGCTTTCTCTTGCACGTTCTGTGTCAACCCGGTAGAAGCGATCAAAAATGTAAGGTAAATCTGCCTCTGGAATTCCAATTCCAGTATCGATGACCTGAATTACTGCCCGATCTGGGTGAGGTTCTAAGCGTAACCAGATAGTTCCACCAGACGGGGTGTAATTGCAGGCGTTGTTGAGCAAGTTTTCAACAGCTTGCCGTAGCAAATCGGGGTCAGCCCACAACTTGATAGGTTGTTCTGGTAAATGGCTGATCAACTTAATCGACGCTTTTGCAGCAACAGTAGTATAGTGAACGGCTAAATCCTCCAGCAAGTTATTAAGATTTACTTTTTTGAGAGATTCCGGAGTTAATTGTCCTTGATGGCGAGCCAACAGCAGTAGGTTATTGACCAAGGTACTCATCGACTTCGTGCTATCAATTATGTTCTCTAGTGTGGGATGAAGCTGAGGACGGTCTGTTGCCATTAGTAGCCCGACTTGGGCATTGGTCAAAATTGCAGAAAGGGGCGATCGCAATTCATGAGAAGCATCTGATGTAAAGCGTTGCAGCTGGTTATAGGCTGACTGAACGGGCTGCATAGCTATGCCACCAAGCACCCAACCCGTAAGTCCAATAAACCCCAGTGCTACAGGCACAGCTAGGGTCAACATTAACTGAAATTCTCTGAGATCGTTTTGAGCCTCTGTCAGTGGAATGGCAACTTGAAGATAGCCGATGACCGAATTTCCTCCTTGAACAGGTAGCGTGACTTGACGAAGCCAAAGCGCCTCACCTGTTAATTGGTCAACAGATTTAATGCTGAGAAACCCAGATGCTGTTTTTAAGTGTTCTGGAGGTGGAGTACCAAAAAAACGCTTGAGTTTGCCATTCGGGTCATACCAGCGAACATAGACCAGTTCAATATCAGCAGGGTGAGAACCACTACCCAATAGCGGTATATTGCTCAGATTGACTTGTTTTTGTCCTTGATACAGCCGATACTGCGAACTGGCTGCCATTAGCTCTGCTCTTTTATAAAGCTGTTGATCTAATGCTTTGAGCTTATCTTTTACTTCAAGATTATAAATGACTCCAGCAAAGAGAACCAGAATGCACCCCATTGAAAGGGTAAACCAACGAGCTAAGTTACGACGACTGCGGTTAAACACAACTTATACTAATTCGTAATTCGTGAGGCAGTACGGTCTTGGGGTCTCCCCAAGTGGAGTAACTGCCGAACCCGAAGGGTAATTCGTAATTACAAGACTTTTCAAGTAATTGAACTACACTACTCCCTACTGTTCGTCTCAGCCATTATCAAATTTCAAGATGGTTCTGGAGGGTTGAGGCGATAGCCCATGCCGTAGACGGTTTCAATCCAATCGGCTGCTGCTAATGTTTGCAAACGTTGGCGAAGTTTACGAACTAGAACGGTGATTGCATTGCTTTCTGGCTCACTACCCCACTCCCATACGGCTTGCTCAATCTGGTTGCGAGTCAGGACTTGCCTGGGATGACGCATGAAATACTCTATTAACTGAAATTCTTGGCTGGAAAGGGAGACAATCGCTCCCTGTCGCTCTAAAGTCAGCGTGTCGAGATGAAGTTGCAGGTCTGCCAAGCAGAGGGTGTCTCCTTGCCAGAGGGGCGATCGCCTCCTCAATGCCCGCACCCGCGCCATGAACTCTATAATATCAATTGGTTTGACTAGGTAGTCATCTGCTCCCGCATCTAATCCTATAACTTTATCAGGTGTAGTATCTTTTGCCGTGATCATTAATATGGGAGCTGTTTTTCCCGCCGCCCGATACTGTTGACACAAACTTACTCCACTAATCCGAGGTAACATCCAATCCAAAATCAGCAAGTCATATTCTTTTTGGGCCAAAAGCCATTGAGCGGTTTCACCATCCTTGACACCATCAACGTTGTGTCCTGCCTGTGAAAGAACCATTTGTAGTGGCATTAATTGCTTTGGATCATCCTCTGCCAGTAAGATTTTCATCACCTTTGTGGGCTTGGGCTTATTTTAGTAAAATATAGCGGTTCTCACTTCGGTGCAATACAGTCGTCACCTCACCCCGCCTTTGACTGCCGTCAAAGTCTCCCCTCTCCGAACTTCGGCTACAATGTACACACAAATGCTGTCTGCCGACGAGAACAAATCATTGCTTTAATAATGAGTTCGCCGAAATAACAAATGAGTTCGCCGAAATAACAAATGAGTTCGCCGAAATAACAAATGAGTTCGCCGAAATAACAAATGGGTTCGCCGAAATAACAAATGAGTTCGCCGAAATAACAAATGAGTTCGCCGAAATAACAAATGAGTTCGCTGAAATAACAAATGAGTTCGCTGAAATAACAAATGAGTTCGCCGAAATAACAAATGAGTTCGCCCTTATTGCAATAGACCTCTTGCACAAATATTAATAGACCCCCACGGGCATTTGCCCACAACGAGGGCATAAAAATATTTTTTTCTGTTCCCTGTTCCCCGTTCCCTATTTTCAAGACAGAATGAAGGTGCGAAGTATAACCAAGCAGAATCACAGGCAGGTGTAGTGTGAAACGTTGGCTGCAAGGGCTGGGATTAGAATTTTGGTTGCCTCTACCACTAGTAGCGATCGCATTTTGGTTTGGCTGTAGTTTTCTAGCTGCTGGGCAGTTAAGTCAATCCTACTCTACAGAGAAAAAACTTCAGTCAGATACTCAACTAGAAGCACGGCTATCAGTCAATGTATTGCTGATTAACGCCACCGTTAACCGAACTCAGAAAATTACCCAGGTAGAAGTCGAAACAGCAGACCCCATCCTGAAGCGATTGGAATTAGAACTGCCAACAATAGAATTGGGCCAGATAGAAGTGACAATTGCCCAAGAACTAGGGCTACCCCGTGCGGATGTTAGGAAGTTAGTGCGCTATGAGATTGTGGAATAACATTCACCGTATATCACTCTAGAAAAGAAAAATGTAAAAAAGCCTGCATGTAGACAGCCGTAAAACTCCCTACACGCGAGCTTTTTGTAAACTAATACTGCTAGGTTGTGCCATGATTGCAATTAGGAGAGATTAAACCAATGCTGCCTAACACTTTTGCGAGGTTGTTGCTTTTTCTACTCTTTCAGGCATGAGCGTCGGGGACGGGGTGCGAGTAGCAACGGAACAGAAAACCGGGATAAGAAAATAAAATCAAAAATATTGGCAAAATTCAAATCACACTTCAATTGGTACAGGTTTCTCCGTGGCGATCGCTTGGGTTAAAAGCGGCTCATCAAATCCAAGCGCGTAACTTTCTGTACGGATGCTTACTTCACCCCGGATACAGAAGAAGGCCGCCCGCCGACAATACTGCTCGGTTAAGAAGATTTGTAGGTTGGGTTGAACTTAAGTGTTACCCAACAAAGCCCTGAAAATGTTGGGTTTCGTTCCTCAACCCAACCTACTCCAGAGTGCTTTTTTAGGCTTAACCGAGCAGTATTGCGCCCGCCGATGCCTGTTCGTTCTTTGCGCGTGGTTAGTCCTTTGGGGTGGACGATGGAAGTGGACAGACTTCCATAGCTTGAATCAAGCTGTGTTTAAAGGTGAATCGATGGCCCACGTGTTGATCGGCAAGAACTGCGTAAGCCTTGTCACGCACGACCTGATGCACATCGACCAAAATGCGCCCGGTCTCCTCCAAGTAAAAGGAAATCGGCTCGACGTGCCCACCGATCTCGCTCCATTGCTCCGTCCAGTAAGCGCGAACTTCTTCAGGCCCACGGACAAAACCGCCTTTGAACGCTCTCGGCCAAACCACGTCCGGAGTCATGAGGGCAAGGGCAGCGTCAATGTCTCGCGCGTTGAAGGCTGCGTACGCCGCACGGAGCAGTTCGATTAGGAGTGCAGGTTGATCTGACATAAGAGGTATGGTGAAGGAGATGCAGTAAAGGTTTGGGGCTACCAGTGCTGTTCAACTTCCTTGCGCGATCGCAGCTATTTCAATACAAAAGTATGAGTTAGTTTTGTCACATCCACATAAATATTGTTAACGTATAACGACCAAGATAAGCGGCGGCAGATTACCTTGATTTAATCGACGAGCCAGCAGAGGCACTAGTAAGCCGTGGAAAGATTCTTGTTGAATGAACCGGATCGCAAGCTTTCGGCTCAATAAATTACACCAAAATGAATGCCTGAATTACTCAACTGAAAAAGCAAACAGGCAAATTGAGTCAGCAATTAGCCTAATTGCTTGCCCAAAACACCAAAATGAATGCGCGATGTACTGAAATGAGTAAGCAATAAGCCATTTCGCTTGCTGAATCTACTGAAATGAGAAAGCAAACTGGAGTTTGAGAAAGCATTTAGGCATTTCGCTTGCTGAATCTACTGAAATGAGAAAGCAAACTGGAGTTTGAGAAAGCATTTAGGCATTTTGCTTGCTGAATCTACTGAAATGAGAAAGCAAACTGGGGTTTGAGAAAGCATTTAGGCATTTTGAATAAGCAATCAGGCATTTTGCTTTTCCTTCTGCCTTCTTCAATCACTTTTTGTTCACATTTATGAGCAATCGTGGAATAGAAGGGTATTGAGCTAAAGCAACAGGGCTTAACAACCGTGGCATTTGCTTATATAACTTGTAGCAAATATGACGGATTTTATTGCTGTTGTTTACGTGAGTCGTTCTAACGGTACGATTCATGCTCACACTGCGAACCATAGTTGCTTACTATTTCGAGATTATTAATACTTCGTTTTAAACTTACACATTTTTATAGGAGACGTTGTGATGAATTTCAGTCCAGTTAAAAATGCGATCGGTATCATTTCTACCCGTCAAGCTGCAACACAGGTGCTAGATGAACTCAGAGCGATTGACTTTCCCATGCAGAAAATTTCTGTGTTTACTTTAGACTCTGAACACGAAAAGTTGCACAAGGATGCTAATGCAGATAAACATACCATAACTCCTATCGAAGGTGCCAAAGCAGGCGCAATTACAGGAGGAACAGCCGGGGGCTTCCTGGCACTCACAACCGGACTTGGCGTATTAATTATTCCCGGTTTTGGACCAGCATTAGCGGTTGAATCTGTGCTGAGTACACTGCTGGCGGGTGGAGCAAGTGCGATGTTTGGCGGTGTTTATGGTGCTTTTCAAGGTTGGTTTGCTCCCGAAAGGCAAGCTAGACTCTGTGAGCCAACCACTCAAGAAAAATTTTTGGTGACGGTAGAGGGAACAGTAGATGAAATCCATCAGGCAGAATCGATTCTGCGTTACTGGGGTGTGCGAGAGTGGCATGTTTATGAATCTAGCAAAAGATTCTCGTAATAACACCAATTTGAAAAAACAAAGGTACAGATTCAAACAGAGAAATCCATATTAAATCTGATGAGTCTTAATTACGAATTAGTTTTTGGAGACTGAGATGACAGCAGATACGATCGCTACAAATACTTTTGCCCAGACAACAAAAGATTTACTCAACAATGAATGGCATACTCTGGGTGGACAAAAGGTTGTGCAAACCTTAGCCAGCC
>NZ_JAIVFS010000068.1:1535-45360 GCF_020829645.1 Nostoc mirabile CHAB5784 | reverse complement strand
GATGGTAGTCAGAAGTCCCTCCGTGACAATAGGGAAACACATTGAGTAGCCGTGTGAAGGGACAACTTTCATGCACGGTTTCGGATGGGAGGGGTGGAACAGTAATGTTCCCCTCGACCCTGACAAGGGAAAGATACAGATAAGATTCTGTCGATTCATTATCCATGAGCTTAGTACAGACTTTCTTTCATTTCTAGCGAAAACAATTGCCACCTATCAAACCTCTGCATTTCACTTTTAACCCTCAATTCGTTATAAAACTTAAAATTTTTCCTTAGCAGCTAACATTTGTAAAATCTTTTCTACATGATCCAACTCTCCAACGATTCGCCGAATTGGGTGAGGCCAAACTTTGACAAGGGTAGGAGTTGCAGAAACGTGATTGAGTTCTGCTTGTTCTGGATGAGTTAAAACATCAATCACTTTCAGAGTATAAGGATGTCCAAGCGATCGCTCCAACAATTCATGTAAATTTTGCAGAATGCGTTCGGTGGTACTGCTATGTCCTGCAACAAACAATCGCAGAACATAGCCTTGTGTGATGGCTTCCTTTTTTTGTACAATTACTGGTTGGTGGTATTTTGGCACAGGTTCAGAAAGGTCTAGACGGACAATTAAATCGTGATCCTCCCAAAGCTGCGGGAATGAGGAACGATAAGTTGTTAAGACCATGCGATCGCACAACCCCTCCTGCCAAGGAGCAGCTTGCCATACTAACTCCCCTGTGCCAAAAATGGCATTAAGCAAAGCTTGATGTCTAATTACAGCCGGATAAGCTTCAGCAAAAGTACGCACTTGTTGAGTGCGCGGATCTAACCAGTGGTCAATAGTTGCAGTATAACAAGGCACTAAAAAGTGCGGTGGCTCTGGTAAATCTAGGATTTCTTGCAAAGCCGAACACAAATGCAAATGCCATCGACCTTGCTTGCTAGGGTCGATGCAGTAAATCAAATCTCCTCCAGGCGTAAATAGCGCAATGCCTTTAAACAACTGGGGTGTAGATAGTTTGTTTGTCGTCAAGTTATTCACAGAGGCTAGGAAGCTAAAAGTAAAACATTCTCTCTTTTACCTTTTACCTTAGCTATAACCGCAACCAGGATGACAAAGATATTTGGGAGTGGGGAGTGGGGAGTGGGGAGTGGGGAGTGGGGGAGGCAGGGGGAGTAGGGGAGGCAGGGGAGAATAATTAATAACTAATACCCAATGCCCCATGCCCCATGCCCAATGCCCAATCTTAAACTCGACCTCGGAGAAACTGTGCCATTTCGTTAGGAGTTGGCGACATTTCTAAAGCAGTTTCTTCAGTGATGCGGCCGTCTTGATAGAGATTGAGCAACGACTGATTCATTGTGACCATGCCGTCAAAGCCAGCTTGTTTCATCAACTCGCCAATTTCATCATACTTACCGTCTTTGATCCATTCTTTAATAGCCTCAGTATTGATCAGCACATCGTGGAAAGCAGCCCGCTTCCCGTCAGTTGTGCGGCACAAACCTTGGGCAATTACTGCCACCAAAGACTCAGAAATTGCCACCCGCATTGCATCCTGTTCGTCACCAGAGTAGAGATTGAGAATCCGCTCAATGGTTTTGACAGCGCTATTGGTGTGCAGGGTTCCCATGACCAAGTGACCAGTCTGAGCGGCTTTTAGGGCGGTGTTAACTGTTTCTTTATCCCGCATTTCCCCCACCAGAATCAAATCTGGATCTTCCCGCAAAGCTGCTTTCAAAGCGTTGTCAAATTTCCGGGTATGCATTCCCACTTCCCGTTGTTTGACTAAAGACTTGCGGCTTTGATGGATAAATTCTATCGGGTCTTCAATGGTGATGATATGCTTGGCCATCTCCTTATTGATGTAGTCAACCATCGCCGCCATTGTGGTGGACTTACCAGAACCAGTGGGCCCAGTCACTAAAATTAAACCTTTGTGATGATGGCAAATATCCCGAAAAACTGGGGGTAATCTCAACTGTTCCATAGTTAAGATTTTCAGCGGAATCAACCGCAACACCATCGCAGGCCCTTTAAGGGAGCCAAAAACATTAATCCGCACGCGAGCAAAGTCATATTGAGTTGCTCCGTCAAATTCTAAGTGTTCTTCAAAACGCTGAATTTCCGCCTCACTCATCACCTCCCGTAACCAATTCATAAAAGCTTCTTTATCTGTTTCTGGATAATCCGTTGGTTGAATTTCTCCTCGGCTGCGGAAGCGGGGTACTTCACCTACACCCAAGTGAATGTCAGAATATCCCTGATCGAAAGCTTCTCTGATTAACTTCGCTAAAGTCAGTTGTGGACTGCTGTTTTTAGGGGGAACTGAACTAGGTATTGGCGGTGGACTAACCGGACGATGACCTGCAACAGGCGCGTTGCTACTCCTATCTGACATATCCAATGTTTGTGTCATCTGCCTCTGGGTACTAGAGGTTGGCGGTGGTGGCGGCGGCATTGGTGGCAGGTTACGTCCGGCAGCAGAGTTAGAATTTGATGGAGACTGTGATTGTGTCATATATCTTCACATTTGGCAGTTAAAAGTTGAATTAACGAGAAGTCAAGTCACTTACTTCGATGACTTTTGGAGAGTGCTTGCGTGCAAGCTCTAATGGTGATGGGAGGCGATTAAAACTCTAGAACCACGTTCAATCCATTTCATCCACCTCAATTTGTATCTTTTTTTCCTGAAATTCCACTACTCAGATTATTTAGATAAATTATTTAACCTATCTCAACTGGTTTAACACACGGAAGGACTCAAAAACCCTCAGGAAAACTACTTACATTATTTGGTAATTTATAATGCTTATTGTCAAAAATAAATATTCTGAGCTTTTTAGATGAGAAATTTATCCCACGCATAGACACGAATTGCTAGCAATTAACAACACAAATGCCAGCAGTTCATTTATTCAGCCGATTTATAAATTATGAGAACTAATACTAATTTTTATAAGAAATGTTAAGTTGAATAAGAGTAATGTCCTGGGGATCAAGGTTAAAAGCTCATAGCTTTTAGGGTATGTACCTGAAGGTAGATGCAGGAAAGAAGTTTTTTTAATAGATAGAAACTTGACTTTATATTCACAATTACAAAAAATTTACTGTAAAGTTTAGTAAATAAATGCTCATTTTTCCGATTAGTTTTTATATACTGAATTTCACTGAGAAACAAATTCAGTTTACTCGTCAAAAGCGAGATATGACTGAAAATTAAAATTCGTTGTGTATTTTAGGAGGAAAAGTCATGGTTTCTGCTCAAAGCTCTAATCTAGGAAAGACCTACTCCTTGTTGATGATTAAAAGCTTTTTAATATGGACTTTTACATTAGCAGTTTGTTTGTTGGTTGTCGGTTTTCCACTAGTTGTCTTGATGGCTACGGTCGGATGTCTGTTGTCGATTATCTTACAATCTGTGATGCCTGTTAGTGCTGTTTTGCTTGTAGCAGGCGCTTTAATCATGTTTAATGTGATGGCAGTTGTATTGGCTGCGGGTGTACTAACTGTTAAAGGAGTTCATCCTAATGAAATCAAATGGTTAAGCTGGCTGCATGGAGAGGCAGACCAAATGCAGGCTACTGTTTACGCTGCTTGCCCTTTAACTTGTGAGATTAAAATCTAGTCATTACAGGTGAATACGACAAACAGTACGTCTGCCCGGTTAAGCCGGGTTTTTTCATGCTGTTTGTGATTTTACTTGTGAAATCAAGATGTAGTCATTACGATAAATTCGATAAACAGTGCATCCACCCGATTAAGCCGGGTTTTTTCATGCTTATTGTGTGATTTATCCTTTTATATTTATGATTTGTGTGATGATTGACTGCTAACTATTGACTATTGACCATAGACCATTGACTATAACCATTGGCAAATGACAGATGACTAATAACTAATGACTAATCAAAAACGCGTTTGCATTATCTTGGGTACTCGTCCAGAAGCGATTAAACTAGCTCCTGTGATTCAGGTTTTCCAAAAGTCTTCAAGTTTTGAGTCGCAAGTAATTCTAACTGGACAGCATCGAGAAATGGTTGAGCAAGTTATGCAGTTGTTCAACATTAAGGCAGATTATGACTTGGAAATTATGCAGGTTCAGCAATCTCTAAATGATATTACCTGCCGTAGTTTACAAGGGTTAGAAGCATTATTTAAGGAGAAAAAACCAGATTTAGTGGTGGTGCAGGGAGATACTACCACGGCTTTTGCCGCAGCTTTGGCAGCTTTTTATCAAAAAATCCCTATGGGTCATGTAGAAGCAGGGTTACGAACTGATGATATCTTCAATCCTTACCCAGAAGAAGCTAATCGGCGGTTGATTTCTCAAATTACTCAGTTGCACTTTGCGCCGACTCCTTGGGCTGTGGAAAATTTGCACCGTTCTGGTGTTTTGGGTGAAATTCACATGACGGGTAACACGGTAATTGATGCATTGTTGAATGTAGCTGCAACCCAAGCAGTTTGTAATGTACCAGGCTTAGACTGGGATTCATACCGCGTTCTGCTAGCAACAGTTCATCGTCGGGAGAATTGGGGAGAACCCCTGCAAGCGATCGCTCAGGGGTTTTTACAGATATTAGACAAGTTTCCTGATACAGCTTTGCTATTACCATTACACCGCAATCCCACAGTGCGAGTTCCGTTACAAGAACTTTTAGGGAATCATCCCCGAATTTTCTTGACAGATCCTCTAGATTATGGCGAACTAGTGGGTGCAATTGGGCGATCGCATCTTTTGCTCACTGATTCTGGTGGCTTGCAAGAAGAAGCCCCCAGCTTGGGAAAACCAGTATTAGTTTTGAGAGATACCACCGAAAGGCCAGAGGCTGTTGCAGCCGGTACAGCCAAACTTGTAGGCACTACGAGTGAGAACATTTTTGCAAATGCTGCTGAGTTACTCAGCGATCCAGATGCTTATGAAGCAATGGCAAATGCAATTAATCCTTTTGGGGATGGTCATGCAGCAGAGCGCATTTTGCAGATTGTACAAAATTACCTGGGTCTTTCATCAGAAACATCAACTTAGGAACTTAGATTAAACAAAATGCAAAATTTCTGTTTTTCAGGGTGCATAAAACCGGCTTTTCTCCCGGTTTTTCTTTTTTTAGCTTAACCCAACAGAAGCCCCACGTCTCAGGCGATAGCCGAGCGTGGAATGAATGATTGATATTAAACCTCTTGCGAAAATCCTTGATCCGCCAGGGACTCAAGTCCCTCTCTTATAGCAAAAGTCCGTTTAAACGGACTAAAATTATTGTTATTAGTCGGTTTAAACCGACTTGAGCTATTAGCCCGAAAATTTATTTTCGGGCGGATGTTCGACTTTTGCAAGAGGTCTATTATACATAATGTAATGACTGTGGTTGGCATAACTATTTATGCGGACATGATGATATAAATCCCTAATATCATGTCCGCTTGATTACTTACTAAACCCGGAGAACCCCACCCCGCCAAAGCTACGCTTTGTCTCCCCTCCCCTTAGTAAGGGGAGCAGGGTGGTTTCATACGAAAAAAGAAAAATACATAAGTCTTGATTTCTCGTTTTGTGACATAGCTTTTTACCCCACTTCCATTCCTCTCCCCGAAGCGGAGAGAGGCTTTGAAACCCAGTTTTAGTTTTTCTGTGGTTGTATGAAACCACCCTGCCTCCCCTTAGTAAGGGGAGGGGATTAAGGGGAGGGGTGCAATGACTGTGGGAATCATAACTAATTATCCGGACATGATATAACAGGGATTTCTCTAGGAGACGCTACGCGTTTACATAGCGTCTCCTAGAGATGGCGGTAGCCTGCGGTAAGCTGCTTCTCTACGAGACGCTTTGCGAATGCGTCTACGATTTTCCGTTATCTGTGCGTAAGTCCTAGTTAAAAAAGTTGACTTTGACAAAGAGTTTTAGCCTTAACCCAAGCGTATAGGTTTATATATATCCTCAGAACTTGGATTAAGATAAGGACGCTGTAAATCTATTAGGTGTCGCGCAAAGTGTTCGTCAATCGTCTTCATGCGCTCCTCCATCGCATTTTTACCTTTTTGCCAAGCTTCAAATAAAGCATTAGCGACAATTTGGCAACGGTTCATCCCAAAACTTTCTTGTGCTGCAAATTTTTGGATTGGTTCTTCGGCTAAACCTAACCCTGGTGCTAAAAATTTTGTAAACAAGGGAATTTCCGGCTGGAAATAGGATTGATTTTCTATATAAACAGCCTGAAGGATTGTGCGAATTGCTGGATAGTCGGGGAGTTCAAAGTAGAGTAGCCCCGAATCATAACGTCCGTATGCACTGGGATTGTGAAGAACCTGAAAGCTAAAGGGAATCGAGGCTGCATTCAATTGCAGTGTCAGGCTTTGCATGAGAGCGATCGCACCAGATGGCGTAAAGTTAAAGTAAATTCGCCCTGCTCCCAAATCAGCATCGGGGTTGCTCTGGCGTTCCTGTCCGACATTGCTAACTGCCAAGTAACAGCCATTTTGCATTCTATTTTTGGGCATCCAGATTGCTACCATGTCACCCACTTTGGTAGATTTATTGCTGGATTTTAGATGGCAGTCTGGCTCAACATAAAGTGTTAAACCGCCTTTAGTCACCGCCATAGTACCATCAGGTTCTTTACGCAACACCTGCCATCGGGGGTCAAAGTAACCTATACCGTGATTACTGGCGTGCAATTGCTCGTAAAAGTTCCAATCAATTTCCAAAATGGAATTATCTGCTAAATTATGCTTTGGCGTATCAGTATTGACTGCTAAAGTACTTTGTAGAGAGCCATTGTAATAGATCCCATAGAGAAAGTTTCGCAGCAGTAGAGTGAGATATTTATGTTGTAAATCTACAGAATTGTGCTGAAATCTCTGAGCTATTTTACTCGGCAGACCAAAGGGTTGATAATTGGGATGATAAATACAAAAATTTGGCTCAATCTGGATATTTTTAGCAATGTCGAATAGAGAATTTAGCGGTTGATTGATAGAGTATTTTAGCATTAATCCATTTAGAACTTAAACTTTAAAAAACAGAATTCAGTCCTTCTGGAGCCAGAATTCAGAATTGTTCTACTCCCTGCGATTAACAACCGCGAAGCCGAGTTTTTTCGTAATAAATGTGAAGTAACTGTGGCTCTTTTGCAGGTTGAGGAAGTTTATGGATTTTTGCTACAGGATTCAGAATTTCTGACTCTGATATCCCAAAAATAGTCAGTACACCTTGCTGCGGCATAGTCAGTAAACTTTTAGCCACTTGGAGCATACAAATGTCAGCATTATTAAAGGATTTTTGGCAGGTAATCATATCCTGAATTTGATGAATCAGTGACAGTCCCGCAAACTGGATAACTCGCACAATAAAGTCATTGCGGTATTCCAAAATCAAGGGGAAAGCATTTAGATAAGCCCTAATTAGGGCAATAATTGAAGGTTGTAAACTCTCTAAGGGTGTGAATGCTAAATGTAGAGATTCTTCTAACTTAATGGTAGGATCTACTACGAGGCTCTTGAGCCAAATTCCTAAATAGCTTGCTAGTAAAGTACCTAAATCAAAGGCGGGATCTCCCCAAGAACAAGCTTCCCAATCAATTAGTCGTATTAGGCAATTGTCTAGTTTTTCCCACCTGGAATGAACCAAAATGTTGTTCAATTTCAGGTCGTTGTGAGTCAAGCAGCAAGGATTCCAGTCGTATGCCAAATCAGCGATCGCAGATTCCAAACTCTCCGACTGCTGGTATAGTAGATAGAATTTCAGCGCATCCGTGGGAACCGTTCCAAAAATCTCTGGCCCAATTGACTCTACCCCTTGCGCCGGATTGTAAAAGCCATAGCGAAACTCTCCTTGGGGAGCAGTTGCCATAAAATCCTTATATTCTCGGCGGTTATAGGTTGCGCGATGCAGTCCCGCTAAAGTAGTGCCGATCGCAGTGGCAATTTCTTGTGGAAAAATACCATTGTTGTGGTAAAATGTCGCAAGCTCCAGATAATCACCTAAGTAGTTGCGGACAAGGATAGAATTTTCTTGGTCAAAATGCACTACCAATGGTGCGATGGCGGAAATATTGCCGAGAACTGGAAACTGCTGGAGCAACTGATGAAATAGCCACTCCTGAAACAATTCATGAGGCGCGGCGTCTTTGTTGTTAACGTTACGTTCTTGTTTAATGAGCAGTTTTCGATTATCTGCTAGAGTCACTAGTAAACCGAAATTGTTCTTACTACTTCCTGGCAACTCAGATTTATCTGATGCGTCATCTTCTGAGCTACACAGCCCCGCTTCTTGCAGATACTGGATAACGTTATGAGAAGACAGTGATAATACCATGTATTATTTCCTACTTCATTAAATTACTTAAACTTGTACTCAGCAGTTGTCGGTAGATAGTGAATAACAATAGAGATTTCTACAATCTACTAATATCCCATATTTGGGAGAAAAACCTGCCAAAATGGCACCAATTCCTTTACAATTGCTTTAGAATTCGCTCCTAGATACCCTGGCATCTTTACACTTTGTCAGCATAGTTACTTAGATACATCTAGAGCAATTGTTGTGGTAGAAGCCCATTGATGTAGCTGCATCAAAAGGCTTGGTAGCGCAGAAGCATCCCCAGCAAAAAACTGATTGGCGGCAGATGTTGTTTCATGTTGAGTAGACATCCTGAAAGCAGCGAAGAATTTCAGTAATCCTTCGTGTTAGGAAGCATGACATTCAACGCTATTATTTTTATTTATCATCCCAAAGCTAAATAAACCGGAATTTTTAAGCAATTAGTAATTATTTTTTTCTTTAATTTTCAGAATTGATGGCTGGAAACCTTGTTATTACGTCATTTTTTTTACTTACGTATTGTAGATGACTATAGGCGATCGCAGATAACGGCTACATGAGTGCATCTTATGGAAGTGTACTTTTGTCAAGGATGAAAAGACCTCTCCCTGGTTTTACTACGTAAAACCGTCCCTCTCCGAGTCGGAGAGGAGAAGAGTTAAGACCTGGTTTCGATGTCGTATAAATTGCAGAGGGTGAGGAGTTTTTGTTTGAGGCGATCGCGCACATTCTCAGGTAAAATCACTACACAATCTGGCGCATACTGCATGACTTCCCGCATAAACCAAAATGTACTCGATACTCGCCTAACAACTCGCCGGACTCGCGGTTTATCTGGTAGCCACTCATTGATATTGTCTTCTGGTTTAGCTTGATAGGCAAAAGCCAAGCCAGCAAATAGATGCATTTCCACTTCTATGTCATCCAAATTAGTACGCCACTCACCAGAAATTGGCATGACAGCAGCTTCAGTAATCCTGTCTAATCGTAAACTCCAGTTGTGAACCAGTTCTGGGATATCAAAGTTTCCTTCTGTCTCTTCGCACCAGCAATCAAGATATTGCCGCTTTTCGTGGGGTGTAACTTTGGCATATCGAACGGTAAAATTAAACACACGCTCTGCTGCATCTTGATAGGAAAGCTGAAAGGGCTGTTCGCGTAAGATATAGCGGTCTATTTCTAAGCGCCAAGCTGGGGGCAAATTCTCTAAAAAACGTTCGATTTCGCCTCGCAACGGTAATGATAATTCGCTGCGTTCGAGAAGTAAGTTTGCAATGATTTGGGCTTGTTCAATTTGCCCGATGTCTGTCAACGCATTGATACATGTATGTAATGCCCTGATGCGTGGTTCTTTCCAATCGTTATTGTTACCGATGAGTAACTTACGTTGAGCGATCGCTTTAATTAACTTGGAGATATTAGGTTCTTCTCCCCACATCATACCGAATTCACGAGCGATCGCTTCTAGCTCGGATTTATCACGTTCTGATATCGACAGTGTAATAGATTGACCTTTTCGACTCATATTTTATACGGACACTTTTGTACGGGTATATCTTGGCAACTTCTATTTTGCATGGCATTATAGGGAATAACAACGAGTTACGGACAGTTTTTAAGTAAAGTGAAAAACTCGCACCAATGGTGCGAGAAATAGCCTAAAGATGTTTTATACCCATCTAAAAAACTGCAACTAATGGTTGCAGAAATTTGTGGGTGGTATTTAGCACATATATAAAACTGCCACCAATGGTGGCAGAAATTGCTTGGATTCATCAGTTTGTCATTCTTTCAACATAGCAGTTTAGATAAACTAAGCATTTGCAGGGAATTTTCAAGGATATGTCCGAAAATTACAACATAAATCTCAAACCTGTTTATTCTCAAACCGTTAGCACACCCCTCTCGCTACACATTTGCTGATTGGCGTGAAGCTATTGAAACATTAATCACTGGGTTAGAATCCGCCGATGTGATAGGTAAATTATGGATTATTCAACAAGGAAAAATACTCGAATATCAAGCTATTGAAAGCGAGGAAGCAAATTAATGAACGAATTTGATGATGATTTACCGAAAGAAGTACCAGATTTTGATTCAGGAAAAGATGAAGATGATGAATCACCTGTCAAACGCGAACTTCTGACTATTCGGTTATTTCAAGAAGCTGTAAAAAAGGCAAAAGGAAATGAAGGCGATCGCATCCTAGAAAAATTTGCCGATTATGTCTTACCTAATTTAATTCGACAGCTAGCAGGCGCAACCGCTAAGGGCGGTAAATTCTTTTAAATAACTAAGGCTGCTGCTGTAACGGAGTAAGCAAAATGGTGTTTATTTATCGCTGTCAAATAGAACTTGATGACAGCCTTTATTACGCAACTCGTGAAATCGGGCGATTGTATGAAACAGAGCCAATAATTCACAATTACGCCCTCTGTTATGCACTAGGTTTAGTTGATAGCCAAGTTTACTCTACTACGGTTGCTGAGGAACATTCTTATCGCTACTTTTGCCCCGAACAAGTGCCAAAATATGAGCAGCATTTAACGCCACTGAATCAACAGGAAATTTACGTAACTCCGGCGCGATCGCTCAATCATTCTTCCATCCTCAACACCTGGAAGTATGCTAACAACAACTACCACGTTGAAATGGAAAAAACACAGAAAAATATCCCCAGTTTTGGCAGAGCAAAGGAAATAGCAGCAGAAAGTCTATTTGAGTTTTTTGTCATATCTCAAAAAGAACTCAAACTACCAAGGTGGATTCGCTTGGGGAAGTGGATGAGTAAGGCTGAAGTGACGGTTGAACCATTACCGAAACATAAAATTTATGAAGGTATATTCACTTGTACACATCCATTAAATCCGTTAGATATAATGTTCACTAATCAAGTGATTAGCTATGATGTTGTGAATATGCCTCCAGTTAGCTTAATTCAGAATGTCCAAATGCGAGGGCAATACTATCAATTTGATGGCATTCAAAACTTAAAAATTCCAGTTCGGATAGAATATCATTTTCGGAGTTAATTACTTCCCAAAACCTTTACCACGGGTTTTATTTTTTGCTGGCTCTAGTGTCATTAGCTCTGCTTTAAAACCTCTGGAATTTTGCAACATTAACTTACGAATTCGCTGGCGTTGATAAGCCTGCACTTCAGCAGCTAGAGGATGATTAGGATCAATTTTTAGATGAGTAATAGAAGAAACATATTTTTCTTCAATTTCGGGATTATTTGGTTCTTTTAGTCCGCACATAATCCCGCCTTCATCTCCTGAATAGCCAACGAAATCAATTTCAAACTCTCTGTCTGGATCAGCGTTTACTCCTTTTTGCTTTAATGTCTTCAAAAACTCCTTCCCGGCTCGTGCTTTAATGGGTAAGTTCTCTTTAAGTTTTTCAGTTAGTGCCTTTGCTGCATTGTAATCATCAATTCTCATTGGTCTTTCTCCATACGTAGTTTTTCTCACTTAAAAGAATACTACTATCATCACTCGACAGTTTTTAAAATTTTAGATACCACATTCAGCGATCGCTCCTCTATCCCCAGTGAAACACTATCAACAACAAACCAACGCCTTCCCCAGCGATTACCTAAACAACTTGTGGGGAGAAATCCAAGCTTGTCCTTACTTTGCTATCAACAACCTCAACCGCGATTTTGTCGCCACTAAAGGATTTTCTGTAGTATTTCAGCGTTCTGGATTACCAAAAGTAGAACAGCAGTTTCCCTACTTCAAACCTTACCTAGATTTGGCTCTCCAGCCGAATTGTAATGCTTTTTACCTCAATCCTTTACAACTCAAAGAAGGCTCCCGCGTCGATCCGCATATCGATCGCTCCTTACGTTCCTACTCCAAAACCATTGAACCGCCTGCGGTTGTCAGTGTTCTTTATGTGCGAGTACCTGCGGATATGGAAGGGGGAGAACTGGTATTGCGATCGCACAAACGCCAACTTGGGCAAATTAAGCCCCAATTCAATACTTTAGTTTATTTTCAAGGTGATTTAACCCATTCGGTTAACGCTGTCAAAACCCCAGGAAATCGCCTAAGTTTAGTTTGCGAGCAGTATAGTTTGAGTGATGCTGAACTCCAGGAAATCCCTGAGTTTACTGTAGAGTCAAGAAGCACTCAGTCTACAACCAAAAATAGAAAGTATGCCTCATAGTTTAGTGTTGAATTTGCTACCTCAATCGCCCATTCCACCACAATATCTCACAGGTAGACATCTTCATGCCCTATTTTTAACCCTTGTTAGTTCTGTAGATACCACATTAGGCGATCGCTTGCACGATTCCACTGCAGACAAAGCTTTCACCCTTTCCCCTCTACAAATTAGTAATACAAACTCTCCCATTTTGAAAGGTGGTAAAGGGGGATCTAAATTGCAATATTCACATCAACAACCCATTCCCGCCGGAACTCCTTGTTGGTGGCGCATCTCTTTATTAGATGACACTCTATTTGGCAAACTTACTCAACTTTGGCTAAATCTTAATCCCAATCGCCCTTGGCATCTTGGCCCGGCTGACTTGTATATTACCAGCATTCAAGGCACACCCCAATCTATTCAACCTTGGGCAAATGCTAGCACCTACGCTCAAATATACGAAGAAGCTAGCGAACGCAATTCTTCTATTAACCTTAGCTTCTCCACACCCACCGCCTTCCGTCAAGGACAGTATGATACTACCCTTCCTACCAGAGAATCTGTGTTTAATTCCCTACTTTCGCGGTGGAATAAATACAGTGGCATAGAATTTACTCAGATTGCGATCGAGTCAATTTTTCCTTCCTTCGTTAACATTCACACAGAAATCTTAGCTGACTCCCGCAGCAAATTTATTGGCATCCTTGGAGAAGTTACCTATAAGATTTTGGGAGAAATTGAACCGATACAAATTAAGCAAATCAATGCTTTAGCTGACTTTGTTTTATATAGCGGTATCGGCAGAAAAACAACTATGGGCATGGGTATGGCACGTAGGTTACAGGGGACAGGGGATAGGGGATAGGTTGTAAATAAATCGAAACAATGCCGGAGCCACCAGATCCGGACACAGGATAGTGGATAGGTTATAAATAATGTATCAAATAAAACCAAGATTAATCTATCACCTGTCACCTATCACCTATGAAAATAGAGTCGCATCGAGATTTGATTGTTTGGCAAAAATCAATGGATATGGTAGTGCAGATATATCAATTAACTGCTAAATTTCCAGTAACAGAAACTTATCGATTGACTTCGCAAATCACTAGAGCAGCAGTATCAGTACCAGCAAATATAGCTGAGGGTCATGCACGAGGAACGAAAAAAGATTATGCAAACTTTTTAGCGATCGCTAAAGGCTCGTTCCTGAATAATAACATTACTCGATTGGAAAACGCGATCGCACCAATCGAAAAAACTAGCAGTATTGATTCCCTCAGAGGCTTAGAAGGTGCTGGTGGTGCAGCCTATTTTGGTTGTTTTCAACAGCTAATCAAAACCTCAGAATTTCGATTTGAAGCCAGACGCCGCCCACCAACCGATCCAGTTAATGCGTTACTGAGTTTTGGGTATTCATTACTACGTCATGATGTGCAAATTGCTTTAAATATTGTCGGCTTCGATCCCTATCTAGGATACTTACACGTCGAGCGTTATGGTAGACCTTCCCTAGCCTTAGACTTGATGGAAGAATTTCGTCCTTAAAACGCCCAAGAGTACGGCAAATGGCTGAAGAATGTATAATCTAAATTGATGACGAGTGCTGAGTAGGGAATCTCACTTTTTTGCTCAGAACTCAGAAATGGCTCAACCATAGCTATCTGCTAACGGAACTGTTTTACCCAATACTCCATTCAAAATTCCACAATTACCGGCGTATGGTCGCTGGGTTGGGTTAATTTCCTGGGCCCGACATCGATAATGCAACTTGTAGCACGCTCATACAGGATAGGAGTGAGATAGTGATGGTCAATCCGCCAACCTAAGTTGCGACGGAAGGCGGCAGCGCGATAATCCCACCAGCTATAATTTCCGCCTTCTGTGGTGAACTTGCGAAAAGCATCAGCAAATCCCAATTTCAGAATATCCCGTAAGGCTTGGCGCTCTGCTTCTGTTGCCATAATGTGATTTTCTGTACTCACTTGCTCGTGAATATCCTTATCTTCTAGGGCGATGTTGAAGTCACCGCACACACAAATTGCAGATTGTAACAGCACCAACAATCGTAAATACTCGTGTAGCGCTGTCAACCAACGCAATTTGTATTCATATTTTTCAGTTCCGACTGCTGCACCATTGGGAACATATAAGTTAACAATCCGAATACCATCAATTACACCTGTAATCACCCGCTTTTGCTCATCCCATTCGTGGTGTAAATCTGGCAAAATCGCCCTAAAGCCGCTACTTACGTTTACAAGTGGCTGGCGGCTAATCAGGGCTACGCCGTTATAAGATTTTTGTCCTGATATATAAAGGTTATAGCCTAACTGCTCAAAAGGCGATCGCGGAAACTCGGCATCCACAACTTTGGTTTCTTGCAAGCAGAGAACATCAACGGGATTGATAGTTAACCAATCGGTAACCTGTTCTAGACGAGTGCGAATTGAGTTGACATTCCAAGTAGCGATTTTCATTAGTTATCAGAATTTTTTGTAAATTAATAATTACAAATTATGTAATTATTGTACAGTTACTTAATATTTATAATTTCTGTTTCATTTCCCAATTACATTTAAACCAAGCTTTAATGGCTTGATCCCATTGGATATTTTAGTAGTTTTAGCTACAAAATATTCCTTTTTGTAAGTTCTGCTACAAAATATTCTACCTCGTTATGATCCCCAAGGCAGATGCAAGAAGTAATTGATTTACTCTAAGTTAGAAATATAGCTCAGAGTTGAGTTTAGCCGATAGTCCGTTAGATTTGTCGGTAAAAAATTTATAGCACGGTTAACCACTATTGCGCTTTTCGTAGCTTGTTAGGTTAATTTAAATGTCAAAATAGTAAGTACAAATGCTCTTTCCTCATACAATAATGATGCAACTCATTATATTGAGGACAATTTCATAGACTGAACCAAAAAAACTTATGAAAATCGCTCAAGTTGCCCCCTTATGGGAAAGGGTTCCACCTCCCAATTATGGAGGAATAGAACTGGTAGTGAGTCGCTTGACTGATGAACTTGTTCGTCGCGGTCATAAGGTAACTTTATTTGCCTCTGGCGATTCCCAAACTTTGGCTCATTTAGAAGCAGTTTATCCACGGGCATTGCGCTTAGATCCAAATATCAAAGAGTATGCAGTGTACGAAATGCTGGAACTAAGCCAAGTTTATCAGAGTGCTGCCCAATTCGATATTATCCATTCTCATGTAGGGATTTCGGCATTACCTTTAGCGAGTTTGATAACAGCAACTTCTACAGTGCATACTCTGCACAATGATTTTACAACGGATAAGCGTAAAGCATTTAGCTACCACAAAAAGCAACCTTATGTCAGCATTAGTAACTCGCAGCGTCAAATCGATCTCAATTATATTGACACGGTTTATAACGGAATTGAGCTAGCAGATTATCCATTCGTAGCCCAACCGTCAGAACCTCCGTATTTGACATTTTTAGGTCGTTTCTCGCCAGAGAAAGGGCCACAACATGCGATCGCCATTGCTAAACAGAGTGGTTGGCGCTTGAAGATGGCAGGAAAGGTTGATGTCCAAGACTCTAAGTTTTTTGAACAAGAGATTGCCCCCCTCATAGATGGTCAGCAAATTGAATATCTAGGCGAAATCAACCACGCCCAAAAAACTGAACTTCTGGGCAATGCTGCGATAACTCTCTTCCCCATTAGCTGGCAAGAACCTTTTGGCTTAGTAATGATTGAATCAATGGCAACTGGTACACCAGTAATTGCCATGAATTTCGGCTCAGTACCTGAAGTGATTGCCCACGGTAAAACAGGTTTTATCTGTAAAAGCTATGCAGAAATGGCGGCAATGATTCCACTAGCTTTAGAACTCAACCGTCAAACCTGTCGCAAACATGTAGAAAACAACTTTAGCGTTAGCCAAATGGTTAACGGATATGAAGCTGTTTACAGACAAATTATTAAAGACCGCATAGAATCGAATGGTCGCATTCATGCAGCTAACGTCCACTTTTAATCAACTGTTTTTTTATCCAGCTTAAACAACAAATTTTTTTAAGGAGGACATTGGTATGAGTACGAGAGCCAACACCTGCCCATGCTGCGGTGGTTCCCTCCTGCGCCATGCCCGACATGGTGAACTATATTGGTTTTGCCTGTCGTGCCGACAAGAAGTACCGCTATTAACTGCTACTCGCTTGCCTAATGTGGAAACCCGGAACACCGGAGTGGTTCCCCAGCCAGCAGTGAATACCTAGTTTTTCGCCATTTTTAGATTAATAAAAGCTGACTAGAAATCAAGACTAATTTACTTTAAACCTATCAACATAGCTTCAACTGATAAAATCGGATGGAGCTAATTGATAGGTTTAAAGCTTTGTTAGCAGCGTTACTTTATGGGCAAGAAAATTTACGCCTAGAGGAAGTTCCTGACCCTACTCCGGCGGCTGGCGAAGTTGTGATCCAAGTGGGCGCAGCAACAACTTGTGGTACAGATTTGAAAGTCTGGCGGCGTGGTGGTCATGCCAGGATGTTGATACCGCCAACCCTGTTTGGTCACGAAGCGGCTGGGCGAATTGTTGCTTTGGGTGCAGGTGTTACAAATTGGCAATTAGGCGATCGCATCGTCGCTAATAATTCTGCACCCTGCATAAAATGCTTTTTTTGTCAACGCCAAGAGTATTCATTATGTCCGAATCTGACATGGAATAATGGAACTTTTGCGGAATACCTGAAAATTCCCGCACCGATAGTAGAGCATAATTTATTGCAGATTCCCGATGAGTTGCCGTGGGAATTGGCAGCGATGACGGAACCCTTAGCTTGTGTGTTGCATGGTGTAGCCCGTTCTAATGTCAAATCCAAAGATCAAGTAGTCGTCTTAGGAGATGGGGCGATCGGGCTGATGTTTGTGGCGGCATTGAGTGAGAAATCTGAGGTGTTGCTATGGGGAGGTAATAACCACAGGCTAGAAATTGGTCAGAAATTGGGTGCAGCCCAGACTTTTAATTATCATCAAATCCCGGATATTCCCAGTGTAGTGAAAGAACTTACCCAAGGATGGGGCGCAGATGTAGTGATTGAAGCAACTGGTGTACCAAGTGTTTGGGAAACTGCCATCGCCTGCGCCCGTCCTGGTGCAACAGTCAACTTATTCGGTGGATGCCCACGGGATACCAGCATTACTGTCAACACAGAACAGCTACACTACAGCGAACTGACCATCAAAGGCGTGTTCCATAATACACCAAAGTATGTGCAGGAGGCGCTTGCACTGATCGCTAGTCGCAAAATTCCCTTTGAGTTACTTATTAGTGAACAACGGCCATTAAAAGATTTAGAACAGGTATTTTGTGAGATGAAGGCGCGACAGGTAATTAAGGTAGCGATGATTCCTTAGAGGATGTTTGAAAAGTCCTATTGTCGGTATCAAAAGTTTTAGATCCCCCTAAATCCCCCTTTTTAAGGGGGACTTTGATTCCGGTTCCCCCCTTTTTAAGGGGAGCCAGCGCGGTCTTGGGGTCTCCCCAAGTGGAGCGACTGGCGTGGGTTAGGGGGGATCTAAAAGTGCCTAAAGTCACAGCGAAACACTTTTCAAACAACCTCTTAGATCGTGTTAGTTACAGTGTGAGGAAGAAGACAAGATGTTATTTATGGTGGTCGAGCGATTTAAGGATGGCAAGGCTAAAGAGATATACCGCCGATTTCAAGAGAAAGGGCGCATGATGCCTGAAGGTTTGAAGTATTTAGATAGCTGGGTTGAGGTCAATTTTGATCGTTGCTTTCAACTGATGGAATGTGACGATATACGTTTATTTCAGGAGTGGATATTCCACTGGCAGGATCTTGTTGAATTCGAGATAATTCCTATCGTTCCGTCGAAAGAGACAGCAGAGGTAGTTACTAATACCATTTCTTTGTGAGGCTGCGCCAAACCCTTTTAACTTCTTTCTTTGTGTCCTACCCTGCGGGACGACCAGGTAAATTAAGCTTGTCAGACCAATTGTTGATGACGTTGGAAAAAAGAGAGAGTACCGTACCTACTTCCAAACAAGCAAATGCTGTTACTCAACAAGCAAATGCTGTCGCTCAACAAGCAAATGCTGTCGCTCAACAAGCAAATGCGAGCGCTCAACAAGCAAATGCTGTTACTCAACAAGCAAATGCTGTTGCTCAACAAGCAAATGCTGTTGCTCAACAAGCAAATGCTGTTGCTCAACAAGCAAATGCTGTTGCTCAACAAGCAAATGCTGTCGCTCAACAAGCAAATGCTGTCGCTCAACAAGCAAATGCTGTCGCTCAACAAGCAAATGCTGTCGCTCAACAAGCAAATGCTGTCGCTCAACAAGCAAATGCTGTTGCTCAACAAGCAAATGCTGTTGCTCAACCAATACGCTTGGGTTAAGGATAATTGTAGGTTGGGTTGAACTTTAGTGTTACCCAACAAATGCCCGAAAATGTTGGGTTTCGTTCCTCAAACGCCACATGCTTCAAGTCGGGAAACCGCAAGGGCGCAGTGGCTCCCCAACCTACGCAAATTTATTTTTCTGGCTTAACCCAAGCGTATTGGTTGCTCAACCTGACTTTTCACGGGATGTGGAAAAGGGGATAGACTTTTGCAAGAGGTCTAATATTTAACGTGAGTTCGATGAACCTCTCCCGGACTGCCTCCCTCTCCGAAACGGAAAGGGAGGAGCAACGAAAAATTAAGCTTTTTGCTCCCCTCTCCGTGTCGGAGAGGGGCTGGGGGAGAGGTCAAATAAGACTTGTCGAACTCACGTTAATATTTAATAACCACTGCCCCATGCCCACTTGCCCAATGCCCTAAACTTACAGACGATTAGTATCTTTTGTAACTAACTTCCAGCCTTCAGCTTGATCAACTAGCTTCATTGACTCTAGTTGGAGATTGTTGAAAGCAGATGCATGAAGGAGAAAGTAGGGTTGCCCGTTGTAGTGCCAATAATATTCTAGTTCGCCAACAGAAGCGGGAATGATGGTGCGATCGCTATAAAAATCCAACGAGGGACGATGATAGGGAAAAGATGTGTAAATCTTCCTCGTAGCTGGATTTGCCCGCACGATCATCGCGGCGACTGGTTTAACTGGATAAGCTTCAGATAATTCCCAAACCCAGTAGTTAGATTTCATTAACAGTAGCAACGAAATATAACTTCCCCAAAACAAAATCTTCAGAAATTGCCCGTCTCCTCGTTCTGCCAAAATAGCTGCTAAGGTCATAGTTAAAGCTACTGCTGCAAAAATCAGTTGTAAGTCTGTTTTTGGTGTTGTACCCCAACTAAAATAAATGCTACCAGCAGAAGCGGCTACAGCAAGTATCGCCAAACCAGCGACCCAAGCACGGGGATAAGATGAAAGTAAAGGCGAATTTTCTGTATCTGATAATTGGATACCAAAAGCTAAAGCTAAACTAGGGTAAATCGGGAATAAATACCAGGGTACTTTGGTAATCATGAAAGAAATTACCAGCAGATAAACACCACTCCACGCCATTACTAATTTTGCCCAACTAAGGTTGCGATTTTCCCAGGTTAAGCGGACAGTTTGCGGTAAGAATAATAGCCACGGCCATGTGTATTTGAGAAGTTCAATAACATAGTACCAAGGTGGTTCAGGATTACCCTCTACAAATGAGCCAATTCGGCCTAGTGATGGGTTTACAAGCCCGACTTGGGCAAAAGTGTAACCATATTCAACTAGTTGGGCACCATACCAAGCAGCTACAGGCAGAATGCCAATTAAGATTGCTATCCACAGATAGTAACAAGTGAGCAGTCGTGGCGTATCCCAAAACAGAAAGACGATCGCGATCGCACCTAGTAATACACCTAGCAATCCTTGAGTCAGGCAAATCAACCCAAAACTAACACCAACACCAAGGCAATAACGTAAATCCCGGCGCGATCGCAACACGCACAACATCATCACCATCAAAAAACTTACCATCGCCCCATCCAACATTGCCAACCGCCCATGACGCACCACAGGTAGCATTGTTAGATAAATCAAGGCGCTATAAATAGCAGCCCAACGTTGGCGAAATATCTCTCTAGCAATGCAATACAGTAAAGGTACAGATGTGGCTGTTAAAATTGCTCCAGGCAGGCGCGTTGTCAACTCATTTTCGCCTCCTAGAGAATAAGCCCAAGCTATTAACAAATGCATTAAAGGCGGCTTGTTATGATATGGTTCGCCTCCTAACGTTGGGTAAAGCCAACGCATTGAACCTGCTGGAGCGTGCCAAATTTCACGAGCAACCTGTGCCACAGTCCCTTCATCCCAATCTCGCAGTGGCAATCCTCCCAGATTGATGCTAAACAGTAACACTGCTGCCACCAGCAACACCATTAGCCATACCCAATCAATCCATTTGTCAACGGTGCGATGCTGTTTTTCTAGATGACTCCAAATAAAGCTTCCTTCTTGCATATTCTATGTTAATCATTTTACTTTCTGGTTTGATTACATAGAGACATCTAGCGAATCTCCAATGTTGTCACCCAGTAACAACGTATGTTATTAACAATTGCTAGTTTCCAAGATTAACTCAATTTTTTCTAATTAGCGCTATTTTTTGAAAAACTTATATTGGTTATTTAAATCACATTTCAGCCTATAAATGATAAAAATAATACATGCAATAAATTATTTATTACCTATTATATAGTCCGTAAATCAACTTGTATTTTATTTTGTATGTGACCTTGTTTTAACTTTTATCTACTTAATTTTTATCTGGTTAGTTTCAGAAAATTAGTGAGTTATTACTACACTAATTCAATACTATAGGACTAGTATTTGATTTTTGAAATGCACGTAGTGGACTGTCTACGCAAAATAGTGCATTAGACGTAGGTTGGGTGGAGCGGAGCGCAACCCAACATATATCAGGATGTTGGGTTACGCAAAGCCTCCACCCAACCTACAATTTTTTTGCAATCATTTTAGCCATGACAGTCCATTACAAGACTACCGAGATTTTTTCAGAAATCAAATATGATTCCTATATATGTGATTTATTTTAATAGTAATTCTACGAAAAAGATAATTATCTGTTAACTAAAAAACAAGTTAATAATTAATCATCAAAAATTATTGTTAAATAAGATTATCTAAATAAGTAAACATTATTGTTTTAAATTTAATTAAGCAACTATTCAATTGCAATATCTATGTTATACAATTTTATTAAGCACTTTTTATAACAATAAACAGCTAAAAGATTATTGGAGACTGTCAATGAATTTACCTGTAGTTGTAGATATTACTCTTGGCTTAGTTTTTATTTACTTGATTTTGAGCTTGCTAGCTTCGGAAATCCAGGAAATAATCGCCACATTATTACAATGGAGAGTTAAACATTTAAAAAGTTCAATTGAATTACTTTTAGCAGGTGGTAGTGAAAGTGGAAAATCAGATATTATTAATGCAATAAAGTTGGTACGGAAACTTTATGACGATCCTTTGATTAATACATTGAATCAGCAAGCTAAGGGTAAGGTAGAAAAGCATTTTCGGGAAATTACTAAAAACCCTGACAAACAAATACTAGAAAAACAAAGTGGCCCTTCCTATCTTCCTTCTGAAACATTTGCGATTACTTTATTAGATACATTAAAAATTCCCCAGTTAATTAATTATGTGAAACATCCTAGTGAAGAAGTTAAAACCAACTTGCACATGATATTAGCATCTTACAAAGAACTTAAAAAAGGTATTAATAATCCAACGAGTGCAAGTTACCAGAAAATTAAAGAAATTTATGGAGATATTGACCAAAAATTTATAGATTTTGTTAATGATGAGATACCTAATGAAGTACCTGACAATTTAATCAAGAGTCTTGGTGTGATTGCCCAACGTAGTCGGATAAAGGTTGGCGACCTCACGGAAGAAATAAATCAGTTTAAAAATGAAGTCGAAACATGGTTTGATCGCTCTATGGATCGAGCTAGTGGTGTTTATAAGCGGAATGCCAAAGGAGTTGCTATTTTAATTGGAATATTAGTTGCCTTCTTAACAAATACTGATACATTTCACCTTGTTAAAAGGCTGTCGCAGGATTCGGTTATCCGCTCTACTATTACTCAAAGTGCAAGTCAAAAAATCGATTATATTAATGATCAAGAAGCCAGAAAAGAGATTGAAAAGCTATTAGGAAATGCTTCTGTACCCATTGGATGGCAAAATATTAATCAACAGTTTGAGTTATTAGATCGTACAGAATCGAATAGGATTTATATCAGAGCTTCGCAGGTTTTCAAATTAATTTGCGGTTGGATAGTGAGTGGTTTGGCTATTGCGATGGGTGCGCCTTTTTGGTTTGATATCCTAAATAAAGTTGTCAATGTGCGAAATGCAGGGCCGAAACCTGTTGCGTATACTAAGGATCAACCACCTCAGAAATAGCGTTTCCATTCAATTAAAAAATAAAAATAACTCGGAGTTTTAATTCTTTATTTTGAAGAGTAATGTCAATTTGTCTGATAAATTCTCGAAAGTAAAATCGTCGCTCTGTTTCCGACAAGTCTAACCAAAATTGTGGTATGGAAACAGCTTGGGCAACAGAACGCAAGTTAACTGGGGGAAGAGTCGCCAACTTTGCTTCGAGTGCAGAAATTTCTGTGCGGAGTTTGTAAGCCCTTAACTTTGCTGTTTCAACATCTAAAATTCCAGTTTCGATTAAAGCAGGTAACTGAGCAAGTATTTCTTGCTGACGAGCGATCGCTTGTCCTAAACTATTCTTCACTGCATCTAACTGAGGAAAATTCATCCCCGCTACAGCTAAGGGTAAGTCACGGCAAACCGTTTCAATTGTATGTTCTAAAACCTCTTGGTAGGGAATAGCCTTACACTTAGGGCGTTGAGGACAGCTATTAGAACGTAAATAAAGATACTCCTTATCTTGGTTGCGTTGGGTGACACGAGTAACTGTCATGTGTGACTGACACTCAGCACAGACAACCAACCCAGCTAAAGAACGTGGCGCACTAGCAGTTCGAGATGGTAAACGGCTGTTACGGCGTAAAAGTCGGTCAACTTGGGCAGCTTCTTCTTTAGAAATTATCGGAATATGGGTATTGGAGATAATTTCACCATTTTGGTAAGCTGTATTGCCGCGATAAACTGGATTAGTTAGCCAGCGTCTTCCTGTGGTGACAGAGATTTTTTTGCCGTATTTTTTCGCCAAGTAACGAACTGAACCCCGCAGGGAACCATAGAGTAAAAAGTGTTCAAAAAAATCTTTGACTACTGGTGAAGTACTGCGATCAATGGTATATTTTCCCTTACCTCTGCGATAGCCGTAGGGAACTTTGCCGGGTGGCGGTGCAACATCGAGACGATTACGGGCGTGTCCTTGACGGATGCGACGGCTACGTTGCTGACGTTGGATTGCGTGTAGCAAATTCAGCAAGTCAGCGCCCAGAGGGTAATTTTCGGAAGTATAGGGTTGTTCTGTGGCAATTATTGCTACTCCCATTACTTCGAGTTTATGTAAGCGATCGCTAATTTCCTCTACAGTATCCCCTAATTCTTCCAACCGACGAATCAAGAGATAATCTGCTGGTTCAGTTTCGCAATCGGTAAATAATTGTTGTAATTGCGTTCGCGTAGCGTGTCCAGAAGACTCTGGCTTGCCCAAATCTTCATAAACCCGATCCACCTCCCATCCCCAATCGGCTTGATCGAGAGCAGATTCTAGTAGAGGATTGGTGTAAGAGTAGGCAATTATTTTCATTGGTCATTAGTCATTGGTCATTTGTCATTGGTCATTTGTCATTTGTCAATAATCAATAAATAGTTCTTCTTCCCCTGCTTCCCCTACTCCCCACTCCCCACTCCCCACTCCCTTTCATTGCTGACTCAACTCAACAATATTCCCATCTGGATCTTGAGTAAACAAAGCAGGGCGGCCTGAGGCGCTGGGTTGAATGGGATAATTATGATTGAGCAACTCTTGTTTAGCGGCGTCCAAGTTAGCGACTGAGAAAGCGACGTGGGGGTTGCGTCCCCATTTTTCGTTTGGGTTTTCAGTGGGGGCAGTAGGTGCAACTATCAGGTGAATTTGATAGTTGCCGACTTGATACCATGCACCAGCGTATTTCAGGGAACGATCTATTTTGGATAATCCTAATACTTTGCCATAAAACTGTTCGGAGCGTTCTAAGTCAGTCACGAGAATTGCTGTATGGAGACTTTGGGTAATCTGCATTGTCGGTAAGTGCGATCGCGTTTATTTAAATTTTGACGTAGTTTTGGCATATACTTTGACCTCACTTCCATTCCTCTCTCCTTTTAGGAGAGAGGCTTTAAATCTTACTCCCCTTCCTTTGTAGGGAAGGGGTTGGGGGTTAGGTCTGTATTGGACTCAACACACAAGCGCTATTATATTGATGCGATCGCGCTACTTGCCAATAAGTGCTGTCTTGCCGTTGAGTATTTGCATCGCCGTGTTATCTCAATGCAACCTCTTGCAATTTGATTGTTTCGACTAACAATACGATTGTTTCGACTGACAATGCGATTGTTTCGACTGACAATGCGATTGTTTCGACTAACAATGCGATTGTTTTGGCTGACAATGCGATTGTTTTGGCTGACAATGCCATTGTACCAACTTGCTACACCTACCTAATGAGTATGATCTGGTCGCGCCCCTGTTAAATGCTATCACTCTATCACTTTGGTAATTTCTCTAACGCCTCCCGTGCGATCGCCCCCCAATATTCATTTTTATACTCAATATATATCTGCGTAATTTTCTTCTGCTTCTGCAAGCGTTCCTAAACCGTGGTAGGTGCTAGCTTGGGAATAGCGATCGCCAAATTCTGATTTAATTTCGTAGCTGTTCATAGTTTTTTTAATATTATTCTTAGCTACTATTATTATTCCAAGTTTTATCAGTTTGTTTTAATGATAACGGTTCTTCTTCCCATATTCATGGGGTTGATTTCCCAAAAAGGGGGAGTATATCGGGGGAGGAAGTGCGATCGCGGTTTTGGGAACTATTGAATCATTATGTATTGACGTGTGATTCTAGTAATACTTTCCGTGATTTTTACAGTCATAATTTTCTGTCTGTCGGAGCTTTTCCCAAGGAACTTATCATGTCTGCACCCTCTAACGCTTCAACATTACAAAATTGATCGTGCAGCTTTGAGAGTATTAGGACGCTCGTGATTCATTGGGTTTTGACTAACTTTATAAATTACTGACTTTCTCAAGATTAAATTTTAGGCGATCGCAATGCAATTTTGCATCTAATAAAAGTTTACTTTTTGAATTGGCAAAGCTTTGTAATATCTGATAATTTAATAAAGTGCATAACAATATAGCACTTTTCATTTATATACATCTTACTCCCCAACGCTAGGAGGAAAACGTCTGGGGGTTAGGTCTATTAGACTCAACCCAGAAGCGCTATAACTTTAAATAACTTTCAGCTTTACTCAGAGCTGGATTGCAGAGAAGTGGTTTTGTTAAAATGGCGACCGTTTATAAACCGCGCTATTAAGTATAATCTGCTAACAAAAATCAGAATTATATTCAATTGTCAATCCTCCAAAAGGTAGAATACATGTTATTTACGCTCACTTACTTAATTTTGAGCAACCAAATTAAAAGGTTTCTATACTATACCTTGAAATTTTCTCTGTTCCTCTGCTTTAATTTAATACAAAAACTACATGGATCAAGTAATTACTGCAATGGCAGATGCTTTGTTTATAACCAGTAATTTAGGGAGAATAAAAAAAGTAAATCGTGCAGCTCAAGAATTATTTGGTTTTAGTGAAGAAGAATTAATTAATAAACCAATATCACTGATAATTGATGATGAGCAAGTCTTAATAGAAGCCATTCACCAGCATTCTTTTTTTCAGAAAAATCTTCAGAATTTAGAGGTAGTTTGCCGAACCAAGACTAGAGAAAAGCGGTTGATTGCTTTTTCTTGTTCAGTAATTCCGAAAACAATAAAAGGATTAGAAGAGATTGTCTACATTGGTCGGGATATTACTGCTCGGCAGCAACGGGAACAACGTACAAGTGCCCAGTATGCTATCACTCGTATATTATCAGAATCCCAAACTGTAAAACAGGTAATTCCACAAATTTTGCAGTCGATTTGTCAAAACTTGGGATGGGATTTAGGCGAACTTTGGACACCAAGTCAATATATTGGCACTTCGGTACAGGAACATAGCCTCAATGCAGTACTAAGGTGTGTAGAAATTTGGTCAAGTCGAGTAATTTCGGCGCGAGAGTTTAAAGCAATCACCTGGCAAACTACCTATACACCCGGTGTTGGCTTACCTGGTCGAATTTGGATCAGACGTTTGCCCCTGTGGATTCAAGATATCACAGAAGATGGAGACCAAAGGCGATCGCAACCTGCTGCTGAGGCTGGATTGCACGCAGCTTTTGGCTTCCCCATCTTAGACGATAGTGAAATCTTAGGAGTAATGGTTTTCTTTAGCCGGGATGTACAACCAAAGGATAAAGAATTATTGCAAATGGTGGGTTCTATTGGTAGTCAAATCGCCCAGTTTATCAAACGCAAACAAGCAGAAGATGCTCTTGTAGAAAGTGAAGAACGATATCGAGATTTATTTGAAAATGCTAATGATTTGATTCTATGCGTCAATGCCTATGGTCGTTTTTTGTATGTCAATCGTGCATGGCGAGAAGCTTTGGGATATAGCGAAGCTGAAATTGTGAATATGAACATTTTTGATATTATACATTTAGAGTTTAAACAAGACTGTTTGCAAAGGTTTTATCGGGTGCTGTCAGGAGAAAAGATCGGGCAAGTCAAAGCTGCATTTGTTACTAAAGACGGTCAAACAATCTTTCTAGAAGGTAATATTAACTGTAAATTTGTCGAAGGTTATCCAGTTGCGACTCGCGGCATTTTTCGCACTGTCACCCAGCGACTAACAGCAGAAGAAGCGCTGCGCCATCAGCAGGAAGAAACCGAACGTTTATTGCTAAATAGTTTGCCAGCAGCAATCTCCAAACCCTTGAAAGAAGAAGCTAACATTGTCGAAGACGTTGCTGATGTCACAGTTCTATTTGCAGATATTGTCGGCTTTAGCGAAATTGCTGCTTCTATAAGTGCAATTCAACTGGTAAACTTACTCAACTCGATTTTCTCAACTTTTGATCGCCTCACCAAACAACATGGTTTACAAAGAATCAAAACCATTGGCGATGCTTATATAGTAATTGGTGGTTTGCCCACACGCCGCCGGGATCATGCTCAAGCGATCGCTCAAATTGCACTCCAGATGCAAACTGCGATCGCTCTATTTAATACTGAGAATAACCAAAACTTCAGCATCCGTATCGGTATCCATCGCGGTTCCGTAGTCGCAGGAGTAATTGACTTCAACAAATTTACTTATGATCTCTGGGGAAACACGGTAAACATCGCTAGATGCATGGAATCCCAAGGTATTGTTGGTAAAATCCAAGTTACAGAAGATACTTATAAGTCTTTGTGTGATGAATTTTTATTTGAAAAGCGGGGCGAAATCGAAGTTCAAGGCAAAGGGAAAATGACCACTTATTTGTTGATTGGACGCAAGAGATGAGGGGCAGAGGGGCGGGGTGTTGCTCTTGCAGAGGGGAAAATTTTTCTCCCCTGCTTCTTCCCCACTCCCTACTCCCCACTCCCCACTCCCCACTCCCTACATATTCGGAATCAACCGCCCACAAGGATAAGTCGCTGTTTGCTTTTGGGCACTGTCAGCCACTGCTGCTGGAACCTGATCAGATGGTTGGGTTTTGGCTGCTAGATAGTCTTTTTGCAGTTTATCCAAAATAGCTTCTCGCCTGTCGTACACACGCTTCAGGGGACGAGGCTGGCATTTGTTCAAGACGTATGCTGTTACCAGTGGTAGAGCGATCGTGCTATCGGTATAACAAACAATAGTGTTAGGTAACTCTTCCGGGTCAATCTTACCCCAACTGACAGCTTCCGATGGGGTTGCTCCAGACAAACCGCCTGTATCTGGACGCGCATCGGTAAACTGCACAAAGTAATCGTGTCCTCGTTCTTCTAGCCCCAATACTTCGTGAAGTTGCGGTTGGGTTTGGAGCAAAAAGTTTTTGGGACTACCGCCACCCAGAATTACAGCCGCACTTTTACCTCCAGATTCACGGGCATTATATGCGATCGCAGCCGTTTCATTTACGTCAATTGATGGATCTAATACCAACTGCGAACCTTCCAAAGCCAAAGCCGCCACGTTCATCCCAATTGAACTATCTCCTGGAGAAGACGTATATATAGGCACGCCATACTCATAAGCTGTAGCAAGCAAGCAGGAATGCTGTACACCCAGTTGCTTTTCTACTTCTCGAACATACTTACCCAGTAAATAGTGAAACTCAGCAGTTCCCATCCGCTTCTGAAACGCTTCCCCTTGCAGAATCTTGCGGATGAATGCATCAGTTTCTAGTAGCACATCGTAACCAAAGATAATATCATAAATGCGAATAGTGCCTTCCTGGCGCAGTTTCACATCATCCAAAAACGGATTACCAGCAAAAAGTTCAAAACCCAAACCGTAGTGCATATCGTGGTAAAGATTTGCACCAGTGCTAATCATCCAATCAATAAAGCCGTTGCGAATTAAGGGTGCAAGCGCTGAAACCCCGAATCCTGCTGGCGTCATCGCACCGGAAAGGCTAACTCCCACCGTAACACCTTCCGTTAGCACATCACGACTCAGTAGTTGGCAGATTTCCCGCAACCGCGCTGAGTTGTAAGCGGTAAAGTATTGATCAATCAAATCCACCACATTGATATCATTTGATATAGGTGTAGGTGCGATTTTTTGACCCAGCTGTTTAGACATTTTGGCACTCCCGAACAGTAAACACGCCGAATCTAATGGTATCTAGCTTTCAACCAAAGTGACAGCAATTTTACTAATACAGCACCGCGTAAATCCACCCACGCTACGAGGAAGCAATACGGTTCGGATAAGGTTTTTTGATGACACGCCGCTAATCGCAAAGACGCGATAAATCGCGTCTCTTGCCTTAACCGAACCGTATTGCACGAGGAACAGGTCAGCCCCAACTCTTGGAGATAAATTTGCGTTCGGGGAAGTCAAAAGTCATTTCCCCCTGCTCCCTGCTCCCTGTCCTCTGCCTCTTCGTTGAGATTCCGAAAATATTAAATTTAATGGAAGATTTAATAGATCGAGACAGGTGTACGCTACCTACATGGGAATGCGTCAACAGAGGACTCAACCAATGGGATATGTAATTGCTACTGCAAATATGAAAGGTGGCGTAGGAAGTGCGATTCGTTCTCTCTAAACCTGGGAGCCTTCTCCCAGGGGGACGAGAGGCAAGGTTTGTGTAAGTAAACCTTACAAACCTTGACAACTTAGCGGTCGATGTAGGGCGAGAAAATGACCTTATAAGGACAAATTCAATTCCCTACCCCCTAAGTGATAGGGGATAGTAACATCCCCACTGGGTGGCTTGACAACCCACACAGTGAAGCGGGATGTAAAGCGGGTAATCAGAAAATCGGTATGAAATCCCCGCCAACTGGGTGGATATGGTTAGCGAAAGCAAATCTACGTCTGAACCTCCGTTACCGCCAACAAGCTCACCCGATTTTACGAGCTTGAGTCAAAATGACACGGCTGAAGGTGCAAGAAAGTTTCCTGTTTCTTGCAATCACTCCAGAGTGGGTTTATCACCCACAAACAGCCCGGAGGATAGTAGGAACCTAAACCCACCGTCAAACGAACGCTAGGAACGAAGTAACCCACGTGTACCTCTCAGGTATAGTCGATAACTGAGCAGCCAGTCAGGCGCATGGACACGTTGGGTGGGATTGCTTCAAAAGCTAATGCCCTGGGTAATACCAGGGATACGCCGACAGAAGCACGATAATGCGGAAGATAAAAGACCCAGTAGGAGTCAAAAAGTCATGAACACGTCTGTGACGATGTATGAATGGAAGGACATACCTTGGCGTAAGCTAGAGGTACAAGTCTTCAAGCTCCAAAAAAGAATTTATCAAGCCTCAGCTCGTGGTGATGTCAAAGGAGTGCGTAAACTTCAAAGGCTTCTAATCAAATCCAGGGCAGCAAAACTGCTCTGTGCCAGAAAGGTAACTCAGGATAATCGCGGCAAACGTACAGCCGGAATTGACGGGGTAAAATCACTCACCCCCAAACAAAGGTTAGCCCTAGCCAAAGACCTGGCTATCCCAAATAAAGCAACTCCGATAAGAAGGGTTTGGATTCCCAAACCAGGAAAACAGGAAAAGCGACCTTTGGGAATACCTATCATGCGAGACAGAGCAGCACAAGCTCTCGTAAAGCTTGCTCTTGAGCCAGAATGGGAAGCTAAATTTGAAGCCCATTCATACGGCTTTAGACCTGGAAGGTCAGCCCATGACGCAATCAAGTACATTTTTCTCGGTATTTGTAGAAAGGATAAATACGTCCTGGATGCTGATATCAAAAAATGTTTTGACAAAATCAATCACAAAATGCTGCTCTCTAAGCTTGGCACCTTTCCCGTGATGAGAAGGGCAATTAAAGCTTGGCTCAAAGCAGGTGTTATGGAGGGGGGAAAATTATTCCCCACAAAAGAAGGTACGCCCCAAGGTGGTGTGATTTCGCCGCTTTTGGCGAATATAGCATTACACGGACTTGAGGAACACCTAGTTAAATCAGTACCAAAACAAAAGATGGTTAACGGTACAAATACTGCCTGGAACCTCCAAATTGTTAGATATGCTGATGACTTCATTATCATGCACCGCAACCTAGATGTGGTCAAAAATGCTCAAGCTCTAGCAGCAGAATGGTTGAGCAAAATGGGTTTAGAACTTAGTCCCACAAAAACCAAAATTGTTCATACATTCATGCCTCATGAAGAACATGAACCTGGCTTTGACTTCCTTGGCTTTTCTATTCGACAGTATCCACTGGGCAAACGAAATAGAAGAACCATGAAAGGAGGTAGCCGTTATGAACAAACGTGGAGTTGGGACAAACAGTTTAAGACCATCATTACACCTACAAAAGAAGCTATACTCCGGCATAAAACCAAACTAAGCCAAACAGTAGATGGGCTAAAAACTGCCCCTCAATCCAGATTAATTCGGGAACTTAACCCGGTTATTCAAGGTTGGGCAAATTACTATTGTTCAGTTAACTCCAAGGAAATCTTTGGAGATATTGACCATTGGCTATGGGAAAAGCTAATGAGATGGGTTAAACGTAGGCATCCTATGAAGCCAATGAATTGGATTGTTAATAAATATTGGCACGTAGACGAGAAAAATAAATGGGATTTCTCGGATGAGGAGACATCTTTATCTCAACATCGACTCACACCTATTGAAATTCACGTTAATGTCAAAGATATTCGCAGCCCATTTGATGGAGATTGGATTTACTGGTGTACCAGGATATTTACCTATCCTGGTACAAGACCTATAGTAGGTAAACTCTTGAAAACCCAAAAGGGTAAATGTGTTTACTGTGGTCTACATTTCCGATTAGAAGATTTAATCGAAGTTGACCACTTCGACTTGAATCGGAATAATAAACGTACTTCCAATTTACAAGCACTCCACGGACACTGCCATGACCAAAAACATGGTGCATAACCATGAAAGAGGTACTCGTAACAAGAGCCGCATTGTTGAGGAGCCGTGTGAGGCGAAAGTCTCAAGCACGGTTTTGAAGCCGAGTCAATTTGGTGACAAATTGGCTTAGGGTAACAAACCACCCTCACCGTAAACTTAGCTACCTGTTTAGCTAAAAATCATGGCAAGCGAGTGCTTGTTCTTGATTTAGACAGCCAAATTAGCGCCACACTCAGTTTGATGTCGCCTTTAGATTTTGCCAAGCGTCGTAAACAAAGTAAGACATTTAGGTATCTGATAGACCAAGTTATCAATCCCGAACCAGAAGCAAAATTGACACTTCAAGATATCATTCAATCCCAGGTTTGTAATCTTCCCGGACTGGATTTATTGCCAGGAGATATCGACTTATATGATGAATTTGTTGTGTCAGAGATGTTGCATCAGCAAGCAACTGCTTTGGGTGAACAGGACTTTGAAACAATTTGGAATCGCTTTGAAAGAGTCTTGATCAATAAGATTTTAAAACCTGTACGTCAAGAATATGATTTTATCCTCTTGGATTGTGCGCCTGGATATAATTTATTGACTCGTAGCGCTTTAGCTGCCAGTGATTTTTACATACTTCCTGCTAAACCCGAACCCTTATCTGTAGTAGGTATTCAACTGCTTGAAAGACGTATTGCACAATTAAAAGACAGTCACGGGCATGAAACCAAAATAGATATAAAAATGCTGGGAATTGTATTTAGCATGTCCAGCGCTAATCTTCTTACTGGCAGATACTATAAACAAGTGATGCACCGCGTTGTTGAAGATTTCGGTGTAGAAAAAATTTGTAAAGTACAAATACCAGTTGATGTCAACGTTGCTAAGGCTGTTGATAGTTTTATGCCAGCTGTTTTAAATGCTCCCCAATCAGCTGGTTCAAAAGCGTTCTTTCAGTTAACTCAGGAGTTGTTGCAAAAGCTATAGCTATAACTCCAGAAGTGTTGAGTTCAACGAAGAGGCAGGGCGAAGGGGGCTAAAAGCTTGGGGGAAATCACCCCATCAAGAACTGCCCTCTCCCTCCTGCCTTCCTCGATAAAAGGTGGTAATAATTAAGTGATTTTTCCGATAAGTTCAGCGTTTATACTGAAGCTAAGTACAGCAATATTCGGCTATTGAGTGAAAAGGCCAGTAAATCTCGCTAAGAAACAATGCTTACTAAAAATTTTGTACAGGCAGAGAAAAATCAACGCTTGGTAATGCGCCTACCACAGACTCTGAGTTATCTCGAAACCTGGGGCTTTGGCTTAACGGGTCACGTGGGATGGATTGGTACTGCTCCCATTATTCATGCAGCGTTAGGGTCTAAAGCTATCTTAGTTTGGTTATTTGGCACAATCATCTCCTTTCTACTCAACTTGCAGGTACAAAGTCTAGGTAGACATTGGCCAGATGTCGCCGGAGGAACACCAAGCTATACCACAAGGCTACTAAAGAACTTTCCTGGCTTGGGCCGTTACGTAGCTTTAGGATACTTTTTTAGCTGGGCAGCAGCACCAGCACTGTATGCGATTATTCTTACAAACCTAATTAAAGTCAATTTTGAAGCATTAGGTATTTCTTGTCCAGAAACTTTTTTAAAAGTTCTTTTTACAGCAATTCCTTTTATTTTGGCTTTTAGTGGCACCCGTGCTTTAGCGCTCTTGCATTTATTTTTTGTATTCCCAGCCATTTTATTACTACTTTTGTTTTGTATTCAAGGCGTAGTATGGTCAGCCTTCTCAACCACTAGTTTTAAACTTATCCTAACTAGCACAGATAGCCTGAGCTTTGGAGAATGGGCAAAGTGGTTTTTTCTGGCTAGCTATTCAATTTATGCTTGTGAAACCACTTCTTCTTTTGTTGCTGATAGCCGCCACCCACATAAAACTTTGAGGTTCTTAACCGTAGCTGCTTGGCTAATACCTGCGGTGTTTTTAGGTGGTTCTTGGGTATTAATGTGTTCGGCTCCAAATCCAACAATAGATGACGATGTGTTTTTAAATCTGGTGGAGGCTTCTAAGCCTTTTTGGGGTGAATCTGCCTCTTTTATAGTCACACTTCTCATTACTATATCCTGCCTTTTAAGTGCTGCTACGGCAGTTTCTAACTCTCCTCGGATATTATACCAACTTGCTTTAGACGGTGAGCTTTCTCCTCTATTTGCATCAGTTTCCCCCCAAGGTGTCCTTGGGCCCGCTATCTTAGTTACCTTTCTACTCAGTCTGCTTTGTCTGAATTTGGGAAATGTACCTCAACTTGTCACGGTAGCAGGCACTTGTTATCTTGTGTCGATTATGGGTCTACATCTGGGATTATGGCTGTGTCGGGGCAAACCACAGGTGTTATGGCCTTGGTGGTCACTTGGTTTTTTCTGTGTAGAAGCGGTAGTTCTAATAGTAGGAGGTTTAGCTTGGAATTGGATAGATTTTTTAGTGGGTTTATTATTACCCATTCTTCTGATGATAGGAGATGTAGCCCTACGTCGCTTAAAATTCTCACCATTACACCTAAAATGGTGGACACAGAATTACGACGTTAGGTCTGGTAAAAACAACCAAGATTTTGTGGTACTACAGGTGATTGTCCTAGTATCATTAATTTGTATTACTGCCACAAGTAGTTGGGTTATCCGCGATTTATTAGACACAAATTATCAGAATATTCATAACTCATTGCTAGCTATTCTGTTAGTGACACTTTCTTTTGCAGGGGTTGCGATCGCTTGTTGGACAACTCTACCACAAATCGTTGCTATTGATAACGCACGCAAACAAGCAAAAAGCCTATTTATTACTACTCTCGATACTGTCCCCGATACTGTTTTAGTCTTAGATGAAAACGGGAAAATTTGCCAGACAAATACCGCTGCTGAAGAATTATTTCAAACAAATGTTCAGCAGTTACTTGGGAAAAAGTTGAATCAACTCTTAATCAGCTATCGCGGCAAACCGGAGCAATGGTCTATTAGAAGTGAGCAAACCTTAAAAATAAACCAAGGTGTACGAATTGTTGAATCTACTATTTCACAGCCATTTAATTCCCAGCTACGAGAGTATATTGTTATTATCCGTGACATCACTAAGCGTAAGTTAGTAGAAAAAGAATTAGTTCAGTATCGTCATCAGCTTGAGCAGATGGTTCTAGAACGCACCATTGAACTTATTAGAGTGAATCAACAACTTGAGCAAGACATTATCAAGCGTCAACAAGCACAAGAGCAATTACTGCACAATAGTCTTCATGACGGGCTAACCGGATTACCTAATCAACGATTATTTTTGGAGCGAGTGCAGGGGGCAATAGAACGTACTAAAGAGCAAAATAAATATTTATTTGCCGTACTTTTCTTAGACTTAGACCGCTTTAAAGTTGTTAATGACAGCCTTGGACATTTACTGGGAAATCAACTTTTAATTGAAATTTCTCATCGGCTAAAATCAGTTCTGCGAGTTGGAGACATAGTTGCCCGTTTTGGCGGAGACGAGTTCACAATCTTAATTGAGGAAATTGAGGATATTAGCACCGCCATACAGGTAGCCGAGCGAATTAAAAAAGTGCTAGCTTTACCATTTCAATTAAATGAGCATAGGGTGTTTACTAATGCTAGTATTGGCATCGCTTTAAGTAAAGCAGATTATGAGCAAGCAGGGCAGATTCTACGCGATGCCGATGTGGCAATGTACTGCGCCAAATCACTTGGTAAGGCACGCTATGAGGTCTTTGACCGAAAAATGCACGAGGGTGCATCTTTACTCTTGGAGTTAGAAACTGCTCTGCGAAATGCACTGCTCAAACAAGAAGAATTTCGCCTTGATTACCAGCCCATTATTTCACTGACAACTGGCAAACTTATTGGATTTGAGGCACTAATACGTTGGCATCATCCAGAACGAGGACTCATTTCTCCTCAAGATTTTATTCCCCTGGCGGAAGAAACTGGAATGATTGTTAGTATCGGGCAATGGGTGCTTTATGAAGCCTGTCACCAAATGCACAAATGGCATAAACAATTTCCTAGCTCATTACCTCTGACAATTAGCGTTAATTTTTCTGGGAAACAAATCACTCAACCTGATGTGTTTAAACAAGTTAAACATATTTTGCAAGAAACTGGGCTGAAGCCATGCAGTTTGAAATTGGAGATTACTGAAACCTTCTTGATGGATAATTTTGAATTAGCTATTACCGTACTTTCCCAGTTAGCAGCGCTGAATGTCGAGATGCACATGGATGATTTTGGTACTGGCTATTCATCCTTGAATTATCTGCACCGCCTACCAATCAAAACCCTTAAGATTGACCGTTCTTTCGTCAACAATATAGGTAGTCGAGGAGAAAATTTAGAAATTGTTCGAGCTATTGTAACATTAGCTCATAATTTAAATATGTCTGTAACAGCAGAAGGGATAGAAACTGTAGAGCAATTAGCACAACTGAAGGCTTTACAATGTGATTATGGACAAGGGTATTTTTTCTTACCAGCTATGGAAGGTGCAGAAGTAGAAACACTACTTGCTGCTAACTTGTGTTATAAAAACTTTTTAAAGAGATAAAACAGGAGTCAGCCCCAACTATTGGAGACGCTGTATATAAATATATAAATATTCTTTATAATCGTTGACGGTTGACGGTTGACGGTTAACGGTTATCGGTCATCAGTCAACGGTCAACAGTCATCAGGTAAATGTACAAGTTAAATGCGTAACAGCTTATCACTTGATAGTCTACATTAGTGTAGTGCTGGCTGTAGCTGGAAATCCTCGGCGTTATCAAGTAACCCTTCTTGTTGCAAAAGTTCATTAATAAAAATATCGATTTTCTTCCGATTAATATTCTGCATGACTATAATGTGTGCCCAATCTTCAAGAACTGCTAACTGCCACTTTTTAATTAACCTTTGAGAAGGTTTTTGAAACACTACTGTATTGGAAAAATTATTTAACATGCATGGATATTCTCTGATTTGAAGTTGTTGGAAAAGATATTGGGCGTTATCAATACAGGTATTTGCTTCTCTAGCTAATCCATCATAACCTCTTGTTTGCAGTGCATACCAGAGAATCAAAGGAGTATGACCGTTTCTAGATCCTAGGATTGTTGTATCTGATGAACCAATATATTCAATTTCTGTTTCAACTTCTTTTACCCATTTTTTCTTAGTTAAAACTACACCACAAGGTAACGGAGAACCAATGAATTTAGCAGAAATAGCTATACTATCTATGGGTTTTTGAAAGTTAACTTGCGGAGCGCCATCTAAAAACGGTAATATTAATCCTGAAAGTGCAGCATCACAATGAATGTAGTAATCTTTAATCTGATTGCGCTCTAAAATTTCTAGAACTTTGTCTAAGTTATCAATTGCACCTTTGACAGTAGTGCCAATATTTAAATTTATGATGGCTGGATAACTACGATTTTCGCTAATTAGTTGTTCAAAATGTTCATAATTTATTTCTCCATTAATTTGCGAATTAACAACATTATGTTGGATGCGGAATAATTTGGCTGCTTTGGGAATTGAATAATGAGAGTCTTGTGAAGAGTAAAGAATGCCATTAGGGTAGATTTCTCTTGCTAAGAACATTCCATATAAATTACCTTCAGTTCCGCCAGCAGTAACATAACCCCAAAACTGATCTTCTGGAATTTTATAGAGGTGAGCAAAAAAAGATAAGACTTCTTGCTCAAACTTACGAGAATGAAGACCAAAATCTGGCTCTACATAAGGATCTCCAGCATTATTTAACAGATGATTGAAAAATTTTGCGATCGCACTGTAATCACAACTTAAATTATATGGATAGCCTGCATGAAACTGCGATCGCTGTTCTATTTGCACCAAAAAATCTGCCAAGTCTTTAGCAACTTTATTTGACATATCTCTGTATCTCTTAAATTTTGATTGATTTAATGGATGTTTTAATCTAAGTTATACGTATTAATCCATACCTTTATGTTTTCTTAACTATCCATCTATTTGGCTCTGTAATTGAAGATAATATAGTGAAAACACTGAGTAATCTTCAGTAATAATACCCAAGTTTTTGCTCAAATGTATATTACATTTAGAATTTACGCAATGTAGGAAATAACCATAATGTGTATTACGCATATCTATTTCAGGCGCTGACTGCAACCTGATTTAACATGAATTCGACGGATGATGTGGTGTCTATCTAATTAGCTGAATGAAAAGACCACTAATATCATGTCCGCCAAATTACCCATAATAAAAGAACCCCACCCCGCTCTTCGCTATTCATTACTCGGATCTTTCTTAACAAATATACAAAATACTTAAAATAAGACTGAAACGGTTGATAGGTATAGTTTTGAGGGAAAAGTATAGTTGTAAGTAATGGTGGACATGCAAAAGTGGGCAGAGGCAGAATTAAGTAGTCAGACAGAATTAATTACACAATGTCATTGCGAATGAAGGGAAGCGGAATGAAGCAATCCCAGCCCAAGCGATGCCCAAGCGATTGCTTCTCTTCTTAGGCCAGCGCCAACGAGACGCACTCGCGTTCGCAACTCTTAGAGACGCACTTGCGTTCGCTCGCAATGACTGTAAATATTTTTGTCCTACTACTTAAAACAAGCCGATTTAGGCGATGCGAGGAGAAACAAGCGCCTTGTACGTATGGTACACATATCGTTGGTTGATAGAGCGCTATCCCTATGCCTTAAAAAGTGGTTGTGGAATTGAAAAATTACAACTGGAAACTGCTCGTCGCATAAATATGGCATTGGCTACCTGCCAAGCTTTACAGCCATGTTAAGAAAGATGTGGGTAATGGATAGCCGCAGGCGGGGAGGGATGCAATAACTGTGGGAATCATAATTAATTACCCGGACTTGATATTACCTCTTGACAGGTAAACGAGAAATTGTCCATAAGATGAGCAGGAAGATTAAGTAAATTACGCCAACTAGGCCAAACTCAATCAGAGGAATATAGGTTACCTCGTAAATTTTGCCCAAACCGCGTTCAGTCAGTCCATAAACGGCCATTACACTTACTAAAAAGGCTCCGTAGATAGTACGTTTAGTCAAGATATTCACAGGTAGACCGTGGAGTTGAGTAAGTACTAAAATGCCAAGAAAACCAAAGAGAAATGTTGGCCACTTGCTTTGTCCTAGCATGACCGATACAATAACACTATGTAATAACACTGAAATCTCTAAAGTAAATGTCCACCAGCGATTTACATGGGTGCGGTTAAAGATCAATGACGATTGAAGGAGAAGCAAGAACATATAGAGAAAACCAATCAAGTGCCCCAAAGTCGCTTCCATTGGATGATACCAAAAGGTGTAGATAGCGGCAAAGGAGAAAAAGTAGCCGTGGTACAGCTTGATAATTTGCAAAAACTGTTGATGGAATGGAACAGAATTGCCAAAAAACAAACCGCGTCGAGGCGTTTCCAAAATTAGTACGAAGACCAGTAGGAGGACAACCGCACCTTGAGAAGCCCAAATTGAGGTATCTTGAGCTAGAGCATCGTACCAAATATAGGTCTGGAGGAAGTGTAAAGCGATGAATGCACCATTAATAGCAAGCATGAGGTAATTAATCGGGTGCAACGCTGATTTGTATTTCAACTGCGATCGCTGCGCCCACCAGATACACCCCCAAATGCTAAACTGATGCCCAAGGTACATACCCCAAGCCGTCGCTCGACTCCAAAAGGTTGGTTGGGGAAGCTTCCAGTAATACCAGTTTAATCCTTGGTCAGGAAGTTTAATGATGCTTGCAGGAATGCTCCCACCTACCCAAATTGCATAGGTGAGGAGGATGCTTACAAAGATGCCTAAAAACAATACTCGGCGACCTGTCATATTAATTCGTAATTCGTAATTCGTAATTCGTAATTCGTAATTCGTAATTCGTAATAAAAAGGGGGGAATAACCTTCTCAAAGTCCTCCAATTTATCGGAGGATCTAAAGTTTTGGATACATCAGCCATCACTTTTAAAAGATCCTCGAAGACTTAGATTGTCAGGCGATACGTTCTGTCTTTTGTTCAGATGCGCTTGTAGTTACTCGCAAACTTAGAGTCAAAGCTATTAGCATTACTAAAGAGCCACTCAAAAAAGGAGCATAACTCCCAAATTTCATAAAACTAACCCCTGCCCACGTTGGCCCACCGATGCGTGCCAACGCAGAGCAAGAACTCGCAATACCTAATATTTGTCCTTGTTCTTCTGGGGTTGTCATTTGGGAAATCAGGCTGTTCAATATTGGTTGGCTAACACTAATTCCCCATGCTACAAGCGTGGTGGCAACCAACAATAAAATTAAGCTTTGTGACAATCCAATTAGCAGTAATCCTAAACCTAACCCTAATATCCCCAAAATAAGTAACTTTATTTCACCGAAATATTTCTTGAGGAATCCGATGAGTCCTCCTTGAATGATTGTGCTGACAATCCCCATGAAGGCAAAAAGATAACTAGTTTGTTGAGGGCCCCAGTTTAATTGTTGCTTTGACCATAAAGCCAACGTAGAGTCCATAGCCGCAACAGCAAAGGTAACAAAAAAGTAGATGCCAACAAGCAAGCAAAACTGTGGACGTTGTGACAGCTGTAGCAAGTTCAGCCGTCGCTGACGGTGGCGATGAACTTGAATTTTAGCTTTAGTCTCAGAATTTAGAGATTCTGGAAGTAACATTAAAGCACAAAGCAATGCTAATAAAGATAATCCGGCTGCGAACAATGACGGTAGATGAAAGTTAGCATTGTTCGGATCAGACCCGATCAGAAGACCGCCAATAGCTGGGCCGAGAATGAAGCCAAGACCAAAAGCTGCTCCGATTATGCCCATGCCACGAGCTCGATTAGCTGGCGTGGTAATATCTGCTATGTACGCCTGAGCAGTACTAATATTCCCTGCCATAATCCCAGCAAGACTACGAGCAATAAACAAAATCCATAATGAGTTGGCAAAGCCTAACCCTGCGTATGCAATTACAGAACCTAATAAAGTAAGCAATAAAATTGGACGACGACCGTAGCGATCGCTAAACTTGCCCCATAATGGTGCAAATAAGAACTGCATTAAAGAATAAATAGCTACAAGTAGTGTCGCTTCATTAGGGTTTGCGCCGAATTGTTCAGCATACAAAGGCAGTATCGGCAGGATAATTCCGAAGCCGAGCAAGTCTATAAATACAGTCAAAAATAAGACGAACATAGCCCTACTATTATTTTTACTCTCCATAGTGCAATTCACTTTTATCAAAATATATGTAATATCGATTACCAGGAGCTTAAGCCTCAAGTCTAACCAAGCCTGATTTTATGCAGCTTCTTAGAGAATTGGTATAACTTGGATTAATTTTATGGACATTAGGGAATGCTCGATAATCAAGACCCATTAAACGCAACCAGTAATCATCTTAAGCAATATGATTGAATTTGAGTGTGGTTGAGCAAAATAGCATGGAACAAACCCACTATAAAAATCAAGCCAATAATACTACTAATAGAAGCAACTATGACTTCGTGTTTCCGTATAGCTTTTTGTATCTTAGTGTCTATAATGTGTTCTAATTCTTTGTATGACATTGTCTTTAATATTGTTAAAGATAAAAATTATGTTGAGCTTAGGTTTGACAGAAGTTTGAGTATGCCCGAAACCTCAAATTTATTCAATGACGAATTATTTCGACACTCGCTGTGGGGGTGTCGAAATAATTCGTCAGTGATAATACTCGCCTCTGGCGAAAAACAAGCTAAGTAATTGTTAACTACAATCACTGTTAGGCGATTTCCGGAAAATAAATTATTTGATATAGGATTTTTATTTGATTGCTTAAAAAAACTCGCCCTCAACTTGAAAAGTCTGATTTCCTACTCCCTACTCCCTACTCCCTGCCTAACGAAAAAGCAAGTTTGCGTACCCCTACGACAATCTTGCTAGCCAGAGCGTCGTAGAGAGCGTTTTCCAGACCACCCAATTCAGAGATTTTGGTATGTATGGGCTGCTGTACCCTCTTCAATTACGAATTAGCTAGCTTGCTTCTCGCTGGAGGTGAGTATTACGAATTAGCAATTATTTGGCGAAGAGCGTTGGCGTAGTTTTAAAACAGCACCTGAAATACCAAAAGCTAATATCGCTAGGGTAAAAGTTGGTTCAGGAGCTGCAACAATACTTACCTTATTAATAGCCAAGCCGTATTCTGGATTAGAACTGCTAAAAACGAGTCGTGAGATGTTTGGAGTGTCACTACGAACCCCCAAGAATACTGCTGAGTTATCTAATGCTAGCGACGAAGTACTGAGAACTGAGAAACTACCCAACAAGTTATTGCTACTATCAAAAGCGTTGATAAAAGTTTCAACTTCTAAATTACTAATATCTACAGCTATCTGAGTACCAGCGCCATAAACAGGCTGGGCAAAACTAATGCTCAAAGGGCCTCCGTTACCCTGAGTACGAGGATCAGGAGAACCAGGAGGAAGAGGTTGAAATCCTGTTGGGTTTATACCTCCGAAGAGAATAAAGTCTCCTTGGGCGAAGTTAGTCCGAATGCCAGGTGGAGGTAACGTTTGAAAGATAAACGGTGGAGTAATCTGAGGATTATTAGTTGGAGTTATATTTACATCTAAGCCTAAACCACCTTGGGATGTTGCGAAAAAAGAGTTAGGTAAAAAAACAGAAAAGTCAGGCGCAGAGGGATTGAATACTTTACCTAAACTTCCCCAATCAACTTCATCATTACCTCCTAAAAGAGCGCGTTCATTTACTAAAAACGTAGCTGCTTGAACTGGTAATGAAAGAACCGTTATTATGGCTGTAATTGCTGGTAAATACTTAACAGATAACTTCAATAACTGATTGATCGTAAATGCCACAAGGTTTACTCCTTAATTTTGTAGAATAATATCATCAAAATAGAATAATTCAATACCCAGGATTAGGCAGTGCGTTGCTCTGATCGAGAGAGTTAAAGCAATTGTTGTGTTCAATGGTTATGTTGCAAAAACTTTTTGAGGGCTAACTGGTAAGAGCTGATATAATTTATACTTTTATCAGCCCCACCTGTTTTTTTGCAACAAAACTTTTACACCAGGAACAAACTGCAAAAAGCTTTAACTTGTCATGGAGTTGTGACTCGTAGTAATTTTACACCAACTGAATATTCACATTCGATGAGAGATTTTCAAGGAAGGCGAATTCATTTCCTAAGAAAGACAAGTTACCGCTAGAGGCGTCGTAGAAAAAGTCGCTAAAGTTAGTAGTACCAAACCCTACTTTAGAAACTTGGATTACGTCGCTCTCAGCAAAGTTGTAATCTTTGATGATGTCAAGACCCTCGTTAACACTGTTGAAAATAAACTTATCTGCACCAAAGCCACCTGTAAGAATATCGTTATCTTGTCCACCAATGATGGAGTCATCGCCATCATTACCGAATAATTGGTTATTTTGGTCGTCGCCAGCAATGATGTCACTTTCATTGGTGCCGATGACATTCACAAAGTTGAGTACATTAAATGTCAATGTCTCAAGTTCGGGAACGTTATTGGCAGAGATACTTTCGGCTTCTAGGTCAGCGGTGATAGATACGCCAGCCAAAGATTCGGAGGCATCTATGGTATTGTTAGCAACACTGGCATCAGCAATAACTGTTTCTATTTGGAAGATTTGGTCTGTTCCAAATCCATCAGCTTTGGTAATTGTCCCT
>NZ_JAIVFS010000068.1:0-1437 GCF_020829645.1 Nostoc mirabile CHAB5784 | reverse complement strand
CGTCGCCAGCAATGATGTCACTTTCATTGGTGCCGATGACATTCACAAAGTTGAGTACATTAAATGTCAATGTCTCAAGTTCGGGAACGTTATTGGCAGAGATACTTTCGGCTTCTAGGTCAGCGGTGATAGATACGCCAGCCAAAGATTCGGAGGCATCTATGGTATTGTTGGCAACACTGGCATCAGCAATAACTGTTTCTATTTGGAAGATTTGGTCTGTTCCAAATCCATTAGCTTTGGTAATTGTCCCTACACCTGAGAGAGTGATGCCTATACCTAGTTCGCTGTAGTCGGCGGTATCAATACCATCTCCGCCATCGATGCTGTCGTCACCCTGACTGCCCTTGAATATGTCATCGCCTGCACCACCTGTTAATATATCATCGCCCAGTCCACCCTCAATCACATTGCCCTCTTCACCATCGATTACGTCATTTCCAAGACCAGCAAAGATATTGTCATCGTTTCCAAAACCAGAAATCTGATCGTCACTAGTAGTGCCCGACAAAAAATCATTGTTAGCGTCAATCAGGTTATTGCCCTCTTCACCATCGATTACGTCATTTCCAAGACCAGCAAAGATATTGTCATCGTTTCCAAAACCAGAAATCTGATCGTCACTAGTAGTGCCCGACAAAAAATTATTGTTAGGAGTGCCAACAATTATGGACATAATATATACCTTTGTAGTTTCACAGATCAATGTATTCGCTTGATGTAATACTTACATATTACAAGAAGTAAGATTATAAATTTCTGATGAAATTTAGATTAAACATAGTTAATGCTCTTTTATCTCTGTGTCGAGAGAAAAAATGCTTTTATTTCCTGTTCCCTGTTCCTTGTTCCCTCCCTACGCAAGTAATTTCATCAATCAAATCGGATTGCTATAGTGCATATTACATAACATGATTCAGTAACAAAATTATGCATAATGTGAAGGCAATAATGAATAATTTGCCTTTCAAGCCTGGCTGGGGAGGGTATAGAGAAAAACCTGGGAGGAAATCTACTAAACAGACTTGATATTACACCTAACATAAACAAGCAAGTTGTGAGGGTACAAAATAGGGAATATACTGATAATTTATTGGAATTATTTATTACCTTTTACAAGTATTTATAAGTCAGTACGCTTGGGCTAAGGCTTGATCCTCCCTAACCCTCCGATAAATTGGAGGGAATTAGAGCAAGCCTTTTTAAGGGAAGCCAGTCCGTTGCGTATTTTACCCCCGTTGTTCGCGTAGCGTCTCCGACAAAAGAAGCAACTGGCGTGGGTTGGGGGAATCTTCGGGAGCAAAGTATCACTACTGGAGTTTAGACTAAGCTATACAAAATGACCCAGCAGGGCTGAGTTAATCAGAGACTTAGCAAAAGTATGAATAATCTAAGGTATTAAACAGCAACAGATGCTTCTTTACGTGGTGGAGTTAC